>DBPP01000022.1 GCA_002305575.1 Ruminococcaceae bacterium UBA1417
AGCGAAGTCGCGGGGTGCGCGCTGGCGCATCCTTTGCAGGAGCGGGAAATTGGCGGAGCCACCGCGAAACAGGCGCGGCCCGCAGCGAAGTCGTGGGGTGCGCGCTGGACACACAGAGGCTGCGCGAAGGCATTGCGCTTTCGCGGGCAGTACGAATTTATCCACCCGAAAGTTTTCAGGAAAGCACGGACCAGATGAATATAGTTGTTTTGGATTTGGAGTGGAACGGCGCGTACAGCCGGAAGCTCCACGGGTTTATCAATGAGATCATCGAGTTTGGCGCCGTCAAGCTCGATAAGAAACTGAATATTGCAGAGCGCTTTTCCTGCTTTGTGAAGCCGCAGGTTACGAAGAAGATCAGCACGGTGATTGCGGATCTGACGAACATTACGGACGACAACCTCTCCGATGCGATGCCCTTTATGCAGGTGGTGAGTCGGTTTCGCAAGTGGGCGGGCGACTGTGTTATCGCGACGTGGGGCACCTCGGATATCCTGGCGCTGATTGAAAACTGCCGCTATTTCGGCGGGACGGAAACCGTGCCGTTCCTTTTGCGCTACGCTGATCTGCAGGTGTATTGCGAGCAGATGCTCGGACTGGACGGCAAGGAGCAGCTCGGCCTTTCGAAGGCGGCGGAGCTGGCTGGCGTCGACGACGGCGCGCTCGATCATCACCGCGCGCTGGATGACAGCGTGCTTTCTGCGCTCGTGCTGAAAAAGCTTTATACGCGCGAATCCTTCCGCCCACATGTGCAGGACTGTACGGACCCGGAGTTTTATCGCAGGATTACGTTTAAGACGAATTACATTTGCGACCCCGAAAGCCCGCTCATCGAGCGGCAGCACCTGCGCTTTACCTGCGAAAAATGCGGCGGTGAGGCGAAGCGCCGCGGCAAATGGAGCGTGAAAAATAAGAGCCTGCGCGGCACGTTCCGCTGCACATGCTGCGGCTATGAGTTTTGCGGGCAGGTGCGCGTCAAACAGAAGTACGAGGGCATCACCGTCACGAAAAAAACGGTGCCCCTGCCCAAAATCGAGAAACCGAGAAAGGCGGAGCCTATGAAGATCGCGAACATGCAGTTGAACATCAAAGAAGGCGTCGGCCTGCTCACGTTCGACGCGTGGGCGTCTCTGCCGCTGGTACACGCGTTTTCCACGCGCATCGGCGGCGTGAGCCGCAATGAATTTGCCGCGATGAACCTCGGCTTTAATCGGGGCGACAGTGATGAAAATGTCGCGGAAAATTTCCGCCGCATGGCTTCGGCGCTGGGAATTCCCGTCGAGCGGATCACAGCCGGGGCGCAGGATCACCGCACGGTGGTGCGCCGCGTCGCGATGGAGAATGCTGGCGTCGGCATCTGGAAGCCGAAGGATATGGAGAGCGTAGATGGACTCGTCACGAACGAAAGAGGCTTGCCGTTGCTCGTCTACTGCGCCGATTGCGTCCCGCTGTACTTTTATGATCCGAAACACCGGGCCATCGGGCTTTCCCACGCTGGCTGGCGCGGCACGGTGAACGGTATGGCGCGGGCGACGATCGAAAAAATGCAGGCGGAATTCGGTACAGACCCGGCTGACCTGCTCGCGGCGATCGGTCCTTCGATCTCCAAGCGGAATTTTGAAGTCGACGAGCCGTGCGCGGCGGAATTCCTTGCGTTGCCCGAGAGCGAAGCGTTCGTGACGGACGATCAAAACGGCAAATTCCACGTCGATCTCTGGGAATGTAACCGGCGGTATATGCTCGCCTGCGGGATGCGGCCCGAGAACATTGCGGTGGGCGGCGTGTGCACGGTGGAGAACAGCGATCTTGTGTTTTCCCACCGCGTGACGCGCGGCAAGCGCGGCTCGAACGCCGCGTTCCTGATGCTTCCGGAGGACACGGAATGACGGGGTGCACGCTGTGCCCGCGGCGCTGCGGCGTGAACCGAGCCGAGCAGACCGGCTATTGCCGCAGCGGCGCGCAGATGCGCATTGCCCGCGCGGCGCTCCACTTCTGGGAGGAACCGCCGATCAGCGGCACGCGCGGCAGCGGCGCGATTTTCTTCACGGGCTGTTCCCTGCGCTGTGTGTTTTGTCAGAACAGTTCGATTTCTGCGGAAAACACCCATGGGCGCACGTTTGATACGGCCGACTTTATGGAATGCATACAGGCGCTTGAAGCGCAGGGCGCGCACAATATCAATCTTGTCACGCCGACGCACTTTGCCGCGCAGATTGCCGGGGCGCTCCGGCAGTATAAGCCGCAGATACCCGTCGTGTACAACTGCGGCGGCTACGAATCGGTGGAGACGCTGCGGATGCTCGAGGGGCTTGTGGACATCTACCTGCCCGATTTCAAATATGCCGACGACGCGCTTGCCGTGCGTCTTTCGAATGCGCCCGATTATCGGGAAACGGCGTGCGCGGCGCTCGAAGAAATGGTGCGCCAGACCGGCGAAAATGTGTATGACAGCGACGGCATGCTGCAAAAGGGCGTGATTGTGCGGCATCTGATTTTGCCGGCGCATACGCGCAATTCCATGGCCGTGCTCGATCAGCTTGCGCAGCGATTTGCACAGGTACCAGTCAGCCTGATGGCGCAGTACGTGCCGATGGGCCGTGTGCCGCAGGACGCGCAGTACGCCGACATCAACCGCCGCGTCACGGCGCGGGAATACCGTAAGGTTCTGGATTACATGCTGGCACTCGGGCTCGACGGTTTCTGTCAGGAGCGCAGCGCCGCCAAAGCGCAGTACGTGCCGGATTTCACGCAGTTTGACGCCGAATAAAAGGAGAGAATCACATGCAGCTGCAACTTGTTTCCCCCATGGAGAGCGTTTTTCCCGGCAGCGCCGGATTGGAACCGTATAGCAGGGGCAGTGCCCTGCGCGGGGAAGAAACGGCGTTTCAGGCGGTTGTAACCGGCCGAGGTGACTGTCGCGTAACGCTCGACACCGTGGCGCCCGTGCGGGCGGAACTCTTTCGCGTCGGCTGCGTGCCGTGCGCGCTTCCGGCATATCCCGACCGCGTGGACGCGGACTACAGCACAACACAACCCGGAGAATTTCCCGACGTGCTGTACCCGATTGCGGATGGCGCGCTGCATGTCGATGAACGCGAGACGCTTTGGATCAGTCTTTCCGTCGCGCCGGACGCCGCGGGTGGCATCTATCCGGTTACCCTGTGCGTGGAAGACAGGCGCGCTGTTTTTGAGCTGGAAGTCCTGCCGGTTGCGCTTCCCCCGCAGCGCCTTTGCTTTACGCAGTGGTTTCACGCGGATTGCATCGCCTCGTTGCACAACGTGGAAATCTATTCCGAAGCGCATTGGGCGCTGTTGGAAAAATACATGCGCGTGGCGGCGCAGCACGGCATCAACATGCTCTTGACTCCCGTGTTGACGCCCGCGCTCGACGTGGAGGTCGGCAAGGAACGGCCGTGTACGCAGTTGCTCGACATCGCGTATGCAGATGGCCGCTACACATTCGGATTTGAGAAGCTGGGCCGGTGGATTGCGCTGGCGCGCCGCTGCGGCATCCGAAAATTTGAGATTTCCCACCTGTTTACCCAGTGGGGCGCCGAGCACGCGCCGAACATCTATGTGGTGGAAAACGGCGTGCGGAAGTTGCGCTTCGGTTGGCACACGGCGGCAAGCGATCCCGCTTACGCGGCTTTCCTCGCGGCGATGCTGCCGGCCCTTCTCGCGTTCTTTGCCGATCAGGGCGTGGAAAAGGAAGACCTGATGTTCCACATTTCGGATGAACCATCCGGAGAACATCTGGAAAGCTACCTCGCCGCGAAGTCGATAGCTGCGCCGCTGCTCCCGGGCTGCATGATCCGCGACGCGCTTTCGGATTACGAATTCTACGCGCGCGGCGTGGTAGAGCGGCCGATTGTTGCCACCGACCACATGGAGCCTTTTGTCGAGAACCACGTGTCCGATCTGTGGGCGTATGTCTGCTGCGGGCAGTGCGTGGACGTTGGCAACCGCTTCCTGGCGATGCCGCGCCGACGCAATCGCATTCTCGGCGTGCAGCTTTGGAAATATCGCGTGACGGGGTTTCTGCAGTGGGGCTTCAATTTCTGGTATACGGCGCTTTCGAAAGGCGTGGTCGATCCGTTTCAGGTGACGGACGCCGGCGGGGCGTTCCCGGGCGGCGACGCTTTCTCCGTGTATCCGGGCGCAGACGGGCCGCTGTGCTCGGTGCGCCTCAAGATTTTTGCCATGGCGCTGAATGATTTGCGCGCGCTGCAGGCGCTCGAAGCGCGTGCTGGGCGGGAAGCGGCCTTGTCGTGCCTGGGCGAAGGCCGGACGATGACGTTCAAAGACTATCCGCGTACCGACGCGTATTTGCCCGAAATGCGCGAGCGGGTCCATGCGGCGCTGGTCAAAACCGAAACCTGAAGAGAAATGGAAAAGCGGTGTGCGACGCCCAAACGGAGCGGCACACCGCTTTTTGTTGTGTTGGCCGTGCGGGCCCAGCGCAGCACAACTGGGCTGCTTTTCTGATAAATGTCCCACCAGAATCTACCTGCGCAGCTTGTTATGCAAATCACCGCATACCTGTGCAGGAAAGATACGGTGTTTACACGCGATAGGCTCGTACGCTGGCTGTGTCCAAGAGAAGGTATGCGCTGCTCCGGCGCAGAGATCTCCCTGCTTTTCAGGAATCCGTGTACAATAATGCGGTATTTTCTCGCTTTCAAAATGGATTTTGTCTGCTTTTGGCGATCACGGCGCAGATTCGGCCTGTTTCGTGTAAGGGAAAACAAAACGGCGGGAGAATTTCGCGTTTTTAAATTTGTGCTACACATCACTTTTGTTTTGTGCTACAATAAAATAAATTCTGTTTTGGAAAGGTAGGATTTCTGTGGCATATTTTCGAATTGAGCTGTATGTCAACGCACTGCGCCGTCAGGCATTCTTTGACGTGATGATCCCGAACGATTACCGCGTGGATTTTCCGGGCGCGGAACCGAAGCGGCCGGAGCAGCCGATGAAGACACTGTTCCTGCTGCACGGCTACACGGGCGCCGCGGGCAACTGGGTGCCGGAGGAGCTTTCGAGAAAATACAATTTTGCGGTCGTCATGCCGAGCGCGGAAAACAGCTTTTACCTGAACGGCCTTTCCACGGGCCATGCGTTCCAGACGTTTGTCGGTGAGGAGCTTGTCGATTACGTGCGCCGCACGTTCGGTCTTGCGCAGCGGCCGGAGGACACGTACATCATGGGCATGTCGATGGGCGGTTTCGGTGCGCTGCATACGGCGCTCGCGTATCCGGAGACGTTTGGCAAGATCGGCGCGCTGTCCTCGGCGCTGATTGTCCAT
Organism: Ruminococcaceae bacterium UBA1417; assembly: GCA_002305575.1. Classification (GTDB taxonomy): domain Bacteria; phylum Bacillota; class Clostridia; order Oscillospirales; family Acutalibacteraceae; genus Hominenteromicrobium. Next base: position 5,306 of record DBPP01000022.1, read on the forward strand.
GAGATTGCCGCCATGCAGCCGGGCGAGAGCAACCCCGTTGCCAATTACGAATATTACCGCGAGTGCTTCGGCGATCTTGCGCACGTGGAGGAAAGCGACAGCAACCCCGAAACGCTCGTGAAGAAGCTGCTTGCGGCTGGCAAGAAGTTGCCGGAAATCTACATGTGCTGCGGCACGGAGGATTTCCTCATTGAGAACAACCGCGCGTTCCACAATTTCCTCGATGCGCAGGGCGTCGAGCATATCTACGAGGAAGGCCCCGGTGTGCACGACATGCAGTTCTGGAGCGCTTACGTGCAAAAAATCATCCCCTGGATGTTCGGCTGAAGCCGGAAAGGAAATTCCCATGCAACCCCAGTATACAGAAGATTTACTCGCATTTCTCAACCGCAGCCCCTCGTGCTTCCACGCCGTCGAAAATCTCGCCGCGTGGTTGGAGCGCGCGGGCTGCGAACGCCTTTTTGAAAACCGGCCGTGGACGCTGCAAAAAGGAAAGCGTTATTTTGTCACGCGCAACGGCTCTTCCATCCTCGCGTTTTCCGTGCCAAAGACATTTGGCGGTATGCAGATTGTCGCCGCGCACAGCGACTCGCCTACCTTCCGTGTGAAGACCGGCGCGGAGATCACGGTGGAGGGCCGGTATAAAAAGCTCAACACCGAGGGCTATGGCGGCATGATCCTCTCATCCTGGTTCGACCGTCCGCTGTCGCTCGCCGGCCGCGCCGTCGTGCGCACCGCAAACGGCGTGCGGACCGTACTCGTCAACATCGATCGCGACCTGCTCGTGATTCCGAGCCTTGCGATCCACATGACGCGCGGTACGCCTGAGCAGAAGCTGAATCCGCAGGTCGATCTGCTCCCACTTTTCGGCGGGGACAAGGCCGACTACACGGCGCTGTTGGCGGAAGCCGCCGGCGTGGCGCCGCAGGACTTGCTCTCCAGCGATATGGTGCTCTACCCACGCCAGAAGGGCACGACGGTCGGCGCGCAGAACGAGTTCATCGTCGCGCCGCGGCTCGACGATCTCCAGTGCGCCTTTTCGGCTGCAACGGCTTTTCTCGCCGCGGAAAACACCGAAAAGCTCAATGTTTGCGCCGTGTTTGACAATGAGGAGGTCGGTTCCCGCACGAAACAGGGCGCGGATTCGACGTTTCTCACCGATACGCTCCGCCGCATTGCGGACGCGCTTGGCGTGCAAGAATCCGAATGGCTTGCAAAACTGCCGGATAGCTTTATGCTTTCCGCCGACAATGCGCACGCCGTACACCCGAATTACGCCGCAAAGTGCGACGAGACAAACCGCTGCTATCTGAACGGCGGCATCGTCGTAAAATTCAGCGCCAACCAGAAATACACGACCGACGCGGTTTCCGCTTCGGTATTCAGCGAGATCTGCCGCCGCGCCGGCGTGCCGGTGATGGTGTTCCACAACCGCTCGGATATGGCGGGCGGCTCGACGCTCGGCAACATCGCGAATGCGCACCTCTCACTCAACACGGTGGATATCGGCGTGCCACAGCTCGCGATGCATGCGTGTGTGGAGACAGCCGGTGCGCTCGATACCGACTATATGGTCCGTGCGATGACCGCGTTCTATCAGGCCGATATCCGCCAGACGGCGGACGGCGTCTATACATTCTGAGCCGGACGCCCTGCGGGGCGTTTCCGGATTCCCAGCAGGAAGGGGAGGATTCCATTCATGAAAGAATTGCTTATGGGCAACGCTGCCATTGGCCTCGGCGCAATCCGCGCGGGCGTCGGCGTCGTGACCGGTTATCCCGGAACGCCCTCTACCGAGGTGCTCGAGACGATCGCCAAGGCGCGACCCGCCGACGTATACGTCGAGTGGTCTGTCAATGAAAAGGTGGCGCTCGAGGTGGCCGCCGGCGCGGCGTATACCGGCAAGCGCGCGCTCGTCACAATGAAGCAGGTCGGCCTGAACGTCGCGTCTGACCCGCTGATGAGCCTCGCGTACATCGGCGTCAAGGGCGGTATGGTCGTGCTTGTGGCCGACGATCCCGGCCCGATCTCCTCGCAGACCGAGCAGGATACGCGCACGTTTGCACAGTACGCAAAGCTGCCGGTGTTTGATCCCTCAACGCCCGAAGAGGCGTACGAGATGATCGGCGAGGCGTTCGACTATTCCGAAAAATACGGCACGCCGGTCCTGTTCCGGCCGACGACGCGCATTTGCCACGCTTGTGCCGTCATCGATACGGACGGAACGCGCCGGGAAATTCAGGCGGAGGGCTTTGTGAAGGACCCGCGCTGGGTCATTTTCCCGAAGCTCTCGCTGGCGGCGCACGCGCATATTGAAGCGCGCAATCCGGAAATCGGACGCGACTTTTCCACGTACAGCCGCAACACGGTGGAATGCTTTGGCGCAGACGGTGAGCACGCCAGACGTGTGATCGTCACCGGCGGCGTCAACGCGATGTACGTCAAGGAGGCGCTTGCTGCGCTCGGCGCGCCGGATACGCGCGTGCTCAAAATTGCCACGCCCTTTCCGTTTCCGGAATCGCTTGCGGAGGAATTCCTCGAAGGCGCTGCGGAGGTGCTCTGCGTCGAAGAGCTTGATCCCGTGCTCGAGCGCGCGCTTCTGATGCTCTGTGGCAAGCGCCACCTGTCCGTTACGGTGCGCGGCAAGCTGACGGGCGACGTGCAGGCGGCCGGTGAAAATACGAACGAAAGTGTCCGGGCTGTTCTCGCACAGTATCTCGAAGTGCAGCAGCCGGCGGCAGACGATAATATGCCTGCGCCGCCCGCACTGCCGGTTCGGCCGCCGGTGCTCTGTGCCGGCTGTCCGCATCGCGCGTCGTTCTATGCAGTCAAGGTGGCAATGCAGGGGAAGAAGTGCGTCTTTGCCGGCGACATCGGCTGCTACACACTCGGCAACGCCATGCCGCTCGACATGACGGAAACCTGTCTGTGTATGGGCGCGGGCATCACGATCGGCCAGGGCGTACACCGCGGTGAGCCGGATCGCCACGCGTTTGCGTTTATCGGCGATTCCACGTTCTTCCACACGGGGATTCCCGGCGTCATCAACGCCGTCTACAACGGTACGGATCTGACGGTTGTTGTGCTCGACAACTCGACGACCGCGATGACCGGCCACCAGCCGCATCCGGGTACCGGCGTGACGATGATGGGCGACGTGGCTGCAAAGGTCAGCATTCCGAAGATCCTCGAGGCGGTCGGCGTTTCGGATATCCAGATCGTCGATCCGCTCGATCTCAAAGCGGCAGTGGATGCGGCGAAGCACGCGTATACCGTCCAGGGCGTTTCGGCCATCATCTATAAATCGCCGTGCATCGCGGTCACGAAGCCGCGGGGTACGATGGAGATCGGGGAGAATTGCGTCCGCTGCAAAAAGTGCATCACGGCACTTGGATGTCCGGCCATTTATCGCGACGGCGAGACGGTGAAGATTGACGCAACGCTCTGCACCGGCTGCGGCCTGTGCGCACAGGTCTGCCCGGTCGGCGCGATCGGCATGAAAAAGAAAGAGGAGGCGAACGCGTGATGGAGACGAGAAACATTCTGCTTTGCGGCGTGGGCGGTCAGGGCACCGTACTCGCCTCGAAACTGCTCGCGCAGTGCGCGATCAACCGCGGCGTCGGCGCGCGCACGGCGGAGACCATCGGCATGGCGCAGCGCGGCGGCTGCGTTGTCAGCCATGTGCGCATCGGCGCGTTGTCGTCTCCGTTGATTCCGGAGCATACGGCCGACCTGATCCTCGCGTTTGAACCGGCGGAGGCCGTGCGCTGTCTGCGCTATCTGAAGCCGGACGGCGCGGTGGTTACGAACCGCCGCGCGATCAAACCCGTGACGGATTCGCTTTCCGGCAGCTACAGCGGTGAAGCGATGCTCGACTACCTGCGCGCGCAGGTTCAAAATCTCACGGTCGTGGACGGTGACGCCGTCTGCGCCGCGTGTGGCTCCGCGAAGGTGCTGAACCTCGCGCTGCTCGGCGCGGCGGCCAAAAGCGGTGTGCTCGGCTTTACTGTTGAAGAGCTCGGCCGCGTCATCGACGAAAAAATCCCCGAACGCTTCCGCGCGCTCAACAAGAAGGCGATTACACTGAGCGGCAAGGTCTGAAACGTATGTTCCGGAGGTACCCATGAAGTATGAAGATTTGCTTGCAGGAATCCGCAGATATGGCGCACGGGATCAAGATCTTTGCATGAAGCAATTGGACATTTCGTCCGATCAGGTACAGGAAAATGTGCTGATTGCACCGTGGTGGGAGCCCGAGATGTTTCCGCAGCTTGGAGAGGCGAAATATCTCAGCTCGTCTACATCGCCGAGCATCAAAGTGTGGGATATCTTCAATAAAGAATGCGGCCTGCATATGACGTATATCAAAACGGGGATCGGGGCACCGGTACTGATGGATGCACTGCTGTCCTTGGGGGTAACACCTTGCAAACGCGTGCTGTTCATCGGCTCTGTTGGCGCGCTCGATGCCAATATTGGAATCGGTGACGTTGTCGTCCCCGAATATAGCGTCTGCGGAGATGGCGCGAGCCGCTATATTGCGGCCGACACATTGCATGCAGGCGATGTGTTTGGAGAAAAAGCTTATCCCGATGATCGTTTGCTTCAAACAGTTCTGAACAATACGGCTCGCATCTGTGAAGAAAACCGGGTAAACTATCATATAGGACGAAATTTCAGCATCGATACGATTTTTGCCCAATTTGCGCATATCGAGGAAATTATCGCGATGGGCTGCAATGTGATCGAGATGGAAACAGCTGTGGCATTCCGTGCCGCAAAGCTGGCCGGAATTTCTCTTGCGGCCATCTTTAGTGTCTCAGACAACACGATTACGCATAAATCTCTGATGGGCGGGAGAACCGAAGCAGAACAGGAATACCGCCGCTTTACGCGCAGTACCGTATTTCCGCGCATCATACTGGATACACTGTGCCAGCAGATTTAATCCGGATCAACGCGTCTGGTCCTTTGTTATATAAACTGGAAAATCAACATATTGGGGAGGAAACAAACAACATGTGGGCCTATGAAACCGTATTTTATCAGATTTATCCGCTCGGCTTCTGCGGGGCGCCGATGCCGAACGACGGGGTGCGCGTCAACCGCATTGGAAAGGTGATCGATTGGATCCCGCACCTGAAGAAGCTGCATGTCGGCGCGGTGTATTTTTCGCCGGTGTTTGAATCGGACAACCACGGCTATGATACGCGCGATTATACGCAGATCGACTGCCGCCTCGGCACCAACGCGGATTTTGCCGAAGTATGCCGTGCGCTGCATCAAAACGGCATACGCGTCGTGCTTGACGGCGTGTTCAACCACGTCGGCCGCGGCTTTTTCGCGTTTCGGGACGTACAGGAAAAGCGCTGGGATTCCCCGTATAAGGACTGGTTCCGCATCGATTTCGGCGGCAACTCCGCCTACAACGACGGCTTCTGGTACGAGGGCTGGGAGGGACATTACGAGCTCGTCAAGCTGAATCTGCAAAATCCCGCCGTGGTCGATTACCTGCTCGCCTGCGTGGAGGGCTGGATGCGCGAATTCGAGATCGACGGCCTGCGCCTTGATGTCGCCTATATGCTCGACCTGAACTTCATGCGCCGCCTGCGCGCGTTTTGCGATTCGAAAAAGGCCGATTTTGTGCTGATCGGCGAGATGATTCACGGCGATTACAACCGCATCACGGCGGACGGCGTGCTGCACAGCGTCACGAATTACGAGTGCTATAAAGGGTTGTATTCGGCGTTTAATTCCATGAACCTCTTCGAGATCGCGCATTCGCTCGGCCGACAGTTTGGGCCTGAACCGTGGACGCTGTACCGCGGCAAGCATCTCGTCAATTTTGCCGACAACCACGACGTCACGCGCGTCGCGAGCATTTTGACGGATAAGAACCAGCTTGAGCCGCTCTATGGCCTGCTTTTTGCGATGCCGGGCATTCCGTGCCTGTACTACGGCAGCGAATGGGGCGCGCTGGGCGAAAAGCGCCAGGGCGACAACGCGCTGCGTCCGTGCTTTGAGCAGCCGGAGGAAAACGCCCTGACCGTGTGGATCGAAAAACTTGCGGCCGTCAAGCGGGAAAGCCGCGCTCTGAACTGGGGCGATTACCGCAATGTGACGATCCAGAACAAAAACCTGCTCTTTGAGCGCAAGTGCGCGGAGGAAACCGTATTTGTCGCCATCAACGCCGAAAACGCGCCGTGCAGCATCGACGCGCGCGGCAGCTTTGCGGCGCAGGACCTGCTGACGGGCGAGGCCGTACAGGTCAACGGCCGCGTGGAGCTTCCGCCTTACGGCGTACGGTATCTGAAACAGTGCTGACACATCCCCAAGCCGGGAACGCCATTACGGCGTTTTCCGGCTTTTTGCGTCTTTCTGACGGATTTGAACATCTTGTGAATAAAATGTAACTTTTCTTCGCTTTTTCTCTTGATTTCCGGTACGCAAGCCGCTATACTATAGATACGTTCCTGTTTTGCTGGATTTGGTAGGAAAACAGGAATTCAATTTTTTAAGGAGAGTGACATCCTTGGACAAATTTTTCAAAATTTCCGAGCGTGGCTCGAATGTGCGGACCGAGATTATCGCCGGTCTGACCACATTCTTTGCGATGGCGTACATCGTGGTCACGAACCCGAACCAGATCGTCAGCTTCAACAATGTGCCGGATGCGGACCCGGCCTTTCAGCAGATCTGGAACGCGGTCTACGTAGCGTCCATTCTGGCGGCTGTTATCGGTACGCTGCTGATGGCGCTTTACGCGAAGATGCCGTTTGCGCAGGCCTGCGGTATGGGCCTCAATTCGTTCTTCTTCGTGTCGTTCATCCTGCCGGAAATTGTGACCGGCGGCGACGTCATCAAGGGCTACCATGCGGGTCTCGTCATCATTCTGGTTTCCGGCCTGATCTTCATGCTCTTCTCGCTGACCGGCTTGCGCTCCAAAGTGGCGAAGGCGCTTCCGGATTGCCTGAAGAAAGCGATTCCGGCAGGCATCGGCCTGTTCATCGCGTTCATCGGTTTCCAGAACGTCGGCATCATCCAGACCAACCAGTACACGCTGGTGCAGTTCGTGAACATCCACGGTGCACTGCAGAACGGCGCGTACTTCAACGACGTCACGCTGGCAGACGGCACGATCGTGAAGGCGTTTATGCCGGCGATTCTCGCGCTGCTCGGCCTGCTCTTCATTGCGATTTTGGAGAAATTCAAGGTCAAGGGCTCCGTGCTGATCAGCATCGTCGTGATCAGCGTCCTGTATTATGTGCTTTCCGGCACCACGCCGAACTTTGATATGAGCCAGGTCGGCGCGACCTTCAAGGATTTCGGCTCCATCGGTATCACCGGTGTGTTCCAGGCAGACGCCTGGGCCAGAGCTTTCACCGGTGAGGAAATCGGCGGTGTGTTCTCGGCGATCATGCTGATCGTTACCTTCTGCCTTGTCGATATGTTCGATACGATCGGCACGCTGTACGGCACGGCTTCGCAGGCGAATATGCTCGATAAGGACGGCGATCCGATCAACGTCAACCAGTGCATGACGAGCGATTCCATCGCGACGGTTGCGGGCGCTGTCTGCGGTACCTCCACCTGCACCACGTTCGTGGAATCCGCTGCCGGCGTTGGTGCGGGCGGCAGAACGGGCCTTACGAGCCTTATCGTTGCGATCTGCTTCGGCATCTGCCTGTTCCTCAGCCCGTTGGCGTCTTTGGTTCCGGCCTGCGCAACAGCGCCGGCGCTCATCTACGTCGGTGTTCTGATGCTCAAGGGCTTTGCCAAGGTCGATATGAGCGACCTGCGCAGCGCTGTTCCGGCGTTCCTTGCGCTTGTCATGATGCCCATGACGTATTCGATTTCGAACGGCATCGGTATCGGCGCCATCGCGTATGTGATCATCACGCTCTGCACGGGCAAGTATCAGAAGAAGGATATCCCGATCACGGTTATCGCGGCGCTCTTCGTTGTTAAATTTATTTTTGTCACCATGTAAATTGCATCGCTTGAGGGAAAACATTCCGGGCCCGGCGTCTTTAAAAGACGCCGGGCCCGGTCGGTTTTATTCGGAAAACGCGCCATAGCTGACGCGGTCACAGGAAACGCAGCGGCACAACACGCGATGCGCGCGAACGCCTGAAAACGGACGGCGGAACAGGCGTTGTCTTAGAACTGCTCGCACTCTTCGCGGATGATTTCCACATAGCGCCGGACTTTACTGATGTCGTTGTGGATGGTATAGACGTCCCGCTGCGTAAATTCCAGCGTGCAGCCTTTTGCAGCCGTAAGCGTCTTTCGAATGTGTTTGCGCAGGGCGTCTTCATCCAGATTTTCTCCGACACCGAGGAAATTCGGGCTGGGCTTCCGGTGGTATACAATTTTTCGGCCTCGCAGCTGTTCGCCCATATAGTCCTCATTGCACCAGGGCGAAATGGAAACCTTGCGCAGGTTTTCAACACGGCTCAGGCAATTTTCCCAAATGGGATCGACCGCTTCGCAGCAGCCGTAGGACAGCAGACCGTAACGGCTGAACACCTTCCGGTAATAGGGAAAGACAAATTCTTCAAACATGGCGGGCGAGATTCCGGCGGTTTCCTGAGCATCCATGAAGCCCCAAATCTGATTTGTACGACATACGTTTTCCTTGGGCAAGTCATTGGTGAAACAATACGTTCCCTGCCCCAAACGCTGGCCGGAAGTCGTCGGCAGGATGTAACCTGCCTGTTCCAGCAAATCGAAATACCTGCAGTAATCGTCCGTCAAACGATCCATCATCTCTTTGAAAAGATCCGGCGTATCATACATGGCCAGATACATGTCTTCCATGCTCATGATGTGGACGATGTTCTGTGTCGGCACAGCGTAGTTGGCCTGTCCCTCGATCTTGCCGGGCAGGATGCCGTCCAGAACCTCGCCGATCTCGTCGACCTGTTTCTGCGCGTCTTCTTTTGGGCATAAACCCATGGAAGAAGGTTTGAGTTTTTCAAAATCTGTTTCCAGATCTGTCAGGACGGAAACGAAATGGTGCCCGAGCCCAGAGGATTTCTGCACCTGGACATCGATGTCAAACGGCTTCATGTAAGTGCCGTAGTGCACGGGAATGTAGCTCGGCACAAAGGTATCGTCCCCAAAATACTTGTGGTTGACGATGTTGGACAAAAGCATATACTCCCATTTGCGGCCTTCTTCGGTGGTACATTCCATCAGTGGCGGAATCACTTCCGATGCAAACGTATCGGTTTCCACCGTAATCAGCGGTTTCATGCGCTTACAGTCGTTCAAATCTGTCCATGCTTGCGCGAGGGCTTCCATGGCTGGGCTGTTTGCAATTTCCAGTTGCTCCCTGGCAAGCTCCCGAATTCTTTTCAAATCTTTGCGATCCATTTTACAACCTCCCTCTGCACCCATTATATCGTGCATACGCTGCCGCGCCTATAATAAATTATGCGGTATTTTTATAAAATCTTGCTTTTTCTATGGCGGAAGCTATACTAAAAGGAGAAGGGGATGAGCGTATGGACCGCAAATTTTTGGAGTACTGCATTTCACAGCAGGAACGACAGGCGCTTTCAGTTTTTCAGGCGCTGTATTTTGACCGGATCGGCTTTTTCGAAAATGCGCGCGCGCATAAGGCATCCCGTATGAATCCGGACTTTTATATGGTGTTTCTCTGCGTAAAAGGCAAGGGATACCTGGATTTGCAGGACAGGCGCCATGCGATTTCCGCGGGCGACGTGTTTTTTACGTTTCCGCATATCCCGCATACATACGGCGCCGAGGACGACGATCCGTGGTCGATTTACTGGGCACATTTTTATACGGCGGATGCGTCGTTTGCGGAAATTCTGCGCGAAAGCCAAATCACCGTTTTACAGCCCAAGGTCCGCTCCCCGCGTGCGCAGGAAATTGCGGATCCGTTCCAAACGATCCTTTCCGGCATCTATTCGGCTACAATCCATGAACACAGGTACAAGCAGAGCGTATTCGCGCAGATGCTTTTCAAAATTTTGCTTCTTTCAGAAAACAGCGGCCGCAAAGACCCGCTTGTCGCGCGGGCGCTCGAATATATACAGGACAACTGGAGCGCATATCTGTCGCTCGATCAGATTTCCGATGCGCTTGGCGTGTCCAAATATCATTTGAGCCATGTCTTCACCAGAACGATGGGCGTTTCCATCAAGCAATATATCCTGATGCGAAGGCTGGACAACGCAAAATTCCTGCTCGAATCCACGGACAAAAGCATTGGCGAAATTGCCGAGCTGTGTGCCTATGAAAGCGCGACATACTTTTCCAATGCTTTTAAAAAATACACCGCGCGGTCGCCCCAAAATTACAGGAAGCTGTTCTGGAACAAATGAATGCCCCCATTTTGCCGGACCAATCTCCCACGGCATTCTGCTAGAGAGAGGAGAATGCGGCGCAGGGGGAAATGCGCGGGCACGCCTGTTTTCGGCAAGCCCGGAGCCGGGCGGCAAAATCGCTTGACAGGGAATCGCGCGTCTGCTAGGATAAACTAAACGGCTTCGGCCACAAAGGAAAGGGATGGTTTATGTGCAGTACAGAATAGTCGGCAATGTCATGCCTGCCGTTGAGATGCGTCTCGACGCCGGGGAATCGGTGTATACACAGTCGGGCGGCATGGCGTGGATGGGCGAACAGGTGCAGATGGATACGAATACGCACGGCGGGATTATGAAAGGGCTTGGTCGCCTGTTTGCGGGCGAATCCCTGTTTCTGACGACATACACGGCGCAGGCGCCGGGCGCGGAGATTGCCTTTTCCGCGACGGTGCCCGGCGAAATCGTGCCGGTTCATGTTTCGGCGTGGAGTGGACTGATCTGCCAGAAGGGGGCGTTCCTCTGCGCGCAAAGCGGCGTTACGCTCGACACCGTTTTTACAAAGCGCCTCTCCTCGGGATTCTTTGGCGGCGAGGGATTTATTCTCCAGCAAATCGGCGGTTCAGGCATGGCTTTTCTGGAAGTGGACGGCAATCAGGTGGAAAAAACGCTGGCGCCCGGTGAGGTGCTCCGCGTCGATACCGGCAATGTCGTGGCGTTTGAAGGCACCGTGCAGTATGAGATCGAAGCGGTGCGCGGTGTGAAGAATATCTTCCTCGGCGGCGAAGGGCTGTTCCTTACGCGTCTCGTCGGACCCGGCCGCGTGATCCTGCAAACGCAGAATTTCGCGGAGTTTTGCGGTCGCATTCGCCCGTATATGCCGACCGGGAACAATTGAATCGAGCGACAAGCCCAAAACGAGAGGGGACCGGCGCGCGGCAAATGCTGCCGATGCGTCGGTCCCCCTTGTTTTGAGTCCCGGACAAACCGTCTGCGGGCTGTTTTTACACGTTGAAGCGGAAGAGGACAATATCGCCGTCCTGCATCACATATTCCTTGCCTTCGCTGCGCACGAGGCCCTTTTCTCTGGCGGCGGCCATCGAGCCGCAGGCCATCAAGTCGTCGAACGCAATGACCTCTGCGCGGATGAAGCCGCGCTCAAAATCGCTGTGGATTTTACCCGCGGCCTGCGGAGCCTTTGTTCCCTTTTTGATTGTCCAGGCGCGCACCTCGGGCTTGCCGGCCGTGAGGTACGAGATGAGGCCGAGCAGCGCATAGCAGGCGTTGATCAGGCGGTCAAGGCCGGATTCGGTCAGGCCCATGTCGCTGAGGAACAGCGCCTTTTCCTCCGGATCCATCCCGGAAATTTCAGCTTCGATTTCGGCGCAGATCGGCAGCACGGCCGCGTGCTGCGCTTCGGCAATCTGCTTTACCGCAAGATACCCCGGGTTGTTTTCGATGCCGTTTGTGAAGTCCTCTTCGCTCATGTTGGCCGCGAAAATAATCGGCTTGTTGGTGAGAAGGCTCACCGTGGAAAGCAACTCTTTTTCCTCTTCGGTGCATTCCACGCTGCGGGCGGGCTTGCCGGCGTCAAGCGCTTCGCGCACGCGCTCAAAGAAGTCCACCTCAGTCTGGAACTTCTTATCGGCCTTGACCATTTTCTTCGCCTTGTCAATGCGGCGATCGAGCACCTCCATGTCGGAGAAGATCAGCTCAAGGTCAATCGTCTCGATGTCGCGGGCCGGATCGATCGAACCCTCGACGTGGATGATGTCGTCGTTCTCAAAACAGCGCACGACGTGGACAACGGCGTCTACCTCGCGAATGTTGGAGAGGAACTTGTTGCCGAGACCCTCGCCCTTCGACGCGCCCTTGACAAGGCCGGCGATGTCGACGAATTCAATCGTTGCGGGGGTGAACTTTTCCGGCTCATACATTTCGGCGAGCTTATCGAGGCGTCTGTCCGGCACGGCGACGACGCCGACGTTCGGTTCGATCGTGCAGAACGGATAGTTTGCGGATTGTGCGCCCGCGTTGGTAATGGCGTTGAACAGCGTGCTTTTCCCAACGTTTGGGAGACCGATTATACCTAATTTCATCTATAAAACCGTCTTTCCTTGAATTTGTGCATTAACGAACTCAGTATAGCACAAGCAAGGGAAACTTGCAAGGCTTGCAGCGCCGGCAGCAAATTTATTCCGCGGCGGCAAGCTTTCGGCCCATCAACACGCCCATGCAGGAGGCCATCATCAGGCCGCGCGTCCAGCCACTCGAGTCGCCCAGGCAGTGCAGGTTGCGCATGTTCGTGTTGAGATCGGCATCCATCTTAACGCGGTTGCTGTAAAATTTGAGTTCGGGCGAGTACAGCAGCGTTTCGGTGGCCGCGAAGCCCGGCACAACGTGGTCGACGGCCTGCATAAAATTCAGAATGTTCACCATCGTGCGGTACGGCATGGCGGAGGTGATGTCGCCGGCGACGGCGTCCGGCAGTGTGGGCTGTAGATTCGAACGGGAAAGCTCCTCCTGCCAGGTGCGCTTGCCATCGAGAATGTCACCGTAGCGCTGGACCAGAATGTGCCCGGCGCCCAGCATGTTGGTCAGCTCGCCTACCTTCTGCGCGTATTCGATCGGCTGGTCAAACGGCTCGTTGAAATGGTGGGAACAGAGAATGGCGAGATTGGTGTTCTGGGATTTTCTGTCCTTGTAGGAATGGCCGTTGACAACCGCGAGGTTGTTGTCGTAGTTCTCCTGACTCACAAAACCGCCGGGATTCTGACAGAAGGTGCGCACCTTGTTTTTAAACGGTTTCGGATAGCCGATCAGCTTCGATTCGTAGAGCACGTTGTTGACCGTTTCCATCACCTCATTGCGCACTTCCACGCGCACGCCGATGTCCACTGTGCCGGGTGCATGGGCGATGCCGTGGCGCGCGCAGAGCCGGTCGAACCAGTCCGCGCCGCGGCGCCCGGCGGCGACGACGGTATGGCTTGCAAGAACCTCATAGGCGATTCCGTTTTCCAGAAGATGCGCGCCCAAACAGACGCCGTCTTTGAGAATCAGGTCGGTACACGCGCAGCCGAAACGCAGTTCCACGCCGTTTTCCATCAGGTATCGCTCGATTGCCGCGTAGATTTCCTGCGCTTTTTCGGTGCCCAGATGGCGGATGGGGCAGTCCACCAGCTTGAGACCGGTTTGAATCGCGCGCTTGCGGATTTCCTTTACAGCTTCCTTTTCACCGATGCCCTCGACGTGCGCGTCTGCACCGAATTCGAGGTAAATGGAATCGGTGTAGTCGATCAGCGCTTGGGCGACGCTGTCGCCGATCAACTGCGGCAAGTCACCGCCGACTTCCGGTGAAAGAGAAAGCTTGCCGTCGGAAAATGCGCCTGCACCGGAAAAACCGGTTGTGATGTGGCAGTAGGGCTTGCAATTCATGCAGTGCCCGGTCTGTGCTTTTGGGCAGCGCCGGTCTTCGATGGCACGCCCTTTTTCGACGAGCAGGATTTTCTTGCGGCAGCCACGGCGCAGCAGCTCCATGGCGGTAAAAATGCCGGCGGGACCGGCGCCGATGATGAGGATATCTGTTTGCATGTGAACCAGCCTTTCTGAAAGGAAGCCGTCGTGCGACGGCCCCACTGTTTATAGAATGTGCAAATGTGCGCAAAAAAGCCGCCTCTGCCGGCTATATGCCCCGCAGAATGCGGTGCGTTATAGTCGGCCACAAGGCGGCCGGTAGAGACGTTCACCCAAGTCGTGAACCTATATAACCCTTTAACCAATGTTGAAATATAACACAAAGAGGTGAAGCTGTCAAGCCAAATGGGTCATTTTGTGAAAGTTTTGCCGTCATAAAGGAAAATGCCGCAGCCTTCGCCGGTTTTTTTACCGGCCAGCAGCCACTTTTTGAAGCAGCGGCGCTGCGTAGTATCCTCGGGCAGCGCGGCGTCCGGCTTTTCGAAATCCTTGCCGAATACGCGCCACTTGTCATAGAATTCGTCGTTCTCCTGCCACTTGTAGATGCGGAAATCGTCGATAAAATCAACCATGTTGAGCGTGGCGGGCAAAATTTCGCGGTTTTTCGGGTAAAGGAGCCACGAGTGACAGACGTAGACCATCGGTTTGCCGCCGAGATCCTTTTGGTAGAAGGCATACGCCTTTTTATAGGAATCCAGGCGCGCCGCTCGGGTCAGCGGGCCGCAGGACGGAATGTGCATGTTGTATACCGTGTCGCCGGGTTCCACCGTATAGCCCCCGAGCGTGATGGGCGCTTCATTTTTGAAGGGAATGGCTTCGTATTGCAGCCGCCCGAGCTTAAAGCGCCGCATCGTGTAGAACCACGGATGCCAGAACGCGACAAATGTGCCCCAGATGCCGTAAACATCGTGGCATTCGATGAGCTTAAATTTGAGGTCGGCGATCGTGTCCCAGAACAAAGCATCCGGCAGGCCGGCGGCCCGGTAATGCGCGCGCAGTTGTTCGCTGGCCGCCATGAGAAACAGGAAATCCACGGTGTGGCGGTGCAGGCCGCTGCACACATGCAGCCGATCCATATATGGGATCAGCGCGTCCCATTCGGCGCCGTCAAAGAGCTTTGCTTCGGCCGCGGCCATTTCTTCCACGGCGCCCGGCGCGGCAAGCAGCGCGGTATAGTCCTGAAGCAGCGGCACGCGGCTTTCTGCGGGTAGATCGAGCATTTCAGAAAAAGTTTTCAAGTAATCGGTCGTATACATGACAGTCCCTGCCTTTTCAAGGTGTATAAGTTGTTGGCGCGGCCGAAATACCGCGCGAAAAGCAAAACCGGTTTGCAATCCCTTTCATTCTAGCATGACGGCGGCGTTTCGACAATTGACTATTTTACCAGCGCGTGCTACAATTTTTTTGACATTTCAACAGGGAGGGCGCGGTATGAGTACGTATCTTGAAAAACAGACGGATGAAGCGGTTCGAAATCTCCGCTGGGGGCTATTTTCCACGGTGGGACGCAGCGGCTGCGGCCCGGTTGCCGCGTACAATGTGGCGGTGGCGCTCGGGAAAAATCCGGATTTCCGCGCGCTGCTCTGGACTATGGAACGCAAACGCCTGCCTTCGTGCGGCGGTCTGCTTGGCATGAATGTTCTGCGCTTACAGCGCTGGCTGCGGCGGCGTTTTGGCCGGGCGGAACTTTGCCTGCTCGGTACGGCGCAGTGGGAAGAAAAAACGCGCTTTTGCCGTGCTGCGGTAATTTTTTATAAGAACAGAGGGCTGCTGCGCGGAAATCACTTTATAGCGGGCACGCGGTTGGAAAACGGCTTTGTCTTTCACAATGCGCCGCTGCTGCCGCCCGGCCGGGCGGTGCCGATGCACGAGGCGGTCAATCGGTTGAAAAAAGCCGGCCATACGCCGCTTGTGCTGATCATTCTTTGAATCGTTGACCGGGTTTCGCCGCGTATACGCCGGCGGAATCCGGTCATGCTATGTTCTGCGTGGGGCGCGGTGTAACCACAATCCGTGGAGAAAAATGAATTTTTTGTAACAAGATCTGGCGGTTTGTAGGGAAAAGGCAAGTCTTTTAGAGAAAAAGCCGCGAATTCGTCCGATTGTGTCGAAACAGAGCGAACGATTTTGTTTGAAACCGCGGGAAAGGCTTGCTATAATGGGCTTACGAAATCCGACAGGGTTATCGCAGATCTGACAGCGAACAGCAAAATGCAAACGAAAACGGACGTTTTCGGGTGTCGAAACGCGGGGAATCCGCAAACACGGCTGTTTGCGCCGGCACGGCAATTCAAAACAAGTGCTTCGCGTGCGGATTCCGCGTGCCGGGGCGCCCGACGAGAAAGGAAGATCATTATGAACAAGACAGAGGAAAACGGATGGATTCTGCGCGTGGCCGATCAGCATGGCGTGGACGGCGAGGCAGTGCTCGGCGGAATTCGCGAGGCATTTGCCGCGGCGCAGCAATCGGAGAATTCCGAGGCTCGGGCTTTCTGGGCGTCGATTCCGGAGGACGCCAGTGAGCTGGACGTTGTGCTGCGCGTGGGATAAGACGGGAAACCGGGAACGGAAACGGCCGGGGGCAGTTCAAAAGCCCGCCGGCCGTTTTTTGCGCCTTTTTCGCGCTGTACGGAAGCGAGCGCGGCAAAAATACAGCGTTTGGCTTCGTTCTAAACTCGATTTAAGGTTGAGTCGGTATCCTTGGTATACGCAAAATTTCAAGAAAGGGGGCTATGATGTGGATTTTCGCCATGAATGGAAGCATGCAATTACCCGGTCCGATCTTCCGGCGCTCCGGTCGCGGCTCGGCGCCGTCATGCAGCGGGATGCATACGCCGTAAACGGCCGGTATACAATCCGCAGCCTGTATTTTGACAATTTGACAGACAAGGCGCTGCGGAAAAAAACGGATGGCGTCGACCGGCGGGAAAAGTTCCGGCTGCGCTGCTACAACGGCGACCGCTCGCTGATCCTGCTGGAGAAAAAAAGCAAGGTCCACAACCTTTGCAGCAAGGCGCAAACCGCGTTGTCCCTGCAAGAGGTACAGGCGCTTTTGCGGGGCGATTTTGCCGGCGCAGCGGAACGGGACGACCCGCTTTTGCAGGAACTGCGGTATAAGATGTGCACGCAAGGGCTGCGTCCCAAAACAATCGTCGATTACACCCGGGAGCCCTTCGTATTTGCGCCGGGCCATGTGCGGGTGACGCTGGATTACGATATCCGCACGGGGCTGAACGGCACCGATTTCCTCAATCCCGGTTGTATCACGGTTCCGGCCGGTTGTGCGCCGGTGATCCTCGAGGTCAAGTGGGACGCCTTCCTGCCTTCGGTGATCCGGGATATCGTGCAGACGCCGGGCACGCATACGGGATCGTTTTCAAAATACGCGGCCTGCCGTTTGTACGGCTGATTTTTTGTAAAAACCATCGGATGGGAGACTGGACAACATGAGTTTTCAAGACATTTTTAAATCGAGCTTTCTGGAGAACATTGCGAGCGTGTCGCTTTTGGACATGGCGCTTTCCATGGTGCTGGCATTTGCTATCGGCATGTTTATCTTTCTGATCTACAAGAAAACGTTTGCAGGCGTGATGTATTCGTCGAGCTTTGGCGTGACGCTCGTCGCGCTGACGATGATCTCCACGCTGGTCATCCTCGCGGTTACCTCCAATATTGTGCTCTCGCTCGGCATGGTCGGCGCGCTCTCCATCGTGCGCTTCCGCACGGCCATCAAGGAGCCGCTCGACATCGCCTTCCTGTTTTGGTCGATTGCCGCGGGCATTGTGCTGGCCGCCGGTATGATTCCGCTCGCCGTGTTTGGCAGTGTGATCATCGGCGTTATCCTGCTGGTGTTTGCCAACCAAAAATCACATGCAAACCCTTACATTGTCGTGCTGCGCTGCACAAACCATGAAAGCGAGGCGGCCGCCATCGCCTTTCTGAGCGCACAGGCACAGCGCTGTGTGGTGAAAAGCAAAACGGTTCAGGCGGACGAGGTGGAAATTAACGCGGAGGTACGCATGCGCAGCGACAATACGGATTTCGTCAACGCGATTGCACAGATGGACGGCGTGCGCAGCGTCGTGCTGGTCAGCTACAACGGCGATTATATGGGATAACGGAGGAAAAGCACTATGTCAACGCATAAATGGATCGACAAAATCTGCTGCGTTGCCATCGCCCTTGCTCTGGTTCTGACGGTTGTTTTTATGCACGGCGAACGCCTGGGCATTCAGGCGGTTTCCACCGCGCTGGGCTACGAAAGCCGCCTGTTCGACACAAGCACCGTGCACACGGTGGACATCGTGATGGACGATTGGGAAGGCTTCCTCGAAACCTGTACCGATGAAGAATACACGGTCTGCGCCGTGGTCATCGACGGGGAGACCTACAAAAACGTGGCAATCCGCGCCAAGGGCAATACGTCGCTGACGCAGGTGGCCAGCTACGGCAACGACCGGTACAGCTTCAAAATTGAGTTTGACCACTACGACAGCACCAGAAGCTATTACGGACTGGATAAGCTGAGCCTGAACAACATCATCCAGGACAACACCTATATGAAGGACTACCTTTCCTATCAGATGATGGGGGCGTTCGGCGTGGCCGCACCGCTGTGCAGCTATGCGTACATTACGGTCAACGGCGAGGACTGGGGTCTATATCTGGCGGTGGAGGGCGTAGAGGAAGCGTTCCTCACACGCAACTACGGCAGCGATGCCGCCGGTGCGTTGTATAAACCGGACAGCCAGAGCATGGGCGGCGGCCGCGGCAACGGCGGTCGGTTTGACATGGTAGACTGGCAGGCGGCCAAGGACGGCGCGGACAGCACGTCCGAATTTGAGGACGATTCCAAGGCAACAGAAGATGGCGTGGCGAACAGCCTGGACAACGCGCCTGACTCCGGTGGCATACCCGCTGCACCGGGAGGCGGCATGCCAGACGGTGAAATGCCGGCAATGCCGGATGGTGGCGCGGTGCAGATGCCCGAAACCGGCAGTGACCGCAGCGACACAGGCGGTATGACGGGCAGCCGTGATGTTTCACTGGTCTACACCGACGACGCATACAGCAGTTATTCGAATATCTTTGACAACGCCAAAACCGATGTCACGGACGCCGACAAGGATCGGTTGATCGAGTCGCTTCGGCAGCTGAACGCGTGTGAAAATCTGGAATCGGTCGTGGATGTGGATGCGGTGATCCGGTACTTTGTGGTACACAATTTTGTCTGTAATTTTGACAGCTATACCGGCTCGATGATCCACAATTACTATCTCTATGAGCAGGACGGCCAGCTTTCGATGATCCCATGGGATTACAATCTGGCGTTCGGCGGCTTCCAGGGTGCGCAGGACGCGACGGCGCTCGTCAACTACCCGATCGACACGCCGGTGTCCGGTGGCACGGTGGATTCGCGCCCGATGCTCGCGTGGATTTTTTCGGATGAAACCTACACGGCGCTGTACCACGAAGCATTTTCCGAATGGATCGCCGACTGGTTTGAAAGCGGGTACTTTGCGGAGATGATCGACGATGTGCAGGCCTTGATTGCCCCGTATGTGGAGCAGGATCCCACGAAATTCTGCACGTATGCGGAATTTGAAGACGGTGTGGAGACGCT
Source organism: Ruminococcaceae bacterium UBA1417 (assembly GCA_002305575.1). Classification (GTDB taxonomy): domain Bacteria; phylum Bacillota; class Clostridia; order Oscillospirales; family Acutalibacteraceae; genus Hominenteromicrobium. The sequence goes on from DBPP01000022.1 coordinate 24,737, forward strand.
GAAAACCTTTTGTCTGCTCCGGGCAGAAAGCATCCGCGGCCAGTTGGATGGAACCATCCCGGCTACATCGGAAGCGCAGGCAGCAGACAGCACAGCGCTGGTCGACGCATCGGATCTTGATATCTCCGCGATGGGAACCATGAACAACGCGATGGGTGGCATGGACGCAGGTATGGAAATGCGCGGTGGCAGAACCGGTGCGGCTCTGGAAGGAGCGACGCAGGTCGAATCATCATTGTCACAAGCCACCGAAACACAGGGGGGAACCCGCACGGAACGTGCACAGGTGGCGGAGAATACCGAGCTGCCGCAGGACGCAGCGACGTCCGATGACAGTGCTTTGCCGGATACCGATGCGGCGCCGGATGGAGCAATTCCGACGGACGGTGCGGCAATGCCTGGCGGGATGCAGCCGCCTGAGGTTGCGGGCGAAGGTCAGCCGGATGATAGCGCGGAAACCGAAGCACAGCCGGACGATGGGGCAGTCAACGAATTTGGCACGGACATTCCGGATGGCGAAACGGACGGGCGCATCCCCGCCGACAGCGCGGATGCGGTGCAGCCGAATGCCGGGACAGCCAGTGCATCCGGTGCGGATGTTTCGGCCGGCGAACGGATGCAGGGCGGTGCATTTGCGGAAAGCGGTACAGGAACCGACTCGACGCCGGGCGCAGAGATTGCAACAGGCGCGCAGACGCTGGAAACCTGGGTGCTGCTCGGTGCGAGTGCGGCAGTGCTTGTCGTCGGCCTGCTCTTTGCGGCGCTGTACCGCAAGCGCGGGTAAGCCTGACCACCGATTCTATAAAAATGAGCGGTTGCCCGGCGGAAAACCGGGTGGCCATTGCTTTCAGATGGAAATGTAAGGCAGGCGCTGGACAGTCAACTCCATGCGATTCGCCTGGTAGAGAGGTACTCCTGCGGGCGTGTCGCCATGGACAACGCCGTTGCGGCAGGCGGCGGACGATGTGACGGGCACGAACGATGCGGACGGCGTGGCGGCGTATTTAGAAAAGCGGCTTCTTTGTTCTCAAAGAAGCCGCTTTTTCTGCTTGATTCACCTTGTTATTATACACGGACAGCCAAGCCGCACCGGCAGCCGGGTCAGATTGCCCGCGCACGCACGACCGGCTCGAGCGCCTCGAGTTTTTCGAGCAACGCGCCGTCCACGGCGTTCGAAACGTCGAGGATCGTGTATGCCCAGTCGCCGCGGGACTTCGAGAGCATGTTTTCGATGTTGATGCCTGCCTCGCCGCACAGCGTTGTGAAGGCGCTGATGGTGTTCGGAATGTTGCGGTGCGCAATACAAATGCGCGTTTCGGTGCCGCGCGGCATCGAGATGGCCGGGAAATTCACCGAATTCGTGATGTTGCCGTTGTCGATATAATCCTGAATCTGGTTGACGGCCATCACCGCACAGTTGTCCTCGCTTTCGGGCGTCGAAGCGCCGAGATGCGGGATTGCGAGCACATTTTCCACACCGATCAGCGCGTCGTCCGGAAAGTCAGTTGCATACGCCGCCACATGGCCGTTCTCCAGCATTGGCAGCAGCGCCGCCGTGTCGACGAGCTCGCCGCGCGAGAAGTTGAGAAGCCGAACGCCCGGCTTCATCTTGGCGAGCGCTTCCGCGCCAATAAAGCCGCGGGTCGTGTCGTTCAGTGGGATGTGCATTGTGATGTAATCGCAGTTGGCAAAGATTTCATCCGCCGAGGCCGCTTTGGTGATGTTGCTTGAAAGGTGCCATGCCGCGTCCACGGAGAGGAACGGGTCAAAGCCGTAAACCTGCATGCCGAGCATCTGCGCCGCGTTCGCGACGAGCACGCCGATCGCGCCCAGGCCGATAACACCGAGCTTTTTGCCGAGAATTTCCGGGCCGGTAAAGGCGCTTTTGCCTTTTTCAACGAGTTTCGAAACTTCTTTGCCGTTGCCTTTGAGCGTCTTGGCCCATTCGATACCGGGCACAATGCGGCGAGAGGTCATGAAGAGCGCCGCAAGCACAAGTTCCTTGACGGCGTTGGCGTTGGCGCCCGGCGTGTTGAACACGACGATGCCCGCTTCCGCGCACTTCTGCACCGGAATGTTGTTGACGCCCGCGCCGGCGCGCGCAATGGCGAGCAGGTCCTTCGGCAGCTCCATGTCGTGCATGGCGGCCGAGCGCACGAGAATGCCCTCGGGGTTCTGCATTTCGGTCGAAAATTCATAGTCCGCGCCGAACCGGGCCGTGCCGACCGGGCTGATTTTATTGAGGCAGAGTATTTTGTGCATCACGCATTCTCCTTTTCAAAGTTCTCCATAAAGGCAACAAGCTTTTCGATGCCTTCGCGCGGCATCGCGTTGTAGATCGAGGCGCGCATGCCGCCGACACTGCGGTGGCCCTTGAGGTTGACAAACCCTGCGGCCGCGGCTTCCTGAACAAATTTTGCATCGAGATCCTTATCCCCGGTGACGAACGTCACGTTCATGATCGAGCGGCTGTCCTTTTCGGCGCAGCCCTTGAAGAGCTTCGAGCGGTCGAGGAAATCGTAGAGCAGGTTGGCTTTCTCAACGTTCCGCTTTTCCATGGCCTCGAGGCCGCCGACCTCGTTCTTGATCCATTCGAGGACGAGCTTGCACATGTAGATCGGGTAGCACGGCGGCGTGTTGTACATGCTGTCGCTTTCTGCGTGCACCTTGTAGGTGAACATGGTCGGGGTGCCTTCCTGCGGCTCACCGATCAGATCTTCGCGGATGATGACGATTGTCAGGCCGGCCGGCGCGACGTTTTTCTGCGCGCCTGCGTACAGAAGACCGAACTTTGAGACGTCGATCGGGCGGCTCAGAATGCAGGAGGAGATGTCCGCGACGAGCGGCACGTCGCCGGTGTCGGGCAGCTCGTGGTATACGGTGCCGTAAATCGTATTGTTCATGCAGATGTGGAAATAATCCGCGTCGGGCCGGAACTCCTTCGGATCCAGCACCGGGATATGGCTGAAATTGTCGTCCTTCGAGGAGGCCACGACCTTGCAATCGCCGAAGCGGACGGCTTCCTTATAGGCCTTCGTCGAGAACTGGCCGGAAAGCACGTAATCGGCCTTGTGGTTTTTCGTCATCAGATTGAGCGGAACCATCGCAAACTGCGAGGAAGCGCCGCCCTGGAGGAAAAGCACTTTATAGTTATCGGGAATCTGCATCACTTCGCGCAGAAGCTGCTCTGCGCCCTTGATGATACCGTCGTAGACCTTAGATCGGTGCGACATCTCCATGACGGACTGTCCACTGCCCTCGTAGTCGAGCATTTCGGCTGCGGCTTTCCGAAGGACGCTTTCCGGCAGCATGGAAGGGCCGGCTGAGAAGTTGTACACGCGATTCATAATAAGATCTTCCTTTCTGGTTTTGTTCGAAGCTTCACGGGATGTTTTATCACAGTGAAGTTTCATTTATTATATACACGCAAAACTGGAAAAGTCAAGAATAAATTTGTTTTTAGTAGAAATACAACTGTTTTTGTATGAAAAACAGACGTCCGTGTTCCAAAAGGGTATTTCCAGCATGCACAGCGGTGCGAATCTGTCTTTTAAGTGAGGACAATTGTCCGCACAAATTTCAGAATAGCCGGGTGTATCTGGAAAACATATTGAAAAAATCTTTGCCTGCATTGCAATTTTTGCATATATTGTGTATAATGAAAGGCAATACCAGCGGGTGCGGCGCGGCGGCACTCGAAACACGCGAAAGGGTGGTAGTAAGATCATGAAGGTACAGGACATCATCGGTATTCTCAAAGCGGACGTTCTGGTGGAAGCTGACCTGGAAGAAGAGGTTAAAATGGCGTGCGGCAGCGATATGATGAGCGATGTGCTCGCTTTTGTTAAGGATCAGTCTGTGCTGCTGACGGGTCTCGTCAATCCGCAGGTGGTGCGCACCGCGGAAATGATGGACATGCGTTGCATCATTTTTGTGCGCGGCAAGCGGCCGGATCAGTCGGTCCTGGATCTCGCAGCGCAGAAGGATATCACGATTCTCGCAACACCTTACCGTATGTTTACGGCGTGCGGCCTTCTGTTCGAAAGCGGGCTTCGAGGAGGTTGCGATATATCATGAGTATGCTACAATTGAGGTATTCAGTCCCCGGAGACGACTTCACCCGCGCGGGAGAGGCTTCAGGCGACGTCAAGCACAAGCTGAAAAAGCTCGGGTATAACCCCACGGCCATCCGGCGTGTCGCCATCGCGATGTACGAGGGCGAAATCAATATGGTGATCCATGCGGGCGGCGGTGAAGCCGTTGTCGACGTGGACCCCGACAAGGTGGTCATCGTCCTGACCGACCACGGCCCCGGCATCGCGGACGTCAGCAAGGCCATGCAGGAGGGCTGGTCCACTGCGCCCGATAACGTGCGTTCGCTGGGGTTTGGCGCCGGTATGGGCCTGCCGAACATGAAAAAATACTCCGATGAAATGACGATTGATTCGGTGGTTGGAGAAGGCACGACACTTCGGATGGTGGTTTACGCACAGAGCACGAAGCTGTAAGATTGCGATTTTAGACTGAATGAGGAGGCGTAAGCGATGGGAATCTTTTTCCATTCGGTCACGCTGGATGAGAGCAAATGCGTCGGCTGTACGAACTGCATCAAACGCTGCCCCACGGAGGCGATCCGCGTGCGCAACGGCAAGGCAGTGATCACGAGCGAGCGGTGTATTGACTGCGGCGAATGCATCCGCATCTGTCCGCACCATGCCAAGCGCGCCAAGCACGACCATCTTTCCATGCTGGAAAATTATACATATAAAATTGCGCTGCCCGCGCCTTCGCTTTACGGACAGTTCAACAACCTGGACGATCAGGACTATGTGCTGACCGGCCTGAAGAAGCTCGGCTTCGACGACGTCATGGAGGTATCCGGCGCGGCGGAGCTCGTCAGCGAAGCGACGCGGCGGCTGATGGATTCCGGCGCGTTGAAGCGCCCGGTCATCAGCTCGGCTTGCCCGGCGATCGTGCGCCTGATTCGCGTGCGTTTCCCGGACCTGTGCGAACACGTGCTGCCGCTGCTCTCCCCGATGGAGACGGCTGCCACCATCGCCAAAAAACGGGCTGTGGAGAAAACCGGGTTGCCGGAAGAGAAAATCGGCTGCTTTTTCATCACGCCGTGCCCCGCCAAGGTAACGGATATCCGCATGCCGATCAGCATTGAGAAATCGAAGGTGGACGGTGCGATTGCGATCAGCGAAATTTTCCCGCAGCTCTCCAACCGCATGGACAAGCTGCGTCCGGAGGAGGTGGAGCCGCTTTCAAGCTCCGGCATCATCGGCGTGAGCTGGGCGTCGTCGGGCGGCGAATCCTCGGCGCTGCTGAAGGAGAAGTATCTCGCTGCGGACGGCATTGAAAATGTCATCCGCGTGCTCGAGGAGATCGAGGACGAGCGGATCGGCGAGCTGGACTTTATCGAATTGAATGCCTGCGCAGGCGGCTGTGTCGGCGGGGTGCTCTGCGTGGAGAACCCGTATGTGGCAATTGCGCGCTTGCAGCGGCTGCGCAAGTATCTGCCGGTTTCGCAGAGCCATCTGGAGCAGAATGCGCCGGTGCCGCCGGAAATGAATTGGAATGAGGAGCTGGAGTTCTCCAATGTGCTCACGCTTTCCGACGATATTGGGCGCGCGATGCAGATGATGGTGGAAATCGGCGATGTGGAGGAATCGCTGCCCGGTCTGGACTGCGGCGCGTGCGGCGCACCGACATGCCGCGCGTTTGCGGAGGATGTCGTGCGCGGCAACTGCAAAAAAGAGGACTGCATTTTCATCCTGCGCAAGGAAATACAGCGCTTTGCGGATACGATTGCCAATCTGGACGGCGGAATCTGCCCGCACGACACAGAATAACGGCGCCTTTGGAAAGGAATGGTGAAGGAACATGCAAATCCATGAACTGGCCGAAAGGCTCGGCTGGAAACAGCTGACGGAAAGCGACGGCGCAGACCGCGAAGCGCTCGGCTGCTACTGCGGCGATCTGCTCAGCTGGGTGATGGGGCGTGCGAAGGCGGACGACGTCTGGCTGACTGTGATGGGGAATATCAACGCGATCGCCGTCGCCACGCTGGCAGACGTCTCGGCCATCGTGCTGGTGGAGGATGCCGCGCTCGATGCGGACGCGCTGAAGCGCGCAAACCAGCAGGAGGTTGCGATTTACACGACGTCGCTGCCGGCGTATGAAACCGCGCTGCAGGTGGCGGCGGCGCTTGGAGCGTGACGCGTATGCAGCGTTACCGGTACGACCTGCACATGCACTCGTGCCTCTCGCCCTGCGGGGACAACGAAATGACGCCGAACAACCTCGTACATATGGCGGCGCTGCTCGGCTGTGAAATCCTCGCGCTGACAGACCACAACACCTGCCAAAATACACCCGCCGCCGTGCGGGTCGGCGAGGCGGCGGGTGTGCTCGTCCTTCCCGGCATGGAGCTGTGCACGGCGGAGGAAGCCCATGTGGTCTGCCTTTTTGAGACGGTGGAGGCAGCGTTGGAATTTGACGTTTACGTGACCGCGCACACCATGCATATCCCCAATCGCCCGGAAATTTTCGGAGAGCAATTGATTTTGGACGAAAACGACGAAGTGACCGGACAAATTGATCACCTGCTGATCACAGCAACGGAGATCGGCGTCAATGACGTGCAGGCGCTCGTGGCGTCGTACGGCGGCGTGGCGTTTCCGGCGCACATCGATAAGGACGCCTACAGCGTGACAGCCGCGCTCGGCGCTATCCCACCCGAGGCCGGCTTTGCGGCGGCGGAGCTTTCCGCCGATGCAGATCGCGCCGCGGTGCTGCAGCTGTATCCGCAGCTGGAAGACATGCGCCTGTTGCGCGATTCCGATGCGCACTATCTGCATCTGATGCGGGAGTCCATGGCGCAGGTTGAGCTGCCGGAGCGTTCGGCCAAAGCGCTGCTCGACGCCATCCGCGGCTGCGGTCCGGGGCAATTTCTGGAGCCGACGCCATAGCGGGCACTACGCAAATCTGCGTGGTGTCCGCTTTAAAATATCGGAATCCCGACAGCCCGTTCGATGGAGCGACATTATCCATTTTATTCTGGCATAAAATGGATAAAAATATATCGATACGCAATATCGATAAAAAAATCCAAAAAATAAAGGAACGTTTTTGGAATGTACACCAAATTTGTATGGTTTTTTAAAGGCAAAAAACCGAAAAAATTGTATTTTGCGTTTAAAAAATCCTCGGAATTTTTGTCGCACAAATGACAAAGATTACATTATAATTCCTCAAGAGAATTATAATGTATATCGATTTTGATATAATGAAACAAAGCGTGCCGTGCCTGTGGGTGTTGCCCGAGGGTGGCACGCAGCTTGAAAATTACTTTCCACAATTTTTTCAGGGAGGAAATACAATGCAAAAGCGTATCAGTACTATACCGTTTACCGATACTCCCGAGCAGCACCAGAAGCTTCTCGACCTGATCGAGTCGTTGAAGGGACGGCAGGGCGCCGTCATGCCCGCGCTGCAGGGGGCTCAGGAAATTTACGGCTATCTGCCGATCGAGGTGCAGAAGGAGATTGCGCGCGGTCTGGACGTTTCCCTCGAAGAGGTGTATGGCGTCTCTACATTCTATTCGCAGTTTTCTTTGACGCCCAAGGGCAAGTACAACATTTCCATCTGCCTGGGCACAGCTTGCTATGTCAAGGGTGCGGATAAGGTGCTGGATCGCCTGATCGCGAAACTCGGTATCCATCCGGAGGAGTGCACGGCGGACGGCTTGTTCTCGTTGACGGCCTGCCGCTGCATCGGCGCCTGTGGCCTCGCGCCGGTTCTCACGGTGAACGAGGACGTATACGGCCGTCTTGTGCCGGAGGATGTGGATAAGATCCTCGCAAAGTACACGGCATAAGGCGATGCGGGAGCTTTCACTGAATGTGATGGATATCGTGCAGAATTCCATTCGCGCGGGCGCGTCGCTCACGACGATCCGCGTGGCGGAATCGGTTCCCGACGACACGCTTTCCATCACGGTGACAGACAACGGCTGCGGCATGAGCGAAGAGCAGGTGCGTAGTGTGATCGATCCGTTTTTCACTACGCGCACAACCCGCAAGGTCGGGCTCGGCGTGCCGCTTTTTAAGATGGAAGCGGAGATGACCGGCGGTTCATTTTCGATCGATTCCAAGCTCGGCGAGGGCACGACGCTGACAGCGGTTTTCAAACCTTCGCACGTCGATATGATCCCGCTTGGCGATATCGGCTCTGTCATCCACCTGCTGATCACCTGCAATCCGGAACTGGATTTTCTGTACATCCGCTCTAAACAGGCAGCGGACGGCGCGGAAAAGCAGGCCGCGCTCGACACGCGGGAGCTTCGGGAGCAGCTCGGGGAGATCCCCTTCAGTGAACCGGAGGTTTCCGCATGGATTCGGGATTATATCGCAGAGATGGACGGGGAGATCAACGCCTGACCATCGAAGGAACCATAAATGCGCACGGCGCAGAAAGGAACAGGCTTTACAATGAAATCATTAGCTGAACTTCAGGCAATCCGAGATAGAGCGAGGGCGGCGGTCAATATTCGCGAGAATTCCGAAGCGAAAACCCGCGTGCTTGTCGGCATGGCGACCTGCGGCATTGCTGCGGGCGCAAGACCCGTCCTCACCGCCATCGTCGATGAGGTCGCCAAGCGCGGCCTGAACGACATCATGGTCACCCAGACGGGCTGCATCGGCATCTGCCAGTATGAACCGGTCGTCGAAGTGATCGACGCAAACGGTCAAAAGACGACTTATGTGAAAATGACTGCCGAAAAGGCGGTGCGCGTTGTCAACGATCATCTGGTCAACGGCAATGTCGTCACGGAATACACCATCGGTGCAAATCAGAAATAAGGAGGTAAAACTATGTTCCGTTCCAATGTTCTGGTCTGCGGCGGCACAGGCTGCACCTCCTCGAACAGCGAAAAAATTATGGAGAGACTGCACGAGGAGATCAACGCCAAAGGCCTTGAAAAGGAAGTCAACGTTGTCAGAACCGGCTGCTTTGGTCTCTGCGCGCTTGGCCCGATTATGATCGTTTATCCAGAAGGCGCTTTCTACAGCCGGGTTACCCCGGAAGATGTTCCCGAAATCGTCGAGGAGCACCTGCTGAAAGGCCGTATCGTCCGGCGCCTTCTTTATAAAGAAACGGTTGTCGACGACAACACCACAAAATCTCTCAATGAAACGAAATTCTATGAGAAGCAGATGCGCGTTGCGCTGCGCAACTGCGGCGTCATCAACCCGGAAGTAATTGACGAGTACATCGCGCTCGACGGCTATCAGGCTGTCGGCAAAATCCTCACCGAGAAAATACCGCCCGAGCAGGTGATCCAGACCATGCTCGATTCCGGTCTGCGCGGCCGTGGCGGCGCGGGCTTCCCGACGGGCCTCAAGTGGAAATTTGCGGCGGCCAATCAGGCCGACCAGAAATATGTGTGCTGCAACGCCGACGAAGGCGACCCGGGTGCGTTCATGGACCGCTCGATCCTCGAGGGTGACCCGCACAGCATCATCGAAGCCATGACGATTGCCGGCTATGCCATCGGTGCGACGCAGGGCTATGTTTACATCCGCGCCGAGTACCCGATCGCCGTCAAGCGTTTGCAGATCGCCATCGATCAGGCGCGTGAATACGGCCTGCTTGGCAAGAATATTTTTGATTCCGGCTTCGATTTCGACATCGAGCTGCGCCTCGGTGCCGGTGCGTTCGTCTGCGGCGAGGAAACCGCACTGATGACCTCCATCGAGGGCAAGCGCGGTGAGCCGAGATGCCGTCCGCCGTTCCCGGCGCTCAAGGGCCTGTTCCAGAAGCCGACGGTGCTCAACAACGTCGAAACCTACGCGAATATTCCGCAGATCTTCCTCAAGGGGCCGCAGTGGTTCCGCAGCATCGGCACCGAAAAGAGCCCCGGCACGAAAGTGTTTGCGCTCGGCGGCAAAATCAACAACACCGGCCTTGTCGAGGTGCCGATGGGCACCACGCTGCGCGAGGTTGTCGAAGACATCGGCGGCGGCATTCCGGGTGGCCACAAGTTTAAGGCGGCGCAGACTGGCGGTCCGTCCGGCGGCTGTATCCCGGCTTCCCTGATCGATACGCCGATCGATTACGATTCGCTGATCGCCATCGGTTCCATGATGGGCTCCGGCGGCCTGATCGTCATGGACGAAACGACCTGCATGGTCGATATCGCGAAGTTCTTCCTCGAATTCACGGTTGACGAATCCTGCGGCAAGTGCACGCCGTGCCGCGTCGGCACGAAGCGTCTGCTCGAGATCCTCAATAAGATTACGAGCGGCAACGGCACGCTTGAGGATATCGACAGGCTCGAGGAGCTCTGCTACTACATCAAGGAGAATTCGCTGTGCGGCCTCGGCCAGACCGCGCCGAACCCGGTTCTCTCCACACTCAAATATTTCCGCGACGAATACATTGCACACGTCACCGAGAAGCGCTGCCCGGCCGGCGCATGTAAAGCGCTCACGAACTTTGTCATCGACGCCGAAAAATGTAAGGGCTGCACGCTTTGCGCGCGCAACTGCCCGGTCGGCGCGATTTCCGGCGCGGTCCGCCAGCCGCACGTCATCGATACACAGAAGTGCATCAAGTGCGGTGTTTGCCGTGAAAAGTGCAAATTTGGCGCAATTGAGAAGAAATAAGGAAGGAGTGTGTATACAATGGATATGGTGAACATCAAGATCAACGGCATGGCCTGCGAAGTGCCTGCCGGCAGCACGATCCTTGAAGCTGCTAGAGAAGCCGGAATCGACATTCCTACCCTTTGCTTCTTGAAGGACATCAACCAGATCGGCGCATGCCGTATGTGCATGGTCGAGGTGAAAGGCGCACGTTCGCTTGTCGCCGCGTGTGTATATCCCGTAAATGAAGGCATGGAGGTTTTCACCAACACGCCGAAGGTGCAGAAGTCCAGAAAAATGACGCTGGAGCTCCTGCTTTCCGTCCATGACCGCAAGTGCCTTTCCTGCAAGCGCAGCGGCACGTGCGAGCTGCAGAAGCTCTGCAACGACATGGGCATTGACGATGAAAACCGTTTCGCAGGCGCTGTGCCCGCAGGCAAAAAGGATTACTCCACGCTCCATCTCGAGCGTGACAACGCGAAGTGCATCCTCTGCCGCCGCTGCGTAGCGGCCTGCCAGCAGCAGCACGTCGCCGTTATCGGCGCCAACAACCGCGGCTTCGACACGGAAATCGGCTGTGCATTTGAGCAGCCGCTCAGCCATGTGGCGTGCGTCTCCTGCGGCCAGTGCATCAATGCCTGCCCGACCGGTGCGCTCACCGAAAAGGACAACACACAGGACGTCATCAATGCGATCAACGATCCGGATAAGATTGTCATCGTGCAGACCGCGCCGGCCGTCCGTGCGGCGCTCGGCGAGGAATTTGACCTGCCGATCGGCACAAATGTTGAGGGCAAGATGGTTGCAGCGCTGCGTCGCCTCGGTTTCGACAAGGTATTTGACACGGATTTCGGCGCTGACATGACGATCATGGAGGAAGCGAACGAGTTTATTGACCGCGTCAAGAATGGCGGCAAGCTGCCGATCATCACATCCTGCTCGCCCGGATGGGTCAAGTTCTGCGAGCACTATTATCCGAATCTCACGGAGAACCTCTCCTCCTGCAAGTCGCCGCAGCAGATGACCGGCGCGCTCATCAAGACGTGGTACGCCGAGAAGGAAGGGATTGATCCTGAAAAGATCGTTTCCGTTTCCATCATGCCGTGCGTGGCGAAAAAATTCGAAATCATGCGCAACGACGAAGCGGCGGCCGGCCTGCCGGATGTCGATATTTCGATCTCCACGCGCGAGCTTGCCCGTATGATCAAGATGGCGCATCTTAACTTTGTCCGCCTGCCTGAGGAGGACTTCGACCCGGCGATGGGTGTTTCCACCGGTGCCGGAACGATCTTCGGCGCAACCGGCGGCGTGCTTGAGGCGGCGCTTCGCACAGCGGCGGACGTGCTCGAGGGTACGGACCACGCCAATGTGGAATACAAGGAAATCCGTGGCACACAGGGCTTCAAGGAAGCCGTGTACAAGGTTGCCGGTATGGATGTGAAGGTTGCGGTTGTCAGCGGCCTCAACAATGCGAACGAGCTGCTCTCGAAGATCGAGAAGGGCGAAGCCGATTACCACATCGTGGAAGTCATGTGCTGCCCGGGCGGCTGCGTCAATGGCGGTGGCCAGCCCATTCAGCCGGCATCGGTCCGCAGCTTCACGGACATCAAGGCGCTCCGTGCCAAAGCGCTTTATGATGAAGACGCGGCAAAGACGCTCCGCAAGAGCCACCTGAACCCGATTGTCCACGAGTGCTATGAGTGGATTGGAGGTCCTCCGGGATGCCATAAGGCGCACGAGCTGCTCCACACCACCTACGTAAAACGCGACAGATTCTAAAAATGGCAGATCCCCGAAGCCAGACGGCTTCGGGGATCTTTTGTTTAAAAAATGGGACGCTGAAAAAATCAGTGTCCCACTTCATATTATTTGTGATAGAGATTATTGTTCTCATAGGTTGGCTCACAGGTAACATTGACGCCGAGACGCTTAAACACACTGTCGTCCACATTGGAAAGGATGACCGTGGAATGCGCATCGCAGCCATTCAGGGCGTCGAGCTGCTGCATAGCCTTCATGGCGTTTTCATCGGTCGCGGCGCTGATTGCGAGCGCAACAAGCATCTCGTCGGTGTGCAGGCGCGGGTTGCGGCTGTGCATGTAGTCTGTTTTGAGCGTCTGAATCGGGCCGATGACCGTCGGAGAAATCAAATTGATCGCGTCGTCAATGCCGGCAAGCATCTTGAGCGCGTTCAGCATGGCGGCGGAGGAAGCGCCGAACAGCGCTGTGGTGCGGCCTGTGACGATGCGGCCGTCCGGCAGTTCGATGGCGGCGGCGGGCTCTTCGGTGCGATCCGCAACCGCAAGCGCAGCCGGTACGACGCTGCGGTTTTCCGGCTCAAGATTCAGCGTGCGCATGAGAAGCTCAATCTTATTCAGCTCGTCCTCCGAGGAAAGCCCCTGCCGGACGAGGCAAGCGGTCTTGAAATAGCGCCGGATAATTTCCTGCTTGGACGCTTCCCGGCAAGCCTCGTCATCGACGATGGACAGGCCGGCCATATTGACGCCCATGTCCGTCGGACTCTTGTAGGGGCATTCGCCGTAGATGCGCTCGAAAATTGCGCGCAGCACCGGGAAAATCTCGATGTCGCGGTTGTAGTTGACGGTGGTTTCGCCATAGGCCTCGAGGTGGAAGGGGTCAATCATATTCACGTCGTTGAGGTCGGCGGTCGCGGCCTCGTACGCGAGGTTGACAGGGTGCTTGAGCGGCAGGTTCCAAATGGGGAACGTCTCAAATTTTGCATAGCCGGCCTTGATGCCGCGCTTGTGCTCGTGGTAAAGCTGCGAAAGGCAGGTGGCCATTTTGCCGCTGCCCGGGCCGGGGGCAGTGACGACGACAAGCGAACGCGTCGTTTCGATGTAGTCGCTGCGGCCATAGCCTTCGTCGCTGACGATCAGCTTGAGGTCGGATGGGTAGTTCGGGATGCGGTACAGGCGGTAGACCTTGAGACCGAGCGCCGTCATGCGCTTTTCAAAGATTTCCGCCGAGGGCTGGTCGGCATACTGTGTGAGCGCGATGCTGCCTACGTACAGACCAAAGCCGCGGAAAACATCGATGAGACGGATCACATCGGTGTCGTACGTGATGCCGAGATCGCCGCGCCGCTTGTTTTTTTCAATGTCGTTTGCGTTGATGGCGATCACGATTTCCGCCTGATCCTTGAGCTCCAGCAGCATCTTGATCTTATTGTCCGGTGCAAAGCCCGGCAAAACGCGGGAGGCATGGTAATCGTCGAACAGCTTGCCGCCAAATTCCAGATACAGTTTGCCGCCAAACTGGTTGATGCGCTCGCGGATGCGTTCCGATTGCAGACGAATGTATTTCTGACTGTCAAACCCAATTTTCCTCATTACGATTGCCCCTTTCGCTCTATACATGCGGGAAAAAACCACAAAAAAACGGGCACCCTGCGGCCCGGTGAAAAACTGCATTCATTATATCAAAAACAGGCCGGATATGCAAGATCTGCCGCTAAAAATCAGCGCCTTGCACAATGTTGTCAGATTGGGCGCAAGGTGCTATAATTACAGGTATCAAAGGACTGAGGGAGAAGCAATGGATAAACTGATTTTGGGAATTCTGGCCCATGTCGATGCCGGCAAGACGACGCTTTCCGAAGCCATGCTCTATGCGGGCGGGCAGCTGCGCAGCCTCGGCCGCGTCGACCACCAGAATGCCTTTCTTGATACCGACGTGCAGGAACGCGAACGCGGCATCACGATTTTTTCCAAGCAGGCGGTTCTGCCGCTCGAAACGGTGGAGCTGACGCTGCTGGACACGCCGGGACACGTCGATTTTTCGAGCGAGATGGAGCGCACGCTACAGGTGCTCGATTATGCGGTGCTGGTCATCAGCGGCACGGACGGTGTGCAGAGTCACACGCGCACGCTTTGGCAGCTTTTGGAGCGCTACAGTGTGCCGGTGTTTCTGTTTGTCAATAAAATGGATCTCAGCGGTGCGGACCGGCAAAACCTGCTCGAATCTCTGCACAGCGGACTTTCAGCTGCGTGCGTGGATTTTTCCACAGAAGACGACAGTTTTTGGGAAAACGTCGCCATGTGCAGCGAGGAGACGCTCACCGCATATCTCGAAACCGGCGTGGTGGAAACGGAGGCCATCCGGTCTCTGATTGCTTCGCGCCGGCTGTTTCCCTGCTGGTTTGGTTCCGCCCTGAAGCTCGAGGGCGTAGCGGATTTTCTGCGCGGTATGGAGCGGTATGCGCGTGTGCCGCAGTATCCCGCGCCGTTCGGTGCAAAGGTGTACAAAATCAGCCACGACGCGCAGGGGGTGCGGCTGACTCACCTCAAGGTGACCGGCGGTGTGCTTGCGGTCAAAGCGATGCTTTCCGGTGGGGAGGGGGAACACGTCTGGTCGGAAAAGGCCGACCAGTTGCGCGTCTACTCGGGCGGCAAGTATAAGCTTGCGGAGGAGATCCCTGCCGGCGGCGTATGCGCCGTCACGGGATTGACGCAGACATACCCCGGTGAAGGGCTTGGTGCCGAGCCGGACACGCCCGCGCCGGTGCTCGAAAGTTTTCTCACCTATCAGGTTATTTTGCCCGAGGGCTGCGAACCGCACACGGCTGTGCGGCGGCTGCGCCTGCTCGAAGAGGAAGATCCACAGCTCCACGTCGTCTGGAACGAACAGCTGCGCGAGTTGCATGTGCAGCTGATGGGTGAGGTGCAGCTCGAAGTGCTGCAACGCCTTTTGCTCGACCGTTTCGGCATGGCGGTCACGTTTGGCCTGGGCAGCATCGTCTACCGCGAGACGATCGAAGCGCCCGTCGAGGGGATGGGACATTTTGAACCGCTGCGCCACTATGCCGAGGTACATCTGCTGCTGGAACCTGGCCCGCGCGGCAGTGGGATGCAGTTTGCTTCGAAGCTGAGCGAGGACGTGCTTGACCGCAACTGGCAGCGGCTGATTCTGACGCATCTTGAGGAGCGCAGCTATCCCGGTGTGCTGACCGGATCGCCGATCACGGACATGAAGATTTCACTGGTTGCCGGGCGGGCACACTTGAAGCACACAGAGGGCGGCGATTTCCGGCAGGCTACCTACCGCGCCGTGCGGCACGGTTTGCTGCATGCCAAAAGCCTCCTGCTGGAACCGTGGTATGCGTTTCGCCTGGAAGTGCCGCAGACATATGTCGGCCGCGCGATGGCGGATCTACAGCGGCTTTGTGCCGAAAGCGCGCCGCCGGAGACGGCCGGCGAAAATGCGGTGCTCACCGGATATGCACCGGTTTCCGAGCTGCGCGGCTACGCTCTGGAGGTCGCGGCGTACACGCGCGGCCTGGGCAGTCTGTCCTGCATGCCGGCGGGCTATCGACCCTGCCACAACGCTGAGACGGTGATTGCGCAGATCGGCTACGATCCCGAGCGCGATACGGAAAACACGGGCGATTCCGTGTTCTGTGCGCACGGCGCGGGTTTTGTCGTCCCTTGGCGGGAGGCGGCCGCACACATGCATGTGGAAAGCGGCTTGCATTTGGACGCACCGCAGGAGGATGCGCCACAGCCCGCCGCTGTGCGCGAGATGCGCCCGTTTGCCTCGGATCAGGAACTGATGGCAATTTTTGAGCGTACCTACGGCCCTGTGAAGCGGCGTGATCTGCGGCCGCAAAATGCTGTGCAGGCCGAGGAAGCGAACCGCACGCTCTGGCCGGTGCCGGACCGTGACACCAACCCGGAATACCTGTTGGTTGACGGCTACAACATTCTCTTTGCGTGGGAGGATCTGCAAAAGACTGCGGCCAGAGACATCGACACCGCCCGCCAGATTTTGATGGACAGGCTCTGCAATTACCAGAGTGTCAGCCGCAGCATTTGCATTCTGGTTTTCGACGCGTACCGTGTGCCGCGGGACACCGCGGATGTGTTCCGTTACCACAACATTACGGTGGTGTTCACGAAACAGGCCGAAACGGCGGATACGTACATCGAGCGCGCGACGTATGAAATCGGCAAAAAGCACCGTGTACGCGTCGCAACTTCAGACATGGCGGAGCAGATGATCGTGCTCGGTCACGGCGCACGGCGGATGTCGGCGGCAGAGCTGCGCATCGAGGTGGATGAAGCCGAAAAACGGTTGCGCGGCACGCTCGAAGCGTGGAACGCACGCGAGCGCGACCGCCACGTCAACCGCCCGCTGCAAAAGGAGCTCGGGAAAAAATAGACGAAAAAGGGACGCTTACGAAAAGCGTCCCTTTTGTGCTGTTAGGGCGTGTGGCTATTCGGATATCCATTTTTCCGCGCCGGCTTCAACGTAGCGCCATTTTTCGTAGGCGCAAACCTCGAGCGCATAGAAGTTCCATGGCGCGCGAGAGATTTTAAACCGGAGTGCCGTGCCTGTTTTCCGGTCCTCCCAGAGCAAGCTGATCTGTGTGGTATCCGGGCTGTTTTCCACAGCCGGCTCCCCAAAGTCAGGCCGGTACAAGTCGAGCAGCTGGCGGCGCAGCCGGTCGGCGTCCCGCATGTTCAGTTCCGCCGTGAAGGTAAAGGCGCACAGACCGTCTTCAGTGAATAACGCCTCGGTTGTGCCCAAGGCGTTCAGTACGCCGATTGGTTCCGTCGTTTTATACCGCGTGTGGGCAAACGGGTAGGCCAGCGGCAAAGAGGCGTCCAAGGGTGTCTCGAGCACCGCGGCAAGATCGTCCGGTGTGGAGCCAAACGGCAAAGTGTTGAACATATAGCCGTTTTCTTCAAAGACGAAGTTGCCTTTTGGATAACGCGCGCGTTCTGCCTTATAGTTCAAATAGGTTACAGTCGCGATGAGAAGCAGCGCGACAGAGACGGAAACGGCGACGACCTTTTTCATAGGGCCTCCTTTTTGCGCGTACGGAGTAGACGCGCGCACGCATAGGGGTGGTGGCTCAGTTACTCGTTGGAAGCGGCTTCCGTGTACCTCCATTTTTCAAGGACGCCGAGCGCAACGTTATAGGCGCGCGCTTCACTGTCACCGGCGGCTGTGGGACCTTCAACCTGTATCGTGAAAACCGTGCCACTCTCCGTATCCTCCCAAGTGAGCATGGTCAAACCGTTATCATTCGTAGAATCCTCGGTCGGTTCGCCGAAAAGTTCGGTGTAATGATCCCGGTAAGTTGTGAGGAAGTCCTCCCGTTGCTCGGGGGTGACAGAAGAATTGTACGTGATGGCAAAGAGGCCGTCCTCTTCGGTGAACTGCGCGTCCACGCGGCTCGTCAGGCCGGCAAGTTTGACGGTTGCCTGCGACGTTGTATAACTGGAATATTCGAAAGGCTCGGTTCTGGGATTTGTTCCCAAATCCACCATTTCACTGCCGATGGCAGCCTCCACTTCCTCGCGCGTACTTCCGTATGGGGTTGGTCCGAACGCATAGCCGTCCTCGCCAAAAACAAATTCGCTGGAAGAGTCTCCGGATGTAGCCGGCGCCGCACAGGCGGCAGGGAGAACGAAGAGCAAAAGCGCAACCAGACAGGTCAGGAATACTTTCGATGATTTTCTTTGTTTCATACGGACAACCTCCTTTTTTGTGTTCTGCATCCATAGGGGTTTGGACGGATGGGGGCTGTGGTATTTGCTGCCTTTATAATAACATGCGAATATAAAAAGTAAATGAAAAATCTATAAAAACAAAAAATTAACTGGACGAATTGACGCAAATAAGCGAAAAATAAAACCAATTCAAAGAGGCGTAAAGCTGAAAAAACAGCTTTACGCCTCTTTGCCCACAGTATGATTGCAGCATGTGCATTCAATATTCGTCGATATGGGGGCGCGGGACATTCCACCACTGCTCATAATCGAGCGAGAAACGCGAGAGCAGAACGTTGTAATCTGTATGCGTGTCGAAGCTTGTCCAATGGATGAAGGCCTCATATATGGCATCGCACAGTGCGTCCGACTGGGTGCGGCAGAATTCCCGGCATAGAGGGACGATGTTTTCCGGCTTTTTCGGCGCGTTCTCCACAAATTCCTCGAGCCGACGGTTGCATGGAAATAGAATTTCATTTTCTTGCAGGATCATGCGGTAGATGCAGTAGACGATCTGTCCTGCCACGTGCAGCCGCATAAAGCCGTCCGGTTTGCAGTCTTTCCAGAAATAGTGGTAATTGACCATGAGATTGGAAAAAAACGAGAGTTCTTTATCCGCGCGCTCCTGCTTTTGAAAGACCGGAATACGTGTGACGAGGCCGGAAATCTCAGGGTCTTTGGAAAACAAAACGTGAGCGCCGATAAACGAATTGCGTGTTGGCTCGCTGGCGTGGTCGGCGGCGGCTTCAAGAAAACTCTTCGTCATATATTTCACATCGAAATAGCCACCCTCGTACGTGCAGTAGCCGGTGATGGTTTCGGTCACGCGGTTTTCCTTTTCGCGTTTTGCATAATCTTCGTCGCTTACAACGACCATGGCGTCAAGGTCACTGTCCGGTCGCTCACAGCCTTTGGCGACGCTGCCACCGAAAATGAGCGCGATAATTTCCTCACGGTGGCTAAAATATTCGATCATGTTTTGCAGGGATTCGGCATGGTGGGCATACATGGGCGGTCATCCTTTCCGTTCAATTACCCCAAAGTATAGCATATTGCCAGAAACAAAGCAACGCAAAAGGGCCTGCCGCAGACAGGCACAGTCTGCGACAGGCCCTGAAAAGACTGCAATCAGAGAATGATGCTCTTGCCGGTCATTTCTTCCGGCTGCGGGAGGCCCATGATCTTCAGCATCGTGGGCGCGATGTCCGCCAGCACGCCGCCTTCGCGAAGCGTGCACGGATAGCCGACGACGCAGAACGGAACCGGGTTGGTGGTGTGCGCGGTGAACGGCTCGCCGTCCGTGTCCACCATCTTGTCCGCGTTGCCGTGGTCCGCCGTGATGAGCAGCACGCCGCCCATCTCCTCAACGGCAGCCGCGACGCGGCCCACGCAGGTGTCAACAGCTTCGACAGCCGCCTTCGCCGCGTCAAATACGCCGGTGTGGCCGACCATATCGCAGTTCGCGAAGTTCAGGATGATCATATCGTACTTGCCGGACTTGACGGCCTCGACCATCTTGTCTGTGACTTCGTACGCGCTCATCTCCGGCTGGAGGTCGTACGTCGCGACCTTCGGGGAGTTGACGAGAATGCGGTCCTCGCCCGGATACTGCTTCTCCACGCCGCCGTTGAAGAAGAACGTCACATGCGCGTACTTCTCAGTCTCGGCGATGCGCAGTTGCTGCAGGCCCTTGTCGGAAACGTACTCGCCCAGCGTATTCTTGAGGCTCTGCGGCTTGAACGCGATTTCGACATTCGGCATCGTCGCGTCGTACTGCGTCATGCAGACGTAGTGGACCGGGAAGAAGCCCTTCTTGCGCTCAAAGCCGGTGAAGTCGGGATCGACAAACGTGCGGGTGATTTCACGGGCACGGTCGGGGCGGAAGTTGAAGAACACAATCGAGTCATTCGCCGCGATCGGCGCAGCGCCCTTGATCGTGCACGGCACGACGAACTCGTCGGTCACGCCGTTTTCGTAGGATTTTGCCACCGCGCAGATCGGGCAGTCGAATTCCTCGCCCTCGCGGCAGACCATCGCGTCGTACGCTTTCGAAACGCGCTCCCAGCGGTTGTCGCGGTCCATCGCGTAGTAGCGGCCCATGACGGTCGCCACCTGACCGACACCGATTTCCTTCATCTTATCGACGAGCTGCTCGACGTAGTCTTTGCCCGAAGAAGGCGGCACGTCGCGGCCGTCCAACAGCGCGTGAACGTAAACCTTCGTCAGGCCCATGCGCTTTGCCATTTCCAGCAGGCCGTAGAGGTGCGTGTTGTGGCTGTGTACGCCGCCGTCGGAGAGCAGGCCGATCAGGTGCAGCGCAGAGTCGTGCTCCTTCGCGGCGTTCATCGCATGGACAAGCGCCTCGTTCTCGAAGAACGTGCCGTCCTGTACAGCCTTCGTAATGCGGGTGAGCTCCTGGTAAACGATGCGGCCGGCGCCGATGTTCGTGTGGCCGACTTCGCTGTTGCCCATCTGGCCGTCCGGCAGGCCGACGTCCATGCCGGATGCGCCGATCTGCGTCAGCGGGTTTTCTGCGAAAAGCTTATCGAGATTCGGTTTGTTGGCGGCGGCAATCGCGTTGCCCTCCGGCGCGGCAAAGCCGAATCCGTCCATAATCATGAGTACAACAGGTTTTTTCATTATGCGGTATCCTTTCCGAGTCTCTCAAATCAGCCCTTGGTCGCAGCATCGACAATGGCCGCAAAGTCAGCCGGCTTCAGGGAAGCGCCGCCGATGAGGCCGCCGTCTACGTCGGGCTGTGCGAGCAGCTCGGCCGCGTTGCCGGCGTTCATGGAGCCGCCGTACTGGATCGTGATGCCTTCCGCGGCCGCCTCGCCGTAGAGGGACTTGATCGTCGCACGGATCACGGCGCAGACCTCATTCGCCTGCTCCGCCGTCGCCGTCTTGCCGGTGCCGATGGCCCAGACCGGCTCATAGGCGATGATGATGCGCTTGAGCTCTTCCTCGGTCACGCCGCCGAGCGCAATCTTGGTCTGCATCGCGACGAGCTCGTCCGTAATGCCCTGCTCGCGCTGCTCGAGATACTCGCCCACGCAGACGATGACGGTGAGACCGGCGTCAAGCGCGGCTCTCGTTCTCTGCTGTACGGTGACATCGGTGTCGCCGAAGTAGGTTCTTCTCTCGCTGTGGCCGGTAATGACGTACTCGACGCCGCAGGCCTTCAGCATTTCAGCGGAAATTTCGCCGGTGAAGGCGCCGCTCTTGGCCCAATGGCAGTTTTCCGCGCCGATCTTTACGTTGGTGCCCTTCGTAGCCTCAAGCGCCGCGGCGATATCTACATACGGGACGCACGCGACAACGTCGCACGCCACGTCCTTGACGAGCGGGACGATGGCGGTGAGCAGCTCGGTAGCCTCCGCAGGGGTCTTGTTCATTTTCCAGTTGCCGGCGATAACGGCCTTTCTGACAGCCTTGTTCATGGGTAAGTCCATCCTTTCAATGTAAATCTGTTGTGGATTCCAAAGAATGCGGGAGCCGGAGGTAACCTCCGCTCCCGCTTCAAAGTGAATTATTTCTCGTTGAGGCAGGCGATGCCGGGGAGCTCGAGGCCCTCGAGGAACTCCAGGGAAGCGCCGCCGCCCGTGGAGATGTGGGTCATCTTATCCGCAAAGCCGAGCTTCTCCACAGCCGCAGCGGAGTCGCCGCCGCCGATGATGGAGATCGCATTGCTTTCCGCAACAGCCTTCGCCACGGCGATCGTACCGTTTGCAAAGTTCTCCCACTCGGAAACGCCCATCGGGCCGTTCCAGACGACCGTGCCTGCGTCGGCGACGGCCTGCGCAAAGAGCTCGCGGGACTTCGGGCCAATATCCAGACCCATCCAGCCGTCCGGGATCTCGTCGGAATCGACGATCTTCCACTCGGCGTCTGCGCTGTACTCGGTTGCGATGACGTTGTCGATCGGGATCAGGAATTTGATGCCTCTCGCTTCGGCCTTCGCCATCATTTCCTTCGCCAGGTCAATCTTGTCGTCCTCGCACAGGGAGGTGCCGATCGAATGACCGAGCGCCTTGAAGAAGGTGTAGGCCATGCCACCGCCGATAATCAGCGTATCGACCTTCTCGATCAGGTTGTTGATGACGCCGATCTT
>DBPP01000001.1 GCA_002305575.1 Ruminococcaceae bacterium UBA1417
AATCGGTGCGGCACGTTGCCGCCGCACCCCGCGAAGCCGCCGCGGCGCGTTGCCGCTTAGTGTTCGTGGCCGTCGGAAATTTCGGGACGGATGTATTCAAAAATGCAGATCGCGCCGGCTGATTTGCACAGCCGGTATTCCTCCGCGCTGCGAATGGTCCAGTTCGCCTCCTGCATCTTCATCGGACCGCAGGCCATGCGGTGGCTGATGTTGTTGCGCGCGTGCAGATCGTACGCCTCAAAATGCGGGCGCGTCAAGACGTTCGTCCACAGATTTCGCACGAAAAACGCTTTGACAGCCCCGGCGCATTCCGGCTCTTTGCCCGTGAAATGCATCATCAGCTGGCCGCGCAGCACGTGCGGATGGTATTTCTTAAACCACGCCACAATTTTCGGATCGAACGATTCAATGCAGTAATCGCCCTTGTAATCCTTCAGAATCTCCCAGACCAGCGGGCAGAGAATATCCACCGGGTCGTAGGGCTTGAGCTCAATGATCAGCGGCACCTTGCCGCCCACCACCGTCAGCGCCTCGGAAAAAAGCGGGATGCGCTCGTTCGTCTTGCCCAGGCGGTACTCCTTGAGCTGCTTGTAGCTCAAATTGCCGATCGAAACGTCCGCGCCGCACATGCGCTTGAGGCTGCGGTCATGGTGCACAACCACCTTTTTGTCGCGTGTAAGCTGCAAATCCCACTCAATGCCGTACCCCGCCTTTACCGCCGCACGGAACGCGGCAAGCGAGTTTTCCGGTACGGAAAGATCCTTTTCATGTAGACCGCGGTGCGCATAGTCGCAGCGCATAAACCTGTAAAAATCCCCGCGCGGCCGCGCCGGCGCAATGCAGTACAGCCAGGCCAGAAGGAAAAGCACGAGCAGTCCGGCGAGGACGCCCAGCGTTATCCATAAAGCTTCCATAAATTCAACTTCCTTTCTCCTTCTCTTATGCTCAGCCCTTCCGGTATTTGGAGGGCGTGATGCCAAAGCTTTCGCGGAATACCTCGATGAAATAGCTCACGCTGTTGAAGCCGCAGTCCATCGCGATGTCCAGTACGCGCTTGTTGGAGTTTGCCAGCTGGTCCGCCGCATGCGTCAGGCGCACGCCGTTGATGAACTGCACCGGCGTCTTCAGCGTGTACTGCTTGAATACGCGGCAGAAATGCCCCTCGCTCATGCCGGCGATTTCCGAGAGCCCGTCAATCGTTAGCGCCGTGCGGTAATTCGCCTGAATGTACTGGATCGCTTTCTTGATGCTCGCCGCCGCCGCGCCGTGGCGCTGGGCGCCGTCCGCGGTTTCACCGTTTTCCACAAGCGCGCCGAAGGCCAGAACCATCTGTGCCTTCGCGGCAAATTCAAAGAACGCCGGGCGGTCCTGCAACAACGTGTAGATTTCGTCGAAGGCCGGCGCAATGCGATCGTGCAGAGGCATCCCCACGCGAATCAGACTCGGCAGACGCAGCTCGCCGTTCATCACCGGCGAAACATATTTTACGCGGAGAATATCGTTCGTCGTGCCGCACAGGTAGTCCGGGCTGAATACGATCGCCCGGAAAAACAGGTCGCGCGCGTTGTCCGCCGGGATGACGGCGTGCAGCTCCCCGCTGTTGAAAAAGGCGATGTCCCCCTTGTGCGCCTCAAAAAGCGAGGTGCCGCACTGGATGGTCACCGTGCCGCGCATCACGCAGAAGAGTTCCATTTCACTGTGCCAGTGACAGTCCACCGAAGAAAAGCCGTCCTCCGGGCCGATGCAGTACTGCACGATCGGCAACAGCTCATCCCCGTGCCGGCGGGATTCCTTCATGTTTTTAAATTCGCTTGTGTTCATCGCAAACACCGCCTTTCCGCCGAGACCGCGTCAAAATCGTTATAAAAATCGATGAATTTCTGGTAGACAATATTTGTGCCAGCGTTTATACTTATCATAGAGCACTTGCGGTAAAAGCGCAAGTACAAATCACGGATTTTTGTAATTTTTTTGAAAGGCAGTGAGCTTATGAAGTTTACCAAAGGCTACTGGGTCAACCGTCACGGCGTGACAAACGCCGACGCGGTCCAGGTGAGAGAGGTCAAGATCGAGCAGGATCGCGTATATCTGTATACGGTTCCCTATGCGATGGACATGCGCGCCATGGGCGGCCCGGTACTCGAAATGTTCATCTCCTCTCCCCAGCCGGACATCATTCGTCTGGAGGCCAATCACTTTATGGGCAGCAACCAGAAAATGCCCGCGTTTGAGCTGAACGACCTGCATTGCGCGCTTGAGGTGGAGGATACCCCCGCATCCGTCACGATCAAGAGCGGCGACACAAAACTCGTCGTCACGAAGAACCCCTGCGATTTCACGTATTACTACAAGGATAAGAAGCTCACGAGCATCGGCAACCGCTTTGGCAACGCGATGATCAGCACGATCCGCACCGAGGACGACCACTACCTCAACAACCAGATGGAGATCGGCCTTGCAAACGAGAAAAACGTGCCGATCAAGACGAACAACTTCATGCGCGTGCAGATGGACCTCGACATCGGCGAGAAGGTCTACGGCCTCGGCGAGCGCTTCACACCGTTCATCAAGAACGGCCAGAGCGTCGAAACCTGGAATGAGGACGGCGGCACCTGCTCCGAAATCTCCTACAAGAGCATCCCCTTCTACATCACGAACCGCAACTACGGCGTGCTCGTCAACGATCCGGGCCCGGTTTCCTATGAAATCTGCTCCGAGCAGGTCACGCGCGTGCAGTTCTCCGTGCCCGGCGAAAAGATCGACTTCATGGTCGTCGGCGGCGCCAGCATGAAGCAGGTGCTCGAAAACTACACAAACCTTTCCGGCAAGCCCGCCCTGCCGCCGGCATGGACCTTCGGCCTGTGGCTGACCTCCTCGTTCACGACAAAATACGACGAGGAAACCGTCATGGAGTTTGTCAACGGCATGCAGGAGCGGAAGATCCCACTGCACGTGTTCCACTTCGACTGCTACTGGATGAAGGAAAACGAGTGGTGCAACTTCAACTGGGATCAGGCCATGTTCCCGGACATCGACCACCAGCTCCAGGTCATGAAGAACGAAAAGCACCTGAAGATCTGCGTTTGGATCAACTCCTACATCGGCCAGAAATCCCCGCTCTTCAAGGAAGCGAAGGAAAACGGCTATCTGCTCCACCGCCCGAACGGCGACGTCTGGCAGGGCGACCTGTGGCAGGCCGGCATGGGCATCGTGGACTTCACAAACCCGGACGCCTGCAAGTGGTACCAGTCGAAGCTGCGGAAGCTGCTCGACCAGGGCGTCGATTGCTTCAAGACCGATTTCGGCGAAAGAATCCCGGTGGACGTCGTCTACTACGACGGCAGCGATCCGCTGCGCATGCACAACTACTACACATACCTCTACAACAAGTGCGTGTTTGAACTGCTCGAGGAATACAAGGGCAAGAACGAGGCCTGCCTCTTCGCGCGCAGCGCGACGGTTGGCGGCCAGAAATTCCCGGTGCACTGGGGTGGCGACTGCTCCTCGAACTACGCTTCGATGTCCGAATCCCTGCGCGGCGGCCTCTCGCTGTGCCTCTCCGGCTTCGGCTTCTGGAGCCACGATATGAGCGGCTTCGAGGGCACGGCGCCGGCGGACGTCTACAAGCGCTGGGCAGCGTTCGGCCTGCTCTCCACGCATTCGAGACTCCACGGCTCCAATTCCTACCGCGTGCCGTGGCTGTTCAGCAAGGAAGGCGAGCAGAACGGCGAAGAGTCCGTCGCGGTCGTCAAGAAGTTCTCCGAATTCAAGTGCACGCTGATGCCGTACATGTTCTCCGCCGCGGTCAACACGCACAAGACCGGCGTGCCGACGATGCGCGCCATGGTGCTCGAATTCCCGGATGAGATCCCGTGCGAGGATCTCGATCGCCAGTACATGCT
Source organism: Ruminococcaceae bacterium UBA1417 (assembly GCA_002305575.1). Taxonomy (GTDB): domain Bacteria; phylum Bacillota; class Clostridia; order Oscillospirales; family Acutalibacteraceae; genus Hominenteromicrobium. The sequence goes on from DBPP01000001.1 coordinate 3,903, forward strand.
CGGCGACAGCCTGCTCGTCGCGCCGGTGTTCTCGAAGGACGGCGACGTCACCTACTACCTGCCGGAGGGCAAGTGGACGCACATGTTCTCGAACGAGACGAAGGTCGGCGGCCGCTGGATGCGCGAAAACTACGACTTCTTCTCCCTGCCGCTGCTCGCGCGCGAAAATTCGATCATTGCAATCGGCGCGAACGACCAGCAGCCGGATTACGACTTCGGCAAGGATCTGACGCTCCACGTGTTCGAGCTTTCGGACAAGGCGTCGGCAAAAGTCTGCGACAGCCGCGGCAACGACATGCTCTCCGTCTGCGCGAAGAACGAGGGCGGCAAGGTCACGATCCATTTTGAAGGCCGCGCGGAAGGCCTGAAGGTGCTGCTGCGCAATGTGACGTCCGTCTCGAACCTCACGGGTGCGACGGCCTCCCAGCACGCGCTGGGCACGCTGCTGACCGTCAACGCGGACCTCGGCGACGTCACCTACACGATCTGAGTTTAAGGCCATAAGTCATACAAAATACGCCGGCGGGCCGCTCCCTGCACAGGGAGGCCCGCCGGCCATTTTTTGTGTTCCCGACAAAAAAAGAGGACGGCCATGCGGCTGTCCTCTTTTGCATTTTGCTTTGCTTACGCCTTCTTGCTCTTGAGATACTCCTGGATCGAAGCGAACACCTCGTCGACATTCAGGCCGTGCACGGCGCAGGCGTCCTCGAGGGATTCGTGGATGGAGGACGGGCAACCGACGCAGTGCATGCCGGACTGCATCAGGACGTACGCAATGCCGCGGTCGTAATCGAGCATTTCACCCATGGTGGTCTTTTTCGTGATTTCCATAAGAATTTTCCTTTCTGCACAGAATGGATTTGTTTTCAGTTTGGCGCGTGCGGCGGCAAATATTCCGTCCCACGCATTCTATACCTTTCTAGTATACAATACTCTTTGGAAGAAAGCAAGAGAAAAAGGGCGGAAAAACCGCCCTTTCCGTATTTTTTGTCCGATCAGTTGCCGGTGGCGGCCTGGAACTCGGTCCAGATCTTCGTATGCGCTTCCTCAGCCTCGGCGGAGATGTTCTGAATCATCTCGGTGTCGCCGGTGAAATCCTCGGGCAGCGTCAGGAAGGACTTGTATTCCTCGTTGATGTACGCCTCTGCCGCGCTGTTCGTGCAGTAGTAGCCGAGATACTCGAAGCACTGCGCCGCGGTTTCCGGGTCGAGGATATACTCGATGAACTTGTAGGCGGCGTCGCTGTGCGGCGCGTTGCTCGGAATGAACATGCCCATGATGCCGAAGCCGATGCCCTCGGTCGGGTACACGACCTTCAGCTCCGGGTTTGCGAGCATCGCCATCGTGACCTGCGAGGTATACATGACGGCCGCGCCGATTTCCCCGGAAATGAGGTCATCCTGAATATTGTCGTCCTTGATCAGGCGGATGTTCGGCGCAAGCTCGAGCATCTTTTTGCCGGCTTCCTCAATGACGGCCACATCCTCGGTGTTGTAGCTCTCGCCCATCACCTTGAGCGCCATGCCGTTCATGACGCGGAAATTGCTCGTGATGCCGATGTTCGACGCGAGCGACGGGTCCCACAGATCGGCATAGCCCGTGATCTCGATGTCCACGGCGTTCGGGTCGTAGACGATCGTCTGCACGCCGGCGCCGTACGGCACGGTGTATTTGTCCTCGGGGTCGAAGAACTGGCCCTGATAGATCGGGTTCACGTTGCCGATGGACGGCAGCTGCGTTTTATCCAGCTCGGTGACGAGGCCCTCGGCGATCGCCGTCTCGATGATGTAGTCGTCCGCGATGACCAGGTCGTAGTCGCCGCCTTCGGCCGCCTCGAGCTTCGCGAGCATCGTTTCATCGGTGTCAAAGTTTACGTAGTTCACCCGGATGCCGGTGTCGGCTTCAAAGGCGTCGAGCACTTCCTGCGGGAACATGGATTCCCACGTGTAGAGCACGAGCTCCGTAGAGCCTTCGGCGTCCCCTGTGGAGGTTTCATCGGCGGAAGCGGAGGTGTTGTCTGCCGCGCCGGAGGGATCCGTCGTGCTGCCCGTCTCGCCGTTGCCGCAGGCCGCGAGCGAAGCGACCAGCAAGGCCAGAGCCAGAATGGATGCCAATACTTTTCTCATTTGTCTTCCCTTCCTTTATGGAAATCTATCTGAAACGGCAGGCCGTCAGATTACACGTTTTCAGCCGGTTTTTTCGGCTTCTTTTCGCGGCCGAGCAGTATGGAAAGGCCGCACAGCAGGATTGTTGCGACGAACATCAGCGTGCACAGCGCGTTGATCTTCGGTGTCACGCCGGTCTTGAGCTGCGAATAGATCTTGAGCGGCAGCGTGTTCGAATCGACGCCGGTGACAAAGACGCTGATGATCACGTCGTCGAAGCTCATCGCGAACGCGAGCAGCATGCCCGAGGCGATGGCCGGCGCGATCAGCGGCAGCACGATGTCGAAGAACGCGCGTATTTTTGAAGCGCCGAGGTCGAGCGCGGCCTCCTCCAGGCTTTTGTCCAGGCCGACGAGCCGCGCCTTCACGAGCATGAAGACGTATGGAATACAGAAAGCCGTGTGCGCGATGATCAGCGTCATCATGCCGAACGGCAGGCCGATCAGCGAGAAAAACACCATGAAGACCATGCCCAGAATGATTTCCGGAATCATGATCGGCAGCGTGGAAATGTATTCCATCACGCCCTTGCCGCGCATCTGCACCTTGGAGGAGCCGACCGCGCCGAGCGTGCCGATGACGGCCGCCGCGCACGACGACGCGACGCCGAGAATGATGCTGTTGCGCAGCGATTCAAAAAGCGAGCGGTCGCGGAACAGCTCCTCGTACCACTTGAGCGAAAAGCCGTCCCACACGGAGCTGATCTTGCTTTCGTTGAACGAATAGAGGATGACGAGCACGATCGGCACGTACATCAAAAGCAAAATCACACCGAGGTAAATGTTCGGAAGATACGTTTTGTTTTTCAATGCGTTTCCCATGCCTTTCTGCGCCGGTTATACGATGCCCTCGAGATCCTTCACGCCGGAAAGCTTCCGGTACAGCGCGATCATCACGCTGGTCAGGATCGTCAGGATCACGGCGAGCGCCGCGGCAAACGGCCAGTTGTGCGCCTTCATCAGCTGGTTCTGGATCAGGCTGCCGACGAGCACCACCTTGTTGCCGCCGAGAATGTCCGCGATGAAGAACAGGCCCATCGACGGGATGAACGAAAGAATCACGCCCGAAAGCAGGCCGGGCAGCGTCAGCTTGAGCGTGACCGTCAAAAATGCGCGGATGCGCGAGGCGCCGAGGTCGCGCGCGGCTTCAATGAGGCTCCAGTCCAGCTTCTCGGCGCTTGAATACACCGAAAAGATCATAAACGGCAGCAGCGCGTACACCATGCCGACCACAACGGCCGGGTATGTGTACAGCAGCTTGAGCGGCGCGTCCGTGATGCCGAGCCCCATGAGCATTTTGTCGAAAACGCCGTTGGCGCGGAAAATGATGATCCAGCCGTACAGGCGGATCAACGAGCTCGTCCAGAACGGGATCATCAAAAGCATCATCGTGCGCTTTTTCCACTTCGCGGTCAGCTTTGCCATGAAGTAGCCGAACGGGTAGCCGATCAGCATGATCAGCACCGTGCTGATGATCGCAAGCTTGAACGACTCGGCAAACGTCTGCAAATAGACGGGCTCGAGAATATCGAGGTAGTTTTTCAGCGTAAATTCGCTCGTCACGCCCCACGTTTCGGCGCGCTGCAAAAAGCTCAGGATCACCATATATACGAGCGGTCCCACGATGAAGACGAGCGTAAACAGGTACAGCGGCAGCAGCATCAGCGCTTCTTTTTTAAACTTCGCACGCTTCACGGCTCTACCTCCACGGCGGCGCCGTCCGCCCAAGCAATGCCCACCGCGTCGCCCGGGGCGAGCGGGGAATCGATGCCGTGGCGGCTCGCGACGAGTTCGCCGCACGATTCGGTGTCCACAGTGATGCGCAGCATGCCGCCCGCAAACGTCTTTTCGCGCACGACGCCCGTGAGATAGCCTTCGCCGCCGCGCTTCAAGTCCAGCGCTTCGCTGCGCACGGCGAGACATTTGCCGCCTAGATGCAGGATGTTGGCCGAGCCGACGAACCGCGCCACAAAGGCGGTCTTCGGGTGGTCATAGATCTCGTTTGGCGTGCCGATCTGTTCGAAGAGGCCGTCGCGCATCACGGCGATGCGGTCCGACATGTTGATGGCCTCCTCCTGGTCGTGCGTAATATAGATGAATGTGATGCCGAGCTTTTTCTGCAACCGCTTGAGCTCCACCTGCATCATGCGGCGCAGCTGCAAGTCGAGCGCGCCGAGCGGCTCGTCGAGCAGGAGCACCTTCGGGGAATCGATGACGCTGCGGGCGATGGCCACGCGCTGGCGCTGGCCGCCCGAAAGCTCGCCGGGCATCCGGGCTTCAAAGCCCTCGAGCTGCACGAGCTCGAGCATTTCGCGCACGCGCGATTTGATCTCCGGCTTTTTCACGCCGCGGATCTTCAGGCTGTAGCCGATGTTGGCCTCCACCGTCATGTGCGGAAAGAGGGCGTAATTCTGGAAAACCGTGTGTACGCCGCGTTTGTTCGGCTCGGCGTGCGTCACGTCGGCGCCCTCCAGCAGTACGGTGCCGCTGTCCGGCGTTTCCAGGCCGGATATGATGCGCAGCGTTGTCGTTTTGCCGCAGCCGGAGGAACCGAGCAGCGTGATAAATTCGCCCGGCTGCACCGTGAGGTCGATGCCGTTCAATACCGGCGTGCCGCCGAAGGCTTTTCGGATGCCCCGAAGCTCCAGAATTTCGTCCATTTTCACGTCCCAACTTCCCTGTAGATTTTTTACTGCAAACCGAATTGTCTACCAATTCGGTCTAATTTCCATTTTAGTTTCGATTATAGGTCATACGCCGCAGTCTGTCAATGTTTTTGCCGAAATTTATCCCCAGCCGTCAATCCCGGCGCGCTGCATGGCGCCCATCAATTTCTGTTTCAGATCGGGAAAGCTTTGCTCGAGGTTCTGGATCAGTTCGGCGGTGTCCTGCCGGGCGGTCACGCCGTCGGCCGGGCAGCCGCTTTTCACAACGGGCAGCGCGAGCCGACGCACGGCGCGGCGGATGTCCGCCTCTTCGCAGAAGACGAGCGGGCGGATCAGGTAGAGGTCCTTGCGTGAAAGGTAGCTCTTCGGCGAAAAACAGCCGATTTTGCCGCCGTAGAGCAGGTTCATCAGAAACGTCTGCACCGCGTCGTCGTAGTGGTGCCCGAGCGCGATTTTCCCGCACCCGGCGTCCTTCGCCATGTCGTGCAGGATGCCGCGCCGCATCCGGGCGCACAGGCTGCACGGGTTTTCCTCCTTGCGGTCCTCAAAAATAATTTTGCCGAGGTTTGTGCGGCGGATGCGGTATTCGATGTCCCACTGCCTGCACAGCGCTTCGACTGCGCCGTAATCCGTCTCCCCGCCGCCGAAGCACGGGTCGGCGGTCAGCGCCACGACCTCGTAGCGCTTCGGGTAGAACCGCCGCATCATGGCGAGCGCATACAGAAGGTACAAGGAATCCTTTCCGCCGGATACGCCGACCGCGATGCGGTCCCCCGCGTCGATCATCTCATATTGTTCCGCCGCCGCGCGGACGCGGCCCAGCAAATCGCGCATCGTGTTTCCTCCCGTTTCCCCGCCGCGGCGCGCCGCCCGGGGCAAATAAATACAAAAAAAACGACCATCCTATTGGATGACCGCTTTCTGTGTTGGCATCAACCTATTGTCCCGGGCCGTTTCCAGCCAAGTATCTTCGGCACAAGCGAGCTTAACTTCTGTGTTCGGAATGGGAACAGGTGGACCCTCGTCGTAATCAACACCAACTATTTTGTTTCCGCCTCATCTGACGGCTTAGTTATAATACCACACCGTTCTCAAAATTGCAAGCCTTTTTTTAAAAAAACTTTAAATTTCTTTTACTTTTCAAGATATAGTGTGTTTTCAGACAAAAAGCGCATAAATATGGTGGCGAGGACCGGATCCCCGCCACCAAAATTTGCGTATTTTTGCCGATTACAGCGCCGCGAGCGCCTTGTAGCAGTCCTTGAGCGCCGGGTAGAGCTTCGTGTACATGCGGTAGAATGCTTCGTACTTCGGCACGTTTTCCGCAATCGGATCCTGCGGCGGGTTCAGGCGGATCACGCGGCGGCAGCCCTCCTGCACCGAGGGGTACAGGCCTGCGCCCACGCCGGCGAGGATCGCCACGCCGAGTGCCGGGCCTTCCTTCGAAACGACCGTGCGCACCGCGCAGTTGTACGTGTCGGCGAGCATCTGGCGCCACAGCTTTGAAGAACCGCCGCCGCCGCACGCGAGCATGCCGTCAATCGAGACGCCCATGCTCTTGAGCACCTCCACGCTGTCGCGCTGGGAGAACGTGACGCCTTCCATAACGGCGCGCAGCATGTCATACTTCGTGTGCATCGCGGAAAGGCCGATGAACGCGCCGCGGCAGTCGGGGTCAAGGTGCGGCGTGCGCTCGCCCATCAGGTACGGCAGGTAAATCAGCCGGTTGCAGCCGATCGGCGCGCGCGCGGCCTGCTGGTCCATCAGGTAATACGGGTCCACGCCCATGCCGGCAGCCGTCTCCTTTTCGGCGTTGCAGAAGTTGTCGCGGAACCACTTGAGCGAAAGGCCCGCGCCCTGCGTGACGCCCATCACATGCCAGGCGCCCGGCACCGCGCAGCAGAACGTGTGCACGCGGCCCTTCGGGTCGATGGAAATCTTGTCCGTGTGCGCAAACACGACGCCCGAGGTGCCGATCGTCGTGAACGCCGTGCCGTCCTCCACGACGCCCGTGCCCACGGCTGCGGCCGCGTTGTCGCCCGCGCCGCCGACCACGATCGTGCCCGCAAGCAGGCCCGTGCGCTTCGCGGCTTCCTCCGAGATCACGCCCGTGACCTCCGGCGACTCGTACACCTTCGGCAGCAGCGCCTTGTCGATGTCGAGCTTTTCAAGCACCTCGTCGCTCCAGCAGCGGTTCGGCACGTCGAGCAGCTGCATGCCCGAAGCGTCCGAAACCTCGGTGGCGAAGTCGCCCGTCAGCATGTAGCGCACATAGTCTTTCGGCAGCAGGATGTGCGCGCACTTCGCGTACAGATCCGGCTGGTTGTTGCGCACCCAGAGGATCTTTGAGGCCGTGAAGCCCGTCAGCGCCGGGTTCGCCGTGATCTCGATCATCCGCTTTGCGCCGACGCGCGCGGTGATCTCCTCGCACTCCTTCGCCGTGCGCTGGTCGCACCAGATGATCGCGCGGCGCAGCACGTCGCCGGCCTCGTCGAGCATGACAAGGCCGTGCATCTGGCCGGAAATGCCGATGCCCTTGATGTCGTGGTTGTCCACGCCGCTTTCGGTGATGACGGCGCGGATCGTGTCAGCCGCGGCGTTCCACCAGTCGAGCGGTTCCTGCTCGGCCCATCCGTTTTTCTCCTGATACAGCGGGTATTCAATGGTTTTCGAAGCGACGACGTTGCCGTTCACGTCGAACAGAACGGTTTTGGTGCCGCTCGTGCCGAGGTCTACGCCAATCAGATATTCCACAAAAATCCATCCTTTCGTGCCGTGCGGGCCAGGCCCGTCCGCGCGTTTTCTTTCCTTTCATTTTGATTCATTTTTACAATTGTGTCAAGTGTTTTTTCGGCAATTGAATTGAAAGTGCGCGTCCGCTGTGCTAAAATATAGGCAAATCTCCGCATGGCGGGGATCGGTGTTTATTTTGGAGTTGTGTATGGGAGTTGATCATTTTGGAGAGGATTGTATCGAACCAAAGGAAAAGGGGGAAATGTCATGTATGATGTAACGGTGATCGGCGCGGGTGTCATTGGCTGCGCCATTGCGCGGGAGCTCGCGCGCTATCGCGCGTCGGTCTGCGTGCTCGAAAAGAGCGAGGACGTCTGCACCGGTACGTCGAAAGCGAACAGCGCGATCGTCCACGGCGGCTTTGACGCCGAAAGCGGCACGAAAAAAGCCGAAATGAACGTGCGCGGCAATGCGATGATGACAAAGATTTCGCAGGAGCTCGACATTCCGTTCAAGCGAAACGGCGCGCTTGTGCTGTGCTTTTCGGAAAGCGAGCGGTCCGGCCTCGAGACGCTCTGCGCGCGCGGTGTAAAAAACGGGGTGGAAGGCCTGCGGATCCTTTCGGGCGACGAGGCGCGGCAGATGGAGCCGAATCTCTCGGACGCGGTCTGCGCGGCGCTGTACTGCCCGTCCTCGGGCATCGTGTGCCCGTTTGAGCTGACGCTTGGTTTCGCCGAAAATGCGGCGGATAACGGCGTCGAGTTCCGCTTTGAAAGCGGCGTCACGGCGATCGCCCGCACGGCGTCAGGTTACCGGCTCGAGACAGACACCGGCGCGGTGGAAACGCGCGCCGTCGTCAATGCGGCGGGCGTCTGCGCCGATCTCGTGCACGACCTCGCGCTGCCGCACGCGTTTTCGATCACGCCGCGCGCCGGCGAATACTGCTTGTGCGACAAATCGGTGGGCGGGCTCGTGTCCAAAACAATCTTTCAGATGCCGTCCGAACGCGGCAAGGGCGTGCTCGTCACGCCGACGGTACACGGCAACCTGCTGCTCGGGCCGACGGCCTCCGACGTCGAAGACCGCGCGTTCACCGCGACGACGGCGCAGGGCCTCGGCGACGTGCTGCAAACGGCGGCGCTGAGCGTGAAGCAGGTGCCGGCGCGGCAGATTATCACGTCGTTTTCCGGTCTGCGCGCGCACGGCGATACGGGCGATTTCGTCCTCGGTGAGAGCGCGCCCGGCTTTTTTGAGGCGGCGTGCATCGAGTCGCCGGGGCTGACGAGCGCGCCGGCGATCGGCGCCTATATGGCGCAGCTTGTGGCGGAAACGCTTGGGCTCGAAGAAAACGCGGATTTCAACCCGATCCGCCACGGCGTCGTCCGGCTCAACGACCTGTCGCCTGCGGCGCGCGCCGCGAAAATCCGCGAAAACCCGCTGTACGGCAGCATTGTCTGCCGCTGCGAGACGGTCTCCGAGGGGGAGATCGTCGATTCGATCCGCCGCACGCTCGGCGCCACGACGCTCGACGGCGTCAAACGGCGCACGCGCGCCGGCATGGGCCGGTGCCAGGCCGGCTTCTGTACGCCGCGCGTTCTGGACATCCTCGCGCGGGAGCTCCAGGTGCCGGTGACGGCGGTGCGCAAAAATGCGCGCGGCTCCGAAGTGCTTGTCGGAAAAACGCAGAAAGGTGGTGCGGCGCTGTGAAAAAGGATCTTGTCATCATAGGCGGCGGTCCGGCGGGGCTTGCCGCGGCGGAGGCTGCCGTGCTGGCCGGCGCGCGCGACGTGCTGCTGCTCGAGCGCGACGTGCGTCTCGGCGGCATTTTGAACCAGTGCATCCACAACGGTTTCGGCCTGCATACCTTTAAAGAAGAACTGACCGGGCCCGAATACGCGGCGCGGTTTGAGGCGCGTGTGCGCGCGCTTTCTATCGAATATAAGCTCGGCGCGATGGTGCTTTCGATCGCACCGGACCGCACGGTGACGGTCGTCAGCCGCGAAGACGGGCTGTACACGATTGAAGCCGGGGCGATCATCCTCGCGATGGGCTGTCGGGAGCGTTCGCGCGGCGCGCTGAACATCCCGGGCTTCCGCCCGGCCGGCGTTTTCTCGGCCGGCACGGCGCAGCGCCTCGTCAACATGGAGGGCTATATGCCGGGCCGCGAGGTCGTTATCCTCGGCTCGGGCGACATCGGCCTGATTATGGCGCGGCGCATGACGCTCGAGGGCGCGAAGGTGCGCGTCGTCGCGGAGCTGCAGCCGTATTCCGGCGGTCTCAAGCGCAACATCGTCCAGTGTCTCGACGATTACGGCATTCCATTGAAGCTCAGCCACACGGTCACGGAAATCCACGGCAGGGAACGCGTTACCGGCGTGACGATCAGCGCCGTCGACAAAAACTTCAAGCCGATTCCCGGCAGCGAGGAATTTTATTCCTGTGACACGCTGCTGCTTTCGGTCGGCCTGATTCCCGAAAACGAGCTTTCCACCGGCGCGGGCGTGCAGCTTTCGCGCGTGACAAACGGCCCCGTCGTCAACGAGAGCCTCGAGACGAGTGTGCCGGGTATTTTCGCGTGCGGCAACGTGCTGCACGTGCACGACCTCGTCGATTACGTCTCCGAGGAGGCCGCGGCAGCGGGACGCGCAGCGGCGGCCTACCTGGCGCAGGGCGAGCGTGCGGCGGGGAAGGCCATCGCCGTCAAACCGGCCGGCGGCGTGCGCTACACGGTGCCGAGCACCATCCGACCGGACGCCATGCCGGACGCGCTTACGGTGCGCTTCCGCGTGGACAATATCTATAAGAACCGATTTGTCAGCGTGTATTTCGGCGAAGAACGCGTGCAGCACCGCAAAAAAACGGTGCTCGCGCCCGGCGAAATGGAGCAGATCGTGCTGAAAAAGGCCGACCTGACAGACGCCGCGTTCGATACGATCACGATTTGCACGGAGGTGGAGTGAGATGGACCGCTTTATGGACGCGCTGTGCAGCGCACGGCGCAACCCCGCTCTGCCGGCGGAATGCGACTGGTTCGCGCCGCTGCTTGGTGATTGGGCGTTTACGTATACAGAGCCGGACGGCCGTACCGTGAAGGGCGAGTGGTTCTTTCGCCGTGCGCTGGACGGCATGGCGATTGAGGATCTGTTTATCTGTCCATCGCGCGCCACACGGGAAACTGACCCGCAGCCGGACGCCGAATACGGCGCGGCCATCCGCATGTTCAACGCGGAAACGCAAGCCTACGACATGACGTATGTCTGCTCAAAATATACCGCGCGCCTTACGGTGCGCCGCGTCGACGGTGCAATCATCTGCACTGTGCTGGACGACCCCGATAACCAGTGGATGTTCGACCGCATTGGACCGGATGCGTTTCACTGGCAGAACGCGACGGTGCTGCCGGACGGCACGCTGCAGATCAACTGTGAGGTGCGCGCCGTGCGCCTTGGGCAGGACGGCGCGGAGAAAAGAGGATGAATATGGAAACGCGAAATTTTATCTGCATCAACTGCCCGCTTGGCTGCCCGCTGACGGTCACGCTCGACGGCGAAAAGATCGTCTCGGTTTCAGGCAACACCTGTAAGCGCGGCGAAGCGTATGCGATCAAGGAAATCACCGCGCCGGCGCGGACGGTTACATCGACCGTGCGCGTGATCGGCGGCGAGCGCCCTGTGGTCGCGGTGCGCACGAAAACCGACATCCCGAAGGACAAGATTTTCGACTGCATGGCGGCAATCGACGCGGTTGAGGTGTATGCGCCGATTCGCATGGGCGACGTGATCCTCGGCAATGTCTGCGGCACCGGCGTCGACGTGGTCGCCACGGCCGACAACTGGATGGGCAAAAGGGAAGGGCGCGCATGATCGATACGGTTTTATTTGACCTCGACGGCACGCTGCTGCCGATGGACAACGACGTCTTTACAAAGGGATATTTTCAAGCGCTTGCCGCGGCGCTCGCCCCGTGCGGGCTGGAGGCAAAGCCGCTCATCGACGCGGTGTGGCGCGGCACGGCGGCCATGGTGAAAAACGACGGCACACGGTTGAACCGCGAGGCGTTCTGGCAGACCTTCGAGTCCGTCATGCCCGGCTGGAAGCCGGAATACCGCGCGCGGACCGACGCATTTTACCGCGTCGATTTCAACGCGGCAAAGCGCTTCACCGGGGAGAACCCGCTGGCCCGCCCACTCATCGACGCGCTGAAACAGGACGGCCTGCATTTGATTCTCGCGACGAACCCGCTCTTTCCAAAGGACGGCGTCGAGACGCGGCTGCGTTGGATCGGCCTTTCGGCCGCCGATTTTGAGCTTGTCACCACATACGAGAACATGCACTACTGCAAGCCGAACCCGCGGTATTTCACCGAAATTCTCGCGATGACCGGAAAAGACGCGGCGCAGTGCCTGATGGTCGGCAACAATATGGACGAGGACGGCGCGGCGGCGACCGCGGCGGGCATTCGCACGCTGATCGTCACCGACTGCCTGATCAACGAGACCTGCACGCCCCTTTCCACGTATCCAAACACGACGTTTGCAGACTTGTACCGGGCGATTCGGGCGCAGATTTCATAAGAAAATGATAGGGGAAAGGCATATGGCCCATCTTGTGTTCAGGCCGTACGATATTTTGGCCGACCGCGATTTTCTCCATGCCGCGCACCGGGAAACGTCGGCCATCACCTTTGGCGCGCCGTTTGACGATGCAAAAATAGACAGCGAGCTGGCCCGGGCGTTCGAAGTCCGGGAAGGATTGTTTCTGGACGGCGCACTGGTCGGCCTTTGCGATTTGGACCGCCGGAGCACGGAGAACCTCGGCGATTGCGGATACGTCCAATTTTTTTATATTGCGCCCGCATACCGGAAAGCCGGGCTTGGCGGCCGGCTGATTCTCCATGCCGCCGATTGGTGCCGCCGGAAGGGGCTTTGCCGCCTGCTGCTGTGCACGGGAAAGACAAACGTGGCTGCGCAGCGCTGCTATGAGAAATATGGGTTTATCCGCTTGCCCGCGCTGGATCGGGGCGGAGAATGGGCGTATGTCCGAGAAGTGGACGGGGCGGAAAATACATAGCTGTATCCCCAAAATACGAAAAGACAGAAAGGCTTTGCGGGCTTTTGAGCCGGCTAAGAATGAAAGGCTATCCTATGGAAAATTATCAGAAAATCAACGCCGCCGCAATTGACAAGTGGGTCAAGGGCGGCTGGGAATGGGGCACACCCATCGACCACGAGACCTTCCTGCGCGCCAAGGCCGGTGACTGGGGCGTTTACCTGACGCCGACAAAAATCGTGCCGCACGCATGGTTCGGCGATCTTGCCGGCAAGCGCGTTCTCGGCCTTGCCAGCGGCGGCGGGCAGCAGATCCCGATTTTCACGGCGCTCGGCGCCGTGTGCACCGTGCTCGACTACTCGACGGCGCAGATCGAAAGCGAGCGCATGGTCGCCGCGCGCGAGGGCTACACGGTCGAGTGCGTGCAGGCCGATATGACGAAGCCGCTGCCCTTTGCCGACGCGTCGTTCGACCTGATCTTCCACCCGGTTTCGAACTGCTACGTCGAGCAGCTCGACCCGATCTGGCGCGAATGCGCGCGCGTTTTGAAGCCCGGCGGCGTCCTGCTCGTCGGCTTCGACAACGGCATCAACTACCTGTTTGACGAGGATGAGTCGCGCATCGTGCAGAAGCTGCCGTTCAATCCGCTGAAGGATGAAGCGCTGTACCGCCAATCGATCGAAAACGACTGGGGTATCCAGTTTTCCCACACGATCGAGGAGGAAATCGGCGGCCAGCTGCGCGCGGGCTTCCAGCTCACCGACATCTACGAGGATACGAACGGTTCCGGCCGTCTGGACGAATACGGCGTGCCGACGTTCTACGCGACGCGGTGCATAAAACCGTGACACGCCCTTTTCGGGGCTCTGCGGGAAAAAACACGGCGAACGGCGGAAAACCGCGCGGGCGCTGTGTTTTTTGTGTTTTGCGTGAAAAAATTTTTTTGAAATCAAATCGGAGAAAACAAGAGATTCAAAGAGAAAACAAGAGAAAAAAAGAGCTTGCGTTTTATAGCTTAAAAAACGTCAAAAAATGGGTTGACAAGCCGTTTGCACTGTGGTAAGATCATGGAGCGCCCGGCCGGAAACGGCGGGCGGAATCGGATGGTTTCGTATCTTTGCACATCGTAAGATACCGAGCATATTTTAAACATTTTCCTGGAGGTAAACGCTATGTCCACTTATATGGCCAAGGCCGGTCAGGTTGACCGCAAATGGTATGTGATCGATGCGGCGGGCAAGCCGCTCGGCCGCGTTGCAGCGCAGGCTGCGGTTCTTCTCCGCGGCAAGCACAAGCCCACCTTTACGCCGCACGTTGATTGCGGTGACCATGTCATCATCATCAACTGCGCGGAAGCTGTCCTCACCGGCGGCAAGGCGGAAAAGAAGTATTATTATCGCCACACGGGCTACATCGGCCATCTGAAGGCTGTCCGCTATGACACCCTGATGCGCACGAAGCCGGAAAAGGCAATGGAGCTTGCCGTGCACGGCATGATCCCCTCGAACACGATCGGCAGAGCGGCAGAGGCGAGACTGCGCGTCTATGCGGGCAGCGAGCACAAGCATGCTGCGCAGCAGCCGACGGTCTGGGAACTTTAATAGGAGGTAAACGAATATGTACGATAAGGCACCTTATTTCTACGGCACCGGCAGAAGAAAGAGCTCCGTTGCGCGCGTAAGAATTTATCAGGGCACGGGCAAGATCACGATCAACGACCGTGACATCGACGATTACTTCGGCCTCGATACGCTGAAGACGATCGTTCGTCAGCCGCTCGTTCTCACCGAAACCGATGAGAAGTTCGACATCGTCTGCCGCGTTGCAGGCGGCGGCGTCACCGGCCAGGCCGGCGCCATCCGTCACGGCATCGCGAGAGCGCTGCTCCAGTACGATTCCGAAAACCTCCGCGCGAAGCTGAAGAAGGCTGGCTTCCTCACCCGCGATCCGAGAATGAAGGAAAGAAAGAAGTACGGCCTCAAAGCCGCTCGTCGCGCTCCCCAGTTCAGCAAGCGCTGATTTACCCTACTTCTCAGCACGTCTTACGACGTGGATTTGCAGGAAAATTCAGTACTTTTGGAGCTGTGCGTGGTCCTCGAAAGTGGTCCGTTTTGCTTCGTAAGGAGCAAGCAAGGAGCACACAAGGAACAAGAATCGCAAGCGAAAACAAAAGCCTTATGAAGCAGGAGATCGTTCCGCAAGGAGCGTATCTCCTGCTTTTTTGTGCTGCACGGCTTTTCCTTCTTCCGTTTAGATCTTGTTGATTGCCTCCACCAGTGTTTCAATATCCAGGTGGGTGTAGACACGTTCGGTAAGCGTCATGGCACCGGAGTGTCCCACAATCTTCTTGATCATAGTTTGGTCTACATGGGCCTCTGTCAGCATGGAAATGCAGGTATGCCGGGTACAGTGCGGCGTCTGGTCATATCCAAGCTGTTCCATCAGGGGCGTGAAGTAACTGTCGTAGTAGTTCCTGTAATCAAAGTGTTTTTGGTCCGGCGTGTGGAGCAGATATTCACACTGGGAACCTTCGTACCACGCTTTGTAGAATGGCAGCACCTTGTCGGCAATGGGAACTTTCCGCAGGCCATTTTCCGTTTTGCTGGCGATCACATCAAAGTACTGTTCTTCCAGATGTGCGTTTTCTTTCTTCAAGTCGAGAAACTCCGAGATGCGGCAACCGTTGTAGATCAGCATCAGCACGATCTGATAGTACGGGTCCTCCGCAAGCTCCCACAGGCGAGCAATCTGCTCCTTTGTGAACTTGTTCCGGTCACGCTTGTTTGGGTTCTTATCCTTGTACCGGCTCAAATCCACAAACTCGGAATAATCCTTGTTGCAGATGTCATTCTTCATGGCGTAGGCATACAGTTGGTTGAACAGACCCTTGAGCTTTTTTAGAGTGGGGTAATTCTTCCCGCAGGTGTCCACCACGAATTGAAGGTCCATTAGCCGCATATCCCGAAACACCTTGTTGTAAAGTGTTCCGCATACCCGATAGGACGCCTCATAGCCTTTTACGTTTGACTTGGAGATGGTGGGGAACTTCTCCTTTGACCAACGTTCATAGACCTCCTGGAAGGTGGCCTTGGATGCCTTGATGTCAAAGGGATTGTTGTTGTACTCTGCCAGCATTTGCAGCCCCTCTGCTCTGGTTGCCGCATAGCCGATGGTGATTTGTTCCTGAACGGACTTTCCTGTTTCAGGGTTGACGTGCCAGCCGACAGTTTTCCTCACTGCATAGGGCCTTCTTCGCTTTCCGGACATTTTCTTGACGCTCCCATATCCGTTGGGTAATCTCAAATAGTATCAAACTTCCTTTCTCCCAGCGTTTGAATTAAATTTAGTGAAGGGTATGCAACACCCTCTGTTACTCCTGGTCGCCGTTTTCCTCGGCGGCCTTTTTCATTTTCTCCAGCATCTGCTGATCCAGTTCGTTGCGCCGCTGAATACGCTCCAAATCGGAGAGGACTTCCACTTCCTTGTCCTGCAACTTGGTATCTGCGTAGTAGGCCAGTTCCTTTTCAATCCAGCGGTCAAAGGATTCCTGATCGGTCCAATAAGTTTCCAGCTTTTCACGTTCGTCCCGGAACTCCTCCAAAATCAGACACAGGGAATCGTTCATTTCTGCGGACTGGTCATTTCCCTTGAATTTCAGGGAGCAGGACCATTCTTCGCTCTGGGGCGGGCGTTGGACGTCGATCTCGAAGCGGATGCCGGCCTTCTTGTTTAATTGGTAAAGAACCGCAATCACATCAGCCAGGCTGTCCAGCTGGATTTCAGGTTTCTGGTAGCCAATCAGGTCTGCCGGAGAGATGTTTAAGATTTTAGCGATGGCATTGATCATCGCTATGGATGGCTCAATTTCACCGCTCTCATATTTTTGAACCGTGCGCATTGTCTTGTCCAGACGCTGTGCCAGCTCTGTTTGGCTCAAGTGGGCCGCCTTTCGGGCTGCCTTGATTCTCTCGCCAATTTCGGCTGGGTTGCTGTGCATTGTCATCACCTCGTTTGTATTGTAACACGAAGCCGTGCGAATTACAAGGTCGTAATACGAATAATTTTTTCGTATTTTGTGTTGACAAGCTGTCGTGGATGGCTTATAATCAAAATACGAACTAATAATTCGCATATTGGCAATAAGGAGGTCATTCACATGGAGAAGAAAGTTTATGTCGAACTGCCGCCCTTCACTGGACGCAATGTCCCCATCACCGAGATTGCAGCCGCCATGCACAAGGATGCCCAGTATGTGCGCATTGGTTTGCAGCAGGGAATCCTGAAATTCGGCTATGCGATTAAGCTGGAGAACTCTAACGAGTACAACTACTACTGCCCTGACAGAAAGGTGTGGGAGGAAATTGGATACTTCCAGCCAGAAACCGCATAAAAAAAGAGCCCTCATCCTGGCAGATGAGAACTCTTGGCGGACAGTACAAACGGCAGCTGCCGTGTGACTATCACTCAGCAAGGATATTATAACACGACAGCTGCCAAATTCAACAAGTATTTAAGGAGGAACGGAATTTGACAGCTTTACCAGACAGCATCATACAAAATGGTCTGTTCTGCTGCTGGAAGTACGAGGAACGGAATGGGCGGAAAACGAAGGTGCCATACCAGCCGGAAACCGGCCTGGGAGCGAAAAGCAACGATCCTTCCAGCTTTGTACCTTATAAAACAGCAGTGCAGGCCAGCGGATATGATGGCATTGGAATTGGCATTTTCAACGGCATCTGTGCGATTGACCTGGACAACTGTGTTTCGGACAGCGGCTATTACACCCAGACCGCCGCAGAAATTGTGGCCTTACTGCACAGCTATACCGAGTACAGCCCCAGCGGAAACGGTCTGCACATCCTCTTTTCGGCAAAAGGTTTTCAGTATGATACCAAGCGATTCTATATTATGAACCATCAGGCTGGGATTGAGGTGTATGTGGCGGGAGCAACCAACAAATATGTCACAGTGACCGGCAACCGTTGCGAGAATTATGAGTATGGGGACCGGACCCAGGAGCTGCAAGTGTTACTGGACAAGTTCATGTGCAGGCCAGAAGCAAGTACAGAAAATGCAATAAATGCAAAAAACTTTGATTTGAGCATGGAGCAGCTTCTGCAACTGGCAAAAAGCAGTAAGAATGGGGCGGCGTTCACAGCCCTGTGGGATGGCTCCCTGGAGGGATATTCATCCCCGTCGGAAGCTGACCTGGCACTGTGCAGTCACCTTGCCTTTTGGACAGGACGGAATGCCGCCAAGATGGACACCATGTTCCGTCAGTCGGGATTGATGCGGGATAAATGGGACCGGCGGCAATCCGGCACAACGTATGGTGCAATCACCATTCAGAAGGCAATCGAGCATTGTCGAGAGATCTACACTCCCAGAGCGGAGCCGTCACCGGTTTTTCAACCGATTGTTCCGCTGACACCACAGTGGAGTGACCTGCCAGCTTTTCCGGTAGATGCTCTCCCGGATGTGATTCGGAATTATGTGAGTGCGGTGGCCGAACACAGCCAAACTGCCCCGGACATGGCAGCGGTGATCAGCTTGGGTGTGCTGGCTACCTGCTTACAGGGAAAATACAAGATAGAGGGAACGCCGGGATATTGTGAGCCTTTGAGTTTGTACACAGTAGTAATCGCCGCACCGGGGGAGCGAAAGTCCAGCGTCATGCGGGATATGACCACATTCCTTTATGAATATGAGCAGGAATATAACAAGGCGCACAGCATGGAAATACGGGAGAACCATTTGCAACGGGAATCTATGGAGCGCCAGATCTCCGGTCTGCAAAAGAAGCTGGAGCGCAAGGAAAGCCGGGAAATGGAGTTGGAGCTGCGGCAGCTTCAGGAGCAGCTGGAAGAAACTCCAGAACGAAAGCCGGTTCGCTTTTTTGCGGACGATTGTTCCAGTGAAGCTCTGACCAGCTTAATGGCGGCCAACAACGGAGTGTTCTCCGTGATCTCCACCGAGGGCGGTATCTTTGACATCATGGCCGGACGGTATTCCAACAAATCCAACATTGATGTCTGGCTGAAAGGTCATTGTGGAGATGCCATTTATGTGGATCGAATGACCCGTGAAGCAGAATGCATCATGCACCCGGCACTGTCGGCTATCCTCTCTATTCAGCCCAGTGTGCTGGATGAAATCATGTCCAATACCACCATGACCGGGCGGGGCTTGATTGCCCGCTTCCTGTATGCGTCCCCACCGTCCAGAATTGGTAGCCGGGTCTTTCGTACCCAACCGATCCCGCCCGAGGTAATCGCCGCTTACCACAGCTTGATTTTTCGCCTGATGGCTCTGCCGATTGGTGGAGATGCCCAGACGGTACACCTTTCCGAAAAAGCCTTTGATCTGATGGCTGATTATTTTCAGGAACATGAGAAGTTTCTGGTTGGCGAGGGACAGGCAATTTCCGATTGGGCAAGCAAATATATCGGGGCCGTACTTCGGATTGCGGGATTGTTGCACTGTGCTGATATGGAAGATGATAAAACAGAAGTGACAGCTTCTACGATGAGCAAGGCGATTCAGATTGGCAAATACTTTCTGGCTCATTCCACCTACGCCTATTCCATGATGGGCACTGACTTGAGCATCCAGAAAGCTAAATTCGTCTTGGCAAAGCTGAAAAAGAAGAACGTATCGGTGATCAAGCGTTCGGAGCTTTTTCAGATGTGTCGGGGAAAGTTCTTCAAGAAAACGGAGGAGATTTTTCCGACGCTGGAACTGCTTGAGGGACATGGATACATTCGGTTGGAAGAACCGGAACGCCAGTCGGTGGGCAGACCAGCCGATGTGAAAATCATCGTGAATCCCGCAGCATGAAGCCGGAATTTTTTGCATTTATTGCATTTCCTGCACAGAGTTGCACTCTGGTATTGCACCACCGTCCCCATCGAAAAATCCCCAGATTTGGAGATGGATGGTTCGGGAGAATCCGGCGGATTTTCCTGAACCGTGGTCGGCAGGATTGCTTACAGAAACAAGGGTGTCGGACACACCTGGCTTGTTGTGTGGATAACACACGCAAGCCAGGGAGGCTCCCGCAGGAGCCGCATCCCCCAAGGGGAAGATTCCCCCACGGTGTGGGGGAAATGTCGCAGAGCGACAAAAGGGGAGCGGTCCGCAGGACCCCACGATACTTTGCAACCGCAGGATGAAAGTATCATAGTGGGTTATTACACTTCCGCAGGAAGTGCGCCCCGGCCCGCAGGCCACAAAACGTGAAAGGAGTACTATGGCGAGAAACAACGGAATTGACCGTACCAGCGCAAGAAATGTAAACCTGACCGCTGTCAAAATCGGAAATGCCCAGCGACACAATGAACGAGAAAAGGAATCCTACACCAATCCAGATATTATACCAGAACGCACCCCTCAGAACATCCATTTTAAGAAGCCTACCGCCGGATATGCAGAGATGTTTGCTCAGATGGAAAAAGACGGTGTAATCTCCACCCGTGGTCTGAAATCAGACGCCAACCTTTACGGGGAATTGATTTTTGATGTAAACTCCGCCTACTTCTATAACCATGGTGGGTATGAGTTTGCCAAGCAATTTTATGAGGACGCTTACAAAGCTGCCATAGAGATCGTTGGCGGCGAACAGTATATTCTCTCCGCTGTTATGCACGCCGATGAGCGTAACCGGGCCATGTCCGA
This sequence comes from Ruminococcaceae bacterium UBA1417, assembly GCA_002305575.1. Taxonomy (GTDB): domain Bacteria; phylum Bacillota; class Clostridia; order Oscillospirales; family Acutalibacteraceae; genus Hominenteromicrobium. The sequence goes on from DBPP01000001.1 coordinate 24,188, forward strand.
AGCACTGGGGCAGGATGTGTTCCACTATCATCTCCATGTGGTCTATGTCCCGGTTGTAGAAAAGCAGATCCTCTGGTCCAAGAGGTGCAAAGATAAATCGCTTGTGGGAACCGTCAAGGAAACGATTATGCAGGTGAGCAGCAGCAAAAAATGGCTGTCCAAACCGGCATTGGACGAACAGGGAGCGCCTATTCTCCAGAAGAATGGAAAGCCGGTGCTGCGGAAGTCTTACAGCGTCCTCCAGGATGATTTCTTTCAGGCCATGCGCAATGCCGGATATGTGGATGTTGAACGTGGAGAACGGGGCAGTTCCGAGGAGCATTTGACCGTGACACAGTTCAAGGTGGAACGGGAACAGGAGCGATTGGAACAACTCACAGCACAGACGCAGCAAAAAGAGCAACAGGCAGCTTCTCTGGAAAAGAAGATAGAGAAGATTCAAAAGCAGCAGGTTGCTGTTCAGGAAGTGGAGCAAATAGAGCCCCATGCCGTTCCGTTTTCCTCAAAAGTTATGCTGAATCGTTCCGAATATGAAAACCTGGCAGCTGCGGCAAAGAAGTTCTATGTCCAGGAGCGCAAGGAATCCAAGCTGCAAAAGGCTTTGGAAGCAGCATTGAAGATGGTAAACGAGCTGAAAGCGAAGGTCGCTGCATTGACCGCAGAGCTGGCAGAGTACAAGTCTGTTCGGGGGCAGTCGGACTTGGAGAAGGAAAATAGCGAGCTTCGTGGTAAACTCCGCAAATATGAAGAGGTAATTTCTCGGAATAAGTTGTGGTCGTACTTCTCACGCCACAGAAAAAATGAGATTGATAGAGAAGAGTTGCGATGATTAACAAGCAGGAGGTCAGGTTTTCGTCTGATCTCCTGTTTGTTATGCAAAGAGGAGAAATATTATGTTATAGCTAATAGTATAAAGGCTGAACCAGTCTAAATTTGTTGATTTATATTCTATCTTGTGGTACGCTATTACACAAGTACACAATTAAATGTGCGTGAGAGGTAAACGATTATGGCAGAAAGAAACATGGTAAACCTGACAATCACGATGACGCGGGAAGAGCGCAAGGCGCTTTATTGGCCAGTAGTTGGAGTATCATTTTAATCAGGACGGCCAGATGACGTTTTCGTTTGGTGACAACACAAGCGATTTTTCCGAAAAGCGCAAAGAAATGAAGAGTCTTCCGTGGGGGCCTTTTCTATAATTAGCACGGCAAGCGGACAGACCATGATCCCAAGAAATTAGAAACGGAAATTCAGCGACTTATGGGTGATGAGGATGTGACCAAAAAATCCGGTATATATGAGTACCTGTTGACTGGCGAAGAAAAGAAACTGTCAATCCGTGAATTTGACCGTCGGGATGCTCTAGCTACTTATGAAAAGCAAGGACATAAGTGTGCTATTTGTGGTGAAGAATTTGAGTTTGAACAGATGCACGCTGATCATATCATGCCGTGGAGCAAAGGCGGCAAGACGACGCCTGATAACTGTCAAATGCTTTGCAGGGATTGTAATCTAAAAAAGGGTGCTCAATAAAAACTGGTAGACTTAACGGACATCTTAGTCAAAAGTGCAGTTATGGGGTGAGGAATATGAATAATGGACAAGCGTTGATAAGCGCAGCGATGCTAGAAGCAATCTGGGTTAGCCGTAAAAAAGATATGATCGACTTAATTACCCCTTTTGTTCTTTATGCTGTTGCAAAACAAACATCGCCTGGTGAGCCAATCGACACAAAGGCAGTGCAAAAGGCTGTTCAAGAAAATAATGGTTACCCGGATCTTCCGGAGTCAATAATCAAAGCCGCATTGTCGCGTAATCCATGGTCAGCAATAAAAAAGAAGGATAAAAAATTTATCCTTTCAAGATCCATTGATGATGAAATAAGTCGAATAGAACAGCGGAAGCGAGAATGTACTGAACACATTTCACATATAGGAGATCGACTTTCTCGATATTTGACAGACCACTGCAAAGAGAGAATACCTGTTTCGCAAGAAAGTGCTATCAATAAGTTGCATTTATTCTTTGCTAGATATGGTGAGGATGGCGGCATTTACCGCGA
>DBPP01000033.1:0-50159 GCA_002305575.1 Ruminococcaceae bacterium UBA1417
CTCCTCAATGGTCATCTCAAGCACTTTCTCCTTGCCGCCTTCGTCCTTCTCCACCATAATCTCCGTGCTCTTGCCCTTGTCGGACAGGTCCACGAACAGGTTCAGGTGGTCGGTGAGAACTTTGGCTGCCAGGGAGACGGCCTCCTGGGCGTTGATCACGCCGTTGGTCCAAACCTCCAGCGTCAGTTTGTCATAGTCGATGCTCTGGCCCACGCGGGTGCTTTCCACATTGAAGTTGACCTTGAGCACAGGTGTGTAAATAGAATCGACCGCAATCTCTCCGATCACGCCTTCCGGCATATTCTGCTTGTTGCGCTCGTTCGAGACATAACCCCTTCCCTTATCCAGGGTAAGCTCCATATAGAGCCTGGCCCCTTCGCCCAGGGTGGCAATGTGCAGCTCGGGATTGAGAACCTCCACTTCGCTGTCGCTCTTGATGGACTCGGCCGTCACTTCGCAGGGGCCTTCCGCGGAGATCTCCACGGTTTTGGGGCCGTCGCAGTGCAGCTTTGCCACCAGGCCCTTGATGTTCAGCACGATCTCCGTGACATCCTCTTTTACCCCGGGAATGGTGGAAAACTCGTGGAGCACGCCGTCGATCTTGATGGACTTGACGGCCACCCCCGGCAGGCTGGAGAGCAGCACACGCCGCAGGCCGTTGCCCAGGGTGGTGCCGAATCCCCGCTCCAGGGGCTCGACCACGAATTTGCCATAAGTGCCGTTTTCGGAAATTTCCGCAATTTCGATCTTGGGTCTTTCTATCTCAATCATCCGCGATCCTCCTTTTACACAGTGCAAAAATATCGATGGTGCCTGCTAAATCGGGAGCCCGCATTACTTGGAGTACAACTCCACGATGAGGTGCTCTTCCACGGGCAGGTCGATATCCTCGCGGACGGGCATTTGTACCACGGTACCCTTCAGGGCGTTCTTCTCACGCTCCAGCCACTGGGGCAGAGTCACCAGGGGAGCGTCCTCGCCGGTGAGCTTGGAGAACTTCACGGAGGAACGGCTGGAGGCCTTCACCTCGATCACGTCTCCGGGCTTCACCAGGTAGGAGGGAATGTTCACCTTCTGGCCGTTCACGGTGAAGTGGCCGTGGTTGACCAGCTGCCGGGCATCCCGGCGGGTGGAGGCAAAGCCCAGGCGGTACACCACGTTGTCCAGGCGGCGCTCCACCAGGATCAGCAGGTTTTCACCGGTCTTGCCGGCCATGGTGGAAGCCTTCTCGTAGTAGGCGCGGAACTGCTTCTCCAGAATGCCGTAAACGAACTTCACCTTCTGCTTTTCCTGCAGCTGCAGGGCATACTCGCCCTTCTTTCTTCTCATCTGGCTGCCGGGGTTGCGGTTGGTGTTCTTCTTCGCATAGCCCATAACAGCAGGAGAAATCCCCAGCGCGTGGCAGCGCTTTGCGATGGGCTGCATATTTTTAGCCATAGCTTTTTTCTCCTTTCAAGTTAGACGCGGCGGCGCTTGGGCGGGCGGCATCCGTTGTGGGGGATGGGAGTGACGTCCTTGATCATGCTCACGTCCAGGCCGGCGGCCTGCAGGGCGCGGATGGCGGCTTCACGGCCGGCGCCGGGGCCCTTGACGTACACTTCCACGCTCTTCATGCCATGCTCCATCGCAAGGCGGGCAGCGGTCTCGGCGGCTGTCTGCGCGGCGAAGGGAGTGGATTTCCGAGAGCCTCTAAAGCCCAGCTCGCCGGAGCTTGCCCAGGAAACAGCGTTGCCCTGGGTATCGGTGATGGTGACGATGGTATTGTTAAAGGTAGACTGAATATGGGCGGCGCCGCGCTCGATATTCTTGCGCTCGCGGCGGCGGCGCACAGCGCCTTTCGCTCCTTTTTGTGCTGCCATTTAGAATCCCTCCTTACTTCTTCTTGTTGGCCATGGTCTTTCTGGGACCCTTGCGAGTACGGGCGTTGGTCTTGGTGCGCTGGCCGCGCACAGGCAGGCCCTTGCGATGGCGCACGCCCCGATAGCAGCCGATCTCAATGAGACGCTTGATATCAAAGGCCACGTCCCGGCGGAGGTCGCCCTCCACATGGCAGTTCTTGTCGATATAATCTCTCAGTTTCGCAGTGTCATCTTCAGAAAGATCCCGCACACGGATGTCAGGGTTCACGCCGGTGGCGGCGCAGATGTTGGTGGCGGTTTTGCGGCCGATGCCGTAAATATAGGTAAGGGCGATCTCGATCCGCTTGTCTCTGGGTAAGTCGATACCGGAAATACGAGCCATTCTTACACCTCCATGGTATTGCCCAGGCCTTTAGCCCTGGCGCTGCTTATGCTTGGGGTTGTCACAGATGACCATGACCTTGCCCTTACGCTTAATGATCTTGCATTTTTCGCACATTTTCTTAACAGAAGGTCTGACTTTCATAATGTGCCCTCCTTATCAGTGGGATACGTCAGTGATTCTGTGGATTACTCTTATTTCGAGCGCCACGTGATGCGGCCCTTGGTCAGGTCATAGGGTGACATTTCCATGGTGACCTTGTCTCCGGGCAGGATTCGGATGAAGTTCATCCGCAGCTTTCCGGAAATGTGGGCCAGCACCGTGTGCCCATTGGGAAGCTCCACCTGAAATGTGGCATTGGGCAGCGCTTCCTTCACGACTCCCTGCACTTCAATTACGTCCTGCTTTGACATAGGAAAAACCTCCGTACTTACTTTACCGCTCCCCGGGCGAATTCCCCCAGGGCGCCGCGGATTGCTCGATTGGTTTTCAGGGCCTCTTCCGGCAGCACCGCCTTGGTGGGCGCCAGATGGAAGAGCTTCTTCCGTTTGGGCCGCTCCACCGGCCGGCGTTTGCCGTCTGCCACCACCGCAAAGGGCGGGGCAACGTCCAGCACCGCCAGAAAGCCGCCTTTATCGCGGCCGGCAAGGGACCTTACCACTTGGCCTCGTTTCCACTCCATAGCCCGCCCTCAATCCAGCTGGGTCAGGAGCACTGGGCCGTCGGGAGTGACGGCCACCGTGTGCTCGAAGTGGGCGGACAAGCTTTTGTCCTTGGTCACTGTGGTCCAGCCGTCGTCCAGGATTTTCACCCCGGCCTTGCCCATGTTCACCATGGGCTCGATGGCGATCACCATGCCTGGCATCAGTCTCACGCCCCTGCCGGGCGTGCCGTAATTGGGAACGCTGGGGTCTTCATGGAGCTTCGCACCTACTCCGTGGCCGACGAATTCTCGTACCACCGAGTAACCGCGAGCTTCGACATACGCCTGCACCGCGTGGCCGATATCGCCTAAGCGGTTGCCGGGAACAGCCTGCTCAATGCCTAAAAACAGGCTCTTTTCCGTGGCGTCCAAAAGCGCCTGGGCTTCGTCGCTGATCTCGCCGCAGGGAAAGGTCCAGGCGTTGTCGCCGTGAAACCCTTCGTAGCAGGCGCCGATATCTATGCTGACGATATCCCCCTTTTTCAGAAGGATGCTTTTGGAGGGTATGCCGTGGATCACCACATCGTTTNNCGTGCGGACGATCTTGTCGATCTCCCAGGTGGAAACCCCGGGTTCTACCGCTTCGCCAGCCAACCTGAGTGCTTTTTGCGAGATTTTGCCGGCTTTCCGCATAATGGAAAGTTCCCGACTCGTCTTCAGCACGATCATGTCAGATCCTCCAGAGCCTCCATTACCAGACGGGTGGTGTCTTCCACCTTGTCCTGGCCGTGAACCACAAGCAGTTTGCCCTGCTTGCTGTAGTACTCTTTGAGGGGTTCGGTCTGGGTGTGGTACACATCCAGCCGTTCTTTCACTGTATCCGGATGGTCATCCTTGCGCTGAACAAGGGTGCCGCCGCAGATGTCACACTTGCCCTCTTCCTTGGGCTGCTTATACAGCACGTGGTAAGAGGAGCCGCAGCTTTCGCAGACACGGCGTCCGGACATGCGGGTGACAATGTCCTCGTCCGCCACCTCAATGTCGAGGACAGCGTCGATCTCCACACCCATTTTGTCCAGAGCCTCGGCCTGGGGGATGGTTCTGGGGAACCCGTCCAGGATGAAACCGCCCTTGCAGTCCTCCTGGGCCAGGCGGTCCTGGATGATGCCGATGAGGATCTCATCGGGCACCAGCTGGCCGCTCTCCATATAGGTCTTGGCCTTCAGCCCCATCTCCGTGCCGCTCTTCAGCGCTTCGCGGAGAATATTCCCCGTAGAGATGGTGGGGATGTTGTTCTTCTGGCAAATCTTTTCCGCCTGGGTGCCTTTCCCGGCTCCGGGCGCGCCTAACAAAATCAGCTTCATAGCTTCATCCTCCGTTTCCGTTAATCCAGAAAACCTTTGTAGTGGCGCATCATCATCTGGGATTCCAGCTGCTTGACAGTCTCAAGAGCCACACCCACGATAATGATAATGGAAGTACCGCCCAGGGACAGGCCATACATGCCGGTCACACTGGTATAGATGATGGGGACCAGGGCGACGAACGCCAGGAACAGCGCCCCGATCAGGGTGACTTTGGAAAGGATCTTTGCGATAAAATCTGCCGTGGGCTTTCCGGGACGAATGCCCGGAACTGTGCCGTTGTTCTGGCGGAGATTATTGGCCATTTCCAGCGGATTATACTGGATGGACATATAGAAATACGCGAACATCAGGATCAGCAGGAAGTAGCACACGATATAGATCCAGCCCGTCTGGGAGAAAGCGTCCAGCAAGGCTTTGCCAAAGCCCTCGGTGGGGTTGACAAACAGCTGGATGAACTGGGGAATGGCCAGAATGGAGCTGGCGAAGATGACCGGCATAACGCCGCTCATGGCAACCTTGATGGGCAGGAATGTGCTCTGGCCGCCGTACATCTTGCGGCCCACAACCTTCTTGGCATACTGCACCGGAATGCGGCGCTCGGACTCGTTCATGAAAACGATGACCCAGATGACCACCAGGAACAGCACGATGAACAGGGGAGCCAGCACCAGGTACTGGCCGGCGGAGGAAGCGCTCTCCATGCCCAGCTGCATGTACTGCCACACGGTGCCGAAGGTAACCGGCAGCCGGGCGACGATACCGGCAAACAGGATGATGGAAATGCCGTTGCCCACGCCTTTTTCGTTGATCTGCTCGCCCATCCACATGATCAGCGCCGTGCCGGCGGTGAACGCGAGGATGATGATTACAGCGGAGAATACAGCGGAGAAGCCTTCGTTGAACAGCGTAACGCCGCTGTTCTTGAGGAAGAAGTAGTAGGCCGTGCCCTGGATGAGACCGAGCGCCACAGTCACGTAGCGCGTGATGGCCGCGATCTTTCTTCTGCCTTCCTCACCCTCCTTCGCCAGACGCTCCAGCGGCGGAATGGCCACCGTGAGCAGCTGGATGATGATGGAGGAGTTGATATACGGGGTGATGCCCATGGCAAACAGCGTTGCGTTGGCAAACGCGCCGCCGGTGAGCATGTTGATATAGCCGAGGGCCGTTTCATTGGCGCTCGCCATAATTTCGGAGAGCGCGGTCGCGTCGAGGAACGGCACCGGGACCACCGAGCCGAACCGGAACGCGATGATAATCAAAAGCGTAAAAAGAAGTTTTTTTCTGAGGTCGGGAATTTTCCAAGCGTTTTTAAGTGTGTTAAACAACTTAAATCACCTCGGCCTTCCCACCCGCAGCTTCGATCTTCGCCTTGGCTGCTTCGGAGAAAGCGCTGACCTGAACGGTAATCTTCTTTTCGAGTTTGCCGTTGGAAAGAACCTTGACACCGTCGCAATTGGACTTTACGATGCCGGCCGCAACCAGCGCAGCCTCATCGACAACCGCGCCGTCTTCAAAAGCGTTGAGGGCGTTGAGATTGATTGCAACGATCTCCTTGGCGAAGATATTGTTGAAACCTCTCTTCGGGATTCTTCTCTGCAGCGGCATCTGGCCGCCTTCAAAACCGGGACGGAAGCCGTGACCCGCTCTCGCCTTCTGGCCCTTGTGGCCCTTACCGGCCGTCTTGCCGTTGCCGGAGCCGTGGCCTCTGCCGATGCGCTTCGCCTCGCGGATGGCGCCCGGCGTCGCTCTGAGTTCGTTAAGCTTCATGTTCACACACCTCCTTAGCCTTTGCTGACCTCGACCAAATGAATGATCTTGTTGATTTTGCCCTGCGTCTGCGCGTTGTCGGGCTGGGTGGTTGTATCGCCGACCTTATGCAGGCCAAGCGCCTCGGCGGTAGCAAGCTGGGGCTTCTTGCAGCCGATCAGGCTCTTCTTCAGCGTAATCTTTACGTCTGCCATCTTGCAAACCTCCTTACAGAATTTCTTTCACGGACTTGCCGCGAACCGCCGCAACTTCCTCCGCCGTTCTCAGCTGGGAAAGGCCCTGGAGCGTCGCGCGGACGACGTTGCACGGGTTGTTGGAGCGCAGCGCCTTTGTACGGATGTCCTTGATGCCGACGCTCTCAACGACGGCACGCACCGGACCGCCGGCAATAACGCCGGTACCGGGGGCGGCGGGCTTGAGAAGCACGCGGCCTGCGCCGAATTCGCCGATGATTTCGTGCGGGATCGTGGAGCCGCGCAGCGCAACCTTCTGCAGGTTCTTCTTCGCGTCCTCGATGCCCTTGCGGATCGCGTCCGGAACTTCGCCGGACTTGCCGATGCCGAAGCCGACAATGCCGTTGCCGTCGCCGACGACGACGAGCGCGGCAAACTTAAAGATACGGCCGCCCTTGACGGTCTTAGAAACGCGGTTGATGGCAACTACGCGCTCTTTCAGATCGAGTGTGGATGCGTCAATTTTCATAGCCAAAACAATATTCCTCCTTCTTAGAAGTTGAGGCCGCCCTCACGGGCGCCGTCGGCCAGCTCTTTGACGCGGCCGTGGAAGATATAGCCGCCGCGGTCGAAAACCACATTGGTGATACCCTTATCTGCTGCTCTCTTGGCAATCATCTTGCCAACCTCGCGTGCTGCTTCCTTGTTTCCGCCGTTGCCGGTGAACGCCTTCTCGACGGTGGACGCGGCGCAAAGCGTAACGCCGTTCACATCATCGATGAGCTGCGCGTAAATATGCATGTTGGAGCGGAAAACATCGAGGCGCGGTCTTTCCGGTGTGCCGGCGATCTTGCCGCGAACTCTCTTGTGGCGGCGAAGTCTGGCTAAGTTCTTATCTGCCTTACTAACCATTTCTATCTCACTCCTAACCTATTATTTACCCTTACCGGTCTTGCCTTCCTTGCGGCGGATCACTTCATCGACGTACTTGATGCCCTTGCCCTTATACGGCTCCGGCGGTCTCTTCTCGCGGACTTCCGCCGCGAACTGGCCGACCTTCTGCTTATCGGCGCCGTGAATGATGATCTTGTTCGGGGCCGGAACCTCAATCTTGATCTCGTCGGTCTCGGAAACGATGACCTGATGCGAGTAGCCGAGGTTCATCACAAGGTTCGTGCCCTGCTTCTGTACACGGTAGCCGACGCCGTTGACCTCGAGCTCCTTCTTGAAGCCCTCCGTGACGCCCACCACCATGTTGTGGATCAGCGTGCGGGTGAGGCCGTGCAGCGCGCGGTTTTCCTTCTCGTCGTTCGGACGTGTAACAACAATCTCAGCGCCCTCGACAGCGATGTTCATGCTCGGCTGGAACGTCTGGGAAAGCGTGCCCTTCGGTCCCTTGACCGTGACGCAGTTGCCGTCAACCTTAACCTCGACACCTGCGGGAATATTTATCGGTTTTCTTCCAATTCTGGACATGTTATTGCACCTCCCTGATTACCAAATGAACGCGAGAACTTCGCCGCCGATGTTCATCTTTCTGGCCTCGCGGTCCGTCATGACGCCCTTCGAGGTGGAGATGATCGCGGTACCGAGGCCCTTCATAACTCTCGGCAGCTCGGCTGCGTTGGAATAAATGCGGAGACCCGGCTTGGAGACTCTCTTGAGGCCCTTAATCGCGGATACGCCGCCTTCAACATACTTCAGTGTTACGGTGATGACGCCCTGTTTGCCGTCTTCCTTTACCGTAAAGCCCTTGACATAGCCCTCGTCAACAAGAATCTGGCAAATGGCCTTCTTCATGTTAGAAGCCGGGATGTCAACAGTGTCATGCTTTGCAGACTGAGCGTTGCGGATACGGGTAAGCAGGTCAGCGATTGTATCAGTAATCTGCATGATTTATTAACCTCCTATAGCTTTTTACCAGCTTGCTTTCTTGACGCCCGGGATCTGACCCTTGTAGGCCAGCTCGCGGAAGCAGATACGGCAGATGCCGAACTTGCGAAGGTAGGCGTGCGGCCTGCCACAGATCTTGCATCTGTTGTATTCGCGCGTGGAGAACTTCTGCTCTCTCTGCTGCTTGAGTTTCATAGACGTTTTGGCCACAGTATTCCCTCCTTACTTCTCGAACGGAGCGCCCATGAGCTTCAGAAGCTCGCGGCCCTCTTCGTCCGTCTTTGCCGTCGTTACGAAGCACACATCCATGCCGCGGACCTTGTCGATCTTGTCGTACTCGATCTCCGGGAAAATGAGCTGCTCTTTCACGCCGAGGCTGTAGTTGCCTCTGCCGTCGAATGCGTTCGGGTTGATGCCGCGGAAGTCGCGCACGCGCGGGAGCGCCACGTTGAACAGGCGGTCCATGAACTCCCACATCTTGTCGCCGCGCAGCGTAACCTTCACGCCGATCGGCATGCCCTCACGGAGCTTGAAGTTCGCAACGGACTTCTTCGCCTTGCAGACTACGGGCTTCTGACCCGTGATCTTCGCGATGTCGGCGGAGATGGAGTCAATCGCCTTCGCGTTGTCCTTCGCCTCGCCGGCGCCGACGTTGATCACAATTTTATCGAGCTTCGGGATCTGCATCACGCTCTTGTAGCCGAATTTCTTCATCAGAGCGGGCGCGACCTCAGCCTTGTAAAAATCATTCAGTCTTGCCATTTTGTCTTCCTCCCATTAAAGCGACTCGCCGCATTTTTTGCAAATGCGCTCTTTGGTGCCGTCCTCGTACAGCTTGTGGGCGACACGCGTGGGCTTGCCGCAGCGGGGGCAGACAACCTGCACCTTGCACGCGTAGATCGCGGACTCGGCCTTGATGATGCCGCCGGCTTCGCCCATCTTGCGGGGCTTTACATGCTTCGAGACAATGTTGGCATTCTCCACAATGACCTTGCCCTCGCTCGGGGAAACGGCCATGACCTTGCCCTTCTTGCCGCGGTCCTTACCGCTGAGGATTACGACGGTGTCACCGGTTTTCACATGAACTTTAGACATTTCAGGACACCTCCATTAAAGAACTTCCGGGGCGAGGGAAAGGATCTTCATGTATTCCTTGTCGCGCAGCTCACGCGCAACCGGCCCGAAGATACGTGTGCCCCTGGGGTTTTTGTCGTCACGGATGATGACGGCCGCATTCTCGTCGAAACGGATGTAGGTGCCGTCCTCACGGCGAACGCCGGAAGCGGAACGCACGATAACCGCCTTCACAACGTCGCCCTTTTTAACAACTCCGCCGGGTGCTGCTTTTTTAACGGAAGCAACCACGACGTCGCCGATATTTGCATACCTCCGGCCTGTGCCACCGAGAACGCGGATGCACATAAGCTCCTTCGCTCCTGTGTTGTCGGCCACTTTGAGGTAAGTCTGCTGCTGAATCACAGTAATTCCTCCTTCTGCTAAAGCCGATTATTTGGCTTTCTCGATAATCTCCACCAGGCGCCATCTCTTATCCTTAGAGAGGGGACGCGTCTCCATGATGCGCACTCTGTCGCCGACGCCGCAGACGTTCTCTTCGTCATGCGCCTTGCGCTTCACGGTACGCTTGATGATCTTGTTGTAAAGCGGATGTCTGTAACTGTCCTCAACAGCAACAACGATTGTCTTGTCCATCTTATTGCTGACGACCTTGCCGACAGTTGTCTTTCTCATATTTCTTTCGCTCACTGCTTAATCCTCCCTTCCCTTACGCGTTCTCTTTGCTAAGCTCATTCGCGCGGATAACTGTCTTAACACGAGCGATGTCCTTCTTAACCGCCGAGATGCGCATCGGGTTTTCAAGCTGGTTAATCGCGAGCTGGAATCTGAGGTTAAAGAGCTCGGCTTTGAGGTCATTCAGTTTTGTGTTCAGCTCGTCAGCGGTGAGCTGTCTGATTTCAGAAGCTTTCATTACTCTTAGCCCTCCTCTTTAGCTACAAACTTGCACTTAATCGGAAGCTTGTTGCTGGCAAGGCGAAGCGCCTCGCGCGCAGTCTCTTCCGAAACGCCGCCAAGCTCGAACATCACTCTGCCGGGCTTTACGACGGCCACCCAGTATTCGGGCGAGCCTTTACCGGAACCCATTCGGGTTTCAGCGGGCTTCTGCGTAATCGGCTTATCCGGGAAAATCTTGATCCACACCTTGCCGAAACGCTTGCAGTAACGCGTCATGGCGACACGGGCCGCCTCGATCTGATTGGAGGTGATCCATGCGGGCTCCAGCGCCTGCAGGCCGTAATCGCCGTATGTCACCTTATTGCCGCGGTATGCCTTGCCGGTGAGACGGCCTCTGTGCACTCTGCGGTACTTAACTCTCTTAGGCAGTAACATTACGCACGTCCTCCTTCCTTCTTGCTGTTTCTGCGGCTGCGGTTCTCGTTGAGAACCTCGCCCTTGTACAGCCAAACCTTAACGCCGATGCGGCCGTACGTGGTAGCGGCTTCCGCGAAGCCGTAGTCGATGTCCGCGCGGATGGTCTGCAGCGGAATCGTGCCGTCGTGGTACTGCTCGCTTCTCGCGATTTCAGCGCCGTTGAGACGGCCGGACACCATGATCTTGATGCCCTTTGCGCCGAGCTTCATGGAGCGGCCGATGCACTGCTTCATCGCTCTTCTGAAAGCGATTCTCTTCTCGAGCTGCTGTGCAACGTTCTCCGCGACGAGCTGCGCGTTGAGGTCCGGCTGCTTGATCTCCACGATGTTGATCACAACCGGCTTTTTGAGCTGCTTCTCGCACTGGAGGCGGAGCTTCTCAATTTCTGCACCGCCCTTGCCGATGACCATGCCCGGCTTGGAGCAGTGAATGTGAATGCGAACCTTAGAGGCATCGCGCTCAATCTCAATCTTCGGAACACCTGCGAGGTAGAGCTGCTTCTTCAGCGTCTTTCTGAGGTTGTAGTCCTCAACCAGCGTATCGCCGAAGGAAGCCTTCTTTGCGAACCAGCGGGAATCCCAGTCTTTGATGACGCCCACGCGCAAGCCGTGGGGATTAACTTTCTGACCCATAATGTGACCTCCTCGCTTATTCCTTCTCTTTCACAACGAGTGTGACATGAGAGGTTCTCTTCAAAATTCTGTAGGCTCTGCCCTGTGCTCTCGGGCGGATTCTCTTGAGCGTCGGGCCGGGGCAGACGAAGCACTCGGAAACATAGAGGTTGTTCTTATCCATGTTGAAGTTGTTCTCTGCGTTGGCCACCGCGCTCTTGAGGAGCTTCTCGAGATCTTCGCACGCCGCCTTCGGGGTGTGCTTGAGGATCGCCATAGCGAGGTCTACGGGCTTGTTTCTGATGAGGTCCAGAACGATCTCAACCTTGCGGGGAGAAATTCGGGTATATTTCAGAACTGCTTTTGCTTCCATCTTATACGCTCCTTTCTCTCAGCGGCTGGTCTTGGAACCGGCATGACCCTTGAAGGTGCGGGTCGGGGCGAATTCGCCGAGCTTGTGGCCGACCATATCCTCCGTCACATAAACCGGAACATGCTTGCGGCCGTCGTGGACAGCGATTGTATGACCGACGAAATCCGGGAAGATCATGGAGGAGCGGCTCCATGTTTTAACGATCTTCTTCTCGCCGTTTTCGTTCATTGCCTGAATCCTTTTAAGCAGTGCGGGCTGACAAAAAGGACCCTTTTTTAAGCTTCTGCTCATGTTCTTTTAAGCTCCTTTCCGTGCCTTACTTACCGTTTCTGCGCTTAACGATGAACTTGTTGCTCGCCTTCTTCTTGGCGCGCGTCTTGTAACCGAGGGCCGGCTTGCCCCACGGTGTGACCGGGCCCGGGCGTCCAACAGGGCTCTTGCCCTCGCCGCCGCCNNGTGCGGGTGGTCGTTCGGGTTCATAACGGAACCTCTGACGGTCGGTCTCCAGCCCATATTTCTCTTGCGGCCGGCCTTACCGATCTTCACGTTCTCATGGTCGATGTTGGAAACCTGGCCGATGGAAGCCATGCAGGCGTCCGGCACGTTTCTGAGCTCGCCGGAGGGCAGTCTCAGCAGCGCCATGCCGTTTTCCTTCGCCATGAGCTGCGCCATGATGCCGGCTGCACGCGCCAGCTGCGCGCCCTTGCCGGGATACAGCTCTACGTTGTGCACGAAGGTACCGGTCGGGATGTTCGCGAGCGGAAGCGCGTTGCCCGGCTTGATGTCGGCATCCTTGCCGGAGACAACCTTGTCGCCGACCTTGATGCCGTTCGGGGCGATGATGTACTTCTTCTCGCCGTCCTCATACTGCACGAGCGCGATGAACGCGGAGCGGTTCGGATCGTATTCGATCGTCAGAACCGTCGCGGCCATGTCGTTCTTCTGGCGCTTGAAGTCGATGATGCGGTACTTCTTGCGGTTGCCGCCGCCTCTGTGGCGAACGGTGATTCTGCCGTAGCTGTTGCGGCCGGCAGCTTTATTCTTCGGAGCCAGCAGGCTCTTCTCCGGGCCACACTTGCTCAGGCCGCTGTAGTCCGTGGTGGACATGTTGCGGCGCGCATTCGTGGTCGGCTTATAGTTGATAATTGCCATTGTGTCTTCTCTCCTTATTTGGCTTTGCGGGAACGGGCCGTTTCCCATTCATGCCCTTTGGGGTGTCTTCCGGCCGATCAGATCATCGACTCGAAGAACTCGATCGTCTTGCTGCCCTCTGTGAGCGTTACAACAGCCTTCTTCCAGGATCTCGTGTAACCCTCGTATCTGCCCTGGCGGCGGAGCTTGCCGCGCACGTTCAGCGTGTTGACCTTCTGAACCTTGACGCCGAACAGTTCCTCGACCGCCTTCGCGATCTCAATCTTGTTCGCATCCTTGCAGACTTCAAACGTATATTTCTTTTCCGCATTGCCGGCCATGGATTTCTCCGTGATGATCGGGCGGATAACGATGTCCTGCGCTTTCATTATGCGTACACCTCCTCGATTTTGGAGACGGCATCCTTCACAACGATGAACTTATCGGCATTGAGGATGTCGTATACGTTCAGCGTGTTGACCTGCGCGGTCTTGACGCCCGGGATGTTCGCTGCGGAAGCGATGATCTGCGCATCGACCTCCGGGAGAACGATGAGCGCCTTCTTGTCGCTGCCGAGCGCCTTGAGCATTTCGGCAATCTTCTTCGTCTTGTAGCCCTCCGTGGCGATCGCATCGACAACGATCATCTCGTTGTCCTGCACCTTGCTCGAGAGCGCGGACTTCATCGCGAGACGCTTTACCTTCTTGTTCAGCGTGACGGTGTAATCTCTCGGCTTCGGCGCAAACACGATGCCGCCGTGTGTCCACTGCGGCGCTCTGGTGGAGCCCTGTCTTGCGCGGCCGGTGCCCTTCTGTCTCCACGGCTTCTTGCCGCCGCCGGAAACCTCGGAACGGGTGAGGGCGGACTGTGTGCCCTGTCTCTGGTTGGCGAGATACGCCTTGACCATATCATTCATGACGGTGACGTTGGGCTCAATGCCGAAAACCGCTTCGGAAAGCTCGATCTTCTCAACCTCTTTGCCCGCCATGTTCATAACTGCTACTGTAGGCATTCTTTATTCCTCCTTCCCTTACGCTTTAACGCTGTCGCGCAGTACGACCGTACCGCCGTTGGGGCCGGGAATCGCACCCTTCACAGCAATCAGATTGTTCTCCGCATCGACCTTGACGACGGCCAGGTTCTGAACCGTGACCTTCTCAGCGCCGAGGTGGCCGGCCATCTTCAGGCCCTTCCAAACTCTGGACGGGCTGGAGCACGCGCCGTTGGAGCCGCCGTGACGGGCGACCGGACCGGAACCGTGCGTTTCCTTCAGTCTCTGGAAATTCCAGCGCTTGATGACGCCGGCGTAGCCCTTACCTTTGCTCGTGCCCGTAACGTCGACCTTGTCGCCGTTCGCGAAGACGTCCGCCTTGATGAGGTCGCCCACGTTGTACGCGGAGCAATCGCTGAGACGGAACTCCTTGAGGGTCTTCTTCGGGGCGACGTCGCCCTTCTTGAAGTGGCCCGTGAGGGGCTTCGATACGCGCTGCGGCTTCTGATCGCCAAAGCCGACCTGAATTGCGTCATAGCCGTCGTTTTCAACAGTCTTCTTCTGTGTGACCACACAGGGACCGGCTTCCACAACTGTTACGGGAACGACTCTGCCCTTTTCGTCGAAAATCTGCGTCATGCCGATTTTCTTGCCGATGATTGCCTTCTGCATTCTTGTATCCTCCTGTTAGGTTATTGGTCGGATCGCTCCGACTTGACCCTCCTGCCTGTAGGTTGAGCGGCGTTTACGCCGACCATCGATTAAAGTTTGATTTCGATCTCAACACCGGCGGGGAGCTCTAAGCCCATCAACGCCTCAACGGTCTTGTTGCTGGGTCTTAAGATGTCGATAAGTCTCTTGTGGGTACGCATCTCGAACTGCTCGCGGCTGTCCTTATACTTGTGCACAGCTCTGAGGATCGTGATGATCTGCTTCTCGGTCGGCAGCGGGACGGGGCCGGAAACTCTCGCGCCCGTGCGCTTCGCGGTCTGCACGATCTTCTCCGCCGACTGATCGACGACCTGATGATCGTAACCCTTAATTCTTATCCTGATCTTTTCCTTGACTGCCACTAAAATCGCCTCCTGTAATTTTGTAAGTTGGCGGGCTGTACGGGTTTTTATGTTTTAAACACTGCTCCGGGTGTTTCGCCGGAAGCCATAGAAAAACCGGACATTCACTTTCGTGAATTCCGGGATCCGTTTGGGCCGGTGTTGAAAACACAAACCCTACACATAAAAAACCATCGAAGCCTGTTTTGTCCGGCCTGTGCGCCTTAGAAATCAGCGCATGGTTCCGCGCGCCACTCCACATAGGGAGCCGCTTTGCTTCAATTGTTGTCGCCCGGTTTAAAATCGGACATACTCCACGGAAAAACCGGCCGTCTCGGCCGCAACCTCCCGCTTCATCGCATATCTGTCGCAGTCACGCTCAATTATTATAGCAGGCAAGCTTTCAAAAAGCAAGTCCTTTTCAAAAGAATTTTTCAGATTTTTCGCGGCTTTTTTGCGTTTTTCAGGTCTACACCACATCTTGTGCCGCTGTGTGCGCATATCCCCTAAAACCGGTCAATAAAAACCGGGGTGCTGTGCAACCGCGCTCATAAGTCCAGACCGCGTGCCGCAAACGACGGCACGCTTTTGCACCCTTTTTCACGCCATACCTCCCATCGGATCGGCACACGGTTGTCCGCGCCAATCCATGAAAAAGCGGGCAGCCGAAGCTGCCCGCCCATTATGCTTTTTAAATTACCAGCCTGCGCGGATGACGTAGACGTTCATGTTGCGCCGGCCAAACGCCGTGCAATCCTCGAGCGTGTCGTAGTAGAGGTCTGCCACGATATCGCCCGCCATCGCGGCACCGCCCGTATCCATCGCGTAGCAGTAGCCGTATACCCACGAGCCATCTGCCGCCGCAATGTACAGCAGCGAGCCGTACGGGATGCGGTTCGGATCCACCGCCACGTAGCCGACCTGCGGCGTCGCGCCGATGGAGGTCACAGCGCCCGGTTCCGCATAATACGCGGTGCACGAGCCGTAAAGGCTGTACTGGTAGGAGACCGTTTCACCGGAGGCATCCACAAAGGTGCCGGCAGCCGCACCGCCGCTCACGCCCGTGCTCGGGCGCTCCTTTGTGCCGGCCACAACAACCTCGTTCTGCGCTTCTTGCAGAATCTTCTCGGAGAGCACCTCGCGGCTCCGCTCCTCACCGTCTGCATAGGTGATTTTATACGTCACTTCGCGCTCGCCGGCGACACCCGCCGTTTTGACCTCCGACTCATCCTCGTACATCTCATCGCTGTACTCGTAAACGGTTTCATAATCGAGCGCTTCGGTCACGGTCGCTTCTTCGCTGCGAACGCGCACCACGCGGATCACCGCGCCGTCCGCCACGTGCTCGTCGGATTCGACCGCCTTCATGCCGTCGGCCGTCTCCACGAGAATCTCATCCTGTTCGCCGAGCGTCATGCCGGCGTTCTCCAGCGCATCGCCGTAATTGCCCGCGGGGATGCTGTGGGCTGCGGTTTCCCCGTCGGCCGTGATGGTCACGTCGATGTACCGCGCAACGCGGATGCGCATGCCGTTTGTGAGCGGCGTATCCTCTGTCGGCGTCACCGTATCCTGATCGCCAAGTGTCACACCGGCGCTCTCCAGCGCTTCGGCCACCGTGCCGCCCAGCAGGTCAAGCATGCGGCGCTTGCCGTCCGCTTCCAGAAACACGCGGTTCGAACGCGTCACAACCGCCATCGTATCCGCTGTGAGGACGGTGTCGCGCGCCGGCTCCACCGCATCGCGGGCGCCGAGCGCAATGCCGCCGGACGCAAGCGCGTCCTCGAGCACCGTGCCCTCCGGAACAACCAGCATCACGGAGCTGCCGTCCGCTTCTGCCGAAACGCGCACCGCGCGCTGTACGGTGAGCAGACCGCCCGTCTCATCAAAATCGTATGTATCGATTTCCGAAACAGGCGGCATGCCCTCCGTCTCGGCCCGCGCGAGAATTTCCGCGGGATTCTTGCCGATCATACTGAACGTGTATGTGTCTTCGCCGTCACGCACCGTAATGTCCGCCGTGTTGGCCACAACCGACACGACCGACCCAACGCTGATCAGCGCAACCAAAAGCGCGATCAGCAGAATGCGCGGCATGCTCCGGCTTTGTGCTTTTCTTGCGTGGCGCATAAAAGCTCCTTTCCTGTTAAACGGAACCGTTCGGAACCCGACCCATTGCCGGCTTCCTCTATCACTCTTCTTTGACCGCCGGACCCAGCCCGGCCTTCCCTTTTGGAGATCAATTGAGAGTATAGTGGCAGAATAACGGTCTGTCAAGTTTTCATAAGCTTGTTTTTTGTGCATCTTGCCACATTTCGAATGGAGATCAAATTTACATAACCGCACAGCTTTTTAGTATAATCAAATAAAGTTGATATTATTGAAAACTCAAATTTTCTCCGTCTGTGCACTTTGCAAAAAATTTGCAAATCCTTCGCAGTCGAACATAGATTCTTTCTTCAAAAATATGAATATTTATTCTTTTTTGCCCTCTGTTTTTCGGCCTTTTTTCTGTGTTTTACATAATCTTTCGTATATTATTGCGTAGTGGATTCATTTGCACTGTAAAGCCCAACCGCTTCACAGAACAAAAAAGCCCGCGCCTTTTTCGGGCAAAAAACGCAATTCTTCTCGAAAAACGGCGGATTTCGACAATTTTTTTGGTCGAGTTACCGCGTCTTGCGCCGGCGGCACCGAAAGGTACGAATCCCCACTTTTTCCGGCTTTTTCGTCCCCGCTTTTGCGGAAATTATTGTCAACGAATGCATAGAACCGTATATTTAGGGACAAAAAAGCGGCGAACGCCTGTCTGCGCCACCGCTTTCCCCACTTTTATGCCTTTTGCCGCGCCCGCACAAAAGCGACGAGTTCCGCCGCCGCCGTGCGGTGTGCGCCGACGCCCGGATGATTGCGGCAGCCGCGGTTTTCGAGATCGTCTGTCAGCGGCAGGAACACGGCATGCGTGTCGCCGGTTTCGGCGCAGTACGCCTCCACAGCGGCCTGCAGGGCGGGCGCAAGCTCAAGTCCCAGCATCCCGTAAATCCACACCAGCTCCGCTTTCGGGTTGCAGCGGCGCAGCGTTTTGAGAAAATCCCGCACCTTCCCCTGTAGCCGCTCGACATCCGCCGCGCAGAAACTGCCGTCCGCCGCGCGCCGATTTTCGAAGCACGCCCCAGTCGCGGGGTCCCGCCAGGCGGGCTGGTCGAACGATCCGCAATCGTTCGTGCCGAGGTTGATGAACACGTAATCCGGCTGCCAGGCGGCAAAGTCATTTTTCCGGTGCGCGCCGAGCGCTTCGTTCCGCGCGCCGGTGAGCAGGCCGCACACGGCTTCGTAGGTTGGCGGCAGGATGTTGTGTGGGTTGTTGTCCCATGCGCAGCCGACGCCCCAGCCGCTTTGCGACAGAATGCGCACCTGCGCGTTCAGCGCCTCGGCCGTCATCACGGCGTAGTTGTTTTGGGCGCTGAAAAACATGGAGATCCAGTCCTCCTCGGCCTTGGCGCCAATATCGCCCTCGCCGCTCGTGATGCTGTCGCCGATAAACTCGAGCCGGAGCCCGCCCGGCGCGACCGCTTCAAAGCTGCCGTCTGTCTCAAGCGCGCAGATTTGCAAAAGGCTGTCCGGATCGCCGCTCATGGCCTGCGTATCCTTCAAGATACGCACATTCTTGACGGTATCCGGGTTCATGCCGCGGAACACGCACACGCGGTGCGTGCCCTTCTCCGCCATGCGCCGGGACATCCATGCGCCGTTGATCACAAAGCTGAACCACGGTTCGTACGCCGACCAGTCTGCGTGCAGCTCGACCCAGAGCTCCGCGCCGCGCACGTTGACTTCCAGCCCGGAGGCCGTCCAGAACAGCGTGAGCGGGTCTGTTTCCCCGTTGGTCCGCCCGTGCACGCAATGGGGAATTTCCGAAATTCGATAGCGATTCATAGGTATCGTCCTTTCTGTCCGGCCGTTTTGGCCGTGGCGTCTGCCGCGGCGCCGCTTTTGCTTTTTATTGCTTCTTATTATATAGGGATGCCGGACGCGCGTCAACCGGGTTTTGCGCTGTATGCTTCCGGCAAAGCAAAGGCCCCGCCGCCTTCACGGAAAAGGCGGCGGGGCTTCGATAATTTTTACGCCATGTGTTTACGGACGGACAAACTCCTCCGTACAGATCAGGCGGATTTCTTCGATATCCATACCGGTCTGGCCGAAATAGAGCTTGAGGTAATTCGTGCCGCCGAACAGCACGCTGATATCCTGCTCCACCGTGATGAGCTGGCCGTTTGTGCCGTTGATCATCACCATACCGCGCAGCATGCCGTCGATGAAGATCGACATCGGGATCTGCGCAACCTCGCCGGCCGAGGACTTGACGCGCATGGAGAGCTTGTACTTGCCGTTCTTCGTGTAGCGGATGCCGAACACCGTGGACGCGCCCTTTTCCGTGTTGAGCTTCGAGATGTCGAGCGGCTTGCCGTCATCGATGTTCTGGTACTCAACATCGTAGGCGGCGAAATCTTCGGACGCCGCTTCCTCTTCCTGCGCCGCGCGCTCCTCGTCGCTGATGCGGCCGAGGCTGCGCTCCATAACCGGCGACCGCATGATCACATTGCAGATGTTCTTCGCGGCGCGCACGAGCGCTTCACGGCTCAGGCGGCCGTCCTGAATGGCCTCGGGCATGTTGTCGCCCTGGCTGTTCGAAGCGGAATCGGCGTTGACCATATTGAGGTCGTTCTGCGCGCGGACCTGCGCCGCCACGTTGGCGCGCGTGCCCGGCTCGCCCTCGTCGTTGCCCTTGGCCCACCAGTCGGTCATGACCGCGCCGGTAAAGCCCCACTCGCCGCGCAGAATCGTCGTGAGCAGGTCGAAGTTGCTGGCGGTCCACAGGCCGTTGAGTGCGCCGTAGGTGGACATCACGAAGTACGCGCCGGCCTCGCGCACGGCCGTCTCAAACGCCTTGAGGTAGATCTCGCGCAGCGCGCGCTCCGAAACGATGGAGTCGATGTCCGTGCGGTGGAATTCCTGGTTGTTGCACGCGAAGTGCTTGATCGTACCGGTGGTACCCCAGCGGTGCATGCCGCGCAGCTGGGCGGCCGCCATCTTGCCGGTAAGCAGCGGGTCCTCGGAGAAATATTCGAAGTTGCGCCCGTTCATCGGGTTGCGGTGGATGTTGAGGCCCGGGCCAAGCAGCGTGTCGATGCGGTCCTTGCGCAGCTCGAGGCCCTGCATCGAGAACAGCGCCTCGTTCAGCTCCTCGCTGAACGTGCAGGCCAGCAGCGTGCCGTTCGGCAGGCTGAAGGCGATGGAACCGCAGTCCATGCGGATGCCGGAGGGGCCGTCGGAGCAGCAGGCCGTCGGGATGCCGAAATCGAGCAGATTCTGCGTGACGCCGCCGAACGCGCCGCCGGTGCCCGCCGTGACCTTCGGCGAGTTCATGCCCTCGCCACGGATGAGGCAGATCAGATCCTCGTTCGGAATCTGCGCGAGGAAGGTGTCGAGGTCCGTCTTGCCGTCGAACACATCGCCGAGCTTCAGGCCCTTGTCGCCGCTGTATGGCAGGCATTCAGGCATAGCGGCCGCGCTGCGCGCCGCCATGCTGTAGGTGCGCTGCGGGACGGGCTCCCAGGCAATCGTGTACGCGCCGTTTTCGAGTTTCGCGTGCATGCGGTCAAACGCGGTGACCGGCGCGCAGGCCTCGGTGCACTGCTCGACGACAACATCCTCCGCGATGTCAAAGCTGCCGCTCAGCGACGCGCAGCGGACGCACGCGCCCGTGTAAATGTTGTACGTGCCGGCTTCCAGCACATACGCCGACTTGTGACCGGTCACGCCGCTGTCATCGTAAGACGCGAGCTTCGCGATCTCGACCGTGATCTCCACAGCCTCGCTCTCGCCCGGCTGCAGTTCGGCGGTCTTTTTGAACGCGCACAGGCTGCGCGCGGCCTTGCCGAGCTTCCCCTGCGGCGCTTCGGCGTACACCTGCACGACCTGCTTGCCCGGCACATCGCCGGTATTTTTGACGACGACGACCTCCTTGACCGTCTTGTCGTCCGCTTCAAAACCGGCGACCTCCATGTCGAACGTCGTGTAGGACAGGCCGTAGCCGAACGGGTACAGCACGCGATCCTTTGCGAACGTCTCGAAATAGCGGTAACCGACGTAGATATCCTCCTTGTAGATCGCCTTCTCGGGATCGCCAAACCCCTCGCTCGAGGGATAATCGGTGATATCGAGCGCGATGGTGTCGCTCAGCTTGCCGCACGGGGAAACCGCGCCGGTCAGCACATCGAGCACACCGGAGCCGCCCTCCTGGCCGCCCTGCCACACATACAGGACCGCCGCGGGGTTGTACTGCGCGACCCACTTCATGTCGATGATATTGCCGACGTTCAGCAGCACGGCGACGCGCTTAAACGCGCCGCATACGGCGCCGAGCATCTGCTCCTCGGCCTTCGTGAGCAGGTAGCTGCCCTCGGTGGGGCCGTTGTCCTTATCCTCGCCGGCTGTGCGGCCGATGATCACGATCGCGATGTCCGACGCTGCGGCGGCTTCGGCGGCCAAAGCCTCGGAAACCGGCATTTCCTCCTGGCACCAGGGCTCCTGGGCCCAGCCCATGCCCTTTTCGAACGGATGCTCCGCCACCCAGTCGCGGTAGACCTGTTCGAGCGCCGCGTTGACCTCGACGTCCGGGCAATCCTTCAGCGCATCGAGGATACCGGTGACGTAGCGCGTATTGACCGCGCCGCCGGAACCTGTGCCGCTCTTGTAATAATCGAACTGGATTCTGCCGAACACGGAAACGCGCTCGCCCTTTCGGATCGGCAACGCCTTGTCGTCGTTTTTGAGGAGAACGCAGCCTTCGGCAACGGTCTGCCGCGCCAGCGCCGCATAGCGCTCGAGATCAAGTTTATACGGATTCATTTTGGCATCTTCCCTTTCTGTTTCTTCTGTATGGGGCCGCCTGCAGAAGCCGGCGAAAACACACGCCGCCAGCCCTGCCGCTTCTTTTTATATCATAATCTATTTTCGCTTTTCTGGCAAGAGCGCACAGAAAAAAAGTCCGCCAAAATGTGATTTCTGGAAAAAAACCAAAAATATGCGCTGCATTTTACCGCCCAGTGGTTGTAAAATTTACACAAAACGGTTATGATAAAGATACACTACACCGTTGCGCGCCTTGCGCGCGCTTTTGCAAAGGACAGGTGATCCCCCATGCCCGCATTTTACGCCCATTACCGCTTCGGCTGCGCCGTGTTGGAGCGCGCGCCGCAGGCTATACAATCGCTTTGCCTGGAAAACCGGGCGCTGTACGACATCGGCCTGCACGGCCCCGATCTGTTTTTCTTTTACCGGCCGATGCTGCCCAACCGCATCAATCGGCTGGGCCATGAAGCGCACCTGAAATCGGGGCGCGAATTTCTTGCGCGCGGCAAACGGGTGATTTCCGCCGCCAAGGATAAGCGCGCCGCCCGGGCTTACCTCTACGGCCTGCTGTGCCATTTCGCACTCGATTCGCTCTGCCACCCCTACGTGGCGGAGGCGATGGCCGAATTTGACGTGACGCACGCCGCCGTGGAAACCGCCTTCGACCGCGCGCTGCTCACGCAGGACGGCATCGACCCGCTGACTTTTGATCCCTGCGGCCATTTTGACGTGACGCGCCGCAACGCAGCCGTGATCGCGCCGTTTTATCCCCCTGCTTTGACCGCCACCGTGGAAAAATGCCTGAATGGCATGGTCTTTTACGGGCGGGTGCTCTTCAGCCGGAACAAAGCGTTTCGCGCGGTGCTGGACAAGGGGCTGTACGTCACGCTGCACCACGACGCGATCGCCGACATGATGATGACGGCGCAGCCGCGGCCGCAGCTCACGGAAAGCGACGCGCGGCTTACGGCGCTGTTCGACGAGGCGCTCGGACGCATCCACACGCTGTTCGAGCAGGCGGACAATTATCTTGAAAACGGCCGCAGCGCCGGCGCGGATTTTGACAAAACCTTTGAGGGGTAACGGCGCGCCGGTCTGTGCGCGGTATATTCATGAGGAAAGAGGACTGAGAACATGAAGGAAAAATTCAAACTGACGCGCGGCGAAAAGGCGTGGGTGCTGTACGACGTCGGCAACTCGGCGTTTATCCTGCTGGTTTCGACGATCATCCCGATCTACTTCAACGCGCTGGCCGCCGCCGAGGGCATTTCCGACAGCGATTACCTTGCGGCGTGGGGCTATGCGGGTTCGATCTCGACGCTGATCGTCGCACTGACCGCGCCGGTGCTCGGCACGCTGGCGGACCGCCGGAATATGAAGCCGATTCTGTTCGTCGCGTCGCTCGCGCTGGGCGCGCTCGGCTGTGCCGGTCTCGGCTTTGCTTTTGGGTGGATGTCCTTCCTCGTGATTTTTGTCATCGCGAAGGTCGGCTATTCCGCCGCCAACGTCTTTTACGACGCGATGCTGCCCGAAATCACAACCGGTGAACGCGTGGATAAGGTTTCCTCGCTCGGCTACGCGTTCGGCTATATCGGCAGCTGCATCCCGTTTGTCGTCTCCGTCGCCATCGTGCTGTTTTACGACAAGCTCGGCCTGACGCAGACAACGGCCATGTTGATCGCCTTTATATTGACCGCCGTGTGGTGGGTCGCGCTGACCATCCCGCTTCTGCGCACCTACCGCCATACTGCCTATTCGGAGGCGAGCGGCACAAAGCTTTCCGAAACGCTGCGCCGCTTTGTGCAGACGTTCCGCAACATCCGCCGCGAAAAGCACATCTTCATCTTTATGCTGTCGTTCTTTTTCTTCATCGACGGCGTGTACACGATCATCGAAATGGCGACGGCTTACGGCAAAGCGGTCGGGCTCGATTCCACCGGCCTGCTGCTCGCGCTGCTGCTGACGCAGATCGTCGCGTTTCCGTTCGCCATTCTTTTCGGCCGGCTGGCCGCGAAATACAGCACCGGCCTGCTGATCAAGATCTGCATCCTCGCCTACACGGGCATCGCGGTTTTTGCGATTTTCCTGCAATACCAGTGGCAGTTCTGGACGCTGGCCGTCGCGGTCGGCATGTTCCAGGGCGGCATTCAGGCGCTTTCGCGCTCGTACTTTGCGAAGATCATCCCGGCGGAGAAGAGCGGCGAGTACTTCGGTCTGTTCGACATCTGCGGCAAGGGCGCGTCGTTTCTCGGCACATTGATCGTCGCGGTGGTCAGCCAGGTCACCGGCAACGAGAGCCTCGCCGTCGGCGCCATCGCGGCCATTTTTGTGATCGGCTTCTTCGTTTTCTGTCATGCGGACCGGTTGAACCGCAAAAAATCCTAGGCAATACATAGACAAAAGGCTCGGTTCCGTGTTGAACCGAGCCTTTTTGAATGCGCCGATTTTTTCACGCGCCGAACGCGCACGGTGTTTTTTCCATGACGAAGTTGGTCAGCCAGACGCCCCGCCGCTCGACCCGCTGTTCCCGGATGACCCGGTAGCCGCGCTTTTCAAAAAACGGCCGTGCGGTGATGGACGCGTGCGTCGCGATCGTTTTCCCCGCCGCCGCCCGTTCGAGCCTGTCGCACAGCGCGGTTGCAACGCCCTTTCTCTGGTAATTCCTGTGGACATACAGCCGGTCGAGGTAGCCCGTCGCGGGGTCGATGTCGCCGAAGCCGACCAGCAGGCCGTCCGCCTCCGCCACGAGGCTGTAATGCGCCCGCAGGGAGGCGTCCCACGCCTTGAGGTCAACCTCTCCCGTCGCCCACGCGTCGAGCTGCGCACGCGTGTAGTCCTGCGCGTTGACCGTGTGAACCGTTTCATAAAACAGCTCTGTCAGCGCCCGGCAATCCGCCGATTGATACGCCCGAACAACCATACCTGCCTCCCGTTCTCAAAGAAAAAGCCCTGTCTTCCTTCGAGGACAGAGCTTTTGCTTTCGTGTGGTTTACAGCGCCCGCGATTTTCCTCAGCTGTGGAAGGAATAGTTCGGCGCTTCCTTCGTAATCTGGATATCGTGCGGGTGGCTCTCCTTGAGGCCCGCGCCGGTGATGCGCACAAACCGCGCCTTCTCGTGCATCTCGGAGATGTTCGCGCAGCCGGTGTAGCCCATACCGGAGCGCAGGCCGCCGACCATCTGATAGATCGTATCGGCGAGCGGGCCCTTGAACGGCACGCGGCCCTCGACGCCTTCCGGCACGAACTTCTTATTCTGGGACTGGAAGTAGCGGTCGCTCGAGCCCTTGCCCATTGCGCCGAGCGAGCCCATACCGCGGTACACCTTGAACTGTCTGCCCTGATAGAGCTCGTATTCGCCCGGAGCCTCTTTGCAGCCCGCGACGAGCGAGCCGAGCATGACGACGTTCGCACCGGCCGCCAGCGCCTTGACAATGTCGCCGCTGTACTTGATGCCGCCATCCGCAATG
Organism: Ruminococcaceae bacterium UBA1417; assembly: GCA_002305575.1. Classification (GTDB taxonomy): domain Bacteria; phylum Bacillota; class Clostridia; order Oscillospirales; family Acutalibacteraceae; genus Hominenteromicrobium. Next base: position 25,070 of record DBPP01000033.1, read on the forward strand.
ATCGGCACGCCGTATTGGGACGCGACGCACGCCGCGTCGTACACCGCCGTGATCTGCGGCACACCGATGCCCGCCACCACGCGCGTGGTGCAGATGGAGCCCGGGCCAATGCCGACCTTCACGCAGTCTGCGCCGGCCTCGATCAGCGCGCGCGTGCCCTCGCCGGTGGCGACGTTGCCCGCGATGAGCTGCAGATCCGGGTAAGCCTTCTTGACCTTGCGCACCGCTTCAATAATGCCGCTGTTGTGGCCGTGCGCGGAGTCGAGCACGACGACGTCCACCTGCGCCGCGACAAGCGCCGCCACGCGGTCGAGCACGTCGGCCGTTGCGCCGATGGCCGCGCCGCAGAGCAGGCGACCGCCCGCGTCGCGCGCGGAATTCGGGTACTGCACGGCTTTTTCGATATCCTTGATCGTGATGAGGCCCTTCAGGTAGCCCTTTTCATCGACAATCGGGAGCTTTTCAATTCTGTGGCGGCGCAGAATCTGCTGCGCATCCATCAGCGTGGTGCCGACCGGCGCGGTGACGAGGTTTTCCTTCGTCATGACGTTTTCAATTTTCTGGTCGAAATCCTTGTCGGTCATGAAGCGCAGGTCGCGGTTCGTGATGATGCCGACAAGCTTGCCGTTCTCGCAGATCGGCACGCCGGAAATCTTATAGCGGCCCATCAGGCTGTCCGCTTCGCGCACCGTGTTTTCCGGCGCGAGATAGAACGGATCGACGATAACGCCGTTTTCCGAGCGCTTCACCATATCGACGAGGTCCGCCTGGCGCTCAATCGTCATATTCTTGTGGATGATGCCGATACCGCCCTCGCGCGCGATCGCAATGGCCATATCCGCTTCGGTGACGGTATCCATCGCCGCCGTCATGATCGGGGTATTGAGGCGAATTTTTTTCGTGAGCTGTGTGGAAATATCCACCTGAGCAGGCAGCACGTTCGACTCCGCGGGAATCAGCAGGACATCGTCAAAGGTGAGTCCCTCCTTGACAAACTTGGAAGCAAAATCCGTATTCAGCACAACTGTCAACCATCCTTTCACTTTTCACGCCGCTTCTTGCTTTTCAGACGCACAGCAGAGCCACCGCCTGTACGCCCCGTTTTTGGATTATTGATATTAAATTTTATCACTTTGGCGCTTTCTTTTCAACTGGTTTGACCCCTGAAAAACAGAGATATTTTCAATTGGTTTTTTGCCTGATCTTAGAGAAAAGCGACAAAAACCGACTTTTATCTCCGGGCCGCGGCGCGCCGCCCAAATTTTTCGCAGATTTCGGGCTGCAGTGCGCGGAAAAATCTTGACAGCCACACCCGTTTGATATACGCTTTAGCTAGATCAACGGGTTGTATTGAAAAAACAGAAAAAGGATGCACACATATGAAAAAACTTCATTTCCCCTCCCTGACGCCGCAGAACAGCGAAGCACTCCGTCTGGCCGCCGCGCAGGGCACTTTCTGGGCCTCGATGGCCATCGGCGGCTACCAGACCGTATATTTGCAAAACAACGGGTTTCCCGCCGCGCAGTTCGGCCTGCTGAACGCCATCGCCTGCGCGGTCGCCATCCTCTCCATGACCTTCTGGGGCATGGTGAGCGATCGCATCGGCGGCGTGCGCAAAATCACGATGCTGACGCTGTTTCTCGGCGTCACGCTCTTTGCCTTTGTGCCGATGATCCCGACCGGGCAGCCCTATTCGGCCCTGCTGTTTCTCATCCTCCTGCCGTTCATCAACTTTTTCCGCGCGCCGATGTCCGCCTTTGTGGACAACATCACGGTGCGCAACTGCGCGGAAAACGGGCTGAACTACGGCAGCGTCCGCAGCAGCGGCTCGTTTTGGTATGCCGTGGCCGGTATCCTCTGCGTGAATCTGCTGATTCCAGCCTTTGGCGTCAACGCCACCTTTTACGTTTCGGCCTTCGTGATGGTGCCGTCCATTGTGCTCATCTTTTTCTGCCGCGAGCCGCTCAGCGGCGGGCGCGCGAAAAGAAGCCGCATGGGCGCGGGCGAGCTGTTCAAAAACCGTGCGTTTCTGGCCTTTCTGATCTTCGGCTTTTTCTTTTACGTCGGCACGGCGTTTGAGAGCAATTTCCTGCCGTATCTGATGACCTCCATCGGCATCGACAGCACCAACGTCGGTCTGGCGCTCGCCATACGCGCCCTGATGGAGATTCCGTTTTTGTTCTTTATTTTGAAGCTGCGCCGGCGCTTTCCGCTGCGGTACCTGATCATGCTTTCCGCCGTCTTCATGGGCGTGGAATGCCTGATGCTGAGCTTTTTCGTCACCACGTTGTCGGAATTTCTCGTTTTTGCCTCGCTCTTTGGCCTGGGCAACGGCCTGTTCCTCGGCACGGCGACGAATTACGTTTATGAGCTCGCGCCTGTGCATCTGCGCGCCACGGCGCACGGGCTGTTCGTCTCCGTCTCACAGATTGCGGGCATTCTGGGCAACCTGCTCGGCGGTTTTCTCTTCGACGCCGTGGGCGGCAAAACGTTTTACCTTTTTGCCGGCGGTCTGATGTTCCTGTCGATTCTCGTTTTCGCCGCAAGCTTTGTTCGCCGCAAAGGCGCCGCGCAGGCGGAACAGCCGTTTCAAGCGTAACCCTGATCCCTGAAATTTATTGCAGAAAGGATTTTGCATTATGAACATTACAGGCATTTTCACAGGTGTGTTTGGCTTTCTTCTGTCGGCACTCACCGTCCTGCTCTGGATTGCATTCCCGGCTGCCGCGCTGATTTTATACCGCAAGCCGGCTGCACAGAGCCGCAAAACCCTGCTGGCGCTCAGCATTGCGGTCATCGCTGTGCTGATGCTCAGCGCAGCGTTTTCCTTTTTCATGACCCTTTCCCTGCTGGTTACCCATGATGCGCTTGGGTACAACATCGGCAGCATGCTCCTTGGGCTGGTTGGGAACGTGTTCGGCATAGTCGCCGCTGTGGCCTTTCCCATTGCCGCCTGCACGGACAAAACAGGTGAAAAACCGATGACCGGGCTTTTGCTGCTGCTCCCGATACTGCAAACGCTGTACAGCCTGATCTGCGCCGTCGCCGGCCTGCAGATCTACTCGCTCTTCGGCGGGCCCTCCGCTTTTGGCATTCTGTGTAATCTCCTGGTGCTCGCCGCACTGGTGCTCGCGCTTGCGTGGCAGCTGACGGGTCGCAAGCCCGCGCTCACGCGCGCCGTAGTCGTTGCGGTCCCGGTCGCCTTCTGCCTCGCCCTGCTTCTCGCGCTGCTCGAAAGCGCCCAGATTTACGGCCTCAACAGCGCCGATGGTCTTTTTGCCCTCGTCAGCTTTAGCACAAATATCTTGTCCGTCCCGATGCGCCTGCTGTTTGCCGCGTTGCTCGCACTGGTTATCCGCGCGCTCGGTTTGGAAAAGCAGGCAGCCGCGCCGGCGTATGACCTCCCGCCTCAGCCGCCCGTTCCGCCGTACCAGCCGCCCCTCTCCTGAACGCGTTTTGGGTTTAAAAAATTTTCACGGAAGCTGCCGGAAATGCCCGGCAGCTTCTTTGTATTTGTACACATTTCACCCTTTCCACAGCGGGTCGACAAATTGTGAAAAACATGTGTTTTACCACTATACCGTGTGCTTTTCCACACTTTCCACCGAGTTTTCCACAGCCCAACTTATGCAAATTAAGTATATTTATTCGTGTCAGAAATTTGAATTTTTCCGCCGGTTTTTCCGATTTATCGCGCAGAATTCCAATATAATCCTTATTTTTTGTCGAGCTTCAAAAAAGCTGCTCGTTTTATATTATACATTTTTTTGTATAAACGTATGCGTTTCCACGCTTTTCCACATATCCGCAGCGAAGTTTTTCACAGCAGCGGGCGCAAAATGCGGAAAACAGCGTTTGCGGCAAAAAAAGCGCCGGCCCCACAACGTGGGACCGGCGCTTTGCACACCGCGTTTCAGCGGCGGTGCCATCCTTTATTTTTTGGGTACAATCACATCTTTGCCACCCATATACGGGCGCAGCACCTCGGGGATGCGGACGCTGCCGTCGGCCTGCAGATTGTTCTCCAAAAACGCAATCAGCATGCGCGGCGGGGCGACGACGGTGTTGTTCAGCGTGTGCGCGAGGTACTTGCCGTCCGGGCCGTTGACGCGGATGCGCAGGCGGCGCGCCTGTGCGTCGCCGAGGTTCGAGCAGCTGCCCACCTCGAAGTACTTCTGCTGGCGCGGCGACCACGCCTCGACGTCGACCGACTTGACCTTGAGGTCCGCCAGATCGCCCGAGCAGCACTCGAGCGTGCGCACCGGAATGTCCAGGCTGCGGAACAGATCCACCGTGTTCTTCCAGAGCTTATTGTACCACATCATCGAATCCTCCGGCTTGCAGACCACGATCATCTCCTGCTTTTCGAACTGGTGGATGCGGTAGACACCGCGCTCTTCAATGCCGTGCGCGCCCTTTTCCTTGCGGAAGCACGGCGAGTAGCTCGTGAGCGTCAGCGGCAGCTCGGCCTCGGGGAGAATCTGGTCGATGAACTTGCCGATCATCGAGTGCTCGCTCGTGCCGACGAGGTACAGGTCCTCGCCCTCGATCTTGTACATCATCGAATCCATTTCGGCAAAGCTCATGACGCCGGTGACGACGTCGCTGCGAATCATGTACGGCGGGATCACATAGGTGAAGCCGCGGTCAATCATAAAATCGCGCGCGTAGGCAATCACAGCCGAATGCAGCCGCGCAATGTCGCCCATCAGGTAGTAGAAGCCGTTGCCGGCGACGCGGCGCGCCGCGTCCAGATCGATGCCGTTGAAACGCTCCATGATCTCGGTGTGGTACGGCACGGGGAAGTCCGGCGTAACCGGCTCGCCAAAGCGCTCGACCTCGACGTTTTCGCTGTCATCGCGGCCGATCGGCACGCTTGGGTCGATGATATTCGGGATCGTCATCATGATTTTGAGGATGCGCTCGTCGAGCTCCTTTTCCTTCGCCTCAGCGGCGAGCAGCTCGTCGGACTGCGCCTTGACCTGCGCCTTGACCTGCTCGGCCTCGTCGCGCTTGCCCTGGCCCATCAGCGCGCCGATCTGCTTCGAAAGCTTGTTGCGCGAGGCACGCAGGCCGTCGGCCTTCTGCTGCGTCTGGCGCTTCTCCACGTCGAGCGCGATCACTTCGTCGACGAGCGGCAGCTTCGCGTCCTGGAACTTCTTTTTGATGTTCTCGCGGACAACGTCCGGGTTTTCTCTCAGAAACTTAATGTCAATCATGTTGTCATACCCTCCGTTATGGATTATTTAATTTGAGCTCATCCAGCAGATTTTTCAAATCGTCCTCGCCGTAAAATTCGATCGTGAGGACGCCCTTTTTCTTCGTCCCGCCGACGTGTACGACGCGGTTCAGCGTGTCGCGCAGGGCAAGTTCCGCCTCGTCGTAGTAGCGGATGCGGCGCGCGGGGCGTGTCGCCGCGGGCTTTTCCGCATTCGCCCGTTTGGCCATTTGCTCCAGCGCACGCACAGAAAGGTCCTCCTGTACGGTGCGTTTAGCCGCCGCACGCATCGCCGATTCATCCTTGAAGCTCAAAAGCGTGCGCGCATGGCCGGCCGTGAGTTTGCCCTGCGCCAGCAGCTCGCGCAGTTCTTCCGGCAAATTTAAAAGCCGCAGCGCGTTTGTGACCGCCGGTCGGGACTTGCCGACCGTTTTGGAAATTTCATCCTGCGTAAAGCCAAACTCCTCCATCAGCGCGTGATAGCCCTGCGCCTCCTCAAGCGGGCTTAGATCCTCGCGCTGTAAATTCTCGATCAGCGCAATCTGCATGACCTCACTGTCGGTCAGCTCGCGGATCATTGCCGGCACCGCGGTGAGTCCCGCCATGCGGGCGGCGCGCCACCGGCGCTCACCAGCCACAATCTGATAGCCGCCCGAAAGCAGCGGCCGCACGAGCAGCGGCTGCAAAACGCCGTGCTGCGCAATCGAATCCGCCAGCTCGCGCATCGCTTCCTCGCTGAACGCCTTGCGCGGCTGGTTCCGGTTCGGTTCCAGCTCATTGATGTTCAGCTCGACCGCGCCGCCGTCGTCCGCGCGCGCGTTGTCGTGAAAAATTGCGTCAAGCCCCTTGCCGAGGCCGCCTTTTTTCGCCATATTCCAAGTCCTTTCTCTGGTTATCGGTTTTTCTTCAGGATCTCGTCCGCCAGCGCGCTGTAGGCCTGGCTGCCCTTGTTGCTGCGGTCGTAATAGAGGATGGGCTGCCCATAGCTCGGCGCCTCCGAAAGGCGCACCGTGCGCGGGATCACGGTCGCAAATACCTTGCGCGGAAAATATTTCTTGATTTCCGTCACGACCTGTTGCGTCAGATTGAGCCGACCGTCGTACATGGTGAGCAGCACGCCCTCGAGCTCCAGCCGGTCGTTGTACCGGCGTTTCACGGCCTGCACGCTGTTCATCAGCTGTGAAAGCCCCTCGAGCGCGTAATACTCGCACTGCACCGGAATCAAAACGGAATCCGCCGCGTTCAGCGCGTTCGTTGTGATCAGCCCAAGCGAAGGCGGACAGTCGATCAGGATGAAATCGTAGGCGGCGCGCAGCGAAGCCAGCGCGTTTTTGAGGACGGCCTCGCGTCCCGCCACATCCGCCAGTTCAATTTCCGCCGCGGCAAGATCCGCTGAAGACGGAATCACCGAGAGCTTATCAAACTTGGTCTGCAGCACGGCGTCCTGCGCCTTTGCGCCGTTGATCAGAATATCGTAGGACGTCGTCTTTAAGCTGCGGCGGTCAAATCCGACGCCGCTCGTCGAATTGCCCTGCGGGTCAATGTCCACGAGAAGCGTCTTCTTCCCCTTCGCGCCGAGACACGCGGCGATATTGACCGCGCTCGTGGTCTTGCCCACACCGCCCTTTTGGTTTGCAACGGCGATCACCTTGCCCATAATTTGCCGTGCTCCTTTCGCTGTTTCTCTCTCCATCGCATTCAAATCGCATGTACAGTTATTGTAGCACACTTTCCCGCGGGAATAAAGAGCAAAATGCAGTTTTTGACGGTTTTGGAATGTTTCACGTGAAACAACGCAAAAGGACCGCCGGTTTTTTGCCGGCAGCCCTTTTGCGTTGTGGGAAATGAATAAGGGAATGGGTTTACCTCGTACTCGAATTGGATTTGGGGATGCGCACGACGCACTCATAATAGTCGTCGGTCTCCCGCTTCTGGGAAACAGCCCGGATGCCGGCGCTCTTCATCGCCTTGACCGCGTGGTCAATCGTGTTGAGAAACAGGCGGACATCTTTTGCGACAAACATCCGCTTCGGCTTTTTGGCCGGTTCCGTTTCCTCCAGCGCCGACTGCACAAGCGCCTCCGTCTGGGCAACGTTAAGCCTGCGCTCGACGATCGCCTTCAATAGCTGTACGCGCCGGATCGGATCCTCGACGCGCAGCAGCGCGCGGGCGTGCCGTTCCGTGAGCCGGTTTTCCAGAATAATCCGCTGCTCCTCACTTGAAAGGCGGAGCAGGCGGACCTTATTGGCCAGGGCGGGCTGGCTCATGCCGAGCCGCCGCGCCGTTTCCTCCTGTGTCATCGCGCGTTCCCGCATCAAAGCGTAGATTGCCGCGGCCTCTTCAAAAAAATTCAAATCACTGCGCTGCATGTTCTCGACCAGCGCGAGCACCGCGCCTTCCGGGGCGCTGTACTCCTGCACGATCGCCGGGATGGTCTTGAGGCCCGCCATTTTGGAGGCGCGCCACCGCCGTTCGCCTGCGACAAGGACGTAGCCGTCCCGGCCGCGCCGGACGATGATCGGCTGCAAAAGACCGTTTTCCCGGATGCTTTCGGCCAGCTGTTCCAGCTCGGCCTTCGGGAAATCCTTGCGCGGCTGGTTGGGATTGGGCACAATGCGGTCGGGAGAAAGCTCCACGAGCTTTTTTCTTTCACTGAAAACCATACCGCACCCTCCTCGCCGATGACACCACAGGGCCTGTCCTCCCTGCGTTTATAGCATAGCACACACGGGGTACAGATTTTGCCGGAATGTGTCACCCAAAAAATATTTCTTGTTTTTTCTGTTTTCCGTGCTATAATGGCTGTAATATTTTCGAAATGGGGCGAAGACCATGATTTTTCCGGAACAGAATTTTCGCTTGAAGGATGGACGTGCGTGCACGCTGCGCGCCGCACAGCCGGAGGATGCCGCCGCTATGCTGGAATACCTGCGCGTCACAGCTGGGGAAACGCCATATCTGCTGCGAGAGCCGGACGAAGTCGACATGTCGACCGAGCAGGAGGCGGATTTTATCCGGGGCATGCGCGATAACCCGCGCGCGCTGATGCTGCTGGCTCTTGTGGACGGCGATTGCGCGGGCTGCTGCTCCGTGATGCCCATTGGCACGCGCAGCCGTGTGCGCCACCGCTGTGAAGTCGCAATTGCGCTGTACCAGAAGTACTGCGGGCTCGGTCTGGGTCGCACGTTGCTGCAGACCGCCGTGGACACCGCCAAAACCATCGGTTACGAACAGGCGGAACTGAGCGTTGTGCGCGGCAACGACCGCGCGCTGCGCCTCTATGCGCACCTCGGCTTCGAACGCTGCGGCACGCTCCCGCACACGCTGAAATACCGGGACGGCCACTACGCCGATGAAATTTTGATGGTCAAAATGCTGTAAGCGAAGCGCTCTTGGAAACACAGCGCTTTTTGAGCACAGAAAAAGGGAGGACGCGCAATCCTCCCTTTTGTTTTTCCATGTCGCACCGTTACAGGTACTTTTTGAAACCCTTGACCGCGCTGTAGCCGATGGCATCGTAAAACTTGTGCGCGCCGGTGCGGTTCAACCCGGAAACAAGGATGCAGTAATGGCAGTCCTTTTCCCGGCCCCAGTTTTCGATAAATTCAAACATGCCGCGCCCGACGCCCCGGCCTCGGTATGCCGCATCGGTCACGACGTTCTCGACAAGCAAAATCGGCCTGCACGCCCCGCAGATGTCTTCAAACGCCACGCCGAGCAACGAGCCGCAAAGCGCTCCGGTTTCGGTATCCTCCGCAACGAGCAGGAAGCAGTCCGGGTTGCGGTCAAGCTTCTCCATTTTCTCCGCCATTTTGGCAGGATCGGCCAAGGACTCCGAAAGCTGGTTGAGCAGCGGGTTGAGTTTCGGGATGTCATCGGTTTTGGCTTTTCGGTAGCAAAGCTGCATACTGTGTTTCTCTCCTTTTCTCAAACGGTTCTTCTGCGCGCGTTACCGCGTCGCACGGTCCAGCGCCTCGAGCAGCGCATCCCAGCTCTGAATGCGCAGGTGCGCGCATTGCGGCATCGTTTGGGGCACATCGCGGCCGGCCGCCGCAGGGGTGTACCAGACCGGAAACAGGCCGGCCGCCGCCGCGCCCTCGATGTCGGCCTGCGGATTGTCGCCGCAGAACCAGACGTCCTGCGCGGAAAGCCCGCTCTTTTGCAGGGCGATCTCGAACAGCAGGCGGTTGGGCTTGCGCAAGAAATAATCGCTCGAGGTCAGCACAAATTCAAATTGGTTTTCCGGCAACAGGCGCTGGAGCCGCTGCGTCAGCGCCGCACCCGACCAGGCCAGGTTGCTGATGACGCCGGTGCGGATGCCCCGCGCCTGCAATGCGCGCAGCATTTCGTCTGCGCCGGGCATGATGACCGCGGGTGCCGCCGCGTCCCAGAACACCATCTCCATTTCAAGCGGCGTCAGGGAAAACTCGATGCCAAGCCACGCATACAGCGTGCGGTCCACGATTTGCGCTGGAATTTCGTAGCCCAGCGTGCGGACCGCCCCGGCGTGCTGCCCGTAAACGACGTCCACCGCGCGGCGCACGTCCTCGAGCGTGAAACCGTGCGGATTTTTCACCGCATACCGGAGCAGTTCGGCGTTGCCGCGCACCGGGTCAAAGTCCCGCTCGCCCAGCAGCGTCTGTCCGTAGTCAAACAGGATCATCTTCGGATATTGCACGGGAACGCCTCCTTTTCGTCTGCGTGAATCAAGCCTGCGGCTTTTCGAGGAACAACGGCTTTTTGGTGATCGTGCCGCCGTGGCGCGGATAGATCTTCGGCGTGTAGACGATTTTCTGCATCACGGCGATATTCCGCGCGCTTTGCGCTTCGTCCGGCAGCGTAAACGGCACGTTTTTCACAATTTTACAGCCGAGTGTGGAAATTGCGCGCTGCGCCGCCGCAAGTTCGTCCTCGAGTCCCGGTCCCTTCATTGCTGCAAAAATGCCCTTCATCTTGATCAGCGGGATGCAGTACTCCGCAAGCGTGTTCATATTGGCCACAGCGCGCACCGTCGCCACGTCAAAGCTTTCGCGCAGCTTCACGTCGCGCCCGGCCTCCTCGGCGCGCTTGTGGATGCATACCGCGTCCACATGGATGGCCGCGCAGACGTCCTTCAAAAACAGCAGGCGCTTGTTGAGCGAGTCGAGCAGCGTCAACTCGATGTCCGGCCGCAGAATTTTGACCGGCAGCCCCGGAAAGCCCGCGCCCGTGCCGACGTCGATGAGCTTTGCGCCCTTCTTGATCTCCACCGCCTTCAAAAGCGTCAGGCTGTCGACAAAATGCTTGACAACCGCCTCGTGCGGGTCGGTGATGGCCGTCAGGTTTACGACTTCGTTGCGCTCGAGCAGCAAATCGAGATACACCTGAAACTGCTCGGCCTGCGCGGCGGAAACCTTCACGCCGATCGCCTTGGCTTTTTCCATCAGTTCGTTTCGAATATCCATGCGGATGTCCTCCGTATCTGTTTTAGGATTGCGGCTCGCCATGGCCGTCCCGCGCGGCGAGCCAGATCAAAAGCACCGAGATGTCCGCCGGGGAAACGCCCGAAATGCGGCCCGCCTGCCCTATGTTTTCCGGGCGCACGCGGCTGAGCTTTTCCCGTGCCTCAAGCCGCAGCCCGGCAATCTGCGTGTAGTCGACGTCCGGCGGCAGCAGACGCTTTTCAAGCCGGCGCATTTCAGCGATGTCCTGCAATTGCCGCTTGATATAGCCCTCGTACTTCAGCGCTGTTTCGACGCTTTCAAAGATTTCCCGCGGATAATCCGGTCGTGTGGAATCGACCGGCGCGAGGTTCTGATAAGAAAGCTGCGGCCGGCGCAGCAGCTCCGCGAGCCGCACGCCCGTCGTGACCGGCGATGTTTCACGTGAAACCAAAATGTCGTTCAACGCCTGTGAGGGCGGCAGCACGGTTTTTTCGGCGCGCTGTATCTCCGCCGCCTTCTGCGCCTGCTTTTTCTCGAATTTCGCCCAGCGCGCGTCGGAGATCAGCCCGAGGCGGCGGCCAATCGGCGTCAAACGCTCGTCGGCGTTGTCCTGCCGCAGCACCAACCGATACTCGGAGCGCGACGTCATCATCCGATACGGGTCGCTGACGCCCTTTGTGATCAGGTCGTCAATCAGCGTGCCGATGTACGAGCTCGCGCGATCGAGAATCAGCGGTTCGCGCCCGAGCAGCTTCAGCGCGGCGTTCACACCCGCGACAAACCCCTGCGCCGCGGCCTCCTCATAGCCGGAACTGCCGTTAAACTGCCCGGCGCCGTACAGGCCGGGAAACGCGCGAAATTCCAGCGTGGAGGTCAGCTGCAGCGGGTCGCAGCAGTCGTATTCGATCGCATAGGCGCTGCGCATAATCTGTACGTGCTCGAGCCCCTTGATCGTCCGGTAAAACGCGATCTGCACGTCCTCGGGCAGGGAGGAGCTCATGCCCTGCAAGTACATTTCCTCGGTCTCCGCGCCGCACGGCTCAATGAACAGCTGGTGGCGCGGCTTTTCGGAAAACCGCACAATTTTGTCCTCAATGCTCGGGCAGTAGCGCGGGCCAACGCCCTCAATCATGCCGCCGTAGAGCGGCGAGCGATGAATATTCTGCAAAATGACTTCCTTCGTGCGCGCATTCGTCCAGCTGACGTGGCAAACGCACTTGTTTTCGGGCGGCGTCTCCGTATCGAAGGAAAACGGCGTGACCGGTTCGTCGCCATACTGCACCTCAAGATCGGAGAAATCGATGGACGAGCGCAGCACCCGCGCCGGGGTGCCGGTTTTGAAGCGACGCAGCGCAATGCCGAGCCGCTTGAGTGCGCCGGCCAGCTCGGTCGCCGGGAACATACCGTCCGGACCGCCGTCGTAGGAGACGTCGCCGACAAAGATGCGCCCGCCGAGAAACGTGCCGGTTGCAAGAATGACGGCGCGGCATCCGTATTGCGCGCCGAGCCGTGTCGTAAGCACCCATTCCTCCGCGTCGCGGCGGATGTCGACGACCTCGGCCTGCTTCATCTCGAGGTTCGGGCACAGCTCCAGCTTGTGCTTCATCACGCGCGCGTACTGATTGCGGTCGATCTGCGCGCGCAGCGAGTGCACGGCCGGGCCCTTGCCGAGGTTCAGCATTCGGCTTTGCAGCGTGCATGCGTCGGCCGTCTTACCCATTTCGCCGCCGAGCGCGTCAATTTCGCGCACGAGATGGCCCTTCGCCGTGCCGCCGATGCTGGGGTTACACGGGCAGTTCCCGACGGCGTCCATATTGATCGTAAAAACCGCTGTATGACAGCCGAGACGCGCGGCGGCCAAGGCGGCCTCAATGCCCGCGTGCCCGGCGCCGATGACGGCGATGTCCAATTTTCCCGCTTCGTAAACCATAGTTTTTTCCTTTACCTGTATACACAAATGCGAAGTCGGCGCCATCATTTGCCGACACAGAATTTTTCAAAGACCCGATCGACCACCGCGTCGGAGACGCGCTCGCCGGTCAGCTCGTTGAGCGCGGCGACCGCGCCCTCGAGCGACACCGTCACGGCATCCCACGTCATACCGCCCTGCAAGGCGTCCTGCGCTTCCGTGAGGCAATCGAGCGCCGCCTTCACGTCCGCCCGCTGGCGCTCCGTGTAGAGGATACCGTCGTTCGGATTCAGCGCCGCCGTGCGCAGCACCTGCGCGGCTGCTTCGGCCAGCGCCGAAAGCCCGTCACCCGAAAGCGCCGAAATTGTCACGACCTGCGCAAAGTGCGCTTCAATCTCCGCCATATCGATGGCAGCCGGCAAATCGGACTTATTGACGACCGCCACACACGGCGTGTCGCCGATGGCTTCTATCATCGCGCGGTCGTCGTCGTTCAGCGCCTCGCTCGCGTCAAACACCGCCAAAACAAACTGGGCCGTTTTCACGCGGTCAAGCGCAATTTGCACGCCGATTTTCTCGACGCGATCCTCTGTTTCGCGAATGCCCGCCGTGTCCGCAAGGCGCAGCGGGATGTCCCCGAGCAGCACCGTTTCCTCCACGACATCGCGCGTCGTGCCGGCAAGTTCCGTCACAATCGAGCGTTCACAACCCGCGAGCAAATTCATCAGCGTCGATTTTCCGGCGTTCGGCTTGCCGGCAATCACCGTTTCCACGCCTTCGCGCAGCACGCGTCCACCGTCAAAGCTGTCGAGCAGCGCTTCGAGCGACCGGCGGCCGGCAGACAGCCGATCTTTCAACATTGTTTCATTTACCTGTGGAATATCGTCGTCCGGGTAGTCGGCCCACGCCGCAAGATGCGCGCCGATATCGGTCAGATCGTTGCGGATCGTCGCAATGCGCCGCGAAAGCGCGCCGTCATGCCCGGCCTGCGCCGCCTTCATCGCTTCGCGCCCCTGTGCGGAAATCAATCCCATCACGGCCTCCGCCTGCGCAAGGTCCATCTTGCCGTTCAGAAACGCGCGGCGCGTGAATTCGCCCGGTGCGGCCGGCGCGGCGCCCGCCGCAAAGACGGCCTGCAAAACCGATTTTAAAATGAACAGCCCGCCGTGACACGAAAGCTCCACGACGTCCTCGCCGGTGAAGCTCTTCGGCGCAGCAAACACCGTCGCAATGCATTCATCGAGCCGCGCGCCGCTTTCATCTGCTACATAACCAAAGCGGCACGTATATCCCGCGGCGTCGCGAAGCGCTTCGCCCGACACCGCCCGAAACACCCGGTCGCCGACCGCGCGGGCCGCGTCGCCGGAAATGCGGATGACGCCGATACCGCCCGGTGCGGCCGCCGTCGAAATCGCTGCGATCGTCTTCATACTCTTACCTCTTATATAAAATATAATTTTATTTTTTGCCTTTGCCGCACGCGCGGCGCACGAATCCATACGCGGCCGTCCAAATCAAAGCCACCGGAATCAGCAGCGTGCGCAAAAAGGGTTCCCGCATCCTGCGGCACACCGTGTGCGCACAAACGGCCATACAGCGCCACATCGCTGATGAGAAACCCAAGCCACATGCCGCCCAGGCTGACGCCGAGAATTTCCGGCGTGCGCTTCGATTTTTCCATCGCAGGTTACCCCTGTATTTTTTGATTATAACACGCGCGGCCCGCTTTCGCCACCCCTGATTTCGGCAAAAAAGAAGAACCTCACGCGGAGGCTCTTCCGAACAGCTTATTTCTTTTCGATGCGTCCGTACTGCGTCGAGACGTCGTCGAGTACGCGGGGCGCTGCGGGCTGTGCCGGCGCCGGACGGCTCCCACGGTTGTCCCGGCGTGGCGAACGGCCGCCGCGGTTATCCCGGTTGTAGCCGCCACGGCCGCGGTTGCCACCGCGGCGGTTGTCGCGCTTCACGATGCGCTCGCCGCCCTCAGGGCCGATGACGACATGGCGGGCGAGGTCTTCGCCCTCGCTCCAGGACTTCGCGCCTTCCACGGTCTGCACAGCCGTATGGATGATGCGGCGCTCATACGGGTTCATCGGCTCGAGCGATGCGTTGCGGCCGGTCTTTACGGCGCGCGCCGCCATCTTTTTGCCGAGGTTTTCCAGCGTTTCCTTGCGCTTTTCGCGGTAGTTGCCCACGTCCAGCGTGATGCGGTAATAGGACTCGTCCACGTGGTTTGCGACGAGCGACGCGAGATACTGGAGCGCGTCAAGCGTTTCGCCGCGGTGGCCGATGATAAAGCCGATGTCCTCCCCGGTGAGCACCAGCTCTGCGCCGGCCTCCACCTCGTGGATCTCCACCTGAACATCCGTCAGGCCCATGCCGCCGAGAATCGAGCGCAGGTACGCAGCCGCCGCGTCCGCCGGTGTCTCGCGGATGAAGGCGCGCACCTTTGCGGGGCTGCCGCCAAACAGGCCGAAGCGTTTCTTTTCCGGCAGCTCGAGAATCTCGAACTCCGCCACCGTCGTGTCCACGCCGAGCTGCGCGCACGCGTTGGCATACGCTTCTTCCACCGTAGCGCCCGTTGCAATTGCTTCTTTTACCATTGCTTTTACATCCTTTCCGTTTTCAATACCTTGTATCATAATCCCGTTCAGAAGTGAAAGGAGGTGGGATATGCGGCCGGTTTATTTTTTGCTTCCCATATAGTCGGAAGCGGAACCCTTGTTTTTCTGACCGCCGGACTTTTTCCCGCCGGACTTTTTGCCCTGCTGTGCGTTCTGGCGGCTCTGCTGCGCCTGATTTTTCGCCTCAATCTTTTCAGCGATCTGCTTCTGGATGTCCGCCGGCAGCGGCTGAACCTTCTGTTCCGCCTCCAAAAGCGTCACATAGCGGCGCGCCTCCGAGTGTGCGGAAACCTGCTCCGCCGAATAATACTTGTGCTGAATCAGAGACTGCGCAAAACCGACGAGCGCGGAGATGATCCAGTAGAAGCCGACGGCGCCGGGCATGATGAACGCCCAGTACGCGGAGAGCAGCGGCATGCCGTACATCATGACCTTCATGCAGCCGCTGCCTGCAGCCTGCTGCTGCGGCTGGAGCTTCTGCATGATGAACGTCTGCGCCCAGTACGTGACGAGCGCCAGCACCGGGATGATCCACATCATCGAGGCAAAGGACGAGGCGTTCGGCGAAGCGAGCAGGTCGAGACCCGCAAATTTAAAGCCCTTGCTGAAGGATTCGATCTTCGCCATGTCCTCGGCGGAAAACATCGTCAGGTATTCCTTGAGCGCCGAAAAATTCTTGACGATATCGAGCTCCACATACTGGCTCGTGCTCGAAATACCCGGAATGCGCGTGACGAATTCCGTCGCCTTCGTGATCGAATCGCTCGCGACATGCAGCGTATTCGAAAGCGGGAAAATGACAGAATAGTAAATGCCGAGCATGATCGGCAGCGGCAGGAGCGTCGTCAGACACCCGCCGCCGGGGTTGACGCCCTCCTTCTCATAGAGCTTCTGCAGCTCCTCGTTGTATTTCATCTTGTCGTTGCCGTAGCGGGCCTGCAGCTCCTTCTGCTTGGCCGCCAGGCGGGACTGCGCCGCCATGCTTTTCTGCGATTTGATCGAGAAAGGGAACATCAGCGCCTTGACAATGATTGTAAACAGGATAATCGCCACGCCGTAGTTCTGGAAAATCGTGTAGAGAAACCACAGCAGGTAGCCGAATATGCTGCCGAAGAAATTAAAAAACTGCATCATAGCTTAAAATCAAATCCTTCCCGGATCAAACCTTGTTCTTTTTTTCAGGCACGGGGTCATAGCCGCCCCTCGAAAACGGATTGCAGCGCAGGATGCGCCACAAGGCAAGCAGCCCGCCCCGCAGCGCCCCAAAGCGCTCGATGGCTTCCATCCCGTACTCGGAGCAGGTGGGGATGTATTTGCAGCAGCCCAGCGTGCTTTTTGGCCGCACTCTGCGGTATAGCCGGATCAGCCCCAGCAGGATGTTTTTCGGGGTAAAGCGCTTCATAGCCCGCCGTGTGCGGCCGGTCTTTCACCCTTGTCCGCATTTTTGGCTGCGCAAACAAGCACGCCGAGCTCCTCCAGCGCGCTTGTCATTTCCGTCAATACTGTTTTGCAGCGCACGAACGGCGTTTTCCCGCGCGACACCAGAACAATGTCGAACCCCGGCTTCAACTGGGGACAGAGCAGTCGCGCGCTCTCCCGCAGCAGCCGGCGCGCGCGATTGCGTTTGACCGCGTTGCCAATTTTTTTGCTCGCCGTGATGCCGATGCGCGCCTTGCCGCCTCCCTTTTTCATGCAGTAGACGACGAGCGAAGAACGCACCGCGCTTTTCCCGCGGGCATAGACGCGCCGGAATTCGTAATTTTCCGTCAGGGGTACAATAATATCCATAAAGCTCCCTAATCCCTGCGTGCAGCGTGGCGCCGCACATGCAAAACAAAGAAAGGCCACACGCCGGTGACCTTCAAAGCATACATCAATACGTTAAACGTGCTCTGCCCTTTGCTCTGCGACGCGCCAGGACCTTGCGTCCGTTGCGTGTAGACATTCTCTTTCTGAAGCCGTGCTCCTTCTTTCTGTGGAGCTTCTTCGGCTGATAGGTTCTCAGCATATCAAAAACCCTCCTTTCGCGAGGTTACTTTGCAAAACCCGAATATCACAGTCGGTTACAGTTAAGCATTATACCTTAAAACCTTAGAATCTGTCAACCTTTTTTCCGTTTTTTCAGGAAAAAAACTGCGCAAAAAAATCAGGCGCCCATATTCTGCGTTTTTTATTTTTTAAACCACAGAATATAGATGGGAAAATCCGCGCCTTTTTTCCCCCTGTACGCACCGCCTGCGCGCGCGTTGAATTTTCAACATTTGGCGGAATTTCTGTGGACAACCCGGCCCGTTTGTGCTACACTATATATTAGTATTTTATCGTCAAAATGCAAAAGCACGCCCGTTTTGACCCCGGTTTTCGGAGAGCGGCGGCTTTTGCCCGCGATAGACTGTGATATCGAGAAACACGGGAGAAAGGGAAAACAGGATTATTATGGAATCGTTTTTTGAAGCATGGGATCTGATCTGCAATTACTGCAAAAATCAGGTCACGGATGTGAGCTATGAAACCTGGTTCAGCAAGCTCGTGCCGGTTTCGCTGGACTTCGAGGAGGGCGTCGCCATCATCCAGGCGCCAAACGAATTTCACAAATCGACGATCGAGCGCGGCTTTCACAAATACCTGAACGACGCCATCCAGAGCGTGTTTGGCCCGGGCATCACCTACAAGCTGATCACGCCGATGGAAAAAAAGGAGAAGAAGGCCGTCGAAGAGGACGACGAGTACGAGTACACGTTTGAAACCTTCATCGAGGGCAGCTCCAACAAATTCGCCTGCGCCGCCTGCCGCTACGTCGCGAAAGAGCCGGCAAAAAACTACAACCCGCTTTTCATCTACGGCAATTCGGGCCTCGGCAAAACGCACCTGCTCAATGCCATCGGCCACGAGCTGAAAAAGAATTTCCCGGAAAAAACGATCATCTACGTCAAGGGCGACCAGTTTGCCAACGAGCTGATCGAGGCCATCCGCGCCGGCACCACGGCGGGCTTCCGCGAGAAGTACCGCAAGGCCGACGCGCTGCTGATCGACGATATTCAGTTCATCGCCGGCAAGGAATCGACGCAGGAAGAGTTCTTCCACACGTTCAACACGCTGTATGAATCGAAAAAACAGATCGTGCTGACGAGCGACCGGCCGCCGCGCGACATCGCCACACTCGAGGACCGTCTGAAAACGCGCTTTGAGTGGGGCCTGACGGCCGACGTGCAGCCGCCGGATTTCGAGACGCGCATGGCGATCATCAAGCGCAAGGCCGAGCTCGTCGGCCTCACCGTACCGGACAGCGTCTGTGAATTCATCGCGGTCAAGCTCAAGAGCAACATCCGCCAGCTCGAAGGCACCGTCAAAAAGCTCAAGGCCATCCATCTCGTCGAGGGCGCAACGCCGACGATCAACACCGCACAGCGCGCCATCAGCGACATCGTCAACAACGACCAGCCCACACCGGTCACGGTCGGCAAGATCATCGAGGAGGTCGCGCGCACGTACGGCGTCTCGCCGGAGGACATCAAGTCCTCGAAACGCAACGCGAACATCTCGTTTGCCCGGCAGATCTCCATGTACATTGTGCGCGAGATCACGCAGATGCCGATGGTCGAGATCGGCAAGGAATTCGGCGGGCGCGACCACTCCACAGTCGTTTACGCCATCCAGCAGATCGACGAGCGCTGCCTCAAGGACCCCGTCACAAAGGCGACGGTGGGCGACATCATCAAGAACATCCGCGACCGTTGAGCGGCGGTGCAAAGCGGGAACACGCAAACCGGTTTTCCACGAAGTCGTAAACAAATTTTCAACATTTCACACAGAGTTTTCCACCGTGTTGTGGAAGAAAAAAAGTCTTCCACATTGTCCACAATTCTTCCACAGCGGAAATCGAAAAACTTTTGCGCCGTTTTTGGCCTGCGAAAGCCACTTTCCAGATTTTCCAACAAATTCACAGCCCCTACGGCTACTGCTAAATTTATTACTATCCGTATATAAAATAAAAGACGGGAAGCTCCCCGCCCTACGGTCGTGCAATCCAAACGGCAGCTTCCTGCAAAATGCAAACAAAAAGGAGATGCTCCCATGCAATTTACCATAGAAAAACGCACGCTGAGCGAAGCAGTCGGCAACCTGCAGCGCGCCGTTTCCACAAAAACCTCGATTCCGGCGCTCGAAGGCATTTTGATCCGCACCGGCGAGGAAAAAATCATTCTTTCCGCCTACGATCTCGAGATCGGCATGCAGACCGAACTGCCCGCCGTCATCACCGAGCCCGGCGCGATCATTCTCACCGCCAAGCTGTTTTCGGAAATCGTCCGCAAATCGCCGGCCGAGGACCTGACAGTGGAAACCGACGACCGGTTCACCGCGACGATCACCTCCGGCGTAAGCTGCTTTACGATCATCGGCATGAACGCCGCCGAATTCCCGGAATTCCCGAAAATTACCGACACCGACACGGTCAGCCTCCCCTCGAACGTGCTCAAAAGCATGATTCGTCAGACGCTGTTCGCCGTTGCAGATTCCAATGCGAAGCCGATCCACCAGGGCAGCCTGTTTAAAATTGAGGACAACGTGCTCGACGTCGTCTCCGTAGACGGCTACCGTCTCGCACTGCGCCGCGAAGCGATCCAATACGCGGGCAGCCTCGATTTTGTCGTTCCTGGAAAGACACTTGGAGAAGTGCTCAAGCTCCTGCGCGACGACGACAGCACGGTCGAAATTTTCCCGAGCCGCCGGCACATCCTCTTTAAAATCGACAATTACACCGTGCTTTCCGCACTGCTCGAGGGCGAATTCCTCGATTATAAGGCGGCGCTGCCGAAGGACAGCAAGACCGAAGCCATCGTTACGACCCGCACGCTGATCGACAGCGTGGAGCGCGTCTCGCTGCTCATCACCGACCGGCTCAAGAGCCCGGTGCGCTGTGTTTTCAGCGAGGACACCATCAAGCTGCTTTGCGCCACGACAATGGGCCGCGCCAACGACCAGATCGAGGCGAAAATCACCGGCGAGCCGATCGAGATCGGCTTCAACAACAAATATTTGCTCGACGCGCTGCGCGCTGCGGAATCGGATGAAGTGCGCATGCAGCTCGGCAGCCCGATCAGCCCGATGCTGATTCTGCCAAAGGAGGGCGACGCGTTTTCCTTCCTCGTCCTGCCGGTGCGCCTGCGCAGCGAAATCTGATTTAAAATGTTTCACGGCGTGTCCATCACACAGAGACATACCGTGAAACCTGAAAACCTACGGGAGAAATACACGATGCAAGAAATTATAGAAATCACAACGGACTTTATCCGGCTCGACGCGCTTTTGAAGCTCGGCGGCGCGCTCGACACGGGCGGGCAGGCCAAGTTTGTCATTCAGAACGGCGAGGTGCTCGTCAACGGCGAAACCTGTACGATGCGCGGCAAAAAGATGCGCGACGGCGACTTTGCCGAGTACAACGGCGTGCGCTACACCGTGCGGGTCACGGAGGGATGAGCGCTTGAACGTCACGCGTCTCGGCTTTGAACAGTTCCGCAACCTCGAAAACGGGGAGATCTTCCCGTGCGACACCATCAACGTGATTTTCGGCAGCAACGCGCAGGGGAAGACAAACCTGCTCGAAGCCATCTGGCTTTTTACCGGCGGCCACTCGTTTCGCGGCACCAAGGACGGCGAGCTGCCGCGGCTCGTCAACGGGCGCAACGCGGAGACGGCCGCGCTTTCCATGGACCTTTTCACCGAAGGACGCGCGCAGCAGTTGCAGCTGTTTTTTAAAAACGGCCGGCGCTCGAGCGTGATCAACGGCGTGGAAAAAAAGACGGGCTCGGCGCTCGTCGGCAAATTCTGCGCGGTGATTTTTTCTCCGGAGCATCTGCTGCTCGTCAAGGAGGGGCCGGCGCGGCGGCGCGCGTTCATCGACGGCGCGCTCTGCCAAGCGAAACCCGCCTTTACAAAGGTGCTCGCCAATTACAACAAATCGCTTTTGCAGCGCAACGCGCTGTTGAAAGATATTCTGCGCCACCCCGAGCTGCGCGATACGCTGGACATCTGGGATGAGCGGCTCGTGCTGTTCGGCACACAGCTCACGTTGGAGCGCATCGCCTTTTGCCGGCAGCTCGCGCCGCGGGCTGCGGAAATCTACGCCGGCATTTCGAAGGCGCGCGAACACGTTGCCTTCGCCTACGCGCCGTTTCACGGTGCGGATACGCAATCTGCGGTGGCGGCCGCGTTTCTCGCGGCGCTGCGGGAAAGCCGCGAAACGGATATTCGCATGGGCTTTACCTCGGCCGGCCCGCATAGAGACGACCTTTCCATCCAGATCGACGGCCTTTCGGCGCGGACCTACGGTTCGCAGGGGCAGCAGCGCAGCATTGTGCTCGCGCTCAAGCTTGCCGAGGCCGACATTCTCTTTGAAAAAACCGGCGAGCGGCCGGTCATTCTGCTCGACGATGTGATGAGCGAGCTGGACGTCAGCCGCCGCGACTATCTTTTGAACCATCTCGACGGCCGGCAGGTGTTTATCACCTGCTGCGATCCGGAAACCGTGCGCCTGATGGAGCGCGGACGCGGCTTCCGGGTGGAGTCCGGCGCGCTGAAAAATTAAGAAAACCGTCACAATCCGCGTCTGTACGGCGGGCGGGGTTTGTGTTATACTGGTGGTAGGCAAACGGCAGCCGCCCGGCCGGGGCTTTGGCGCGCCGTTTCTGCGCGGGCGGCTGCCCGCAAAGGGGGAATTGCGCTGTATATTCACCTTGGCCTCGGCGTCGTGGTGCGCGAAGAGGACGTCATCGGCATTTTTGATCTCGAAAATACGACGGTTTCCAAAATCACGCGCGAATTTCTCAAACGCGCCGAAGATGAAAACCTTGTGGAGGACGTCTGCTACGATCTTCCGCGGTCCATCGTTGTGTGCCGCGATTTTGTCTGCGGCAAGCGCGTGTACATCACGCAGATCGCGCCGGCGACGCTTTTGCGGCGTTCGCGGGCGGAATTGGGCGGTGTTCCGTTTACACGGCCGTCGTCCCCTGCGCAGAAATAACAAGGAAAGGAAATCCAAATTTATGCAGTATTTTGGTATCCCGACGTGCCCGTATTGCAGAAAGCGCGTCAATCTGATCCGCACGTGGAAGCTCAAGCGCGAAGGCGAGTATAAGTGCCCGCGTTGCGGCGGCATTTCGAATGTGTATCTCTCGCCGCTGGTCTACGTGTTTTCGGTGATCGCGATCTGCGCCGGCGTGTGCATTTATTTTTTCCACAAATTCGTGCTCGATGACATCGGGCTTTTCACCTGCCTGTATGTGTTCATTCCCTTCGCGCTTTTCTTCCTTTTGAGCCTGTTCACGGTGTATCTGAAACGGCCGGTAATCAAGCGCGTACAGCGTCCGGTGCAGGACGACGACCGCGAAGCCCCGGCGCCGCGCCGCCCGAAGGAAGGCGATACCTTCTCTGAAATGGATACCGGACGGTATACGGACCACAATTCTTGAAGTAAAACAGACCAAAAAGGCGTATGCGCGTGCATAGGCCTTTTTTTGCGCGAAAAAACTGCATTTTTGCCTTGAATTTATCAGGATATTCTTGTAAATCAACGGCATTTATGGTATACTATATTATAAAGGTAACCATGCGGACAAGAAAGGAAAATGAGCGCACAAATGGATATCAATGCAATGACTCATGTAGATACAAATTACAGCTCAGACCAGATTCAGGTTCTCGAAGGTCTAGAGGCTGTTCGCAAGCGCCCGGGCATGTACATCGGCTCCACCGGTCCGCGCGGCCTGCATCACCTCGTGTATGAGATTGTGGACAATGCGATCGACGAGGCGCTTGCCGGCTACTGCGACCGCATCGATGTGAAGATTTTGCCCGGCGATATTATTTATGTGCGGGACAATGGCCGCGGCGTGCCGGTCGGCGTGCAGCAGCAGACCGGCCTGCCGGCTGTCACGGTTGTGTATACGATCCTGCATGCGGGCGGCAAATTCGGCGGCGGCAGCTACAAGGTTTCCGGCGGCCTGCACGGCGTCGGCGCTTCGGTCGTCAACGCGCTGTCCACGTGGATGGAGGTCGAGGTGCGGCAGAACGGCCACCTGTACCGCCAGCGCTTCGAGCGCGGCGACGCTGTCTATGACCTGCAGGATGTCGGCCCGCTCGAAAATCCGGACGAAACCGGCACCACGGTGCGGTTTAAGGCCGACCCGGAAATTTTCAAGGAAACGACCGTCTACGATTTTACGACGCTCGAAACGCGTCTGCGCGAGCAGGCGTTCCTCAATGCCGGCGTGCGGATCGTGCTCGCGGACGAGCGCGACCCGGACAACGTGGTGGAGGAGGAGTTCCACTATGAGGGCGGCGTCTCGAGCTTTGTCGAGTACCTCAACCGGAATAAGGAAAAAATCCACCCCGAACCGATCTATTTCGCGGCGACCGCGGCGGACAACAACTCCACCTGCGAAATCGCCATGCAGTATACGGACAGCTTCAACGAGTTCATCCTCTCGTTCGCGAACAACATCCACACCGTGGACGGCGGGACGCACGAGGAAGGCTTCAAGCGCGCGCTGACGCGCATCATGAACGATTACGCCCACAAGTACAACATCTTGAAGGAAGCCGATAAAAAACTGACCGGCGAAGACGTGCGCGAGGGCCTCACCTGCGTCATCAGCGTCAAGGTGAAGGAGGCGCAGTTCGAGGGCCAGACGAAGGGCAAGCTCGGCAATACGGAGATCACGGGCCTTGTGAGCAACACGGTTTCCGATAAGCTGATGACCTTCCTCGAGGAAAACCCGGCCATCGCCCGCGCGATCTTCGACAAGGCCATGGCGGCCTCCCGTGCGCGCGAGGCGGCCCGCAAGGCGCGCGACCTCGTGCGGCGCAAGTCGGCGCTCGAAAGCGCCACGCTGCCCGGCAAGCTCGCCGACTGCCAGTCCAGAAACCCCGAGGAAACCGAAATCTACATCGTCGAGGGCGATTCCGCCGGCGGCTCCGCCAAGGGCGGACGCGACCGCAAATTCCAGGCGATTCTCCCGCTTTGGGGCAAGATGCTGAACGTCGAAAAGGCGCGCCTCGACCGCGTGTACGGCAACGATAAGCTGATGCCCGTTATTACGGCGCTCGGCACCGGTATCGGCGAGGAGTTTGACATTTCGAAGCTGCGGTACGGCCGTGTGATCATCATGGCCGATGCCGACGTCGACGGCTCGCACATCCGCACGCTGCTGCTCACGTTCTTCTACCGCTACATGCGCCCGCTCGTCGAGGCCGGGCACGTGTACATTGCGCAGCCGCCGCTGTTCCGCATCACAAAAAACAAGCGGCATTACTACGCTTATTCCGATCTCGAACGCGACCGGATCATGGCCGAGCTGCAAACCGGCTACGACATCCAGCGCTATAAGGGCCTCGGCGAAATGGATTCCGACCAGCTTTGGGAGACAACCATGAATCCCGAGACGCGCGTGATGCTGCAGGTTACGCCGAGCGACGCCGCGCAGGCCGACGAGGTCTTCACCATCCTGATGGGCGATAAGGTGGAGCCGCGCCGCGAGTTCATCGAGAAAAACGCCAAATACGTCAAGAATCTGGATATTTAAGCGCGAAAGGACACAGTACAAATGGACCACACTGAAGAAACCCGGGAAAACCTCATTCAGGTTGACCTCAAAAAAATCATGGAGGATTCGTTCCTCGATTACTCCATGTCCGTCATCGTGTCCCGCGCGCTGCCCNNGTGCACCGCCGCATCCTGTACACGATGTATGAAAACAGCCTCTGGCCGGAAAAGGCGTACCGCAAGTGCGCCGACACGGTCGGCGCCGTGCTCGGCCGTTATCACCCGCACGGCGACACCTCGGTTTACGACGCGCTTGTGCGTCTGGCGCAGGACTTTTCCACGCGCTATCTGCTCGTGGACGGCCACGGCAACTT
>DBPP01000033.1:50183-59432 GCA_002305575.1 Ruminococcaceae bacterium UBA1417
TCCGTGGACGGCGACCCCCCGGCTGCCTACCGATACACCGAGGCGCGCATGAGCAAGCTTTCGGTCGAAATGCTGCGGGACATCGACAAGGACACCGTCGATTTCTCCCCGAACTACGACGACCGTCTCAAGGAGCCGAATGTGCTCCCCTCCCATTTTCCGAATATTCTCGTCAACGGCTCCACCGGCATTGCGGTCGGCATGGCGACGAACATCCCGCCGCACAACATGGGCGAGGTGCTCGACGGCGTCTGCGCGATGGTGGATAATCCCGACATCACGCTTGAAGGCCTGATGCAGTACATCCAGGGACCGGATTTTCCGACCGGCGGCATCATCATGGGCCGCGCCGGCATCCGCGCCGCCTACGGCACGGGCCGCGGCAAAATCCACGTGCGCGCCCGCGCTGAAATCGTCGAAAAGCCGAACGGCCGGTTCCAGATCGTCGTTTCCGAGCTGCCGTATCAGGTCAACAAGGCGCGTCTGATCGAGAGCATCGCCGATCTCGTCAAAGAAAAGCGGCTCGATGGCATTTCGAACATCGACGACCACTCGGACCGCAACGGCATGCACATTGTCATCGACGTCAAGCGCGACGCTTCGCCGCAGATCGTGCTCAACAACCTGTATTCGCTCACGCAGATGCAGATCACCTTCGGCGTCATCATGCTCGCCATTGTAGACGGCCAGCCGAAAACGCTGACGCTCAGGCAGATCCTGCAGGAATACATCCGGTTCCAGAGCGACGTCGTGCTGCGCCGCACACAGTACGACCTGAAAAAGGCACAGGAGCGCGCCCACATTCTGGACGGCCTGATGATCGCGCTCGACTTCATTGACGAGGTGATCGCGATTCTGCGCAACTCCAAGTCGATTCCCGAAGGCAAGGAAGCGCTGATGGCGCGGTTTGGGCTCGACGACGTGCAGGCGCAGGCCATTGTGCAGATGCGTCTCGGCCAGCTCACCGGCCTCGAGCGCACGAAGATCGAGGAGGAGCTCGCCGCACTGCGCCTGAAGATCGCCGATTACATCGACATTGTCGGCAGTGAAGCGCGCCGTTTCGCCATCATCAAGGACGAAGCGCTCGAAATGAAAAAGAAATTCAGCGACGAGCGCCGCACGGAAATCGCGGCGATCAGCGGCGAAATGGATGTCGAGGACCTGATCCCGAACGAAGGCTGCGTCGTCACGCTGACCAACTTCGGCTATGCGAAGCGCCAGTCGCTCGATACGTACCGCACGCAGCGCCGTGGCGGCCGCGGCATCTCCGGCATGACGCGCCGCGAAGAGGACGTCGTGACCGAGCTCTTCACGGCCAACAGCCACGATTACATGCTCTTCTTCTCGGACTGCGGCCGCGTGTACCGGCTCAAGTGCTATGAGATTCCGGAGGGTTCCCGCACAAGCCGCGGCATCAATATTGCAAACCTGTTGCCGCTGCAGCCCGAGGAGCACATCACGTCGATGATCCGTGTGGAGCAGTTCGACGCGGATCGCTACCTCGTGATGGTCACAAAGAACGCGGTGATCAAGCGCGTGCGTCTCTCAGCGTTCGCAAACGTGCGCAAAAACGGCCTGATCGCCATCGACCTCGCCGAGGATGACGCGCTCAGCTGGGTGCGCGTCACGAGCGGCAACGACGAGCTGCTCGTCGCAACGCGGCTGGGCAAAGCGATTCGCTTCCATGAAAGCGACGTGCGCGAGATGGGCCGGCAGGCCCGCGGCGTGCGCGCCATCCGGCTGCTCGGCGACGACGTGGTGGTCGGCATGAGCGTCCTGCGCGAAAACGGCCTGGTGCTCACAGTCTCCGAAACCGGCTATGGCCGCCTTTCGGAAATCGAGGATTACCGCATGCAGCACCGCGGCGGCAAGGGCATCCTGAATTACCACGTCGAAAAGTACGGCAATATCGCGGCCATCAAGGTGGTCGATTTCGACGACGACATCATCCTGATCTCCGACGACGGCATCATCATCCGCATTGAAGCGCAGTCTGTGCGCGTGTGCGCGCGGCCGAGCAAGGGCGTGCGCGTGATGAAGCTCGCCGAAGGCAGCCGCGTGATCACCATGGCGCGTGTCCCGCACGACGACGAGGAGGAAATCTCCGCCGTAGAGGACGACGGCACGGCCGAAGAAGGTTTGAACGACGACGTCGTGGACGACGGTACGGACGAGACCGACGCGATGCAGGAAGACGAAGAATAATGCGCAAAAGGGGCTGCCTTCCACAGCCCCTTTTTTACAGGAGGAGACGCATATGGATCAGATCCGCAATTTTAAAACGACGCCGCTCGGCACGTTTCCACACTGCCACGACGGCCGCGGCACGCTCGACTTTACCGAGCTTTTTACGGGTGCGGATTTTGCTGCGGACATCCGGTTTTTCCATCACACGGTGTTGCCGCCGGAAACGTCGATCGGCCTGCACACGCACGGGAACGACCAGGAAATCTACATCGTGCTGGCCGGTACGGGCCGCATGCATCTCGACGGCGAGACGTATCCCGTCGGCCCCGGCGATGTGATCGTGAACCGGCCGTTCGGCACGCACGGCATCGAAAACACGGGCGCCGAACGCCTCGAGCTGCTCGTCTTTGAGGTCGGCTGCGCCGAATAAAGGTACATAGCCATTCTGGATGTATCCTCGCATTGGAAAGGACGCTGGGTATGAATTATCATAAGCTGGTAAGAGATAGAATACCTGAAATTATGGAAGCGCAGGGAAAAAAGCCGATCATTCAAGTGATGGATGATCAAGCGTATCGGATCGCCCTGGAGAAAAAATTGGAGGAGGAAGTTGCGGAGTATCAAGAAAGCAAAGAAATAGAGGAAATCGCCGATGTTTTGGAAGTCCTCTACGCTTTGTGCGAAGCACAAGGGTATTCTGTCGATGCACTGATGAGGGTCTATGAAAAGAAGCACATGGAGCGCGGCGGCTTTTCAAAGAAGCTTTTCCTGATACGAGATGAATAAACGCAAACGAACCACAACTTTGATACAAAAACCAACTGGGGACACCTTCTTTGCAGAGGGTGTCCCCAGTTTTTCTTTTTATCAAGTTTATTTGCCGGTCGGCTCCATCATGACGCCGTGGCCGCAACAGTATGTGTAAATTTTCGGGTCAAACCTCGCCTGGAGCGCAAGACGTTCTTCCGTGGCCCGCGCGGAGTCGGTGTTTACGCTCGTCAAAAGATACGGTGCGAGGCGGTTAAATGCGTCCTGCTCCTTCGAAAAACCGGCGATGTTCACAACGATGTCGCCGCTGAAAACAAGCTTGTTTTTTTCATCGACAATCGCCACCTCGCCGCGCGCGTGGCCGCCGTTGCCGGCATAGACGTCGAGATGCAGCCCGTGAAAGGTAAACCCGCAGATGAAGGCGATCGGCTTATCCTCCTTCGGCTCGCCGAGCGCGCGAATTGTGCTCATGCTGGGCGGACAGTATTTCGTCAGCAGCTTGCTGATGCGGTTGTATGGCGCGTGAAGCTTATTCTGCTCGCGAAAGTTCGGCAAGCTGTTGTTTTCAAGCGCAAAGTTGAGCCGGCCATCATTGCTGACGTATACGTCGGGGAAGAGGTACAGCAGCCCGCAGTGGTCGATGTCCGGGTGCGACGGCAGAATCGCCTTCTCCATCCGGTCGAAATCCGGGAATATTCTGTGCAGGATCTCAAGCATTTCGGTCGCGTAGCAGGCAAATCCGCAGTCGACGAACAGCAGCGCGCCGTCTTTTTCGAGGATAAACGTGTTGCTGCCGCAGGGCGGCTCGATCATGTGCAGTGTCCAGCCGTCCAGCAAAGGGCGCCGGTACGTTTTGGCGCAGAAATTTTCGCCCTTGTACCGCTTGAGCATCTCTGCAAACCGGCCGATGTAGGAAAACGTCTGGTGCGGCGATTTGCCCCGGTCGTCCAACAGCTGCATGATCAGGTTGGAATCGGAGATCAACGCGCTTTGGGCGCTTTTATCGAGGTTTAGAAGCGCGGTGAGCTGGTTGGCAAACGACAGGTAAAAGACCGTATTGTCGAGTATTTTCTGGCTTTTATCGTAATTCAGGACGCGGACCGGGCACAGCTTGGCAGCT
The DNA here is from genome assembly GCA_002305575.1 of Ruminococcaceae bacterium UBA1417. Classification (GTDB taxonomy): domain Bacteria; phylum Bacillota; class Clostridia; order Oscillospirales; family Acutalibacteraceae; genus Hominenteromicrobium. Next base: position 54,259 of record DBPP01000033.1, read on the forward strand.
TCGTCCAGAAATTTTTTGATTTTTTCGGGATCCCGAAAATGAATGCCGATTTTAAATGTCTGGTCCGCGTCATCGCTGCTCTGCCCGTTGATGTACGGGATATTGAAGTGGTAGCGATCGATCAGCTCCAGGATGGGCACCACGGCGTACGGCACGTTCGGCAGCCGGAGTTCGATCAGGATGGTCTGGCCGGGCGAGACGTTATCCGAAATGTAGCCGACGGCGCGCAGGGCTTCGGAAATCTGATTCAACTGTTTTTCAGTGGCGGACACTTCAATAAACAGCGTATGCAGGTCGATGGCCCGGTTGTAGCTGACGCGCGTGATGTTGCCGCCGGCGATCGCGATGATCCGGCTGGCCTTCAAAAAAGCGCCGGACTGATCCGGCATATGCGTAATAAATGTTTTTTTCATCGTGTCCTCGGCTCCCGTGTGAATTCTTCTCCGCAATATACATACCACATTTTCGTTGTTTTAGCAATACACGGGGTGCAATTTACACCGATTCTTTTTCCGCGGCTTCAAGCCGGTGTGTGATGAAAAGCGGGACCTCTTCGGGGCGAATGTGCAGCACGTAGGCAAATTCCTCGTGCAGCAGCTTTTGTGCGCGCTCGAGAATCTGCTCGTCGGCCGCGTGAAATTTTCGGCCCGAGGCTTTCAGCGCTTCGCGGCGCAAAAACAGCGTGCGAATGAGCAAGGCAATCGTTCGGCGGTCGCCCTGTTGTAAAATTTCGCCGTACTGCGCCTTGCGATCCGCGTCGTTTTCCACCCAGTCGAGCGTATCGCTCTGCAGGGAATCGATCAGCGCGCGGATCTCCGCGGCGGAGAGGATACGCCGCATTTTTCCCACCAGCTTTTCGTTTGCACAGGGCACGTAAATCGTCGATTTTCCGTCAAATACGGGCTTCAGCGCATAATAAAGCAGTTTTTCCTTGCCAACCTTTCGTTCACAGATCTCCGTGACGGTGCAGACGCTCTGCCCGCCGTACAATACCGTGTCATTCACTTGAACCATCATCCGTCTGCTCCTTTCCACAATGAAAATGGTTTTCTCGCAACAGGACTTACGTTTTGCGAGAAAACCACATGTTGTATGATACAATTATAGCACAAATTGGCAGTAAATTCAAATAGAAATTTGGCGTCAAACGGCGACGCGCCGCAGTAAAGTCGCGTGGCGCGCGTGCGGGCACGCGCTTTGCGTGGAGAAGGAAAAGCACTTTGTGGTCGCGTCCTCTGGTTTCCCGGCGGCGACGTGCCGCAGCGAAGTTGCGTGGCGGGCGTGCGGGCACGCGCTTTGCGTGGAGAAGGAAAAGCATTTTGTGGTCGCGGCCTCTGGTTTTTCCGGCGGGACGTGCGCAGCGAAGTCACGGACGGCGACGCGCCGCAGCGAAGAGGCGTAGCGCGCGTGCGGGTACGCGCTTTGCGTGGAGAAGGAAAAGCACTTTGTGGTCGCGGTATTTGGTTTTTCCGGCGGCGACGTGATCCGCCGGCGCAGGCTTACAGCTTGCCGGCTTTTACGAGCGCGGCGGTCTTCAAAATACCCACCTGTGTTTTGGAATCGGGGATTTCGTTTTGCAGGACCATTTCCACAGCCTTTTCAAGCGGAATGCGTTCCACCTCGAGAAATTCGTCGTCGTCGAGGTGCTGTTCGCCTTTTTCGGCGACACGGCAGGCCCACATGCGGATGATTTCGCCGCAATAGCCCGGAGAGGGATAGAGATTGCCGAGGGAAATATACTGTTCACCGCGGGTGCCGGTTTCCTCCATCAGCTCGCGTTGCACGGCTTCGAAGGGGTCCTCCCCTTTTTCGAGCTTGCCGGCCGGCAGCTCCAGCAGAACCTCCTTGTACGGGTAACGGAACTGGCGCACGAACAGCAGCTCGTTTTTTTCATTCAGTGCCGCTACGCAAACGCCGCCGTTGTGGCAGACAACTTCGCGGTACGCTGTGTTGCCGTTTTCCAGCTCCACTTCATCGAGCAGGACCTTGATGATTTTTCCCTCAAATTTCGTCTCGCTGGCGCGCGTTTCTTCAAAAAGCTTCATGGCACATTTCCTTTCCGAGCGTTTTTCCGATGCTTTCTTCTGTGTTGATTTCATTATATAAACATTTTTTGAATTTCGCAAGGATTTGCGCCGATTCTCTTGCATATTTTCCGCCGTTGTGGTAACCTATGGGTACTTGGTTTACATAATGAAATTAAATTTCCACCGGAGAAAGGATGTTGAATATGAAACAGAGCGTTTTGCGGAAGGTGTGCGCCCTCTTATGCGGCGCGGCGATGGTGTGCAGCCTGGCGGCCTGCACGCAGACGTCCGATGCGTCCACCGATTCGCCGTCTTCCGAAACCACGTCGGCATCGTCGGCCACGCCGACTCCAGCGCCCGAGGTCACGCCGACGCCGGCTCCGGAAAGCGGCGGCGAGCCGACTCCGGCGCCCGAGGACGCTTCGGCCTCCGGCGATGAACACACCAGCGTGCTGCCCGCGCCGGAAACCGGCAGCGATGCGTTCCGCGCGGCATTTGAGGAAAACCCGATTGACGCGCAGTACGCCGAAGATCTCGAGCTGGCGGCGTCGGTGGCGGCGATCATTGCGGCGAGCAACACGGCTTCCGAAAGCTGGCAGGCGCAGATCGATTCGGTCTACAAGCAGATTCTCGAGCGCGGCGACGACGAGACGGTCGAGCAGGTCAAGGAGACGCAGTCGCAGTGGATCAACAAACAGAGCGACGCTTTGCAGGAGATCCGCAACGCGGTCAGCGAGGACGACTCGATGGCGGCCGTCACAGTGGCGGAAAACATCATGCTGTATTACCGCAGCCACGCGATCGACCTGTGCGCGATCCTGTACGATATCGACGGTCAGCTGGTGTTCGGCTGATGCGGTGCGGCTGAGTATGCCGTAAAAAGTTTTATGCAGCCATAGGGAGGAGATGCAGGTCGATGAAAACCTGTTTGCGCTGTCAAACCATGATGGTCGAGGGCTGTGCACTCACCGTCGAAAGCGCCCGTTTTCCGGTCGCGGTGGCACAGGAGGATTTCCGGGGCAAAAAGGTCGGACGGCTGGTCTGCGCCGTCTGCCCACAGTGCGGCTATGTGGAGCTGCAGCTTGCCGATATTTCCAACGAGCAGGTGCAGAAAAAACTCCAATAAAACGAGAAGTAGCCGCAAAATATGTGGTTTTTGCTTTTGCTTTCGAAAAATCTTCATGAAGAAAAAACGAGCGTCCCGAAACCGGGACGCTCGTCCTATTTTTACAGCTTACTTATTGAACGGATTCTCCGTCGGGTACGGCAGGGACTTCGGCTGGTTGTAGCCGATGTCGGTGACGCCGAGGTACTTGAAGACCTCGAAGAGCGCCTTGCCGAAGTGACCGAACGCCACCGCGCCGTGGTGCGGATAGTTCTTCTCGATCAGCACGTGGCGGTAGAAGCGGCCCATCTCCGGGATCGCAAACACGCCGATGGCGCCGAAGGACTTCGTCGGCACGTTCAGAACCTCGCCCTCTGCGACGTACGCGCGCAGCTGGGTGTCAGCCGTGCTCTGCAGACGGAAGAACGTGATGTCGCCCGGGACGATATCGCCTTCGAGCGTACCCTGCGTAACTTCCTCAGGCAGGCTGCGCGCCATGATCTTCTGGTACTTCATCGAGCAGAACGCCAGCTTCTTCGAGCAGGTGTTGCCGCAGTGGAAGCCCATGAAGGTGTCCTTATGCGTGTACGGGGTCTTGTCCTTGATTTCCGCGTTGAACATGTCCGCCGGCACCGTGTTGTTGATGTCGAGCAGCGTGACGGCGTCGAGGCTGACGCACGTGCCGATGAACTCGGACAGCGCGCCGTAGATGTCGACCTCACAGGAAACCGGGATGCCCATGCCGGTCAGACGGCTGTTGACATAGCACGGCACAAAGCCGAACTGCGTCTGAAACGCCGGCCAGCACTTGCCCGCGATCGCGACGTATTCGCGGTAGCCGCGGTGGTCCTCGACCCAGTCGAGCAGCGTGATTTCATACTGCGCGAGCTTCGGCAGAATTTCGGGCTTCATGTTGCCCGCGCCGAGCTCCTTCTCCATGTCGGCGACGACCTTCGGGATACGCGGGTCGTTCGCATGCTTGTTGTAGGCTTCAAACAGGTCGAGCTCGGAATTTTCCTCGATCTCGACGCCGAGGTCGTAAAGCGGCTTGATCGGCGCGTTGCAGGCGAGGAAGTTCAGCGGGCGCGGGCCGAAGCTGATAATCTTCAGGCTCTTGAGGCCGACGATCGTCCGCGCAATCGGGACGAACTCGTGGATCATGTCGGCGCATTCTTCCGCCGTGCCGACCGGATACTCCGGAATGTACGCCTTCACGCCGCGGAGCTTCAGATTGTAGCTCGCGTTGAGCATGCCGCAGTATGCGTCGCCGCGACCGTCCATCAGGTCGTCTGCGGACTCTTCCGCCGCCGCGACAAACATGACCGGGCCGTCAAAGTGCTTGGCGAGCAGCGTCTCGGAAATTTCCGGGCCGAAGTTGCCGAGGTACACAACGAGCGCGTTGCAGCCGGCATTCTTCACGTCCTCAAGCGCCTGCACCATGTGGATCTCGCTCTCCACGATGCAAATCGGACATTCGTAAATTTCGGTGGCGCCGTACTTTTCTGTATAGGCCTGCATCAGCGCCTTTCTGCGGTTGACCGAAAGGGTTTCCGGGAAGCAGTCGCGGCTGACCGCAACGACGCCGATTTTGACCTGCGGGATGTTGTTCATGTCAAATTCCTCCTTAAAAAAATGTATGCAAGGTTGAAATTTTACAAATCGCTGCACAAATTGTATGTACAACTCACTTATCATTATTGTAGCGCATTTACAGGGAAAAATCAACCGTTTGCGAAATGAAATGTTTCGCCGCCGGCAGCGCCCGCCGTGCGCGACCGCCGGGCTATTTTCCTACACCAAACAAAGCGCGTGCAAGCACGCGCACCCTGCGAAACCGCAGGGGTACGTTGCCGCCGGGAGCGCCCGCCGTGCGCGACCACCGGGCCGTTTTCCTACACCGAACAAAGCGCGTGCAAGCACGCACACCCCGCGAAATCGGTGCGGCACGTTGCCGCCGGGAGCGCCCGCCGTGCGCGACCACCGGGCCATTTTCCTACACCGAACAAAGCCCGTGCAAGCACGCGCACCCCGCGAAATCGGTG
>DBPP01000035.1 GCA_002305575.1 Ruminococcaceae bacterium UBA1417
TACTTCGCAATATGGGTCAATTACTCACTAAGTTCGATGTCGGATAGCAGTTTGGCGCGCTCGCGTTCAAGCGTACCATCGTCCGTCTCAATTCCATGTTGAGCGAGCAGCTCCGCCTGCTCTCGTATGATCTCTTGTGCCGCATCCAGCATCGTGCAGAGACGCTCGATGATTTGCAGGTTACTCATCGAGCATCGCCTCGACTGCAGCTCGCCACCGCTCAGGCACTTCCTCGATCGTCATCTTTCCGCTTTGTACCCAGCGCACATAGATTGCAGCCAATCTACTCACCTCCCGTGATGATCGCGGCCAGTTCGATCAGCCCGGCTTCAATCTGGTCAAGACGCTCCGCATCAGAAACGTCAGCCGTTTCGGTTTCCGGTGCATCTGCCGCGATTTCCTCATTCGTTCGCGCAATTACCGAGCCGCCCGAGACCTTGTACAGCGCCCTGCCTCGTTTGTCAAAAAGCTCCGTTCGCGGCGTCAGATCGGTTTCTGCGCGCAACCATCCAGATCCGCCCGAAAGATCGTCAGGACAGATGCCGTTTATCCGCCCTTGCTCGTCAACCGAAATCGAATAAACCATACTTTTTCATCTCCTTCCGTGTATACGGCCATTTCCCAAACAAGCCGCAAAAAACCTTGTCCATCTCACGCGCCGTCCGGTGCGCGTTCTGCTTGAGAATCGACCCACGCCATGATAGATACGCACCCAGCGCGTCTTTGTACGCCATCTCTCCCGCATCAACGAATCCCTTAAACTTTTTGAGTTTGCGGCGCATGCGCGTGATCGATACCCGCCACGGCGTCACAATGATTCGGCCCGAGTCTGTGATCTGATATCTGGATTTTAGAAACCTGAATCCGTCCTTGAAACGCACGATTTGCGTCTTTTTTGGGCTGAGCGTAAGGCCGAGCGACGCGGCGACTTCGCGAATGCAAGCAAGGCAATCCTCGAGATATTCGCGGCTCTCATCAATCAGGTATCCGTCGTCCATGTAGCGCCCGTAAGCGCGTATGCCCAGCTTTTCTTTGATGAAATGATCCAAGGCGTCGGGATAAGCGACCGCGCCGATTTGGCTGCATTCGCTGCCGAGCCCTAATCCTCGCTGTCCGAACGCATCATAGAAGCGCATTGAGAATTCTACCAGGCGCGCGTCGGTTAAGTACCGTTTGTGCATCGATCGAATCGGCTCGTGTAGGATCGAATCAAAAAAACCGGAGAAATCAAACAGGAGCACGTATCCGCGCGTGCCGTAGGCGCGATAATGCTCCATGATATGCGATTTCAATAAGTCTCTCTGGTATTGAACGCCTCGCCCTTTGAGACACGCTCCGTTTTCTTTAATGAGGCTATGCGAGAAAGTCGGAATCAACACCGCTTGGCATAGCGCGCGTTGCGGCACCCTTTCTGCCATATGAACCGATCTAATTTCACGGCGCTTTCCGCGCTCGAATACGGAGAAGTGGATAAATCCCTTCCGCACATCCTTCCCGGAAAGTATATCGCGACGTGCTTGCATGATATTCTTAAACTCGTTCATGCAATAGCGCTGCACCGAAGTTTTCCACAATACCCCGCTTTGTGCTTTGCGGCAAGCGCGATGTAGATTATTGAGGTCTGCTACGCGCTCGATATTGTCATGCGGGGCCGTAAACGCGCTGCGCTTGGCCTGGCGTGCAGCCTTTCTACGCTGGTATCTCGCCTCTCGTCGTTCGTTGCTCGTCATGAAAATGGACCGCCGTACGGCTTTGGTGTAGGCGCGAATGTCGCCGCATAACGTATGGGCATGAAACGAGGTAATCGCGATCCCTCGCCATGCAAGGAGCGTCCGCCCTCGGTATCGGCGGTCTTGTTTGCCCGCTCTCGCGGGGAGGTTGCGCCCTCCTTCCAATGATGGCGCGGGTTTCGGCGCTTTCACGCTTACTTCGTCTGGCCGAGTTTTGGAATCCGACCGCCACGCGCAGGTTTGTGTTCGACGTGCTGTTGTTGTTGGCATTCCCGTTGCTGTTCACATTGCAGGCGTTCGTGGAGTTGCCGGAATTCGCGGGGAGCAGCCACCAGTTCGTGCGGTTTATAGGGTGCAACCTATTACGACGCGGACTATTTGTCCGCGGCCATAATTTTATTTGCTTTGCGCCACGCTTTGATGAGCGACCCTTCTTTGGCCAGCATTTCGAGCGTTGGGGCAAGCTTATTGAGGTCAATCGCCTTGACATCATACATGACATCGTCGATATGCTGTAGCTGTTGCCAGACCTGCTCGCAGTTCCCAATCGCAGCAGTCTGGCGGTCTCGGCGCATCTGAAGCTCGTGGTCATTTACGGGGTATATGCTGTTTGCCGCAGTGATGTTGTTCATCAGCTCGTCGCAGATTCCGATCAGCGGATAAGCAAGCACGGGACGAAAATGCTTTGGAATGTTCTTTTCGTTCATTGCCCAACGGGTTAGTTGACCGCGCAGTTTGCGCGCAGTCGTGTAGAATTCTAGGCTCGATTCGCTCCTGAATCGGCTGAGGACGCTGCTCATGGCTCACCTCCTCCCGCCCCATAAAGGGGCGGGATNNCGTGCGGGAACCACCGTTTCCTGCCCCCTTGCGGCGGAATCCGCCGCCGAAAAATGCAGGATACCAGCGCGTCCACCAGCGATCATAAACGTGCGTCGCGCGCTGATAGACACCGTAGACCTCCATCTCATCCGGCATCCAAAGCGGGCCGACGTCAACCCACGGAGCATCCGTAGAATCTGTCTTGAGCGTTCCCGCCTGGTATCTTCCGCCCAACAGCATGCGCTTTGGGGATATGACCGCCGTGAGCGCGGCGGGCAGAAATGCATAGACCCCGCCTGCGGTATAGTCGACTTCGTACAGCGCCGGATCTGCCGCAGCCTCATTTGGCACTCCCATGCGTAGCGAATTTAGGTATGCGTAGACGTGTGACGCAAGAAAAGGCACCAGGATCGGCGCTGCCCAAATCGCCTTGATGACAGCGGCGTTTGCAGGGGCTGCCGTAAACGTCAAGATGCCGGTTCCGGCGTCGTATGTGTAGTCCGTCACCACCGTCATCGTCGCACCGTTGACCGTCACGCTCGAAAGCGTGGGATACCCGGCCTCTCGTCGCGTGAGCTGGAACACCGTCGTCGCTCCGTCGCCGGTCAGCTTGTCCATGGCAATGCCGTTGTTGTAGTCGACGCGGTTCCACTGCACCGTATCCGGCCAGCAGTCCTTGCTAATCCAGTCGATGTGCGCCGGGATCTCGCTATCTCCGGATCCCTTGTATGTATTAATTCCGGCGATCTCCATTTTCAGGATGTATGCGCCGGGATTTGTACAGGTGACAGGAATGTAATCGTGGACATGCAGACCCTCGAAGTTTTCGGCCTGCACACGCGCTTTAACCCACGCCCACGGATCGGAATACTCCGCAATTTCATCCGCAAAGCGCACGGTCAAGTCGACGCCGTTGTAGGATCCCGAAAACTCCTCGGCGGACATGTGGGTTCTGGGGAATTCGGCCAA
>DBPP01000047.1:0-56934 GCA_002305575.1 Ruminococcaceae bacterium UBA1417
TGTCCAAATTTATTGTAATAGGGGGTGATCCTATGGAAATTGCAGAACGGGAAGGAACCTATACGGCGGAACCCGAAGAAATCGTGCGCATGTACACGGAGCTGTTGTTTCGTATCAGCTATTCGATGTCTGGCAATGCGGCAGACGCGGAGGATGTCCTGCAAAACGTTTTTTTAAAATACTGCGTCAAACGGCCGCACTTTCGAGACGGTGCGCACTGTAAGGCGTGGCTGATCCGTGTAACGGTCAACGAGACGAAAAACATGCTGCGCTTTCGAGCGTTACGCCGTACGGAGGACTTGACGCCACTTGCAGAAATCCTGCCGGATCACGAACAGCAGGCGGTTTTTCAGGACATTCTCCTCTTGCCGGAGAAATACAAAATTGTTCTGATTCTCCACTATGTGGAAGGGTACAAAACGGCGGAAATCGCCGAGATCCTGAAAATTTCCCCCGCAGCTGTCCGAAAGCGACTTGAAAAAGGAAGAAAACAACTGAAACTCATTTATACGGAGGAGGAATACGGATGAATTTGCAACAGTTTCAAACGACAATGCAGGGCATTCAGGCGCCCGCTGGTCTGGAAGACCGGTTGCTTGCCGCTTGCCGTACGAAGAGCAGAAGCCGCAGGCGAACTGTTGGGCGCTGGATTCCGGCAGCAGCGGGGGCCTTGGCTTTACTGCTTGCCGTGCTGGCACCGGTGCTGAATGATTTTCCTTTTGCGCCGGCCGTTTCCCTATATGCTTCGGCTTCTGACGTCACGCAGGAGGTAGATCTCGCCGCCAATGGCATTCTCGATTGCAGCGCGCGCACGCTGTTCTTTGCGTTTGACAACCGGGATATCGAACGTGTAGAGCTGTACAATTCTGCTGGCCGTCTGCGCTGCTTTTTCCATGTGGAGAATGCGCAGAGCGGTGCGTGGGACACGTACACGATCTCCATCCCTTACGAAATGTATGCGACGTCCGTGCAGGATCCTGAGAATCCAACGCACGAGGAGCTGGCGCGGTTGCTCGAGGCGGCGCAGGACAGCTGTGACCGGCTGGACGGCATTACGGACGAAATCGAGCGGTTTGAGACCTTGTACGGTACGCAGGACATCGATTTCTTGCCGCTCATTGTGGGCGCGGAGATTTTTTCCAAAACGACATCCTCTTTTGTTGCAGTCTCCCTGCAAAATCCAGACAGCGTTTTGCGGGAGCCGGTGGAGGATGCGGAGAACCTGACGGTTGAGCCGGGGGAGGAAGTCGAATGGATTTTGGAGACAGATGACATCTCCGCAGATTTTGCCGATACAATCGAGACAACCGTATACTTTGAAAACGGGAGGACCCTTTCAGGCCGGATCTGGATTCAGGGTACGGCAGACGGACGCTTGCAAGCCGGCTTTGAAAACGACGGGTAATTTTTTGAATTCTGAATGACAATGCGATCTTTCCGTGGTACAATAGGGGCAGTTTCCAATATGGAGAGGATGGTACGGATGAAGATTGAATTGTCAGTGGAAAAGCGCTATATGCAGATTCCGGTGCAATACGACGGGGAAAGTCAACGGTTCACCGTCTACGAAGGTGGTGTGCCGGTGTACAGCTTTGATGCGGCGTATGCGGATGCGGCGCCCGATACGGTATATTACGCTGATTTGCGCGCGTATTTGGGGCGTGAGGTCTCCCTCGAAGCGCCGGACCACTTTGTGCCGGTGTTCTGCGATGCAACGAAACCGCTTGCGTCCGAACAGTGCGCACTGCGCCCAACCGTACATTTCACGGCGGAGCGCGGGTGGATCAACGACCCGAACGGCCTATGTTTCTACAATGGCCTTTATCACCTGTTTTACCAGCACAACCCGTATGGACGTCTTTGGGGCAATATGCACTGGGGACATGCCGTGAGTCGCGATCTTTTTCATTGGGAGCACCGCGAAGAGGCGCTATTCAGCGATGAGCACGGCGCGATGTTTTCCGGCTCGGCGGTTGTGGATTCCGGCAATTGCGCCGGGCTGCAGGAGGGTGCGGAAACACCCCTGCTTTTCTTCTACACCTGCGCGGGAGAACAGAGCACACAGTGCCTGGCCTACAGCACGGACGGTGGCCGCACGCTGCAAAAGTATGGGCAGAATCCGCTGATTCCCGAGATGGTTGCCGGCAACCGCGACCCGAAGGTGGTTTGGGATGCAGAACACAGCCGTTGGCTGATGGCACTTTACTTTGACGGCCGCAATTACGGAATATTTACGGCGCAGGATCTCCTGCACTGGACGCTGTTGCAGCGCTTCGATCTGCCCGGCGACGACGAATGTCCCGATCTGTACCCGTTGACGGCCGACGACGGCAAAACGTTTTGGATCTATTCCGGCGCGCACGACATGTATTTTGTCGGGACTTTTGATTCCCGAGGGCTGTTCCAGCCGGTACAGTCGGTCGGCCAATTGTCCTATTCCTCAGCGGCCTATGCGGCGCAGACGTATTTCCACGAGCCGGGCAAGCCTGCCATCCGCTTTGCATGGAACCGCAGCGAAATCCCGGGTGCACCGTTTAACGGCTCGATGTGTACGCCGACGGAAATGACGCTGCGTAAAATTGGCGCGCGGTACTATCTCTGCGCCAAACCGGTCGGCGGACTGGATTCCCTCGTTGTACGCGAGGTGCGCAGGGAAAAGGAAAGTGTGCAGGACCTCATACAGCCGTTGATGACCAGAGCGTGTAGCGTGGAGATCGAAACAAAGGACGCGCCGTTCTCGTGCCGCATTTACGGCCTCGACATTCGCGTGGAGATGGGCGGCGTTTCCTGCGGAGAGGTGTTCCTGCCGCGCACGGAGGAGGAAACCATGGCGGTGCAGATCCTGTGTGACACCACGAGCACGGAGATCTATCTGAATGGTACGGCCATCACCGCGGTGCCGCATGTGCAGCACGATGATGAGGCTTTTTTTGCCCTGCATGCTGAGAACCCGGTGCAGCTTGAACGGCTTCGCATTGCAGAACTCTCGCTCTGAGAAAGGCTCTAAAAAGAATAGCCCGAACCTTTGCCGGACAGGGGACGCCCTGCCCGGCTTTTCTGTTCTAAATCCGGATGCCCGTCCATACAATGAACCATACGAAAAAGGATTGGTGATGCATATGGACTACGAAAAAGCCGTGCGGCATCTCGGACGCTTTACGCCTTTGCTGTGCAAGGTGCCGCCTTGCGTGCGGGATACCGTGTGTGACGTCCGGCTCAGTCTTGACAAGCCGGTGATGCTCTGTTGCCACAGGCAGATTCTGTTTCTGAAAAACGACGGAACGGTATCCGCGCACGCGGGTGCGGATTGCCCAAGGGTGATGGCCGAGGATTTGCAGGGAATTTTCCGGCGCTTGTGCGGGTATTCGGTGTACAGCCATACCGATGAGTTGCAAAATGGGTTTATCTCCGTGGAACGCAGCCTGCGAGTCGGCATTGGCGGCACGGCTGTGCTGCAAAACGGTGCGCTGAAAACCGTTCGGGACATTACAAGCCTTTCGGTTCGGATTCCCCGGGAAATACCCGGCTGCGCGGAACCGCTTTTGCGTGCGGGCGTTTCGCTTCGGGAAGGTTTGCTGCTGGCTGGCGCACCTTCCTCAGGAAAGACGACGCTTCTGCGCGACCTTGCACGATGGCTCGGCAACACGGGACACCGCACGGCGGTTTTGGACGAGCGCTTCGAGCTTCTGGCGGACGGCTTTGATCTCGGCGTCTGTACGGATGTGCTGCAGGGCTATCCCAAGCAGGCGGGATTGTTTCATGCGATCCGCTGTCTTTCGCCGGAATACATTCTCTGCGACGAGCTCGGGGAAGGAGATTTCCCTGCGCTTCAGGCGGCAGCCTTTGCGGGTGTATCCTTGATTGCTACGGTGCATGCCACGAGTCCGCAAACGCTGTTAAAGCGTCCATTATGCCGCGATGTTCTGGCGTTGGGAGCGTTTCAAACGGTGGCCTTGCTGGACGGCCGGGAGCGGCCGGCGGTTTGCGCGCAAATTCTTCGGGCGGGTGATCTCCTTGAAAACGATGGCAGCTCTTCTGCTGATAGCCTGCGGCCTGGGCGCCGGGCTGTTTGAAGCGATGCGCCTGCGCGCGCGGGAGCGGGAGTTGCGCGTGTTTGCGGATGCATTGGCTGCGTTGAAAAGCGCGGCGGCATACACGTCTGGGGATTTGTACGCATTGCTGGAGCTCTGTGAAGACAATGACTTTCTTCGCCTTGTCCGGCGCGATATGGAGCCATACGACGCTTGGACACAGGCTTCCCGCATGTTCTTCACGCGACAGGCCGATCGAGCGTTGGCAGACGCCTTCCTGCGCGGTTTTGGCAAGACCGACCTGGAAGGGCAACTCGCCTATATGCAGCTTTTTGAGACGCGTACGGCGGAGGCTTTGGAAGTGGCGCGGCAGGATGTCCGCTTAAAATGCAGGCTGTACACGATGCTCGGTCTGTTTTCTGGCACAGTTTTGGCGCTGATCCTGATATGAAACAGAAAGGAACGCGGAGCCCCTATGGATGTGGATCTGATTTTCAAAATTGCCGCAATCGGCATCATTGTCGCAGTCCTAAACCAGCTCCTGATTCGCTCGGGACGGGAGGAGCAGGCTATGATGACGACACTGGCCGGCCTGATCGTCGTGCTGATGATGATTATTTCGGAAATCAGCACGCTGTTCAATACGATCAAGTCGGTCTTCGGCCTTTGAGCGGCGTAGTGGCCGTATCCGCGGTCGCGGTATTTGCGGCGGTATGCGGCGCGCTGATCAAAAAAGGCAACCCTGAAACCGCGCTTTTGTTTTCGGTCGGCGTGGCGGTGCTGGTCTTTTTGTATGTTTTACCGCAGGTAGAATCCCTCGCGCAGACCGTTAGTCAGCTGGCCGAGGCATCCGACTTATCTGAGGTGCTCGGCGTTCTGCTGAAAGCACTCGGCATCGTTCTGATCGGGCGGCTTGCCGTGGGGGTATGTCGCGATGCGGGGGAAAGTGCCTTGGCCTCGGGTGTTGAATTTGCCGTCAAGACTGCGGTGCTCCTTACAGCCCTGCCGCTGCTACAAAATTTGCTCTCGGTCATTCAGGAAGTTTTAACATTATGAAAAGAATGCGTTTTTTGTGGATCACACTGCTGGCCGTCCTGCTTGGTACCCTGCCGGTTCATGCCGATTCGGTGCAGGCGGAAATCTACGAGGAAAGCGGAGCGGCGCAGCTTGCTGAGGCGTTGCCGGAAGAAGCGCGGTTTCTTCTGCAAACATCCGGCTTTTCACCCGAGCAGGTGGGCGGCGGGGATGCGCAGAACTTTTTTGGCCAGCTTGCGGCTGGCATCAATGCGTCGGCCACGGAACCGCTGCGGGCGCTCGTTCTGCTTCTTGCCGTCGTTGTGCTTTGCCGGATGGTCTCAGAATTTGCGCCGGATACGCTGGCGCAGACGGTCAATCTGTGCGCGGTGCTCGGCGCGGCGGGAATTTTGTTGTCTCCTATGGCTGCGCTGATCGAAAAGACTACGGCAGTGACGGAGGCGGTCGGTGTTTTTCTGTTGGCCGCCGTTCCGGTATATGCCGGTCTTTTGGTTGCAGCCGGCGGGGCGGCAACAGGTTCCACCTATGGTGCGCTGACACTGACTGCGGCAAACGGTATTTCGGCGCTGACCGTCCAGCTCCTTGTGCCGTTGTTGCGCATCTTTCTGGCGTTTTCAGCTGTTTCTGCTGTTTCGTCGTTTAATTTGAAAAAGTTGGCGGACGCCTTATATAAGCTGCTCAAATGGGCGCTTGTGCTTGCCGTCACTGCCTTCACAAGCGTTCTTTCGCTGCAAACGCTCGTTTCCGCACAGTCGGATGCCGTAACCGGAAAGGCGGCGAAAATTCTGGCTTCCAGTGCAATCCCGATCGTCGGCGGGGCATTTGGCGATGCGCTCTCTGTGCTGCATGCAAGCGTGGGCATGATCAAATCCGGCGTCAGCGCGTTCGGGATTCTGGCGTCCCTGGCAATTTTTCTGCCGCTATGTTTACAGGCAGCCGTTTGGATTGGCGTTTGTTTTTTGGCATCGCTGGCGGCGGAGCTGTTTGATTTATCCAAACTTGCCGCGTTCTTAGACGGCTGCGCGACGGCCTTGAAGCTGATTTTGGCCGTGGTTTTCAGTATTGGCGCGATTTCCGTTGTTTCGGCGGCAGTTGTGCTCTGTGTGCGAGGTGCTTATGCGTGACGTGTATACGCTTGTCTTTTCTGTCAGCGCCGTTTTGCTGGGAATCGAGATCATCGCCCGATTGTTTCCCGAAAAGAGCGCAGCGTTTGTCCAGGCGCTCGCCGTCCTTGCCGCGGTTTTGACACTTATGGGCGGACTTTTGCATGCCGACTGGTCCTGGCTGCAACAGGCTTCGTCGGTTTCTTTCGAAGAAAATACAAAGGTCGAAACGCTCTACGCCGAAACTGGTACCGCGCTGCTGCGCGAGCGGCTGCGTGCGCTGCTCGAGTCTTCCGGTATTGCGGTAGCCGACGCAGACGACGGCGTGGAAATCTGGTATACCAAAGGAGACGATGGTGCAATCGACATCGACCGCGTGCGTGTCAGCGTTGAGTACGCAACGGATATCGACCGCGCCTATGCAGTTTTAAACGCCGCGCTGACCGACGCCATACCGGTCGAGGTGTTTGCGCGCTGATGCGGAAAGGAGAGCAGATGCAGGAAAAATATAAGGCGCTGCTGAAAAGCGGCAAGCTTACGTACTGCCTCATTGGCGTCTGCGTGCTTGCGGCTGCCGCAGTAATCTTTCTGCCAGAGCAGAATTCCGAAGACGTTTCCGTACCCGCTGAGACGGAGGTTACGGCGCAAACGTATGCGGCGGCGGTTTCCGCCCAGATCGAAGCGATGGTTTCGGCCATTACGGGGGAATCGGACCCGCACGTCACGGTCACACTGCGCTCGATGGGGGAAACGGTTTACGCGACGGAGGACCGGCAAAGCGAGCACAACGCAGAGGAATATTCCGGCGACACCGTGAACAGGACGCAGACAGACGGCGATACAGAAACGACGTATATCATCGTCAAAGCGGCCGACGGTTCCCAGAAGCCTCTGATTGTCACACAGACCCAGCCGGAAATCTGCGGCGTCGTGATTGTCAGCCGCAGGGGCGCTGATGCGCAGATGCGGGAAAAAATCACGGAGGCGGTGAAAACAGCGCTCGATTTATCCTCTACACAGGTATGTGTGACGGGGGGAGCGGAATATACATGATACAAATCACGATCGGAGGACAAAGCCATGAAATACGGAAAAAGACAGCTCATTCTTGCATCCCTTGTGCTGGCCCTCGGTGCGGCCGTGTATTTGAACTGGCAGTTTGCCGGTACGGGTGTCGCCGTGGACGGGGAAGAGAGTGAGGAAACCTCGAGCGCGCTCGGTGCTGCGCAGCTTGTCAACAACAACTATGTGGAGACGGTGTCCGATTCGCTTGCGGGAGAGGACGGTGAAGCCGCGGAAACGCAGGCGGCACCCGAAGAAAGCGGAGCGACTGAAGCCGCTGCGCCGGCCGCAGAGAAGCTTTCCGACGCACGCATGACGCGTCAGACAGCCCGGGATGAGGCGGTGGAGCTTCTGGAGGATATTCTCGAAGACGCGGAAGCGGATTCCGCCGTGAAGGAGGCCGCCGTCGGGGAAGCTTCGGCAATCGCGCAGAATATCCTCAAGGAAACGAACATTGAGAGCCTCCTTGCAGCGAAGGGATTCCCGGAAAGCGTCGCTTACATCAATGGAGACACGTGTACGGTCGTTGTGAACGGTGACATGGAGGATGCGCAGAATGCGCTGATCGTCCGTGATATCGCCGTTTCGGAAACCGGACTTGCGGCAGACCAGATCAAAATCATTTCGGCCGGATGATTTTGCCGGTGCCTTGCTTTTTGTCACGCCTTGTGCTACAATACAACCAGTGCAAAGGCGTGTTGGGTGAAGCTTGAAAATTCCAGAAAGATCCGGATGTTTCCGGTGTTCACATGCAGACTCCCGCCGTTTCAGACACGGCGGGTTCTTTTTTTGTGCAAAGCCCGATGGAAAGGAAATCAGATATGAAAACTAGGCATGAGTCGAGAGAGCAGGCGTTTGTCCTGCTGTTTGAAAAGACCGTAAATGATGACCCGATGGAGGACATCATCGAAATGGCGGTAGAAGCGCGCGGCATTGAGATGGATCCCTACTGCGAAAAGCTGACCGCCCTGGCAGAGCTGTATCTCGAGCAGATCGACGCGGAGATCGAAGCCAATCTCCGCGGCTGGAGCCTGCGTCGCCTGTCGCGTATGACGCTCACGATCCTGCGCGTGGCGGTTTGTGAAATGAAATTTATGCGTGCGCCGGATGTGCCTGTCAGCGTTTCCATCAACGAGGCGGTGGAACTTGCAAAGGTATACGGCAACGAAAAGGACGCATCGTATGTCAATGGTGTGCTTTCGAGTATCGCCAAGTCCCTGAACGGTGCCGAACATGCTTGAGACCTGTACGCTCGGCTTGGATACGAGCAATTACACGACGAGCGCGGCCCTGTTGCAAAATGGGGTCGTGGAGAACTGTGGTAAGCTTCTGCCGGTCAAGCCCGGGGAAATCGGTCTGCGCCAGAGCGACGCGGTGTTTCACCACACGCGCCAGCTTCCGCAGGTATTTTCCGGGCTTAAAAATGCTGTGCGCGGCGTGCGGGCAATCGGCGTTTCCAACCGGCCACGGGACGCGGAGGATTCGTACATGCCGTGCTTCCTTGTCGGCGTCGGCACGGCGGAAATGTTGGGGCAGGCACTCGGTATTCCGGTGTATCGCTTTTCCCACCAGCAGGGGCATATTGCCGCGGCACTTTATTCTGCGAACTGTCTGACTTATCTGACGCATCCGTTTCTTGCATTCCACCTGTCCGGCGGCACGACGGAAGCGGTGCTTGTGCAGCCAGCGGACGACGGACGCATTTTTTCCACGCAGCTTGTAGCGCGATCGCTCGATTTGAAGGCCGGTCAGGTCATCGACCGCATCGGCGTGCTACTCGGTCTGCCGTTTCCAGCCGGGCGTTATCTGGATCCGCTTGCCTGTGCCTGCGGGGAAGCCATCCGGGTGCGCGCGTCGATGAAAGGGGCAGACTGTTCGCTTTCCGGCGTTGAGAACAAATGCCGCGCACTGGTTGAGAAAGGCGCGCCGAAGGAAACCGTTGCGGCGGTCTGCATGGCGCACGTGATCGCGGCGGTAGATGCGATGTGCGCGGCGCTTCAGGCGCAATATGGTGCGCTTCCGGTGGTGTTTTCTGGCGGTGTGTCCTCAAATTCCATGCTGCGTGCGCAGATGACCGCGCGGTATGGCGCTATTTTTGCCGAGCCACGTTTTTCTGCCGATAATGCGGCGGGGCCTGCCGTGCTGGCAGCGCTCAGGGAGGAGCGAATTTCATGCGCGTGCTGACCATTACGCAGATCAATATGTTTATCAAATCCCTGATCGAAGGGGATGGACGATTAAACGATATTTACGCCGCTGGCGAGATTTCTAATTTTACAGACCATTATCGTTCGGGCCACCTGTATTTTTCACTCAAGGATGAAAAGTCCGTGCTGAAGGCTGTGATGTTTCACAGCGCTGCGCGCCGCCTGCGCTTTCAGCCGCGCGACGGGATGCGTGTCATTGTGCGCGGACGCGTTTCCGTGTATGAGCCCAGCGGGCAATATCAGTTTTATGTGGAGGAAATGCAGCCGGACGGTCTCGGCGCGTTGAGCCTCGCGTTTGTACAGCTCAAGGAAAAGCTTACTAAAGAGGGGCTATTCAATGCGGAGTATAAAAAACCGATCCCGCGTTTTCCGGAGCGCGTTGGCATCATCACATCGCCAACGGGCGCCGCGGTGCGGGATATGCTGCAAATCCTTGGTCGCCGCTGGCCGGCGGCAGCGTTGGTTTTCTGCCCTGTGCTTGTGCAGGGGGATGGAGCGCCAGCGCAGCTGACTGCAGCGGTGCAGGCAATGAACCGCCTGCGCTGCGCCGATGTGATCCTGATTGGCCGCGGCGGCGGTTCCGCGGAGGATCTCGCCGCGTTTAATGACGAAACGCTTGCGCGCGCGATTTTTGCTTCGGAAATACCCGTGATTTCTGCGGTTGGCCACGAAACGGATTTTACCATCTGCGACTTCGTTGCCGATCTGCGCGCGCCTACGCCGAGTGCCGCCGCCGAATTGGCGGTGCCGGACCGCGGAGAAATTGCCGCGCAGGTGGATACGCTTGTGCACCGCATACAAAACGCGTTGCAGAGCGGCATGGATTCCCGCCGTCAGACGCTCGACGCCGTTTCCGCCTCGGCGGTTTTGCGCGATCCTGCCGTGCTGGTAAACCCCCGTCGTATGCAGCTCGATCAGGCGGTTCGGGCGCTCAAAGTGGCCGAGGAACGGCTGTGGATGCATGAGCGCGAGCGGCTTTCCACGCTTTGCGCGCAGCTGGATGGCATGAGCCCACTGAAGGTTATGGCGCGCGGCTATGCGGCGCTTTCGGACATGGGTGGGCATCCCGTTCGAAGTGTGCGCGACGTGGAGAAGGGCGCCGGCGTACGGGCGCATCTTGCAGATGGAACGCTGCTGCTTCGGGTGGAAGCGGCCCAAGAGGAAAGGGGAAAGTATGGCGAAGAAAAAACTGAGCTTTGAGGAAGCGTTGGAGCGCCTCAGAGCAATTGCGGAAACACTTGAGCGCGGCGACGTTACGCTTGAGGAATCAATCAAGCTGTTTGGCGAAGGGACGGAACTGTCCAAGCTTTGCTACGAGACGTTGCAGACAGCGGAGCAGAAAATCACGGAGCTTTCCGGACTTGGTGAAGCGGAGGAATAAAGAATGACCGATCAGATTTTAAAAATCGAGAAGGCGCTTGACCGGTTTGCGCCGGAAACCGACGCGCTCTATAAGACGGTGACGGATGCCATGCGGTACTCGCTTTTGGGCGGTGGCAAACGCGTCCGTGCTGTGCTTACACTGGAATTCTGCAAGTTGTGCGGTGGAACGGAAGAAGCAGCCATGCCATTTGCATGCGCAGTGGAGATGGTGCACGCCTATTCTTTGATCCACGATGATCTGCCCTGCATGGACAACGATGACATGCGTCGCGGCAAGCCTTCGAACCACAAGGTTTACGGCGAAAACATGGCGCTTCTCGCAGGTGACGGCCTGCTGACCAAGGCATTTGAAACGGCGTTGAGCTTTGAAGCGTTGCGTGCAGTCGGCGCGGAGCGCGCAGCAAGGGCCGCTTCTGTTTTGGCCTTTTGTGCCGGCGAGCGCGGTATGGTCGGGGGTCAATGCGTCGATCTCGAGACAGAAAATCAGATTGTGCCGCTCGATGTGCTTCGTGTCAAGGATACGGGCAAAACGGCGAACCTGATCATGGCGGCCTGTATGATGGGCTGCATTGCTGCCGGTGCGGATGAGGAGCGCATCGAGGCTGCAAAAGATTACGCACTGCACATAGGGCTCGCGTTCCAGATCCGGGATGACATCCTCGATGTCGTCGGCGATGCGCAGGAGCTTGGCAAGAACATCGGCGTAGACGCGCAGAACAACCGGTGCACCTATGTATCTCTGCTCGGTATGGAGCGCGCGCAGGCGCTGGTTGACGAGCACACCCGCGCCGCGATCGATGCGTTGGAAGTGTTTGGTGGAGAAACCACCTTCCTGCACGATTTCGCCTTACAGCTTGCGTCGAGAAGCAAATGACGCGAACCATTTCTTTGGTGGTGGATGAGCAGGCGGACGGACATGATCTTCGGTACTTTGTCCGTCGCCGACTTGGGCTTTCAGCGCGTATTCTCACGGCGCTGAAATACGAGGGGGCTATGTTGCGAAACGGCCGGCCTGTCCGCAGCATAGATATTTTGCAGGCGGGCGACGTGCTGACTTTCTCGCTGTTCGATGTACAAGGCGATTACACGCCGGTGGAGGCACCGCTTGCCGTGCTGTGGGAAAATGAAGACTTCCTCGTGATCGACAAACCTGCCGGGATGCCGGTGCACCCTTCGCCCGGACACGACTGCGACAGTGTGCTGAACGCGGCGGCCTGGTATTTCCGAGACGCAGCGGATTTTGTGTTTCGTCCGCTTTACCGGCTGGATCGCGACACGACCGGTGCGCTCGTGCTGGCGAAAAATAAGTTTGCGACCGCTGCGGTGCTTGATAAGACCTATACGGCTGTCTGTGAGGGAATTGTACCCGAAAACGGTGTGGTTGATATGCCGATTGGCCTGAAGCCTGGCCATACCGTTGAGCGTTGTGTGGGCGTTGGCGCGCGAGCCGTGACCGTTTACCGGCGCCTTGCAACGGATGGTATACATAGCCTGGTCTCTTTTCAGCTCGAAACAGGACGTACACACCAGATTCGCGTGCATATGGCGAGCCTTGGACATCCGGTTGCCGGAGACGATCTGTACGGTGGCTGCCGGGATACAGCAGACCGGCAAGTGCTGCGCTGCACGTCCGTACACATTTCCTGCCCGCTTCTGCGGGTAAACCGGACGATCCGAGCAGACTTTCCAAATACGTGCAAACAGCTGTTTCCTGCCCTGTTTTCCGCATCGGGGGCATAAAAAT
This sequence comes from Ruminococcaceae bacterium UBA1417, assembly GCA_002305575.1. GTDB lineage: Bacteria > Bacillota > Clostridia > Oscillospirales > Acutalibacteraceae > Hominenteromicrobium. Next base: position 12,566 of record DBPP01000047.1, read on the forward strand.
CTGCCCTGCGGCATGGCCTGCAGGGCAGAAAAGATTTTATTGCGCTTCGGTGTGGATGAGACGATCGAGCAGGGTAATGAGCGTCAGGCGTTCTTCATCGCTCAAATCGCGCGTGATGCTGCGCGCCCATTCCTGTAAATAACCGCGAATGATGGGGGCGAGTTCTTCGCCCTTTTGCGTCAGATAGAGGTTGTTTTCGCGCCGATCCGTTTTCCCGGTTTCGCGCCGGATATAGCCGAGTTCCTCGAGCCGTTTTGTACGGCGTGCCACGTTGCACTTGTCGATGTACATGTGCGAAACAATGGCGTCCTGCGTTGTGCCGGGATGGTGGGAGATATAGAGAAGGATCATGTGCATTGCGCCGACAAAGCCGTACGGTTTCAGTCGTTCGTCCATGAATTTTTTGCGCTGCCTGTGCAGATACGTAACGCCTCTGCCGAGCTGACGGGGAAAATCCTGCAATGCGTCGGCGTTGAAAATCAAATCGGACATCGTGTTCACCACCCAATCAATAGTTGAATATGAAACTAATTATACGTCGAAAGCAGGTGCCTGTCAAGCGTTTTCGCGCAGGTATGGGTGGCAGACCCGCCGAAACAGGTCGTCGTCAAACATAACGTGATAGATGTTTTCCAGTTCCTGTCGCACGGTTTCGTCGTCAGGCGCCGGGTCTTCGGCCGGCATGGCCATGATGCTGAAATCCACACCGTAGAGTAGGCATTTCACGCGGGTCATGGCGCAGCCGTTGCGCGTGTAAAACGCGATGCGGCGTTCGCGGATCGTTTTTTCTTCGGTGTTTTCTGCGCTCTCCACGCTTTCCACCTCGAGCAGGACGCATTTCTGCCCCTGAAGCTGTGCGCGCAGCAGGGAGAAAAATCGGCTTCCCATGCCTGTGCCGCGCATGCCGCGCAGCACGGCGTAGTAGTCGAGCAGCATATAGGGACGGTCATTTGTCTTGGAAAAATAGGCGTAAGCCGTAAGATTTTCGCCGTCAAAGAGGCCGTAACAATCGTAATTCCCACTGGCGCAGAGCATGGCGATGTTCTTGTAGGGACGCAACTCGCTTTGCGGAAAGGCTTCCTGCATGTGCGTGTCGTAGATGGATTTAATTTCCTGTGTGCTTAATTGGCGGACGTGCAACATTTCTATGATTCACTCCAGAACTCAATTTCAGGCTTTCAGCAAAGGAGATTTGCTTTGAACCCGTTTCCGTATGCTTTAGATAATAAGCGATACCATACACTAGCCTACCACAACCGGCAGATGAATTGCAAGACCCAAAAAGCCGTTCTCGACGCGGGTATGTCCTGTCCGAATCTCGATGGGACCTGCGGGGTTGGCGGCTGTATTTTCTGCGACGGTGGGAGCGGCGGCTTTACGCCGGACCGCACGCTGTCCATTGCGGAACAGCTTTCCGTCGAGACGGCGCGGATCCGTCGCAAGCATCCGCAGGCGGCCGTGATCGCCTACTTTCAAGCGCACACGAATACCTATGCGCCTGTTCCGGTTCTGCGCAGGCTATACCAGCAGGCGCTCGACGCGGATGTTGCGGGCCTTTCGATTGCGACGCGGCCAGACTGCATCGATGACGCAGTTCTCGCGTTGCTGCAGGAGGTGGCGGCGGAAAAACCACTGACTGTGGAGCTCGGCCTGCAAACGAGCGATGATGAAACGGCGGTGCGCATCAACCGCGGTTATCCATACGCCGTATTTGAACAGTGCTTTGCACGGCTGCGGGCTGCCGGCCTGCGCGTGTGTGTGCATCTTATCGACGGGCTTCCAGAAGAAGGGGAAAGTCAGATGCTGAAAACGGCGTGCGCCTTGGCACGGCTGAAGCCGGACGCCGTAAAAATCCATCTTCTGCATGTGCTGCGGGGCACACCCCTCGCCGCAATGTGGGCAAGGGGCGCGTATACGCCCATGACCATGGATGCGTATATCGATGTTGTCGTGCGGCAGCTTGAACGGCTGCCGCCGGAAACGGTGATTGAACGCATCACCGGAGACGGCGACAAGCAAAAACTTTTGGCGCCGCTCTGGAGCCGGGATAAAATTCGCGTGCTCGGCTCGATTGACCGGACGATGGCAGAGCGGAATACGTGGCAGGGCAGACTTTATTCGCCGGATGGCTTGCATCTTTGACAGAAATTCTGTATAATATTCGTAAACGCAGGTTTTATCTAGAAAATTCGCTGCGGAAAGGTAAAGAGACTGATATGAAAAATTTTTTACAGCCTTCAGAAAATAAGGATTCCATTTCCTTTGCGAAAAAACGCGCGGTTTTTCTCGGTGTGGTAGCCGTTCTTGTCGCGGCCGTGGTGCTTCTGTCCGTGTATACCGCAATCAGCAGCATTTTGGAGCAGCCCGGCAATGCCGGCGAAGTTTCCAGTACGGAAGATGGCCGACTGGTTATTCAGGATCTCTATGAGGGGGAAATTACGATTCCGTCATTTGATGTTGCCAAGAACACGTATGATACGGAAAAATTTCTCAACGATAATGGTCTCGTGACGTATGACGATCCGAATGCCGCGCTTGGCATCGATGTATCTGATTTCCAGGGGGCCATCGATTGGCCGACCGTTAAGGAAAGCGGTATCGATTTTGTTATGATCCGCGCCGGCTATCGAGGCGCTACGCGCGGCGATTTGTATGAGGACGATCGGTTTGAGGAGAACTACAAGGGCGCCGTCGACGCGGGAATTCACGTGGGTGTGTATTTCTTCTCGCAGGCGACATCCGTCGCGGAGGCGGAGGAGGAGGCCGGGTATGTGCTCAGCCTTCTGCAGAACAAGGCGCTCGATTATCCGGTTGTATTCGATTGGGAAGTCGCTGAGGTGGAAGGGTCGAGAACATCTTCCGCCACCGGGGAGCAGATCACGAGTTATGCTTCGGCGTTCTGCAAGAAGGTCAGCAAGGCCGGCTATACAGCGGGCGTTTATTTCAACCGGAGTCTCGGCTACAATTATTATGATCTTGAAGCCATCAAGGACTTTGATTTCTGGCTTGCGGAGTATCGCAGTATTCCGGCGTTCTACTACGATTTCAAAATCTGGCAGTATTCCGATAATGCGCAGGTACAGGGCATCAGTACGCCGGTGGATATCAACATCAGTTTTAAAAAATACGCGTAAACGCAAAGCGCTGTGCTGCGGAGAAATCCGAACACAGCGCTTTTTTATGTCTGGGTGTTGTCGGGGGCGTCCGGGCCGTACCAGCCGCAGGCATCCATATCCACGCGGCCGTCCGGCAAAAAGCGGACGCCTTCCGCTTCGAGAAGCTTGCGCTGCGCGTCCGGACCGCCGAAAATATAACCGGCGCAAAGTGAGCCATCCTTGAAAACAACGCGATGGCATGGGGTACGGACAGGATCCGGATTTCGATGCAATACGAAGCCAACCCCCCGCGCAGCACGCGGCTTGCCGGTCATAAAGGCGATGCAGCCGTAATTTGTAACTTTTCCGCGCGGTATTTTTTGTACCGCACGGTAGACGTTTTCAGAGAATGTATGCAAAGAACCATCCCTTCCTTCCGTAATGTGTTTGGCAATCCACCGGAACCGGGTGCGGGCGATTACCGGAAAGCGGAGGAGCGTTCACTTATGGTTTGATCAGGCGCGACGGCTTTGGAAAACTTGTCAGGTTTTTCATGGCGTATCCGGCAAGGCGCCGGATAATTTCAAGAAGAAACTCACGGGTTTGTGGATCGAGATTGGATGCCGCTTCGCGCATAGCGCTGAGTCGCTGCTGCCAGTTGCTCCCGAAATCAAATACGTTCGTGATCTGGCCGGCCGAAAGGATATCGTAGTGTGTCGACAAAGCGCTCCCGTTCATCCATGCGCATCCCCGCGATCCAGTCATCGAGTGTGTCGTTCAGAAAGGCGGCGCCGGAAGTAATCCTGTCCAACGTGCGGAATGCCCCGTTTTCAATCACCCAGGAGAATGGATCGTGCTGCATGATGCCGATCTGCCGGCTTTCCACGATGGCGTAGTCGCCGTGGTTCTCCAACAGCAGGCCGATCAGAGAAGATTGGGGAATTGATTTTCGGATCCGCGGCTGGATACGTTTGTATCCAACAGATTCCAGAACGGTTCGGCTGAAGCCGGGGCCGTCATGCGAATAAACCGCTGTGATGCGGTTCTGTACATCCGGCGCACACATGGCGGCGGCATACACGGCGAGATTACCGCCTTTGGAATGGCCGCAGAGCACCAGTTTCCCGGGAAATACGTCGGCAACCTGTTGCACATAGGCGACGGCATCCTCCTGTGCGGGTACACGGGGGAGGAAGGCCATGTAAAATCTTCCTTCCAGCCGATCAGCGTGGAATCCGTGCCGCGGAAAACGATACAGGCTGTGTGGCCATCCAGAAAAAAGGTGACGGCGGCAAACTGTTCTTCCCGCTGCGCGCTGCTGTGTTCCGCAAAATAACTGGTGCCGATCTGGCGGAAACGCGGGCTGGCGGCCAGTGCAAAAAGCAATTTGCGGTCGCTGGCGGCGTCGCGCACGTCGCGAAACAGTGCATCAAAGGCCTCGGCACGCAGCAGGTCGCGGATTTCCAACTGTTCAGTCTGTTCCAGAACGGCGTCCAGATGCAGGTAGGAAAGCTCAGACAGAACCAGGCTGTCGACTTCCGAAAATGGCTTTTCCAAAAGCGTACGCAGTTCCTGCTCGGTGTATTCGATGATGTTGGCCATGAGGATCCCTCCAGACGGACAGAATAAATTACAACTGCCAAAACATACGCCGCGTGTTCTGAAAAAATGTGTGGGGAAAGGGGGACTGCGTGGTTTGGTATAAAATGTGCTGCCTGAGCAGAATTTTCTGCCCAGATATTCAGAGATACCGATCGTGCACGCGTATGTAAAAAGTCGCCAGAGCTTTGAAAAAAGGCACCAATTCTGATCCGCGCTGCATCAAAACTGGTGTCTTTTTTGGTGCGGGTAACAGGACTTGAACCTGCACGGTTGCCCACTGGAACCTAAATCCAGCGCGTCTGCCAATTCCGCCATACCCGCATATCAATTTCCCTTCTATTTTTACTCGGGAAAGGGATGCCCGAGGCAAAGTGTTGCGCATGATCTGCGTCTATAAAAACAGGTCATGCCTGCATTTATCTGCATAAACCCTGTTGGCCAAAAGGTCCAGACAACAAGTTGTTCAACGCAGTATCGATCATCTGTTGGTGGCCTGGCCTTGCCGCGAGAAGGATGTAGTCCCGCACTGAACATTTGGGAAATGTAATCTTGGAGAAAGAGCAGTTTCGTAACTCGCTTTCAGCGTACAGCTTTCCCATTATCCCGTCAAAATATATATTCTCTGCTTTCCTTTGACGATGGTTGTAGAATACAACGCTGATACCCTGTACGATATAATCCGTAATTTCCTCCGGGCAAACGTATTTTACACTTTTGGCAGAGCCTTTGCCAACACTTTTTACCAAAAGCCCGTTATCTGGGTCGAGGAAAACGAGGTTACAAATAGACAGTGCTGAAACAGCCCGGCGGTGCCACGCAAGGCGTTCTTCCTTAAAGGGAACCTGCTCAGAAAACCAGACAGCGTCCACCATCCCGGCACTTTGCAGCTTGTGGACAGTTCGCTGGGCCGCGGGCAGATGAGAAATTGCAGACAACGTTTCTGCCAATTTCTGGTCGCAGGAAAAATTTTTTTGCGGGATATGGTATTTCCCGTCGTTCTGCTTTTCAAAATTCTGTGGACAAGTTCGGTACCAGTTCACGCCAATTTTAAAACCGGCAGTAGAAAGTGCTTTCAGCAAGGCAAACTTTCCGAAATCTCCTATATCTCCCGCATACCGGTCCTGCATAGTCGTTTCTCCAATTCTACGATGGTAAACCTTCACTCAGATGACAGCACCTAAATCCAGCGCGTCTGCCAATTCCGCCATACCCGCAAAAATGCCGACTGCTATATTATAACGTATTTTGAGAAAAATGCAAGAGAAAAATCAAAGGGCAGACTTCAGCGCGGCCATCCACGCTAAAGCCTGCCAAGATTTTTATTGTACAGCGTTTTCAATGGCTTCCAGAACCGTATCATAGTCCGCTTCCGTCACCAGAAAAGAAATTTCTACTTCAGAGGTCGTGATCAGGCGAATATCTGCGTCGCTTGAAGCAATTGCACTGAACACACGCGCGGCCATACCCGGCGTATTTTTCATCTGCGGATCATAAACGGAAATCTTGTGGTTTACACTGCTTACAATCACCTTAATTCCGGTTTCGTTTTTCAGCTCGTTGGCCAAGGACAGCACGTCGATCAGATCCTGATCGGAGATCGTGAAGGATAGACCGGCATTTGCGCCGTGATTCGGCGGCATGGAAATCATATCGATGTTGACATTCAGTTTGGAAATCCGTTCGAAAACATCGGCCATAAATGCGGTTGTCGCCGGACTGCCCTGCAGGGTGACCAGTGTGATGCCGCTGACGGTGCTGATTTGCGTCGTGCTCATGGGCGATTCCTTCCTTTCTCTCTCAAATCATATTGGACATATCGTACAGGCCAGGCGCTTTACCGCACATATAAAGTGCGGCGTTGACGGCACCGGTCGCAAACAGTTCCTTGGATTGCGCGGAGTGGGACAGCGTGATCACCTCGTGGTTGCCCGCGAAAATCACCTCGTGTTCGCCGACAATGGTGCCGCCGCGTACAGCATGCAGTCCAATTTCGCTTTTTTCACGCTTTTTACGCTGGGCGTGCCGATCGTACACATACTGTGTCTCGCCTTCACGAACACCGGCGATCGCGTCGGCCAGCATAAGCGCGGTTCCACTCGGCGCATCGATTTTCTGGTTATGGTGTTTTTCGATGATCTCAATATCAAACTGATCGCCGAGCACCAGCGCGGCTTTTTTGGAAAGTTCGATGAGCAGATTGATACCGAGCGACATGTTGCGCGAGTAAAATACCGGCTGCGTTTGTGCGGCGACCTTGAGTGCTGCAACTTGCTCCTGACTGTAGCCTGTGGTGCAGAGCACGGCGGGAATGCCGCCCTTTTGTGCCGCAAAGCTGAGAATCGGCGTGAGAAGAGAGGGGTGTGAAAAGTCGATGATCACGTCAACCGGCTCTTGTACCGCCTCAATCTTTGTATACGCGGGGAACGTAGCGGAAGTGTCGCCGAGCAGATCCACACCGGCTGCAATTTCGCAGTCTTCACGGGCCGCAACAAGCTGCTGCACGGCGCGGCCCATTTTTCCAAAACATCCGCAGAGAAGAATTCTAACCATTTTATCCGTCCTTATCGTTGGAAAATCGCGTCTCGACTGTTACGCCAACTTGACGTGTTCAGCCAGTGCAGCGCGCAGTTTTTCGAGCATCGGCTCTGTCATATCGGTCAGCGGCAGGCGGCAGTGACCGCAGTTAAAGCCCATCATGTTGAGCGCTGCCTTGACCGGAATGGGGTTGACGTCCATAAAGAGCGCGTTCATCAGATCCACGTAACGGCTCGTCATCGCGCGCGCATCCGCCATGCGGTTTTCGAGCGTTGCCGTGGCAAGCTCGTGCATGGCGCGGGGCAGGACGTTTGCAAATACGGAGATCACGCCCTTACCGCCCATGGCGAGGATCGGCAAGGTTTGCACGTCTTCACCGGAATACACGGTCAGGTTATCCCCACAGAGCTGGATGGTTTTAGCCAGCGCGGAAATATCGTGATTCGCTTCCTTTGTGGCGACGATATTCGGGTTCTTCGAGAGCTCGTAATAGGTCTCGGGGAGGATGTTCAGGCCAGTGCGCCCGGGTACGTTGTAAACGATGCAGGGCACCTTGACGCTGTCCGCAATGCGGTTGAAGCTCTCAATCAGGCCGCGTTGCGAGGTCTTGTTATAATACGGTGTGACGAGCAGAAGACCATCCGCACCGAGTGCCTCGGCTTCCTTCGACAACTCAATGGCAAACTGTGTGTCATTGCTGCCGGTTCCGGCGATGACCGGAACGCGACCGTGTACCTGCCGGATTGTGAAGTCGATCACCTTCGTGTGCTCCTCGCCCGAAAGCGTCGCGGCCTCACCGGTCGTGCCGCATGTGATGATGGCGTCGGTACCATTTTCGATTTGAAACTCGATCAGCTTTTCGAGCTCCTCATAGTTGACCGACATATCCGGGTTAAATGGCGTGACGAGCGCGACGCCGGACCCCGTGAAGACAATCTTTTTCATGTAAAAAACCTCCGGAAACTGGAAATCAGTCGAAATACCCCTTTTTCGCAAGGAGCTCTGCCATCAGAACACCGCCGCCGGCTGCGCCGCGCAGCGTATTGTGAGAGAGGCAGACAAACTTATAATCGTATTGTGTATCCGGGCGGAGACGGCCGATCGAAACCGCCATGCCACCTTCGAGGTCGCGGTCAAGCTTTGCCTGCGGGCGGTCTGCTTCAGTGAAGTAGTGCAGGAACTGCTTGGGTGCGCTTGGCAGCTCAAGTTCCTGCGCCGGACCACGGAATTCGTTCCAGCGGCGAATAATTTCTTCGGCAGGAACTTTCTTTTCCATGGACATGAACACCGCGGCCGTGTGGCCGTCCGAAACGGGAACACGGAAGCACTGCGCCGTGATCGAGGGGGTCGTGGCATTGACAATTTTGCCGTTCTCAATATGTCCCCAGATTTTCATCGGTTCCTGTTCGGATTTTTCTTCTTCTCCGCCGATGTAGGGGATAACGTTATCCAGAATATCCGGATACGTTTCGAAGGTCTTACCAGCGCCGGAAATGGCCTGATAAGTGCAGGCAAGCACCTTTGTGACGCCGAGGTCCATCAGCGGGTGGATGGCCGGCACGTAGCTCTGTAAAGAGCAGTTGGATTTTACGGCGATGAAGCCACGCTTTGTACCCAGACGTTTTCTCTGCGCTTCGATGACTTCAGAGTGCTCCGCGTTGATCTCCGGCACGATCATCGGGACGTCCGGCGTGCTGCGATGCGCGCTGTTGTTGGAAATCACAGGGCATTCCTTCTTGGCATATGCTTCCTCGAGTGCGCGGATATCCTCTTTTTTCATATCGACGGCACAGAAGACGAAATCGACCTTGGATGTAATTTCGTCCATATCGGCCGTCGCGTCCAGAATTACCATATCGGCGAGTGCGGCAGGAATCGGCTGCTTCATTGCCCAACGCTTTTCCACGGCGCTCTTATAGGTTTTGCCTGCCGAGCGCGCAGAAGCTGCAAGGGCCGTAACATGAAACCAAGGATGGTTTTCAAGCAATGTTGCGAAGCGCTGACCGACCATACCCGTGCATCCGATGATGCCCACATTATAATTTTTCATTTTTTCACCCGGCCTATGTGTACAGGCCATCCTTTCCAAACAGAAATTGCCGCTCAATGAATTTTAGAGCGAAAAAAAACCGGTTGAAATCCGGTCATCCATACAATATAATAGATATGCGCGGGCTTTCCGACAGGGGAAAACGCCGATAGCACTCCATCATAAAGCTGATGACAGTTGCAGGGCTTTCGCCACGGCAACCAGATTCCCGCGCGCCACAATCACCGGAATCTTCGGCGGCGTGTCCTTTCCCGTTTGGTCCATCAGCCTGTGGCGGCCGGACCGGCGGTACTCTTACAAACCGCGCCTCTATCCCTATTATAATACATGGATTGGAGTTTGTTGTCAATTTATTTGACGAAATTTCTTCCGGAGATTTGCGGCTATTTCTGATAGATTGGACGGAGATTTGGATGACGGAATCATTGCAGACCAAGGACTTTAATTTTGAACTACCGCCGGAGCTGATTGCCCAGACGCCGATTGAGCCGCGCGACGCTTCGCGGCTGATGGTGCTGGACCGAAAGACCGGTGCAATTGAGCACAGGCATTTTTACGATATTGTCGAGTATTTGCGCCCCGGAGACTGTTTGGTACTCAACAATTCCCGCGTTTTGCCAGCTCGTATTTACGGCGTCAAGAAGGAGACGGGGGCGCATGTGGAATTCCTGCTTCTGAAAAATTGCGGGAACGATGTTTGGGAGGCGCTTGCCGGACCAGGTAAGCGCGCGAAAACGGGAGCAGAATTTACATTTGATGGCAGCTCGATGACGTGCCGTGTGGTGGAGGTCAAGCCGGACGGCAACCGGATGATCCAGTTTCAATATGAAGGCAATTTCTTTGCGGAACTCGATAAAATCGGCCAGATGCCGTTGCCTCCATACATTAAGGAAAAGCTTCAGGACAAGGAGCGCTACCAGACGGTTTACGCCAAGGAAGAAGGCTCGGCCGCCGCGCCGACTGCCGGTCTGCACTTTACGCCGGCACTGCTGGAAAAAATCCGTGCAAAGGGCGTGGACATCGCGTTCGTCACGCTGCATGTCGGGCTCGGTACTTTCCGACCGGTCAGCGTGGAAAATATTCAGGAGCACAAAATGCATTCCGAGCATTACTGGATGCCGAAGGAAACGGCCGACGCAATCAACGCCGCGAAAAAGCGTGGCGGCCGCGTGGTGGCGGTCGGCACAACCAGTTGCCGCACGATCGAATCTGTTGCGGCAAAGTGCGGGGAGATCCGGGAGGACGATGGATGGACGGATATCTTCATCTATCCCGGCTTTGAATTCCGTGGCATTGACGCGTTGATCACAAATTTCCATTTGCCGGAGAGTACGCTGATCATGTTGGTTTCCGCACTTGCCGGACGCACGCATATCTTGAACGCGTACCGGACGGCTGTGGAGGAAAAATACCGGTTTTTCAGCTTTGGCGATGCGATGCTGATCATGTAAAGCCCGTTTTACTGTAATATGGACTACCGAACAGCCGCCCGGAACACTTGATTTCTAAGTGTTCCGGGCGGCTGTTTTTATTGCACCCTTACGGAAAGGAAGCCGGTGAAACGCGCTCCTTTCAGAGATGGATAACGGTCTCCCGAAGATACGGTAATGGACACGGTGCCCTTTGCACACGAATCTGCAAGTTCGAATTCGTCTTCCTGATTGGATCAACATAATTTCCCTTCGCCGGTGGTAACAGTCCATTCGTATGTAACGGTGTGTATGATCTTCCTTTCGCTCTAATCCGGTTCCGCCAAAAAGAAATTCGGTTCCGGTAACGTTTTCATATTCTGCTATGTAAGAACCCGTACCGGTGTCACGGCCGAATGTTCTATCCCACTGGAGTTCTTGATCGTCTGTTAAAGCATACGGACTGAAATTGTGGAGTAGATTATGGAACTCATCAATCAAAGCGTCTTGCTCATCTCTGCAGCAAACCAGGAATCATCATGGCAAAAGCGGCGAGACCACCAACAGCATATAAGCCGTTGATCACGAGGCAAACCTGCATCCACTTGTTTTTTACGCCGCTTTTTGCATAAGCGACTATGGTGAAAAGGCCGGAAAATATCATGAAAGCGGCATAACAGGAAATCATAATTTCTGCAACAGGAGATTCCAATGCCCAATCAAAGGTGCGCAGAAACAAAATTGTCCAGGGAATAAACAGCATCAATGTGGAAATTGCAGTACAAATTTTGTTTTTCATAACATTTATCTCCTTTCAGAAGCGCCAAACCGAATACAGGAAACGGCAAGCGCCAATACAGTGATAATCACGGCAACCGGAAGCCAGGGCATCCGGTCAATCTGCGTGGCATACATGCCTTCCGCGGCTTTTCCATATTGGACCATGAGCAGATAAAATGGATAGCTCATGGGATAGACAAACCACATTTTTGTATGGATGACCAAAACAGAAGGAACAATTGAAACAAGTCCCAGGCCCACAGAAAATACCGGCGTTTTTATCAGAATGGCAAACATCCAGAACACCGCTGCCATAGGAACAGCGCCCCAATATAGTGCCAGAGCGTTTACACACACAAACGATGGATTCAAAATAAAATTGTAATTTTGAAGTTGCGATGCAATGGCTGCACTGGCGTAATATGCACCAATACAAAACACCATTTGTACCATGGAAAGGAAAATAAGCACAGCAAATTTTGTGAGGCATAGCGTGGATGTACGCACCGGAAGCGACAGCATTTTAAGAATTCCGTTTTGGCTTCGTTCCGTTTGTGTCAGAAGAACTGTACCGATGACCAGTGTGGCAGGAATCATAAACCAGGTCATGCCCATGAATCCCTGGATGAAGAAATTGTTCTCGGGTGTGATGGGAATCCCACGGACATCAAAATTCATTTTTGCGTTGATGGTACTGGGAATCCACATCATCATAACTGGGATCATCAGGATGAGAAAAATTTTGGAACGCCGGATCTTTTTCAGTTCTACCAGCAGAAGAGAGAAAACACTCATGCCAAGTACCTCCTCGCTTTCACATACAGGGTTTCTCCCAGATAAAGTACTGCGGTTTGCAGGACACAAACCATGCAGAACAGTTGTATATGGACATTTTCGTCTGCCATAGACAAAGTTTGATAGGGAGCACTGAACGGAAGTAAGCGCAGCACAAAGTTATCCTGGGGAAAGATCGAAAATGTAAATACCAGGATTACCCCAGCGCCTAAGGAAATCCACATGTTTTTGCACATGGAGGAAATGAGCAACATGAGCGTGACAGTGGGCAGGGAAACCAGCCACTCAAAACCAGCGGTTTTCAATATGGTCAGAAAATCAAAGGCACTGTCGGGAAACCAATAAACCGCGCAGCCAGTCAGAACAATGATTTGAAAAAGAATGATCGCCGCTAATATTTCGGCAGTGATGAGAAACTTGCAAAAAAACAGGCGGATAGGTTTTACAGGCAGTGTGTCCATTTTCAGTGCGCCGTTATCCGCGTATTCCGTATGGTACATGATGCAGGCTCCACAAATGGTGATCAGAATATTGAGCATCGCCATCATTTGCCAGTTTGCGTCCATGAGAATTTCAAAAGGGTTGCCCGGAAGACTGGTGAAGGTTTCTGATCGCGCCAGCATGTTGACAACGGGAAAAGCACAGGAAATTATGCCTGCACCAAGAAATGCCGGCAGATACCCGGTTCGTTTCAACTTTTTTGTCTCCAATATGAACGTCATCTTGCCCCACCTTTCTTTCGGTTATCCGCATCAATCATAGCTAAGAAGGTTTCTTCCAGGTTGTCCATAGGAAATCCTGCGGCGTGTGCCTGCAGGCGAAGCGCCTCCATCGTCCCTTCGAAGAGCAGATGGCCGTGATTTAGAATTCCAATATCCTCTGCCATCAGTTCTACTTCCGGGAGAAGATGGGAAGAAACGAGAACCGTACAGTCGTATTGCTGTGGAAGCGATTGGATCAATGTGCGGATCTCATGAATGCCAACCGGATCCAGCCCGTTTGTGGGTTCGTCTAAAATCAGAATCGGCGGCCTGCCGATCAACGCGCCGGCAAGCCCGAGACGCTGTTTCATACCCAGAGAATATTTCTTGGCAAGCCTTTTTCGGAACTGGGTGAGTCCAACCAGGTCCAGCGCTTCTCCCACACTGCTTTTTGGCAATCCCAGTATCTTGCGAATGATATCCAGATTTTCTTCTCCCGTGAGATTGCCGTAAAAGGCGGGCGCCTCAATGAAGGATCCGATTTCCTTCAAAATGGAAACACGGTCCTGAGGGTATGTTTTACCATCAATGGTAACCTGTCCATCTGTAGGATGGGTCAACCCAAGGAGCATCTTCATAGTCGTAGATTTTCCGGCTCCATTGGGACCAAGAAATCCATAAACGCGGCCTTTTCTGATATGAAGATTCAGATTGGATACGGCTGTAAAGTCGCCATAGGTCTTGGTGAGATTGTGGGTTTCAAGTATATGCATCAGACATTCTCCTTTCCTTGGATGACTTGAGTGTAAAACGCCAACCTTGAGACAACTTTCCCGCTGCTTTACATTTACCTTACATTTTGATTGGCTTGAGCAAAACGAAAAGGGGATATGTTATAATAACCGCAGGGGGATGATAAGATGGATCTCACATATTTGAAATATAAAAAAATCCTTCTTGTGGATGACGAGAAGGAAATTTTAAATATGGTTTCTTCTTTTTTTAAAGAATATGGTTTTTCGGAAATTCGAACTGCAGAAACGGTTGAGCAGGCGCTTACCGTCTTGCAGGAATGGAAGCCGGATTTTGCGATTCTGGATGTGATGCTCCCGGACGGCGACGGTTTCTCCCTTTTTAAGCGGATGCGTACCTTTACGCTAATTCCCGTTCTGTTTTTAACAGCACGCGGCGAAGATGAAGACAGACTGACCGGCTTGGGTCTGGGGGCGGATGACTATCTGGTGAAGCCTTTCCTTCCCAAAGAATTGCTGCTTCGGACAGGGATTATTTTACGAAGGTATTATAAAGGAGAAAATCCACGGGTACAACTTGCCGGCAGCCAAATCGATTTTGAACGGGCGGAAGTGCTGAAAGAAGGGGAAAAGATTTCCCTGACGGCCAAGGAATATGATATTTTGCAAGCCCTCTACCGGAACGCGGGCAGGATCGTCACGATAGATCAGCTTTGTGAAGCGGCGTGGGGAGAAAACCCCTATGGGTATGAAAATAGCCTGATGGCCCATATCCGAAGGATTCGGGAAAAGACTGAGGAGAACCCGTCCAAACCCGTATCTCTTGTGACAGTCAAAGGACTCGGATATAAGCTGGTGTTGGAGGGCTGACCATGCAAAGTACTTTCAAGCTGATCCGCCGTTTTATCAAAATCCTTCTCCTTTCCGTGGTTGGGCTGTTTGCACTCAATGTGGTGTTGTTTCTGGCGCTCAGTTCTCAGGGCGTCTCCAATGCGGGAGGCTGGGAAGCAGCCAAAAACCTTGGTCAGGAATTGCAGGAGACAGACGCAGGGTTCGTTTTATCCAAACAAGGGCAGGAAATTTTAAAGGAACGGCACGCGTGGGCAATCCTGGTTGAAGACGGAACGGGAAATGTGATTTGGAAGAGCGACCATCTCCCCGAAGAAATCCCGCTTCACTACTCGGTGGCGGAGATTTCCTATTATACCCGGGGGTATATTGCGGATTATCCTACGACAACCGCTTCGAGAGGAGAGGATCTGATGATTGTCGGACATCCAAAGACCATGTATTGGAAGCACATGACGCCCACATTTGATTATGCGCTGATTGCACATGTGCCTCAAATACTTTTGATTTTTCTCTGCGTAAATCTTGTGGCCGTCTTCTTCATTTACTGGATTTCAGTTGGCGGCGTCCTTCGCTCCGTAAACCCCATCGTGACTGGGATAGAAGCGCTTCCGGCGGGCAAAGACGTCTATATTCAAGAAAAGGGGTTGCTTTCTGATTTGGCATGTGCTATCAATCGGGTATCGGAAAAGCTGATGCGGCAGGACAGGGAGCTGAAGAAAAAGGAAACTGCCCGCGCCAACTGGATTTCCGGGGTGTCGCATGATATCCGAACCCCGCTTTCCATGGTGATGGGTTATGCCGGTCAGATGGAAGAAGATGCGTCTCTCTCCGAACAAAACCGGAAAAAGGCGGCCATTATCCGGCAGCAAAGCACACGGATAAAAAATCTCGTCAACGACCTGAATCTTGCTTCCAAGCTGGAATACCATATGCAGCCAATGCATGCGCAGCCGGTAAATCTGGTGGCCGTTGCCAGACAATGTATAGTGGACTATCTGAACTTAGACCTTAACCCACAATATACCATTTCCTGCGAGACTGGAAAGGAATTTTCTCCATGTATCATTGAAGGCGACAAGGAATTGATTCGACGTGCGATAAACAATCTGATTGATAATTCCATTTGTCACAATCCAGATGGATGCACGATCGTGGTTTCCGTAGCGGAAAGCAATGCTGGCTATCAGGTTTCCGTGGAGGATAATGGGGTGGGGGTGACAGAGAAAGAATTGGATATATTGCGCAATACGCCCCATTATATGATGAACGACAGCGGAACCCGGGAGCCGCGCCACGGATTAGGACTGCTTATTGTACAGCAGATTGTGGCGGCGCATGGCGGCAGTGTCACGTTTTCCTGCGGAAAAGCCGGCGGGTTTCGCGTGCAGTTACAGTTTCCAAAATTACCAGAGGAGAAAAAGTCTGTACAGTTCCCAAATACCACCTGGCTCTGATGGAACGCTGTGCTTCATAGCCGGAGGCGGGAGAACGACAGCGATGAAGCACGGAAGATGAAACGGCTGAATTGGTGTGAAAGGCTATAGCACCTGTTCAGCTAATGAACCATCACACGGAAAACAAATTTTAAAGCGACGAAGGGGACCGATTGAAAATCAGTCCCCTTCGTTGCTTTTTGGGAAGCCTTTTAACGACGCAGCACAAATTATAGTCCCTTACTTTGCGAATTTTTTTGCCAGCGCGAACGGTCCTGTCTTTTCGGTAGAAAGACGAAAGCCGAATTAAAGCAGATGACGGCTATGTTGCAGGGTTAATCGATTTGAGAATCCTACGTGCGTTGAGCCAATTGCATATAGTGCCTGTAGAGAATGCCAAATCGATAAAAATAATTCCGATTCCATGGCTTGGATTTTCCGCAGAAATGCAGGATTGCTGTGTGTTCCATTACCCATTGGAGATCGTAAACCCCATTGCTGCGAAGCAGATAACTGCTGAAATTTCGTGCGTCATAATTCCATAAGGCGTCTTCAACCTGTAGAATGTGCCTGCCGTAAAGGGCGTTTAAAACGTCTTGATCGGGAAGCAGGAGTTCCTTTTGATGCACCTCGATGAAGCGGAATAATGTCTTTGGGTCTGTCTGCTGCCTACAGGCGTCCAAATCCATCAGCAGCACGCCGGAGTTAAAATAGGCCTGTTCCGTACCCAGACGCAGTTTATTGATACTGTTGGCCAGTTCCACCTTCCTGGTATGGGCTGCAGCGGCAAAGAGATTGCCCTGTAAATCTGTCTCCCATAGAGGGCGAAGAGGGTTGATAACCAAAATATCCGGATCCAGATAAAGAATTCTTTTTACCGTTTCTGGCAACAACTGAGGGGCCAATAAGCGGTAATACATCTCCTTGGGGTATTTCCGCGTAACAGGCGCATCTTGAAACAGCGTTTCATCGACGCAGATGGGATAAAAGCTGTACTGATATGCCGCACACTTCCGGCGGATACCGCAGAACGCGTCTTCAGAAAGACCGCTGTGGAGCAAATAGAGTGAAATCCGCTCTCCGGGGTTGTTGATCGCAAGGGAAGTGAGGAGAACTTCGAGCTGCGGCAGATAGTGTTCATCCAGTGTAGTGAGTAGAGATATAGAATTCATGGTAATCCATCCCCATTCAACGCCGCATTCCCATGCGGCTTGCAGCCATAACGACGCCATCAATGCCCACAAGAACCAGATACAGACCGGCAAAATGGCGGATTGTCGACAAAGTGAATGGTGGACTCAAAAGCATCAGAAACCCGAGAGCCAGACCGATGATGTTGATAACCAGCGTAAAGACATACATGCGGTTCCCGGCAATAAAGCGGATTGAAGGCAAATGCGCCAATCTGGAAATACAGTGCGCAATAAACCAAATGGGGAGCAGCAGAGTCAAAACGATTACACCTGCTTTGGGATATACCAGCAGCATTATGCCGGACATCACACTGAGGGTTCCCGATATGAGGGAGATTATCGGGCCAAAACCTGTATATCGTTCCACTTGGACATACAGGATGATATCCGAAACACCCATGATAACAGCGGTGATGCCGTAGGCAAAAAACAGGCCATTCAAAGCATTTTCCGGATCTGCGAAGACCCAAATGCCCAGAACAATGAGCAGAATGCCGACGATTAACTCAAGCCACCCGTAACCGGAACGCATTCTCATGAGTTTTCACCCCTTGTCAAAATATCCATAAACATCTCGCCGGTAATGGTTTCATTTTCATAAAGGTATTCGGCCAGCTCGTCCAATTTGGCGCGGTTGGCTTCCAGAATTTTGCGGGCCTTCTCATGCTGAATCTTTACCAGTTCCACGACTTTTCTGTCGATCTCCTTTTGGGTTTCCGGCGCACAGGTCAGCGAGGCATCTCCGCCCAAATACTGATTGCTTACAGTTTCCATGGCGACCATGTCAAACTCGTCGCTCATGCCGTACCGGCTAATCATGGCCCGTGCCAATTTGGTAGCCTGTTCAATATCGTTGGACGCTCCTGTGGTGACGGATCCAAATACGATTTCTTCTGCCGCACGTCCACCGGTATACGTCGCAATTTTGTCCTCCAGCTCTTCCTTAGTCATCAGGTATTTATCGCCGGTTTCCACCTGCATGGTATATCCAAGGGCTCCAGAGGTGCGGGGGATGATCGTAATCTTTTGCACCGGGGCAGAATGGAACTGTTTGGCGGAAACAAGGGCGTGCCCGATTTCGTGGTAGGCCACCACTCTTTTCTCCTGATCGGAAAGGACGGCGTTTTTCTTCTGATATCCGGCTATGACGACCTCGATGCTCTCTTCCAAATCGGATTGGTTTACAACGGTACGCCCGCTGCGTACCGCGCGCAGGGCGGCTTCATTGATGATGTTGGCGAGCTCCGCACCAGAAGCGCCGGAAGCCATACGGGCAATGACATGCAGATCTACATCTTCAGCTGTCTTGATTTTTTTAGCGTGAACCTTCAAAATGGCTTCTCGTCCCTGGAGGTCAGGCAATTCGACAGGAACGCGCCGATCAAATCGGCCGGGACGGGTGAGCGCCGGATCCAGAGATTCCGGTCGGTTTGTGGCCGCTAAAATGATGACCCCAGTGTTTTCTTCAAAACCGTCCATTTCTGTGAGCAACTGATTTAATGTCTGTTCACGTTCGTCATTGCCGCCGTAGTGGCCGGAATTTCGCTTTTGGCCGATGGCGTCGATCTCATCGATGAACACGATGCAAGGTGCCTTTTCTTTGGCCTGTTTAAACAGATCCCGAACCTTGGAAGCTCCCATGCCAACGAACATTTCTACAAATTCTGAGCCGGAGATGGAAAAGAAGGGGACATTTGCTTCGCCGGCTACGGCCTTTGCCAGCATAGTTTTGCCGGTGCCCGGAGGGCCAACGAGTAAAATTCCTTTTGGCATGGATGCGCCGGCTTCGGTGTATTTCTTCGGGCTATGCAGGTAGTCCACAATTTCGGCCAGGCTTTCCTTCGCTTCATCCTCGCCGGCAACATCGGAAAAACGGATTCCTTTGGTCGATTGGACGTAAATTTTGGCGTTGCTCTTGCCAAGGCCAAAGGTCATGGCGTCCTTTCCGCCGGCCTGATTCATCAACTTTCTGCTCATATATTGACCCACGAGGGCAAAGATCACAATGGGCAGCACCCAGCTCAAAAGAAAACTGACGATGGGGTTCGCCTGTTTGAGGATCTCGCCGCCATATTTGGCGCCGGACGTTTTTAAAAGCTGAGCCAGATCCGGGTCGGGAATCATACCGGCCTTGTAGAGGACCGTTTCATCTTTGTCTGTAAAAAGAATCTGGTTTTGAGATTCATCTACCTCCACCTGTCCAAGCTCTTGATCTTCTGCCATCTGGACAAAGGTGCCATAGTCCACCTCGACCACCTGACTTTGCGAGATCAGCGGGGTTACAATCATATTGAACAGTAGGATAGCCGCCAGAACAATCAGGTAATAATAGATCAACGGCTTTTTGGGGGATTTGACTTCTTTCATGATGTTTTCCTTTCTCGCTGCTCCAGCAGCTGGGTGTCAATGGCTTCCATGGATAGGAGCAAAGCTCGATCGGCGGCCTGATGGGCAAAGTCCAACGCGTATTCGGCCAGCAGAATTTTTCCTTCTGTAGTGGCCTGCGCATCGGGACTGCTCGCCGACAGGCTTTGTATCTGGTCCCGCGTATTTTGAATAATCCGCTCGATTTGCCCGTAGCTTCTGGCTAAAACGGAGACGAGCTCTGACTTGGAGCGCCATAGGTTTTCCCGCAAAGCCGATTCGGTTTCAGCATACTCTTGCCCGAGCAAGTCCATTTCCTTTTCCAGCTGTTCATGATTGGCGGTTTCGCTTCTGTAGATGCGACTGTGCAACCTTTCCATTCGATCGTCCAGTTGAAACAGTTTGATGGAGAGAATTTCATGCGCCATACCTCGCGCCTCCTTTTCTTCTATTGTAGATGATTTTTGTGTCGGACACAATGATCACAAATGCGACATTGTATAGACAAAAAAGCCGAAATGTAAAGAATCTTCTCTGGATTCCCTTACTTTTCGGCTTTTACAATAGACGCACTATATTTGTTTTATTCCAAAGGGGAAATGCCTTCCGTGATCAGACGGAAGACGACATGAACGATCTGATCGAGATTTTTTGTATCTGTTTCCGTCCAATTTCGCATAAGGCCCAAGAGTCCCTGGCAGTGGTAACGCACAATCAGCTTAACTTCAAAGCGGTTGCGGTTCGGATACAGGCCTTCTTCGTCGCATATATGCTCAAACAGATTCTGGATGTGCTGCGACATAAGTCGCTCGAGTTCATCCCGATAGGGGCTTTCCATCCCTTTTTTAAAATAGGGCATAGCGTTGATGGCCACAACAAACAGATACCGAAGACGTGCTTCTGCGTCGCCCTGCGTTTTGGCCTCCAGTATGGTCCGCTCTGTGTCATGCTCTAGAATCCAACGGCACAGGGCCAGAATATCTTCGAAATGGTAATAGAAAGTCTGCCGGGTAATCTGGCATTTTTCCACGATATTTTTTACCGTCAGCTTATTCGCGCCTTTTTCCAGCAAAAGCGCTTTTGCTGCCTGAGCGATACACGCTTTCATGTCAACGGACACATGGCTCCCTCCCCAGTGTGATCAATTGCTTGCCAAGCTCTTTGGCTCATTATTATAGCATCGTATGGTTGGGGATTCAAGTGGTCTGCTTGGACTTTACCTGTTTTAAAACTATGTGGTTGCCCATACAAGCGGAGCGGTGGCTTCACTTGTACCTTTTTATTGACTTTTTTGTGAGAATCCGCTAAGATAACCATAGCGGAGAGCGGTGTAGGGAGGATGCCTTGCACCGCTCTTTTTTCGGGGTGAGGTTGCGACTGTATACACAAATGCACAGAAAAATGCGGCTGAAGCGGAAACAGGACAGCCTGTTGTCGTGTTGTGTCGGATACAATGGACGCAGACAACAGGGAAGGAGGGGCCTATGAAGATTGACAGACTCATCGGGATTCTCGCCATTTTGTTGCAGTGTGAAAAAACGACGGCACCGGAGTTGGCGGAAAAGTTTGAGGTTTCCCGCCGCACCATCAGCCGCGATATTGACGCCCTGTGTAGGGCGGGGATTCCCATCGTGACCACGCAAGGCCAAAACGGCGGTATCTCCATCATGGAGGGATACAAAATAGACAGCACGCTGCTGACCTCCGCCGATATGCAGGCCATTTTGGCTGGGCTGCGCAGTCTGGACAGCGTGAGCGGCACCAACCGGGTGGCGCAGTTGATGGAAAAGCTTTCGGCCGGCGCGTCCACCCTGATGCCAGGCGGACAGAACATTTTGATCGACCTTTCCTCCTGGTACAAGGCGTCTTTGGCACCGAAAATTGAACTCGTTCGGCAGATGATGGATACGCAGCACTTGCTGTCCTTTCGCTATTACGCGCCCAAAGGTGAAAGCTGGCGCACGATTGAACCGTATTACCTCATTTTTCGCTGGGGAAGCTGGTATGTGTGGGGGTATTGCAACGATCGGGCCGATTATCGGCTGTTTAAGCTCAATCGCATGGAAGAACTCGCGGCGGGGGAACCCTTTGCGGCGCGATCAGCCCCGATGCCGGACCTTCGCCATGAGCGGATTTTCCCAGGCGGCATCCAGGTAAAGGTTCTGTTTGAAGCGGGGTGCAAATGGAGACTGGTGGAAGAATTTGGAACCGCTTGTTTCGAAGAATTGGCGGACGGCAGGCTGTTGTTCCACGCCGACTATACCGATGCGGAGAATCTGATGACCTGGCTGTTGACCTTTCGAGAAAAAGCGATTTTGCTGGAGCCCAAGGAGCTGCGGGCGGCGCTTGTCGATTCTCTGAAGAAAATGGAAAAACTGTACGAGGGGGACTGAAGTATGCGTTACCATTGGCTCGACGATTACTTATTGCATAAGCGCAGTGTTACGAAAGATTTGCAACCGGTGTGGAACTGGGTTCGCTATCAGATCGGCGGAAAAATGTTTGCCGCCGTCTGTCTTGATCCGGAAAACCAGCCGTATTATATCAACCTAAAGGTGGACCCGGCGGAGGGGGAATTCCTGCAAAGTCAGTATGCCGACATCCTTCCCGGCTATTATTCGGATAAGCACAACTGGATTTCGGTTAAGCCGGACGGGATGGTTCCGGACGATTTGCTGATGGATCTGCTGGACAAGGCCTATCGTCTGATGTTGCGTGGGTTCAGCAAAAAGCGGCAACGTGAGATCTTGCATCTCACATGCTGCGGAACAGCATGCACAGCTTGCGGCATTTACCAAAAAGAATGTCCGGGCTGCAATGCATGTCAGGGGAAAGTGTTTCATGCGTCGGAAGGAAAAGCCTGCCCCATTTATGCCTGTTCGGTACAAAAGCACCGGTATGTAAATTGCGCCGACTGTAGGGAATTGCCCTGCGCCATCTGGAGAGCGACCCGGGATCCGCAGCTGTCGGACGAGGAATTCGAGAGTTCCATACGGACAAGGGTACAAAATCTCAAGGAGTTGTAAATATGGCGTTTGATTATAAAAAAGCGTATAAGGAATTTTATCTCCCGCCCAAACAGCCGCAGATCCTTACAATTCCGCCGATGAATTTTCTTGCGATACGGGGAAAAGGGGATCCCAATGCGGACAACGGCGATTATAAAGAATCCATTGGCCTTTTGCACACCGTTGCTTATACCATCAAGATGAGCAAAATGGGAGAACATCAAATTGCCGAGTATTTTGATTATGTGGTTCCGCTGTTGGAAGGCTTCTGGTGGCAGGATGGTCTGTATGGCGTCGATTACGCGCATAAGGAAACTTTCCGCTGGATTTCGCTGATTCGATTGCCGGAATTTGTGACGAAAGAAACCTTTCAGTGGGCGATCGGAGAGGCAACTGAAAAAAAGCAGGCCGATTTTTCAAAACTGGAGTTTTTAACATACGAAGAGGGGCTTTGCGTCCAGTGCATGCATATCGGTCCCTATGATCGTGAACCAGAAACCGTGCGGAGGATGGAACAGTTTGTGAAAGAACTGGGCTATGCGTGGGATTTTGGAAGCGGACGGTATCATCATGAGATTTATCTGAGCGATGTTCGGCGTTGCAAACCGGAAAACCTGAAGACGGTGATCCGACTGCCCATCCAAAGGCGAAACGGAGCAGAGGAGGAAAAACAGGATGCTGAATGAATCCAATCTTTTAAAAGAGGCGTTGTGCTATGAGAATGGACATCGGCGCCGCACACAGCATATTTTAAAGGTTTACGCATTGGCAAAGCTGCTTGGGGAGCAGGCAGGGCTTTCAGAAGACGATCGTGGAATCCTGCAGGCCGCCGCAATTTTGCATGACATTGCCATTCGGTATTGCAAGGAACACTATAATGGAGATGCTTGTCAGGCCAATCAGCGGCAGGAGGCGCCGCATCTGGTTCGCCATTTCCTGTGCGAAGCTGACTATCCCAGAGAATGGGAACAATCGGTGATTGAGCTCGTTCAAGAGCACCACATTTACGAAGGTCCGCGCAGCCCACTCCTGCAATTGCTGATAGAAGCGGATCTGCTGGTGAATTGCTATGAAAGCAATCCGGAGGAAGATGCGCTTCGAAAAATCGAAGCCGTGTTTCAAACCAATCTGGGGAAAATGCTATTTGAATTGTATAGGCAGGCTAACGGATAATTCGCTACACAAATGGCAAGCAAAAAGGCGCCGGTGGTTGACGGCGCCTTTTTCTTACAGAAAATCATTCAGAACGGTATGGCTTCCTGTTCAAAGGCATATGTATTGGAATGGGGGCCATGGTAGGGGAATGCGCCCAATCTTTGCATAAACCGCATGGAGCAGGGATGTGATACCAGAGAAGCCACAAAGAAGCTTCGGGTAATTTTCCGTTAGATTGTAATCTGGATGGGGTAGAAGCTGGTTGGAATTAAAGCCGCCCAGACAGGCGCGATTATTTTTACGATCGGATCACAGAATGCTTTGTGGATGTCCTTCCACGCGCGATGCGATACTGAAGGAATGGAATTTGCCGACATCCCAACAATTTCTGGAGAAAGTGAGCGCAAAGCCCGCTTTTCGCACTATGCAACCGCACGGTGGTGCATATCCTGCCGGACCTCAGTCAGATTTCTGGCCGGAGCAATGACGCGTATTTCATCTCCGTGTTTCAGATTTTCGGCAAGCATACGCCTATCTCACTGTATAAAAAAGCAAGACACCAATTGTGATACTGAATCGTACCCAAATCGGTGTCTTGCTGTGGTGCAGGTAACAGGACTTGAACCTGCATGAACTTGCATTCATATGGACCTGAACCATACGCGTCTGCCAATTCCGCCATACCTGCATATTCTTTTGATCGAGGGCCTTTGCCCGACGACTTCACCATTATAGCACCGTATGGCAGATTTGTCAATTCTTTTTTTACAATTTTTTTGGATATGAAAAATGTAACATTAAATGCGAAAGGAAGCGAAAGCCTCCCGACGCATTATTTTTTTACCCAGAAACAGAGAAAAAGGCCATACACGGCCACTTTATAAAGTCTGTATTGTGCGGTGTAGGTTGACAGGTTTTGCCGGGCTTTTAAGGTGAAAACCCGGAAGCGGTGGAGAGCAGCAACGCTCTAAAAGGCTCCATGTCGTTCAACAGGTTTGCAGCTTTTAAGGTGAAAGCTGATACGGTTCGGGCCTCCCGACAAAAAAGCACCCGCCGGATCGCGTGAAAGCCGGTTGAGAAGCGCACGCCCAACAATGCAGATTTTACAAAGTGGCCGGGTGCGGCAAGGGCCCCGCAAAGGAGGTGAAAATGTGAGCGGATACAGATATTTAACACTGGCAGACCGGCAGACGCTGGAGGCCCTCTATCTGGAAGGCGACCGCGTTCAGGACATAGCCGACCAGATCGGCGTCCATGTAGCCACTGTCTACAAGGAACTGAAAAGAGGTGAAACCGGAGGGCTCGATCGGAACATGCGGCGAGAGTATAGCGCCACACTGGCCCAGCGCCGCCTTGCGGAGAACTTCAAAAGGCGCGGAAGGAAAGCCGACGAAGCCGATCACTCGGATCTTGCCGAAGCCGTGAAGGTGTGACGTCGCAGAAAGGAAAACACAGACATGAAAAAGGACTTTAGATATGACGCCGCCCTTTTGAGCCGCGCGTCATTCCCGGCGGTACTGGAAGCAGACGACCGCCCTTGCATTGTAGAAATAACCGTTTACCGGCTCAACGCGGTAGCAGTCACCAGCCTTATGCTCGACGGCTTCGATCCGCTGCTGAACTTCATCGGGCTGAGCCCAGACGACACATACATCACGCAACACGAAGTCGAGGACATTGTAACCGTTGTGCATATCAGAAAGGAGGCAGAGACATGGCAGCACTCAATGAAGTAGCAAAAGAGTTTTCCGACGAGATCCGGGACGGGATCGCGTGGGTGATTATATGGAAAACCGGGCGCAGCTGGAACGGGTACGCTGCATGGCTTGATCCGGACACGGAAACCTTCGAGCCGGACGATCTGGAAAAGGCCCATGAGGTTTTAGAGGAAGATCCGAACGCCGTTATGCTGAACGGCTACTACTGCGGACACTTCGGCGAGGATATGAACGCGCTCGAAATCGCGGCCGGGATCCGCTGGCATTATGAAAATGGCTACAATCTGCTGAGCGACTCAACCGCGATCCCAGACAAACCGGAAACGGAACCGGCAGAGCCGGAGGAAACCATGGAGCTGACGCTGACGATCGGCCCAGATCAGGCAAAAGCGATCGCTCAGGAAGTAGTAAAGACCGTTCAGCCCGCGATCGACTACGCCGCCAAAAAGGCGCGGGAGTTTATAGACTGGGCTGTTCAGGCAGCCGGGGAGTTTGCGAAAATCGCGGCCGAGTCGCTGAGCAAATTCATGGACGCCATGCTCCACTCAGTAAACACCCACCCAAAATGGTGGCACCTATATAAGCACGCCAAAAAGTACCGCGTGCGTAAAAAATACCGGAAGCGGCTCATGCAGCAGCTCATTGAGAGCCTCAGAGCTGCGCCCGATCCTTTGGAGGTGATAACGTGAGTAAGCCATACCATGAGTGCCCGAAGTGCGGAGCACATTTAGACCACGGCGAACACTGCGACTGCAAAGACAGGCAGCAGGAACCGGATCCGGCAGCACAGAGCGCCGGAAAACTGGCAACCGGAAACCGGCGCGAGCCCGTACTCATGCCCGGCGCATAGGGGCACGCTACGAGGTATGCGGCGAGTGCGGGCTGGAATGGAATGTAAGCAAAGATTTAGTCCTACCGTGGTACGGCTACCGCTGCCCGCGGTGTAGGAGCAAATGGAAACGCATAGAAAGGAGCAACACATGAGAAACGAGGTTATTTTTGACGACCGGGGCCGCCCGGACATTCTGGTGGTATTTACACCGGACGAGCTAAAGCTCCCGGACACATTAAAAGGCAGGAAGGTGAAGGAGTACGCGATCAGCAAGTACCCCAACACCATGATCGACGGCAGGCCCTACTCTCTCCCCTTCATGCCTCCGGCCGTCAATGTCAATCACGACGAGGCGATCCGGCTCTGCGAGGCAAAAGGCCCCGGCTGGCACCTTATCACTAACGACGAGTGGGCGGCGCTGGCACGCCAGAGCTGGGAGAACGACACCGTGCCCACCGGAAACACCAACAGCGGCAAAAGCCACAGCCACCCGGAGCAAAAAGGCACTACATACCAAAACAGCTACGGCAAAACGCTGACAGGCTCCGGCCCGATCGAGTGGAACCACGACCGGACAGCGGAGGGCGTGGCCGACATGGTGGGGAATGTCTGGGAGCACGTCGGAGGCGTCCGCTTCCTCAACGGACAGGTACAGATCATACCGAACAACGAAGCGGCAGCAGGCGCGGATCAGTCTCCAGACTCGAAAGAGTGGACGGCAATCTATACACCAGACGGAGATCCGGTTTACTACAACGTAAAAGACGGCGAGATCGTGCTGCAGCCAACTGCTCCAGACGGGAAGGACTACGACGGCGTGCCGTTCTGCGACCTTCACGAGCGTGCAGACATGGACGTACCGGACAAGCTGATCGAGCTCGGCCTCTATCCTGCGCCCGACTATGAAAGCGAGGAATATTTCTGGCTGGACACCGACGGCGAACGCTGCGTGTCTCGCGGGGGCGGCTGGCGCAACGGCACGAGCGCGGGCGTGTTCTCCCTCGACGGCAGCAACTCCCGCTCCGGCGTCAACACGAACCTCGGCTTCCGCTCCGCTTTAGTCCGGTACTCTGGAGACTCTGGCGATCTGGATCATCTGGACGACGCCGAGAAACCGAACCAGAAAGACAAAGCAGAAAACTGGCCCTTCCCTCTGCCGGACACGCTGCCGGGAGTCGTGAAGCTCATGCTCACCAAAGTGCTGACGGAGATCTACACAGCCGCAGGCGGCAAGGATCTACTCACATTCGAGAAAATGGCATACAACGCCAGCGACGAAGAAATCAAGGAGACGCTGCGGATCGCTTCACAGCTGGCACAGCTCAACATAGCAGCCAACGTCATGAGGCAGGCGTTCGAGCAGACAAAGCTCGCCATGACAACCTCGATCACGATCAAAAAGGAGGGCGACCATGAATAACCTCCGCGACATATTCCAGAGGTACGAGGCGGCCGTGTTCTTTGACACGGAAACGACCGGCCTCGACGCAAAAAGCTGCCGGATCATTGAGCTGGCAGCGATCCGGATCGAGAAGGCAACGGACGGATCCCTCATAGAAACTGACCGGGCCGACATGTTCATAAAGCTGCCGGAAGGCGAAAGGATCCCGGACAAGATCGTGGAGCTGACCGGGATCACCGACGAAAGGCTCGCAGCCGAAGGCATACCAGAGGGAAACGCTGCGGCAGCCTTCGCAAACATGGTTTACAGCGGCCGGACGCTGCTTGTGGCCCACAATGCACAGTTTGATCTCTTGTTTGCCCGCGAAATGTTAAAACGCTTCACAGAGTTTTCAGAAAGCGGCGACATATTGAGCCCCTGCGACTATCTGGACAGCCTCACCGTTTACAAAGACCGTCGGGCATACCCGCATAAGCTGGCGAACGCGATCGCTGCCTATAAGCTGGAGGACAAAGTGAAGAACTCACACCGGGCGATCGACGACGTGGAGGCTCTGCTGGAAGTGTGCAAGGCCATGGACGACGAGCGAGCCGACCTGCTGAGCTATGTCAATGTGTTCGGATATAACCCGAAGTATGGAGTCACCGGCGACCGGCTCCCGCGTGTGACCTACTGGCCGCAGCATTTTAACGATTATATGCAGTCGCCGCGCTACACTCTACCCGCACGAGTGAAAAGAAGGAGGTAAACATGTACGCACAAAGCAAAAGGAGCGTCTACCCTCAACCTACCAAGCAACAGGGTACACGCTCCAGAAACCCGGCCAGAAATGGCCGAAAGTCTAAGCCTATTTTATACCGCCTGCGGAAAATTTGCAAGCGTTATAACTGGGCCCGGATCGGGGCGGCGCTCCTGATCCTCGGAGCGGCAGCTTTCACAGTATGGGGCGTGTCGCATTTTATCAACCGCGGCAGCGATACCGAAGCAGCCGCAGAAACCAGAGCCACAGAGGCAGCCGTGGAGCCGGAAGGCTATATTTTCAAATACGGCGAAGGCTACGCGGTAGACATGGAACAGCTCACAGCTGCGTGGGCGTCTGAGGCAGGGTTTGAAAAGCGTTACAACCTGACCGACGACGAGAGGCTGGAGATCGCGCAGGTAATCACAGCAGAGGCCGACGGCGAGCCCTTCGCGGGCAAGGTGGCCGTAGCCCAGTGCATACTCCAGACATGCGAGGACACCGACATGCGGCCGCACGAAGTCCTCAGCATGTACTCCTACAGTAAAAGACGCCCGGAGCCCTCAGACGAGGCTCTGGAAGCCGTCACGGCCGTGTTTGACTTCGGATATGTGGCTACAACGGAGCCGATCAAATACTTTTATGCTCCCGCCCTTACCGACAGCGAGTGGCACGAGTCGCAGGCGTATGTAATGACAATCAACAATCACAAATTCTTTAAGGAGGCAGACCATGACGCAGGAAGCAGCGGAAACGAAACCGGCGGCCACTAAGGCAACGGCAAAGAAAACGCCCCGGCCGAAGGCTCTCACTCTGCAACAAAAGTTTATTAAGCTCCGGGAGGCGATCCCGGCCATTGTAAAAGCGAAACACTCGGAGGGTGTCGAGTACAAATTCGCAAAGATCAGCGACGTGTACCGGCTGCTTACTCCAGCCATGAACGAGCACGGCGTCAATTTTGACATTGTGGCCGAAACCGCCACCCGGCACACGCCGGAAGGCGATCCCCTTTACTATCACCATTACACCATAAACGAGCGGGGCGTCCAGCGCGTCGTCTGGGTGTATGAGGAAGATCTCACGATCCGATGGACTAATGCGGACAACCCGGAGGACATTCTGGAGGTTACACTGCACGCGATCGGAACCAACGACGGCGGCCCGGACAAGGCAAAAGGCAGCGCCCTGACCTACTGCCTGAAATACTACCTTTTTGAGAAATTCGGGATCGACCAAGGAGAGGACGATCCAGACATGAAGAACCTCACGGGAGCAGCACAGCCTCCACAGGCCCAGCCACCGGCCCAAAATCAGGGCACAGCGCCTCAGAATAGCCCGGCGGGTAGAAATACCCAGCAGGTAGGAAAACCCGCCTCAAACGGGCACACAGGCACTCAGAAACCACTCACCGACGCGCAGCTCTCCCGCATGTACCGGAAGGGCGAGGACATAGGTTATACGCAACAGCAGATCGACGACCGGATCCGGCAGAAATATGGACAGCAGGATCCCCACCTGCTGACACGGGCACAGTATGACGAGATCTGCAACTCACTGGACGCAGCAAGAAGGCAAGGACAAGGAGGAAACTAAAATGTTTAATCATGTGGGCCTTTTGGGCCGTCTGGCTCAGGAGCCGGAAATCAGATACACCACCGGAGGCACCCCGGTAGCACGCTTCGATCTGGCCGTGCCGGTGCCAAGTAAAAAGAAGGACACCCCTCCCGACTATATCCCGATCGTGTGCTGGGACAAATGGGCCGATTTTTGCGGGAAATACCTCACTAAAGGGCGGCAGGTAGTCGTCGAGGGACGGATCTCAACGAGAAAATGGCAGGACAATGACGGAAAGCACCGCAAAGCGGTAGAGGTTACGGCCTCCCGGATCTACTTTGCAGACAGCAACTACGAGGGAGGCGGTACAAATGGCAGCACACAGCAGGCAGACGCCGGGGACGGTTTCATGTCGATCCCGGACGGTGTGGACGACGAGCTCCCGTTTAACTGACCGGAGGACGACCGCCGGACAGACCGGAGAACATACAGAAACAAGCCGAAAGGCGACCGTGAAAGGAGGTGCTCACAGTGGCATGGATCCAAGTCCACCAACAACTTAAAGATCACAGAAAGCTGCTGGCGGCTGCCGACGAGCTGGAGATCGAACCGCCTCACATGCTGGGCCTTTTAACGTCCTTCTGGCTCTGGGCGCTGGACAACGCACCGAGCGGATCGCTGGAAGGGATCAGCAACCGGAACATAGCAAGGGCAGCTCAGTGGAACAAGGAACCGGACACCTTCGTGGAGGCCATGAAAAGCGCCGGTTTTCTGGACATAACCGAGGACGGAACGCTGGAGATCCACGACTGGTACGAGTACGCGGGTAAGCTGATCGACCAGCGGGAAGCGGAAAAACAGAGATCCCGGAGACGTCGCGCTGCTGCCGCTGCTGACCGCCGGACGACCGCCGGACAGTCCGAAGGACAGCCGACGGACAATCCGGGAAACAGCCAGCAAGAAGCCGGAGGCAGACTACACCAGACTACACCAGACTACACTACACCAGAGAAAGAGAGTGAAACGCTTGACAGCGTTTTGTCTGCGGGGCCGACTCCCTTCCAGCAGATCGTTGACATGTATCACGAAATCTGCAAGAGCTACCCGGTTTTGAGAAAAATCAGCGCAAACCGGAAAAAGGCGATCGCTGCCCGTTGGAAGGAATACGGGCAAGACCTGAACACCTTCCGCGAGCTATTCGAGAAAGCCGAAGCCTCCCCGTTCCTGAAAGGCAGGAATGACCGGAACTGGACGGCAGACTTTAACTGGCTGATGAACTCCGGGAACATGGCGAAGGTACTCGAAGGCAAATACACCGACAACCGGCAGCAGGCTCCCGGAAGGCAACAGGCGCAGCCTGAGCGGCCCGGACGAGTCAACACCATGGACGTGCTGGCCGGTATTATCGCAGGCGAGGAAGGAGGCGACGACTTATGACAAAAAAAGACGCGGCTCAGCTTGTGGCGATCGTCGTCACCGCCTACCCGAATTATGACAAATTCAAGGACGCCGACAGCGTAAAAGCCACCGTGAGCCTCTGGGCTATGATGTTTGAGGACGTAGACGCCCCTCTGGTGGCGCTGGCCGTTAAAAAGCACATAGCGACGAGCAAGTGGCCGCCCAGCGTGGCAGAACTCCGGGAGATCCTTCTGGAGATTGCACACCCGGATCTCATAGCTCCGGATCAGGCGTGGCTCGCAGTCAGCGATCTACTCTACTCCGAGGGAGAATTTAACCACGGAGATCTAAAGCAGCAACTCCCGCCCCTTGTGGCCCGCGCCGTGGAGTCGATCGGATGGAGCAATCTCTGGGAAATGCACCGGGGACACTGGGGAGGCAGCAAGCCCGGCATGGATCGGGTGGCCTTCATGCAGCAGTACACGCCCATGTACGAGCGAGAAAAGGCCAGAGATATGACGCCGGGAGAACTGACAACACAGATCGACGCCGTGGCCGCCTCTCTGCCGGACAAAGGGCAGAAAAAACTCGCAGACCGGGAAAGCGACCGAAGGAAACGCGAACAGTATTATGCTGCACTCTCCGGCTGGAACCGACGGGAGGCTCTGGCTGCTGCGGATCCGCTGGCTCTGGAAGCTGGGGAGGCGAGCGACACATGAGCAAGATCATAAACTCCGACGCGCTGGACACCCTGAGAAAACTCCCAGACTCCTGCTGCCGTACTTGCATAACCTCGCCGCCTTACTACGGGCTGAGAGACTACGGCGCAGACGGACAGATCGGGCTCGAAGATACGCCGGAGCAGTACATTGAGAACCTTGTGAGGATCTTCCGGGAAGTACGCAGAGTCCTGAAAGACGACGGCACCCTCTGGGTGAATATCGGGGACAGCTACGCAGCCAGTGGAAAAGGCAGAAACCGGGACGGAGTATTCAACGAGAAAGCAGAGAACATACAAAGCGCCAGGCAAAAGAAAAGCCAGATCCGGAGAACAATCGAAGGGAACGGACTAAAACGCAAAGACCTGATCGGGATCCCATGGCTACTGGCCTTTGCCCTTCGCGCAGACGGCTGGTATCTCCGATCGGACATTATCTGGCAAAAACCCAACGCCATGCCGGAAAGCGTAAAGGATAGGCCCACACGGGCGCATGAGTATATTTTTTTACTGAGCAAAAGCTCCCGCTACTACTACGACGCCGAAGCAGTGAAAGAGCCAGCCGTGGGATTTTATAACGCTGCGCCAGCTGGAAGCGCCGGAACGGGAAAACCGAACGCCAGAAGGCGCGGAAACTCTCGGACATTCAGGGGAGGCGGTGCCTATACCCACGACCGAGCACAGAACAACAGCGCCACCGTGGAGCGGGAAAGCCACGGACTCACGCCAAACGAAAGCGGGAAAAGAAACCGCCGCAGCGTTTGGACAATCGCCACCCGGCCATATAAGGGCGCACACTTCGCCACATTCCCGGAGGAACTCGTGAGGCCGTGCATATTAGCGGGCAGCAGGCCCGGCGACACTGTTCTGGATCCCTTCGCCGGAAGCGGTACCACCGGGGCCGTGGCCGAGCAGGAGGGCCGGGACTTTATCGGGATAGAGATCAACCCGGACTATTGCGAAATTATCAGGCAGAGGCTTGACACCTGCTGCCGGAAAGGAGCCAAACCATGAGAAACAGGCTTATATATATCTGCTCCCCTCTCCGTGGGGACATTGAAAAGAACATACAGAAGGCACAGGGCTACTGCCGGGAGGCAGTGGATCTCTGGCCGGACGTGATACCGATCGCGCCTCATGTCTACTGCACCCAGTTTCTTGACGACACCATACCGCAGGAGCGGGAGACGGGCATGGAACTGGGGATCGCGCTGCTGGACATGTGCGACGAGCTATGGGTGTACGGCATAAACAATCCGAGCGAAGGCATGAAAAAAGAAATCACCTACGCCAAGGAGCACGGGATCCCGGTAAAAGACGCCGCCGACCTCTACCGCCTCCGGGAACAGGAGAAAAACCGGCAGGAGGACAAAGAGCTGGGCGACGCCCTTCTCGTCCTTCCCACACATACCGGAGCAATAAACGGAGTCGCCGCCTTTGAGTCCACCACCGTGCGGATCAGCGGAGAGGTGATCGTCGAGCTGGCAGCAGAGCTCAGACGAAACCGCGGCCACGACATCACCGTGGAGGCTGAGGCGTGAGCTGGGACTATGTACCGGGAAAAAATTCAGAGGGCTATCCGGATCCAACTGCTGCCGCCGCCCTCTCAAACGTCCAGCGCAGCCAGCGGGGCCTCCAGAGTAAGCGAGCGGGCGAACACTTCGAGAATATGATCGCCGCAAGCCTCGGCTGGTACAAGGACAAGGGCGTGGCCTTCATTGAAAAGACGCCGGAGCCCATGCGACCGCTCAGGCCACCGAACCGGCAGGGGCAGTTTCTCGCCTGCTACATCAAAGCGGGACAGCCAGACTTTAAGGGAACCCTCACGGGAGGCCGGGCCGTGGTATTCGAGGCGAAACACACAGACAGCGACCGGATCGACTACAACCGGCTGACGCAGGAGCAGTTGAACAGCCTCGCAGAGCATGACCGCCTCGGCGCTGCCGCCTTTATCCTCGTGAGTGTCGAGCTTCAAGACTTCTACCGGGTGCCGTGGAGCGTGTGGCGGGATATGCGGAAACTGTACGGACATAAACACATGAACAAGGCAGAGCTCGAACCCTTCCGGGTGCAGTATATCGCCGGAGTGCTCAAACTGCTGGAGGGCATAGAGCTGGAATATGGGGAGCAGGAGGAAACACTATGAATTTTGAAAGAAAATGGTGCCATGAGTGCAGCGGGATCCAGCTTTTCGGAGAACACAAAGGGAAAGCCTGCTGCAGCATTATGAGCCGGATCCTCAAAGACAGCGAAACCGGCGAGCCGATCCGGGCCTATATGGATAAGGGAACCACCCGGAACATGTGCCGAAATCTGGGCGAAGGCTGCCCGATCCTCACACTGGCAGAGGTAACAGAGACACAACACAGCCCGGTGGTACACATGGCCGCCGTGAAGGTATGAGAAAGGAGCACTGACATGAACGGAGCACTATTAAGCAGCAAAAACATGGGCTGGTGTACTCCGGCCGACTTTTTCAGCGAGCTGGATCAGGAGTTTCATTTTAACCTTGATCCGGCCGCCACCGATAAAAGCGCCAAGTGCGCGAGATATTTCACACCGGCTGACGACGGCCTGAAAGCGGATTGGGGGGGGGTGTCGCGTGTTCTGTAATCCACCCTACGGCCGCCAGATCAATGAATGGGTAAGGAAGGGCTACGAGGAAAGCAAGAAACCCGGCACTCTGGTGGTAATGCTCATACCGGCCCGCACGGACACGTCCTACTTCCATGACTACATATTCCACGGAAAAGCCGACGAGGTGCGCTTTATCCGCGGGAGGCTCACATTCACAGACGAGGACGGAAACCCAACAAAAGACGCCAAAGGGCGGCCATGCTCCGCTCCCTTCCCTTCGGCCGTCGTTATCTGGCGCAGCAAAGACATGACTCAGAGTCTCCGGGACATGGTGCTGGATTTAATAAAGGACAGGGGCATGACCGCGAACGAGATCGCCGCCACCCTGTCAGACAGGGGGCAGCAGGTAAGCCGCAGCGACGTGGGCCCGATCTTAACCAAAGCGCAGGCGGCTGGACTGATAAGAAACGCCGGAAAACGCGAGTGCAGCGTGACGGGACGCTCTGCTATCGCATGGAAGGCAGAAAAGGAGGTATTTCATGGGAACAAACCAAACCACAAAGGAAACCCGGAGGGCGAGCTATGACGCCGTTATCCCCAAAGTGAAGGAACGCAGCCGTCTGATCCTCGAAACGCTCGGCAGCAGGAGCATGACCGTGAGTGAAATCACGGACGAGCTGGTGAAGGCTGGCCGGATCCCCTACTACAACCGCAACTATGTAGCGCCCAGACTTTCAGAACTCAAAGACATGGGCGTGGTGGAAACCTGCGGGCGCAGGCGCTCCACACACTCCACAGCTACCGAAGCAGTATGGCGCAGGAAGGAGGTAGAACATGATAGCCCTTAACATTCTGCTGGGCGTTCTGGCTTTTGCGTGCCTGCTCTTTATCGTAGGCGAACCGAAGCCGCCGATCAGTGACAGAAAGCGCGGACATATCACGACCGCCTTTGTCGCGATCGTGTTCCTGATAATCGCAGCAAATACCATTTTTTAAGGAGGACAACACCATGGCAAAGCGGAAAGTACAAAGCCAGATCAACCTCGAACGACTGGCAGGCGGAGCCTTCGCTGAGAAGCTCAACGAGGCACTCATGCAGGTGGCTGAGAACATTCAGAACCCGAACACCGAAGCCACCACCAAGAGACAGATCAACATAGCGATAAAATTCGCACCGAACAAGAGCCGTCAGGTAATCAATACCCAGATCTCCGTCACGACCAAGCTCGCAGCTACGGAGGCAATCGACACTCAAATGGTGATGGGCGTCAATATGAGAACCGGGCAGATCGAGATCGCCGAGTATGACGGGCAGATCCGCGGGCAGATGAACCTCTCCGACTTCGCAGAGGAAGATCCACAGCCGAAGGAGCCCGCCGGGCAGCAGGAGGAAGCTCAGGCAGAGGCCGAGCGGGAGCAGGACATTCCAACCGGCGCTCCTATTGATATGAGACGAAGGAAACCAGAACCGCGGCAGCAGGCAGAGGCGGATCCGGATCCGGAGGCAGCAGGCCGCCCGATACCCGGTAAGGACTTCGATCCGGTAACCGGGGAAATATACGAATCGGAGGACGACCGCCGGACAGCCGATGGACAGACCGAAGAACAACCGAAAAACGGCGGCAAAATCGTAGTAATGGAACGCGCCACGGCGCAGGCATAAGAAAAGGAGGACAAGACCATGGAAGGAATTAGAGAAGCGATCGCATTTATCACAGATCTGGCCGTAAAGGCTGAGAAACCGGAAACTATAGAAATCAATGGCCGGACGTACTGCACGAAATCTCTCAAACGGTACGACGAGGCAGACAAAGCGGAGCCGATCCGGGCGACCACGCTCACCTCTCTGGTGGACTACATAAAGGAAAGCCGGGAGGAACTGAGGGATCGCATGATTATTCAGGTAGTAAACGCCACCAAGGTGCTGCTTTACTCCGGCCTGCTGCCAGAGCGGGATCGTGAGACACTCTTTGAGGTCAACGCGCTGCTGCCCCATTTTGAATATGGCCGGGAGTACGATCAGGAGTCTTTCCTCGTATCTATGCAGGCGTGTTTCGCTCCCAGCGAGGAACGGGAGGACGTCACGAAGGTGGCGAGCAATATCGTGAGCACACAGGAGGCCACATTCTCGGACGACGGGATCAGCCAGCAAGTTGTAATGAAAACCGGCGTCACAAAGAAAGAAAACGCCATTATCCCCAACCCGGTGAGACTTATCCCCTACCGCACATTTTTGGAGGTAGAGCAGCCGGAAAGTGAGTTTGTTTTTCGGATCACCGAAGGCAGAGGCGGCGCTCCTGCCTTTAAGCTGGTATCGGCCGACGGCGGGCGCTGGGAGGCGGTGGCCGTTGACAATGTAAAGAGTTATCTTATGGACGCGCTGGCCGACATTCCCAACCGGGAGCAGATAACCATAATCGCATAAGCCCAGCATATCACCAAAAACCAGAGGGAGGGCTCCGGCCCTCCCAGTACAAGTATAAGGAGGACAACACCGTGCAATATAGACCGAAAAACATAAAAGGAACCGTAAAAGGCACCGGCTGGCCGATTGACGGGCACACACTCTACTTCTCCCAGTGGGACTACGACAACCGGGAGAGCTGGCACCTTTACGGCTGGGACGAGCCGGACGACGAGGCCGTCATGCAGACGACTTACCAGACGGAAACAGCGGCCGGGCTCTGCCTCTACGATACACTAGAAGGCTTTACAGAGGCATGGAAGGCAAAGAAGTGGGAGCCACAAGGGGCCTTTTGCCTGACGCTGGAGCAGGTGGACGTCGTGGAAGTTTTGCAGGAGGAAGTCAGGAACGAAACCCGCGAGGAACTCCGGGACCGCGGCTTTGATCTCACACCCAGAAAATACAGCGACAAGGGCGGGATCCTCTGCCTGCCG
This sequence comes from Ruminococcaceae bacterium UBA1417, assembly GCA_002305575.1. Classification (GTDB taxonomy): domain Bacteria; phylum Bacillota; class Clostridia; order Oscillospirales; family Acutalibacteraceae; genus Hominenteromicrobium. The sequence continues at coordinate 50,126 of DBPP01000047.1, forward strand.
CTCGACAAGAACCTGAACGGAGACACCAAGAAAAAACACCCGGACTGGGAACTGATCGACTGCCCTCTCTGCGGCCAGAAGTGCTGGAAAATGCCCGCGGCCGACAAGCTCAAAGAGGCGCAGGACGTCACCTATCTTTGTACGGAGTGCGCCATAAAAGCGGGATTTTTGTCAGACTATCCCAGAAACAGGAGAAAGCCCGGAGGGAACCGGGAGCAAAGAAGGAGGGCGAAAAGAAATGCACGAAAATAACAACCCGCTCGGAATGTGGATCTTATACGCTCTCGCCTCTGCCCTTCTCTGGATCGTCCTTGTATTCCTGAAAGTGATCGGAGTGGTAAGGATAAGCTGGATCGGCGTAGTCCTCGGCTTGTTTTGGCTCCCGCTCGTGCTCATGTGCCTGATCTGCGGAGTGGCCGCCCTCGTTATCCTGATCGCCCACATAAAAAGAAGGCACCGCCGCAAAGTCACAGATCGCCGTATTATCCGGCAGGCGAAGGCGATCGGAGCATGGACACCGCAGGCAGCAGGAGGCCGAACCCTGGAGCTGCTCGCCGAAGAATACGGGATCAAGCGCGAGGAAGGCGAGACAGACCGGCAGCTCCGTGGCCGGATCATGGCAGCGGAAGGAAAAGCCGGAAGGCAGGAGGACAAATAAATGGACTATAAAACAGAGGCAGAGCCGAAAGCATACGCCGACGGCGTGCCCGTATTCTGCGCCCACGACAAAGTAGTGGACATTGAAACGCTGGTACCCAACCCAAAGAACCCGAACCAGCACCCGGACGCTCAGATCCAGCTACTCGGCCGCATTATCCGGCAAACCGGGTGGCGGCAGCCGATCACGATCAGCAAACGCTCCGGCTTTATCGTGAAAGGACACGGCCGCCTCCTCGCTGCTCGTCTGGAGGGCATGAAAGAGGCACCGGTGGACTACCAGAACTACACCAACGAAGCGGAGGAATACGCCGATCTGGTGGCAGACAACCGGATCGCAGAGCTGGCAGAGACAGACAATAAGCTACTGGCCGATATTTTCGCAGACATAGACACCGGGGAGATCCCCATGGAACTGACCGGCTACACGGAGGACGAGGTGGAGGGCCTCGTCACTGCCCTGTCCGAAGCCCTTCACAATGACCTTAGCGAACCGGACGACATACCGGAGACACCGGAGGCAGAGGCCGTCATATCTCAGAAAGGCGACCTTTGGATCCTCGGCCGCCACCGCGTTGTCTGCGGAGACGCCACGAACGAACACGATCGGGAGCTGCTGCTTGACGGAGCCCACCCGGAGATCCTACTCACTGATCCACCCTACTGCTCCGGCGGTTTTCAGGAGTCCGGCAGAGCGACCGGAAGTATCGGAAGCAAGCAGTCCGACGGAAAGGGAGGCTTTACAACGCCGACGATCAGCTCCGACAATCTATCAACCAGAGGCTATCAGGTGTTAATGAAGAACGTCCTCGGAGCCACGGACATAAAAGTGGCGTATATCTTCACGGACTGGAGAATGTGGATCTACCTCTTTGACCTCGTGGAAAGCTCCGGGCTGGGCGTCAGGAATATGATCGTGTGGAACAAGAAAAGCCCCGGAATGGGGAACGGCTGGAGAGCTCAGCACGAGCTCATCATGTTTGCACATAGAACCAAGCCAAAATGGGACAATCACAAAGGCTACAGCAACGTGCTGGAGGCCACACGATCCGGGAATGAGCTGCACCCAACGCAGAAGCCCGTCGAAATACTGGAGAAGCTGCTGGACAATACCCAGTGGGCTGAGGGCGTCCTCGACACCTTCGGAGGATCCGGCACGACACTGATCGCCGCCGAGAGCGTCGGGCAGCAGGCGTTCCTCATGGAAATGGAGCCCGCATTTGTGGACACGATCGTGAGGCGCTACATAAGAACCACTGGGAAAACAACCGGGATCCGGCTCATAAGAAAAGGATCCGAACAGCCCCGCGAGGTATTCGAGGGGATTTTTGAGTAAATGCAACTGAAAGGAGGCGGGGCCCATGGGGCACAAAAAACAGGCGGCAGGAGGAAAGCAGCCGAAGGAAACCGACGCAATAAAGGAGAAGCTGCAGCACTACGCGACCTTCCAGCGCCGGATCGAGAATAAGATCGAGCGGCTTGTGTATCTGGAGTCCGTCATGGGCTCACCTTCCAGCCCGAACCTCACCGGACTGCCGGGAGGCAGCGGGGACGGATCCAGCAAAACGGAAAGGCAAGTCGTACAGAAGGACGAGCTTATTCAGGCAATCCGTGACATGCAGCAGGAGGAATACGACGAACGCATGGAGCTGGAGCTGCTGATCGAAAAGATGAGAAACCCGGACGAGCAAACCGTCATTGAAATGAGATACTTCGATCATGCAAGGTGGTGGGCGGTATGCGCTGCCCTGTTCGGAGATATGGAGGACTACGAAGAACACGAAAAGCGGTACCTAAAGCGGACATTTAAGATCCACGGCTCTGCTTTGCAATCGCTGGCGAAAATATACACACCGAAATAGAAAGTTTTTAGTGCCCGCCAAAAGCCACAAGAGGCCGGAGGCGGGCATTTTTTGTCCACAGGCAGCAGGAGGACAATGTGGAAAACCGGGCAAAAATAATTATTAAATTTTTATTAACAAAATAATGGAGTCCAAAATGCTGCCTACAAATAGCTGCAAACGCCCATTTTATCAGTGTTTCCGGGACGCGGGGACAAAAGGGGATAAAAGGGGATAAAAAGGGACAAAAGGGGATAAAAAGGGATAAACCCATGTGCTACACTATAAAACAGCGGAAACCGTCTGGAGACACTGCAAGGCTCTGGGCGGTTTTTTCCGTTCTCAAAGGAAAGGAGGCAGGCCATGAGTGACCTATTCAGGACGGGCCCGGCCCGGCGAACGAGTGGCAGCTTTACAGTCTCCTACTCTGGAGCAGGCGACATAGTGAAAAGGCTCCAGAAGCTAAAGGACGGCGGCGAAGTAGCGATCAAGCGAACGGTATCAGACTTCACGAGCAGAGGCCCCGGCTGGGTGTCCAAAGGGATCCGCGAGCACTACGGCGTAGACACCGCGGCCATAAAGGACGCAGCCAAGAAACCGAAGCGAGGAAAGACTTCAATCCGTGTTGCTGGAATATCCGTGGACGGTGCGACGCTGGAATATAAAGGCAGAACCCTGACGCCGACACACTTCAAAATGAGTCCCAAAGCTCGGCCTTCTGCACAGCAAAAGAAGCCGATCAGAATACCGGGCCAGCTGATAGCTGGGGGCTCTCCCGTTGCTATGGTAAGGCCGCCCAGAAAGTACACCGTGAAGGTGACAATCATAAAAGGGCAGCGTACAGCTATGAGCAGCGACACCTTCCTGACCGCTGGCAAAGGCGGGGCTGTCCTTCCCTACCAACGCACCGGAGAGGGCCGCTCTCCTATCGAGGCAGTGCGTACCCTGTCGGTGCCGCAGATGATTGACGGCCGAGCCCGCGAGACTATCGAGCAGACAATCAACGAGAAGCTGGGCGAACGCTTCAACCACCACATAGAGCAGGCCATGAAGTAGCCAGCAGGAAGGCAGGCCAAGGCACCGGGCAGCAAGGGAGGCCGAGCCCGCGAGCGAAGTCACAAAGAAAAAAAGAAATAAAAGGCCACAACACAGGGAAACAAAGAGGCAAGGACACACAGGCCAGAGGCCGAGCCAGCCCAAAGGCGAGGCCGAACCAAAACCGAGCGAGCCGCCCGGAAGGTACTGTGACACTCCGAAAAGCCCTGCGGTGCTGGCGAGCCCAAAACACGCGCAGACTCAGAAAAATTTTTTCAGGCCGTTTCGTTTCGCCTGACCGCACGGAAAGGAGGTGACGCTATGGCAGAAAATCCGAAACAGAACCTACAGAGTACGGAGATCATGGCTAAACTTTTTGAGCTGGATCCCCGGCGGGTGCAGCAACTCGCAAAGGAGGGTGTTCTCCCGGCGGCGTCACAGAGGCCCTACAAGTTTGACCTTCTCCCGACCGTCAAGGCATACATTCGTTACCTACGCGATCGGGCAAATGGGAAGGAGGCCAAAACGGCCGACACCGTAAAGGCAGAAGCCGACAAGCTGCGGGCAGAAGCAGATCTGAAACAGAGCAAGGCCAAGATCGCCGAGCTCCAGCTTAAAGAGCTGGAGGGGAAAATGCACCGCAGCGAGGACGTGGAGGCTATGACGAACGACCTCGTTTACACCGCCCGCAGCATGATAATGGCACTCCCCGGACGTCTCGCCATGGACGTTGTGCAGGCAGGAAGCGCCAACGAAGCCTCGGCACTGATCCGGGCTGAGTGCTACAAAATACTGAACGAGCTCGCGGGCTATCAATACGATCCCGAAGCATACCGGCGGCGCGTGAGGGATCGCGAAGGCTGGAGCGACGCGCTCGCAGATGAAGAAGCCGACGAGTAAAAAAGCCGCCAAGAGGCTGAACGCGGCCATAGGCCCAGCAGTCCAAAACTTCAAACCGCCGGAAGAACTGACGGTGGCCGAGTGGGCCGACAAGCACCGGCGACTTTCCCCGGAAACCTCAGCAGAGGCAGGCCCGTGGCGCACGTCACGAACTCCATACCTCCGGGAACCTATGGAAGCGTTCACGGATCCGAAAATCCGAAAGATCGTCATGGTGGCAGCGTCTCAGGTGGGTAAGTCTGAGCTGGAGCTGAACGTGATCGGCTACATCATAGACCAAGATCCGGGCTCCATTATTTTTGTGCAGCCAACACTCGACGACGCCCGCAAGTTTTCCCGCTTGCGTATCGCCCCCATGATCCGGGACAGCCAAGTGCTGAAAGCTAAGGTTTCGGATATTAAGGCGAAGGACTCTGGGAACACGATACTCCAGAAATCCTTCCCCGGCGGTATGCTGACAATCACGGGATCCAATAGCCCGTCGGCTCTGGCTTCCACTCCCGCCCGCTACATTATCGGCGACGAGCGCGACCGCTGGGCGATCAGCGCCGGAACCGAGGGCGATCCGTGGGCTCTGGCAGAAGCCAGACAGACCACCTTTTACAACGCGAAGGCCGTCGAGGTATCAACCCCGACGATAAAAGGGGCCTCAAATATTGAGAGCAGCTACTACCAAGGCACACAGGAACGCTGGTGCCACAAATGCCCGGAGTGCGGCGAGTATGGCGAGATCATATTCGACCGGATCCACTACAAGCACACCGTCAAGAAGGTGCGCGGGAAAAAGGTGTACAGCATAGACGGGCCGATCTCATGGGCCTGTCCAAACTGCGGGTGCCTCGTACCAGAGGAAACCATGCGCCGACAGCCCGCGAAGTGGATCGCAGAAAACCCGGACGCCTACAACACCGGCGTGCGTTCCTTCTGGCTCAACGCCTTCTCGTCCCCATGGACTCCATGGGAAAAGATCGTCCTCAAATTTTTGCAGGCAAAGGACGAGCCGCAAAAGCTGAAAGTTGTTTACAACACGCTGCTGGGCGAACTCTGGGAAGATCGCGGCGGCATTATCGACGAGGACACCATGCTGGCACGCCGGGAGGACTACGGAACCAACGCAGACGGATCCCCGGTGGAGCTGCCGGAGGGCGTGCTTGTGCTGACCTGCGGCGTCGATACGCAGGACAACCGGCTGGAGTACGAAGTCGTGGGCCATGGCTATTATGGTGAAACATGGGGCATAAAAAAAGGCTACATCATGGGGAAGCCGGACACCGACGACGTATGGCAGCAGCTCGACGACGTGATCGGGCATGTCTACCGCTTTAAAGACAGCAAGCGGGGGCTCCGGATCTCGATCACATGCGTAGACTCTGGCGGCCACTATACGCAAGAAGTTTATACACGCTGCCGGGCCCGGAAAAACCAGCGCGTCTTTGCTATCAAAGGGAAAGGCGGTGACGGGATCCCCTTTGTGACGCCGCCCTCAAAAGTGGCGATCAAAGACAACAAACGGATCACCTGCTGGCTCTACACTTTCGGCGTAGACGCCGGGAAAGAGGCGATCATGTCAAACATAAAGGTGCAGGAGCCGGGCGCGAAATATTGCCATTTCCCGCGTGGCGAAGTCTACGGGTATGACTCTTATTATTTCAACGGGCTGCTATCTGAAAAGCTGGAACTTACCCAGACCAAGCGGGGGAACCGCTGGGCGTGGGTAAAGATCCCCGGACATGAACGAAACGAGGCCCTCGACTGCCGGAACTATGCACTCGGAGGCTTCCGGATCCTCAACCCGGACATGGAGGCCGTGGAGCGCAGGCTCAGAAACATGCCAGAAAATCCGCGACCGAAAAAGGCTGCAGCACCGCAGCGCCGACAAAACAGCGCGGCGCAGTATTTTGACGAATGGTAAGGAGGCAACACTATGGCACGATCAAAAGCGACCATACAGCAGGAGCTCGAAACCACGCGCCGGAGGCTGGACGCCTATCTGGAGCGCGAGGCTGACATGCTGGCAAAGAACGGCGTGCAAAGCTACGGGATCGGCTCTCGCAATATTCAATATTACAGTACCGCCCTGAAAGACATTCAGGACATGATCGAGAAACTCCGCGCCCGGATCCGGGAGCTGGAGGCTGAACTGGAGGGGCGAGCCCCTCGCAGAGCGTTGGGAGTCGTCCCGCGCGACTGGTAATGGGTAAATGCCGGAACACTCCGGCTTTACTACGGCACGGCCGAAGGAGGTTTTCGCTCCTTTGCTTCCACGGCTGCGCCGTTTTTTATTTCATGCAAGGAGGTGAGTAAAATCAGATACCACAAGGAAATGGGAATGTATCTGCCCGACGACGTGCGGCCGCAGAATAAAGGGTACGGGGA
>DBPP01000047.1:56971-57291 GCA_002305575.1 Ruminococcaceae bacterium UBA1417
AATAACTACACCCTACGGCAACGCTCCCGTATGCTATACATGGCCGCCCCCGTCGCCACCTCAGCGATCAAAACCAACCGCACAAATGTGGTGGGTGTCGGCCTGCGGCTGAAAAGCCGGATCGACAGGGAGGTGCTGGGACTCACGCCGGAGCAGGCCGAAGAATGGCAGAAAACCACCGAGCGGGAGTTTAACCTTTGGGCGAAAGACAAACGGGCCTGCGACGCTACCGGCATGAACAACTTCTACGGGCTCCAGCAGCTCGCCCTTGTGTCGTGGCTCCTATCCGGCGACTGTATCGGACTGATTAAACAGTACCC
>DBPP01000047.1:57339-60284 GCA_002305575.1 Ruminococcaceae bacterium UBA1417
CGATCTACGACGGCGTAGAGGTTGACAGCAACGGCATGGTAGTAGCCTATCATATCCGCAGCAACTACCCGTTTGAACTCGGAGCGCCGACGACAACATGGGCGCGGGTGCTGGCTTATCAGGAGCACACCGGACTTCCCAACGTGCTGCACATCATTGACACCGAGCGCCCGGATCAGTACCGTGGCGTCAGCTATCTGGCACAGGTGATCGAGCCGCTGCTCCAGATCCGCAGATACACGGAGTCCGAGCTTATGGCTGCGGTGGTGGAGTCTTTTTATACCGCGTTCATCAAGACAGAGGCTCCGACCGACGAGAACCCGTTCAACCAGACGGATCCGGACGTGCCGGGAGAACCGAAAGGCCCCAACGACTACAGCATGGGGCCGGGCCAAGTCAATGTCATGGCTCCGGGGGAAAGCGTGGAGTTTGCAAACCCGACGCACCCGAACGGCAGCTTTGACAAATTTGTGGCAGCAATCAGCGCACAGGTAGGCGCAGCTCTGGAAGTCCCCGCAGATCTTCTGCTGAAACAGTTTAATAGCTCCTATTCTGCCAGCCGCGCCGCCCTTCTGGAAGCGTGGAAGGCGTTCAAAATGCGCCGGGAATGGCTGGCAGACGACTTTTGCCGACCGTGCTATGAAGTGTGGATGAGCGAAGCCGTGGCCCGTGGGCGTATCTATGCACCGGGATTTTTCGACAACCCAACGATCCGCGCTGCATATCTCGGCAGCGAGTGGCTGGGCCCGTCTCAGGGACAGCTCGATCCGGTGAAGGAAATCACCGCAGAGATCCTCGCGTGCAGCGAGGGCTTTTCCACCCATGAGCAGAGCACGATCCGACTCAATGGCGGTCAGTGGGACGCCAATGTCGAACAGCTCCAGAGGGAAAACGAAAAGCTCGGAGGCAACGCGCCGGATCCGCACCAAAGTGGAAGCGGCTCAGGAGGCCCACAGCAGCCGCAAGAAGGCGAAGAACCGGCAGAGGGAGACAATAACCCACACAACCCCGAAAACGCTCGCAGACGGGGCGCTGAGGCTCTGCGTGGCCTTATTATAAGCGAGCAGATCAAACAATCCATACAAGGAGGGACAGCCAATGAAAGCACCACATAGCCTGCACATGGGCCCAGCACCGGCAGCGGCTCCCACAGCCACAGCTACAAAATTCTGGAATGTGGCAAGCGTCAGCGAGGACGAAGGCGAGATCACCCTTTACGGCGACGTTATGAGCCAGCAGCCGATCGACTGGTGGACGGGCGAGCCGGAGCCCGGCCTTTACATCACACCAGAGGGCTTCATGGAGGATCTGGCAGCCGTAAAGGATAAAGCCCACATCACCGTAAAGCTCAACAGCTGCGGGGGCGACCTTTACACCGGGATCGCAATCCACAACGCACTGAAAGCACTCAGCGGCGACGTGAATGTCGTCGTGGAAGGGATCGCTGCCAGTGCTGCCAGTGTGATTATGTGCGCCGGTGACACCGTGACCGTGTACCCCGGATCCCTGATTATGATCCACGGCGTCAGTGTTATGCTTTGGGACAGCCTGAACATTCAGGACATGAAGCAGCTCATTAAGGGCATGGACGCCAGCGAGAGGGCCGTCGCTGAAATCTACGACGGAAAGACCGGGCTCGGCGTCGATACTTTGCGCAGCATGATGACAAAAGAAACGTGGATGACCGGGCGGGAAGCTCTCGACAAGGGCTTCGCGGACGCCTTAAAGGAGGACGAGGAAGAACCGGACATGAGCATGAGCTCAGATCGGAAAGTCCTCTACGTCAACGGTGTAAGCCACAACATTGAGGGCTTGCACAATGTACCGGGAACTATCCCGATCCAGAGAAGTGCCAAACCGGCGAAACGTCCGGCGGCAAATAAGAGGCCGACCAACAAGGCGGCAACAAAAACAGAAGGAGGTAAAAACCACATGACACTCGAAGAATTAAGAGCACAGGAGCCGGAGCTGGTGAGCCAGATCGAGCAGGAAGCCCGAAACGCAGCCCAGACTCAGACCACTGACGCCGTATCCGCAGAGCGCCAGCGTCTCGCAGACATTGACTCAATCGCTGCCTCTATCCCGGATCAGCAGCTTGTCCATGACGCCAAGTACGGGGACAAGCCTTGCACTGCTCAGGAGCTTTGTTTCCGTGTTATGCAGCAGAGTGCGGCGTCCGGCCAGCAGTTTCTCGCAAACTACACGGCAGACGGCGAAGCGTCCGGCACCGCCAAAGTAGGCGCGGCTCCGAACGGTGGCACTCCTGCCACCAAGGAAGAACAGGACGCGGCAGACATTCAGGCGGTAGTAAACGCCTATAACGCAAGCAAAGGAGGTACACAGAAATGAGTAAGAGACTCGACGAAACTCTCGGCACCGTCGGCTATGATAACCTGATTAACGGTTTATATCCTCCGGCTGAGCCGTTTTCCGTTGTGATCCGCAAGGGATCCGCTGAGACAACCTACAAGCGCGGCACCGTGCTGGCCCTGTCCGAAGGAACTGCCGGAGACGGCAAATATGTAATTCTCGGCACGGAGGCAGTCTCCAACGAGACACTGACGGCTAACTGCGTGCTGGCCGAGGACGTCACCGTGGGAACCGCTAACGACGAAACAGCGGTAGCGTACCGCACCGGCCACTTTAACAGCAACGCCCTGATTATGGACGCTGAGCACACTTTCAGCGCAGCAGACAAGGAAGCACTGCGCGGCGTGGGGATCCTGATCTCTGACGCGGTAGAAATTTAAGAAGGAGGACAGACAAATGGCTTTTAATTTTTATGATACTCACACACTGCTGGCTTCCGTCCAGCAGCTCCCGCCTCTGCACACGTTCCTTCTGGATCGGTATTTCCCGACCAATGCGGCGACCGACATTTTCGCCACCAACGACGTGCTGGTGGAATACAAGAAGGGGCATAAAAAGGCGGCCCCATTCGTAGC
>DBPP01000047.1:60314-60439 GCA_002305575.1 Ruminococcaceae bacterium UBA1417
CCCCTCACTATTGACGACCTGAGAAAGCGCGGTTTTGGGGAGGCCCTCTACCCTACCCTTACACCTCAGCAGAGACAGGGCGTCATTATGCTGGCCGATCTGGACGAACTGCGCGGCATGAACGC
>DBPP01000040.1 GCA_002305575.1 Ruminococcaceae bacterium UBA1417
CGAGGGATTTTAAGTCCCTTGTGTCTGCCTATTCCACCATAGCGGCAGGATCGACTAAAATATGATAGCATATTGCCCCCACAAAATCAAGGGAACCGTTTGAAAAAGCTGCAATTTTTTTGCCGATTTGCATTTACAAATCCCCCCGATCTATTGTATACTGATAATAAATAACCGGAGGCTGTCCGTGGCATTCCGGGCAAATCCAATAAAAGGAGTTCGTATTATGTATTATCTTGGCGTAGACGTCGGCGGCACCAATATTGCGGTCGGCATCGTTGACGAAAACAACGCAATCGTAGCAAAAGCTTCCCAGAAAACCCCGGTTCCCTGCTCGGAGGAGGTCTTCTGTGATAAGATCGTAGAGGTATGCCACGAAGCGCTCGGCAAGGCAAACCTCACGTTGGATGATGTCCCGTGGGTCGGCATCGGCTGCCCCGGCACCGTCAACCGTGCAACGGGCATCATTGAGTTTTCCAACAACCTGTACTTCAAGAACTTCAAGCTCCGCGAGATGATCGCCGAACGCACGAACGGCAAGCTGGTCATTCTTGAAAATGACGCCAACGCAGCGGCTTACGGCGAATACCAGGCCGGTGCGCTTGCAGGCGCCGACAACGCGATTGCCATCACGCTCGGCACCGGCATTGGCGGCGGCATCATCATCAACCACAAGATCTACTCCGGCAGCAACTTCGCCGGCGGCGAGCTGGGCCATACGGTCATCGTCGTGGACGGCCGTCCCTGCACCTGTGGCAGACTTGGCTGCTGGGAAGCTTATGGTTCCGCAACCGGTCTGATCAAAACCACGAAAGCGCACATGGAAAATGCGCCGAAGGATTCTCCGGTGTGGACGATCGTCGGCGGCGACATCGACAAGGTCAACGGCAGAACCGCTTTTGACGCCATGCGCGCAGGCGACCCGGTCGGCAAGGCGATCGTGGACGAGTACATCAAATATCTTTCCGTCGGCCTGATCGATATGGTCAACATCTTCCAGCCGGACATTCTCTGCATCGGCGGCGGTATCTGCAACGAAGGCGAAACCCTGCTTGCACCGGTCAGAAAGTACATTGATGATCAGCAGTATGCGATGAATTCCACCAAGAAGACCAAGATTGTCCGCGCAAAGCTCGGCAACGACGCCGGCATCATCGGCGCGGCGCTGCTCGGCAAGCAGGAGCAGGAGGAGGCGTAATTCGCATGTCTTTGACCCGCTCTGTGTTTGGGACACTGCCCTGCGGCACAGAGGTTGCCGCCTACACGCTGAAAAACGCGGCAGGCGCAACGCTGACCGTTACGCCCTATGGCTGCCGTATCCTAAATCTTCTGGTACCGGACCGTAATGGGCGTCTGGGCGACGTCGTGCTCGGCCATGCCACGCTGGCGGAGTACCTTGGCGCCAACTTCCAGGGCACCTTTGTCGGCCGCTATGCAAACCGCATCGGCGGCGCTTCCCTGACGGTGGACGGCGTGACCTATGCGCTCGACAAAAACGACGGTGAAAACACGCTGCACGGCGGCCGCGGCGGCTACCATCAAGTTCTTTTCGACGTAAAAGAGACCGCGGATGGCGATGCGCCTTCGATTACCTTCGCACACGTCAGCCCGGACGGCGATGAAAACTACCCCGGTACGTTGCACGTCGAAGTACAGTACACGCTGACGCCAGATAATGCGGTGGAAATTACCTACCGCGGCACAACCGACAAAAAGACGGTTTTCAATCCTACGAACCACAGCTTCTTCAACTTGAAGGCGGACGGCTCAAAGGACGTGCTCTCCACGCTGCTGCAAATCCATGCGGCACAGGTTACGGCCGTCACAGACGACCTGATTCCGACCGGCACGCTGCTGCCTGTTGCGGGAACGCCGCTCGATTTCACTACACCCAAAGCCATTGGGCAGGACATTGACGCTGACGATCACCTGATTCAGCTGTGCGGCGGCTTCGACCACAATTTCTGTGCGGACGGCACGGGACTTCGCAAAATTGCCGAAGCGTATGAGCCGGAAACCGGCCGTGTGATGACGGTGTTTTCCGACATGCCCGGCGTTCAGCTCTTTACCGCCAACCGCGCGGCCAAAGGTGTAAAAAACAAAGACGGCAGCCCGATGATCCCGCACGGTGCATTCTGTCTGGAGACGCAGTTCTACCCGGACTCCGTGCACCACGAAAACTTCCCGTTCCGCTATGTAGAGCCCGGCGAAGCTTTCGAATCCAAGACGATTTATCGGTTTTCTGTAAAATAAGGCGAAGGGCTGCCGTGTGGCAGCCCTTTTGTAATTTATGGCAGAGGAGGCTTTTCCATGAAAAAAGAAGTGTCCTGCGGCGCGGTGATTGCACGTATGACCGACGCGGGCCGCGAAATCCTTTTGATCCGCCACGCAAACGGCGGCCACTGGGCTTTCCCAAAGGGTCACGTGGAGGCAAACGAAACAGAGGTGGAGACCGCCCTGCGGGAGATCCGCGAGGAAACCGGCCTTTCCGTCACGCTTGACACGGGCTTTCGCGCAGTCGTCACGTATTCGCCTAAGCCCGGCGTGATGAAGGACGTCATCTATTTTGCGGCGGAACTTGCCGGCGGAGACGAAAAAATGCAGGCCGAGGAGGTCACGGGGATGCGTTGGGTATCGCCGGACGCGGCCGTCGCACTGATCACTTACGAAAACGACCGGAATGTGTTGACGCAGTACCGCAAGTATACGGGGATCTGATTGGCTCTCTCCCAGGAAGTTTTCACAATGCAAAAGGCGCGCAGTGGAAAAAATACTGCGCGCCTTCTTAGCTTTTTTATGAGAGATCTGAACGTATGTATCCGAATTATTTGATGATCTCGCCGTCCACGGTGCCGGTGAGCGCGGCCGCGTTGGACTCGTCGGTATCGATGTGCATGGCCGCCGCGTACTTCGGGCTGACACGCACGACAACATCCCCGAAGATCACGCTGCGTTCGCCTTCCTTGCCAACCTTAACGGAAACGATCTGCTTGTCGACGACGCCGGCTTCCGCCGCTTCCTCGACATTGAAGTGGATGTGGCGCTTCGCGGCGATGACGCCTTTTTCGATAACCACTTCGCCAGCCGGTCCCTTCAGCGTGCAACCCGGGGTGCCTTCGAGATCGCCGGACTCACGGATCGGCGCGGTGATGCCAAGCTTGCGGGCGTCGGTCAATGCGACCTCGACCTGCGTCTCCGGACGCGTCGGGCCAAGAATGGACATAACGAGCGAACCCTTCGGACCGATGACCTCGACCTTCTCATTCGTCGCAAACTGACCCGGCTGAGAAAGATCCTTTTTGTTGGAGAGAACGGCATTTTCGCCGAAAAGCGTTTTGAGATCCGCATCCGACACGTGAAGATGACGCGCGGAGGTTTCTACCATAATTTTCATATTTGTATACCTAGCCTTTCCTAGTTTTCACTTCTATTCTACTACGCGTCCAGCAAAATTACAATATAAAAGGCTATGTTTTTTTGACGTTTTATGCTATAATAGCTGTAAATTACGCGTTTCATGCACGGAGGTACACGATGTTTGAAAACTGGGAAGAGCTGAAAGAAAATTGTCTGCACTGCCGCCAATGCGGTTTGTGCGAAACGCGCACCAACGTGGTGGTTGGCGTCGGCAATCCGCGCGCGAAGGTTATGTTTATCGGTGAGGGACCTGGCGAAAACGAGGATTTACAGGGAGAACCGTTCGTCGGCCGCGGCGGACAGCTGCTTGACAAAATGCTCGCTGCCGTCGATCTCGACCGCAAAACGAACATCTATATCGCGAACATCGTCAAGTGTCGGCCGCCGAAGAACCGCGACCCGCTGCCGGAGGAGCAAGAGGCTTGCATCGGCTGGCTGCGCAATCAGGTGGCGTTGATCCGCCCGAAGATCATCGTCTGCCTCGGCCGCATCGCCGCCATGCGACTGATCAAGCCTGACATAAAAATCACACGTGAGCACGGCCAGTTCTTTGAGAAAAATGGCACGCTGATGATCGCAACGCTGCACCCCGCGGCGCTTCTGCGCAACCCGAACCAGAAGCCCGCGGCTTTTGAGGATTTTCTCAAACTGCGCGAAAAGATTGACGAGCTGCATTTGGATATCGCAAAGACATACTGAGTTTGGACCAAAGCAAGTGCGCCGGCAGGGTTTCTCTCTGCCGGCGCTCTGATTTTTTCTTACAGCAGCTTTGCGCGGAGCGCCTCGCCGCTTTCGGGATGAAGATACGCCGGCGCCACGTCAAACACCGTCTTACAGCCCGTCTGGCCCTCATTGTACAGGCGATAAACGGCGCGCGCATAGGCGACAAGTATGCTGGACGTAAATTCCGGGTTCGAATCCAGCGTCAGCTTATACTCGATGACGTGCTTGTTTTCACCGCTCAGCCCAGTCGTACCCGTGCGGAACACCATGCCGCCGTGCGGAATACCTGCATGATCGCGGTCCAGCTCCTCCTGACTGATGAAATGCACCGTCGTGTCGTAATCGGCAAAGTAGTTCGGCATCGTAACGATTGCTTCTTCAATGGCCGCCTGATCTGCGCCCTCTTTCGCCACCACAAAGCACTCGCGCGTGTGTTTTTCGCGCGTGGTAAGCTCCGGATTTTCACCGGCGCGCACGCGCGCCAGCGCGCTCTCCACCGGAATTGTATACTGGCGTGCGTCCTGGACGCCGGGAATTCGGCGAATCGCGTCGGAATGCCCCTGACTCACGCCCTTACCCCAGAAGGTGTAGTCGCTGCCATGGGGCAGGATGGCCTGCCCATAAAGGCGATTCAGCGAAAACATACCCGGGTCCCAGCCTACGGAAATCATACCGAGCTTGCCGCTCTTTTTGCAGGCGGCATCGACATCCGCAAAATGCTCGGGAATCTTCGCGTGCGTATCGAAGCTGTCGACAACGTTAAAAAACTGCGCGAGTTCCACCGTTTGCTTGGGCAGGTCGTTCGCGCTGCCACCGCAGAGAATCATCACGTCAATTTGGTCCGCCATTTTGGCGGCGTCCGCCATCGCGAAGACCGGCGCACCGGTTTTTGTCTGAATCGTTCCGGGGTCGCGGCGCGTGAATACGCCGACAAGTTTCATATCCTGCGTGCCCACAAGCGCGCTTTCCACGCCGCGGCCAAGATTTCCGTATCCTGCAATACCGATTCGAATCATTTTTTGCGCTCCCTTATTTTAAAAATTCGCGCGGCAGGACGCCGCACACAAATCAATCGGATTTATTATACGGAAAATCCTGCAATTTTGCAAGATTGAAATCAACTTTTATGCAAAAAGATGAATTCGCGGCCGATTGGTCCTGCATTTTATGAATCCGCATCTTGCCTTACCTTTGGGTCTGCGTGCCAATTTCAAGCAAGCGCGGTTTCAATCCGTGCCTTTCGGCTTCCGGCGCAGTTTCAGTTCAATCCCCATCCGCTCTCCCGCCTTTCGCAGCAGCGCGGCGGCATGTGATGCGCGCGCCTTTTGGCCTTCACCTTTTGCGCTTTTGAGTGCTTCCAAAACAGCGCGCAGCGTAGGCAACGGCAGAAGGTTTACCGCGACACAGAAAAATGTTTTGCGGCGCCCATCGTTGTATTGCGTCAGCAATATGCGCAGGATTTCGCGTTTTTCGCGCTGCTCTACCCCATAGGCGGCAGGACCGATTGCCGCCGCGCGCGCAAGATCGGCGCGCTGATTCCTGCGCGTAATCACCGCATCGTACAAGCTGTCCAGCCCAAGTTGTGCACAGGGAAAATCCGCGCATTCAAAGCAATACGCCTGGTTCCCGTGTTGCATGGCACACCGCGCGATCTTGCAGGACTGGTTGCCGGGCCCGCCGCCGCAGCCGGGGCAATAGCCGTCGATCCGCATCGGACACAGCCCGCAATTCAGGCCGCACAGCGAGAAGTCCAGATCCTGCCGTACAAAGCCTTTCATGCCATCGTCTCCAGCATTTTGGGCGTCACGGCAAAATGGGCAGCTTCTCCGGCCTCCACGCGCCGGAACTCTTCCAACATGTACTCCGCCATGCGCCAAACCTCTCGACCCGCGCTGCCCGCAATATGCGTTGTCAGGAAGCAATTCTCCAGCGCGTAAAACGGATGCCCCTCAGGCAGCGGCTCTTCGGTGGTGACGTCCAGAACGGCGGTGCAGTCCGAACGTTCGCTGAGGAAACGCGCGAGATCCTGCTCGTTGACCTGCGCGCCGCGCCCCGTATTTAAAAACGTAGCGTACGGCGGCAACCGCCGAAACAGCGCATACGTGAGCATCCCACGCGTCTGTGCGTTGTTCGCGAGATGGTTGGAAACAACCGTGCATTCGGAAAAAAGCGTTTGGAGATCCACCCGGCGCACACGGAGTTGTGTGGCGCGTTCCGCCGACAAAAACGGGTCGAACGCGAGCACCTCGGTGCGCATATCCTGTAACCGCTGCGCAACCATGGCGCCGATCATCCCCACACCGATGAGTCCGGTTTTTACGCCAAAATTGCCTGAATGGCTGCGAAAATGTGCTGCAGCACGCGCAGCTTCACCGCGCTGATATATGCGTTGGTTCTGATAAAAACCCTTGTTGGCCAGGACAATCTGGGCTACGGTATATTCGGCCACCGGCACGGCGTTTGCCGCCCACGCGCTGCACACCTGCACCCCACGCGCGAGGAACGGGCGCGCAAACGCCTGCACCGTCCCGGCTGCGTAAAACACAGCGCGCAGCTGCGGAAAGCAGGCGGCAAGCTCCGCTTCCGTAAACACCGGCATCCCCCAGGTTGAGAAAAGATATGCGGTATCCGCAAAATGCGCGGGCGCCGCCAGCACCGTTTCTTTGGTGAAAACAGTATCCGGCAGGTCGCACGCATTTTGCAGCGCTTCCCGCACATCGTCGGAATACACTGCAGCAATCTGCCGCGCATCGCCGAGAAAAATACCCTTTTTCATACCGGACCTCCCTGTGTTTCGTATCTCTAGCCGCGCGGCCAGACCGTGCGAATGCGATTCAAAATTCCTTCATCCGCCGGGCAAAAAGCGTACTGCGGGATTTCCGCCGGCGTAATCCACCGGATATCGTTGTGTTCGAGCTTTTGCGGCGTCCCGGACACAATCGACGCATTGTACAGCGTGAGGTGCACAAGCAGGTCTGGATATGCGTGCGTGACTTCCATGAACACTGCACCGACGTCGACCTCCACCGCCAACTCCTCACGGCATTCGCGCCGAAGTGCTTCAGGCCCGGTCTCGCCCTGTTCGACCTTACCGCCGACAAACTCCCACAACAGGCCGCGTGCCTTATGGGCGGGACGCTGACAGATCATAAATCGGTCTTCGTTCCGGATCAGTGCGGCGACAACCTCAGTCTGCTTTTGCATCGCACGCCTCCTGCGGCAACAGGGACTCCCAATCGTGCGTCGCCGTTCCGTCGTCCAGAACGATATACGGGATGCCGATGTTCCCCTGCGCGCGCACGCCGTCAAATTGCGGATTGCCGTCGCGCAGGCGCAGAAAATCCTTCATATTCTGCAATTCATCCGTAATGCTCAAAAACGTATAGGGAATGCCGGCCTTGTCCAGCGCCGCGCGGCACGCAACGCAATGTTTGCACAGCATCGAGCCGTAAATTTTCATATTGGTCACCTTGACTTCTACCTAAATTTTGTCTCGTACTTCACGGATAATAGTTTGGCATCGGTGTTTCCGGATAAACGCCCTGCATATTGAGCACATACGGCCATTTTCCGGTATCCTCAACAATAAAGCCATAGATCAGCCCCATATGGCGGTGCCAGTGCCGGTATTGCCCAAGAATCAGGCAAAAGCGCGTCATTGTGCAGCCCGGCGGCGTTTGCACAAGCTGATCATCTTTCAGAGAAGCACAGTACGTTTCAATTTTTGTCTCTATCGTTTTAAAGTATGTTTCAAGCTGCGTCCGGCTCAGGCACGCCCCGCCAGGCACCGCATTGAGATCCGCCATCTGCGGCGTGTGGAAATCCGGATCCCGATATGTCGGGTCGCACGGATTGATAAACCAGCGATCCAGCGAGTAAAGCGTGTGATAAACGTATTTCCACATCGGAATCTCATCGTACCGTTTGTTCCATAATGCGTCCGGGATGCATCGCATCAGATTTTCCATTTCCCAAAGGGCACGGCCTGTCAAAAAACGGATATCCTCACAAAGCCCCATATCGCACCTCCTACCTGCGTACAGATTCCTTATACACCATATTGGCGGTTTTGTAGGACGCCGCAAACGCCGGTTCACCGAAATTTACCGGATAGGGTTCACCCTTTATTTCGCCGGCAATCAATTTTTCACAGAGCACGAGCATGTCCTCCATCTTCTCGTAGCTATTCGGCACGTACGGCTCGCCGGGATGCACGCCGCCTTCCTGCCGGCGGTGACCGCCGAGGAATGCCAGCTCCGTATATCCGGGCTGCGCCAGCTTTTCCTGCAAGCGCAGCAGATTTTCCCGATACGTGCTGAGCGGCAGCGCCATCGGCACCTGCATCCACAGGCCGAGCGCGTCGCCCGTAAACAGGCACTTATGCGCGCGGTCGATGAACACGACCGTACCCGGGGTGTGGCCGCCCACTTCCGCAACTTCAATTTCCACGCCGCCGAGATCGATCACATCGCCGTCCTGAATATCGATCACCTGCGCTGCCGTAGAGGTATTTTCCGGGAAGGCATCCTGCACGCGGGACACCAGAGGCAGATCCTTTTTCGACATATAAAACTGCGGAAACCGGTGGCTGTGCCGCATGTGGTCGAGATGCGCGTGCGTCACCGCAAGCTCGATGGGCAGCGTGGTCAGCGTCTGCGCAAAGGCCAGCGGATCGCCGTCGCCAAGCCCCGTATCAATGAGGAGCGCCTTCTCCCGGCCCTCGACAAGGTACATGGAATCGTCGTTGAAATCCTCGATGTAGTACACGCCGGGACAAATCATTTCCGCCTCATAGCGGTCGCGCCGCGTTTTGGAAAACAGCCATGCAAGCGCCGCCTCGTCGCGGTAGGCCGCCGCCCACGCGCCGTGCGGATGCGTGTGCCACGTCTTTTCCATATAGCCCGCCGGATACGCCGTGTAGTGAACGTCGCGGTTTCCCGCCGAACGCAGGCTCGACACCACCATCCGTGTGCCGACGCCGCGCGCGCCGTGGGGCGAATGATACGCGCCCGTATACGGCACCACCGGATCATCGACCGCATGGAACGCCCAAACCGGCACATGGCGCGCCGCGCGCACGGCAAAAGGATCCGCATAGCCACACACCGGCATCGCCGCAGCAATCCGCTGCGGGCAGGTCGTAAGCAGCGCCCACGTGCCGGCGCCACCCATTGAGACTCCTGTCACATAGATCCGGCATTCGTCGATCGGGTATTCGCGTGGCAGCGTATACAGCGTCCGTGCCAGCAGCTCTATGTACGGCACCCAGCTCTGGTTGTCGGGGCACTGCGGCGCCAACACAAAACATGGGTGTTCCTTCTGCCACGCAGAATTCATAAACGTATCCGCACCGGGTGTGAAATCGAGCACTTTTTCGATATTCTCCCCGCGTTCGCCCGCGCCGTGCAGGAACAGCACCAGCGGGTACTTCTCCCCTGCTGCGCACGACGGCTCATACAGTGCAGCGTTGAGGTACTGCCCGGCATGTTTGAGTTCAATCGTTTTCACCGTGATTTCCTCCCGTTAAATGGTTTCCAAAAGATACGGCAGCAGACGGTCCAGCACGACCGCATAGCCGTTTGCGTACATGTGCATGCCCTCGACCGTGTATTCGGCGCGCAGATTGCCGTTTTCATCGGTCAGGCAATCGAACACATCGATGTAGGTGCAGCCGAGCGACGATGCAAGTGCCTCCAGCGCACCATTCACCGCGCGCAGCTCGTCGTTCGTGCGCGCACCGAACATTGCTGCCACCTGCGCGAAATCGACGCCGGGCAGTTCCCGGTTCACGGGGTAGTAGCTCAGGACATAAATCTTTGTCTCCGGCAGCCGCGCCTGAATCTGTTCCAGAATTTTCCGGTACTGTGCGAGCAGCCGTTCGCGCGTATAGTCGGGGCTGCTGATGTCGTTTGTACCGATATTGATGAACACCTTTTTCGGCTCAAGCGCGAAAATCGATTCTTCCATGCGCCGGAGCGGACCATCCGTTACATCCCCGCCAATGCCTCGGTTATAGACACGGATGCGCGGCTCCACATTCTGGAGCATCTCACTGATCGGAAACAGCTCGCACAGCGAAGAGCCGACAAAAACCGTTTCGCCTTTTTTCGCCACGGCGTTGAGGCAGCGAAAATTCTGTACTTTGATTTCAAATTCTGTCAAACCAACCACTCTCCTGTTTCGGCCCCGTCTTTTCGGACGCCGGCTTTATGCGGGACGGTTCAAACACCGCCTCCCGTTTTTTCCATGATAGCATAAAAAAGCCGCCGCTGCAACTGCCCCTGGAAAAGTATGCCGCGTAAATCCGATGGCGTTTGGGTCAACCGTCGCCGGCCGACAGAAAAGGAATTATGTATTCCGAACGCCCGTGGCCGTACATACCGGCGTAAAACAGGCAAGGCGGCCTTCCGCCCGGAAAAGCCGCCTTGCGTTCACTTTTTCATCTCATACATGTGGATAAGCCGCTCCACATCCGCGCCGGTGTGGATTTCATTTTCGTGCTCGGAAAGATAGGCTTTCGCTTCCTCCGGCAGATCAGAAAAATGATGGCGCCAGTTGAAAACCGCCGCGCCGAGCACAAAATTGTCTGCGCCCCAAAGCGGGCCTTCGCCATAACCATTTGGAAACATAAAAATTCACCCCCGACGCTATTGTGCGCGCCGGAGGCGAAAAGATGCCTGTCAAAGATTGCTGTTGGCCTGCTCAAAGAATTTTGCGTGAATTGCCGCAACCGCCTTGTTGGCCTCTTCTTTTTCGATCAACACGGAAATTTTGATTTCGCTTGTCGAGATCATTTGAATGTTGACATTGGCGTCAAACAGCGCCTCAAACATATCGGATGCAACGCCCGGATGAGATTCCATACCGGAGCCCACGATGGAAACTTTTGCCACGTTGTCATCGAACACGACGCTGGTGGCGCCAAGCGACTCGGTGTAGGATTCCAGCACATCGATGGCCGTATCCATCTTATCCTTTTCCACCGTAAAGCTGATGTCCTTCGTACCGTTGCGGCCGATGGATTGCAGGATAATATCCACGTTGATATTTTTCTGCGAAAGCTTTGAAAAAATACGGAATGCAAGGCCCGGCTTATCCGGAACGCCGATGATCGAAATTCTGGCGATGTTATCATCCTTTGCGACACCGCTGATGAGCATTTTTTCCACGTTTGTGACCTCCTTGACAATCGTTCCCTTCGCCCGTGTCAGGCTGGAAAGAACCTCTAACTCGATGTGATATTTCTTCGCCATTTCGACGGAGCGGTTGTTGAGCACCTGCGCGCCGAGCGTTGCAAGCTCCAGCATCTCGTCGTACGAGATGACATCGAGCTTTCTGGCCGCCGGAATCTTGCGCGGATCGGCCGTATATACGCCGTCGACATCGGTGTAAATCTGGCAAAGGTCCGCGTGCATAGCCGCCGCGATGGCCACGGCGCTCGTGTCGCTGCCGCCGCGTCCCAGCGTCGTCATATCGTCATATTTATTGATGCCCTGGAAGCCCGTGACAACGACAATGTTGCGCCTCGACAGCTCTGCGCGGATACGCTCCGGATTCACGCGCTTGATGCGCGCGCTGCCGTACGCCGTGGAGGTGGAGAAACCTGCCTGCCAGCCAAGCAGCGAGATAACCGGATAGCCGAGCTGTTCGATCGCCATTGCCAACAGCGAAGCCGAAATCTGTTCGCCCGCCGTCAGCAGCTGATCCATCTCGCGCTTCGAGGGCTTTTTGTTGATTTCCTTCGCCTTTTCAATGAGGTCATCCGTCGTATCGCCCTGCGCGGAGACAACCACAACGACGTCGTTGCCGTCTCGATACGTCGAAGTGACGATGTCGGCGACGTTGAACAGCCGCTCGGCGTCGCGCACGGAGGTGCCGCCGAACTTCTGAACGATCAATGCCATAGGTGAACACATTCCTTTCTGCCGGGCAAAAGCTGCCCGCGCGGCAATGCCGCAGTGAAAATTTATTCAATAATGATTTTGGCGCCCTCGGGGTCCGCGTGCAGAATTTCGACACGCCAGCCGCGAATGCCGCGGTCTTCAAGGTGCGAGGCGCAGTTTTGGCCGAAATCCTCCGCACCGGCCGTATCGATCATCGAAATGATCGTCGGCCCGGCGCCGCTGACGTATGTACCGAGGGAACCCAATTCATAGCTCATGCGGAAAACGCTGTCGTAATGGTCGATAAGGCCGGAACGGTACGGCTGATGGATGCGGTCCTGCACGGCCACGCGCAGGTTTTGCAAGTCGCCCGAAAAGAGCGATGCCGTCATCAGCGCAGAGCGCGAGAGGTTGTAGACCGTATCCTCCCGGGAATAGGAGGCTGGCAGCACACCACGGGCTTTTTCGGTCTTCAACTCAAACGGTGGGATCATCACGGCAAAGCTGATTTTCCCCGAAACCGGCACGCTGACGCTGTATACGCGCCGCCCCTCCATGGCAGAGGCCACCAGACCACCGGAGATGGCCGGGCTGGTGTTGTCCGGGTGACCTTCGATCTGCGCCGCAAGATTGATGAGGTCGGACTGCGAAAGCGGAGAACCGAGCATTCGGTTTGCGCCGAGGATACCGGCCACAATGCAGGCCGAGCTGCTGCCGAGACCGCGCGCCATCGGAATGTTGTTTTCCTGAATAATCCGCAGGCCGGGCAGCTTTTTCCCGCAGATCTCATACAGGTGTTTGGCGGCCCAGTAAATCAGGTTGTTTTCGTCCGTCGGCACCTGCACGTCATCCGTCGTGGAAATCTCAAGCGCATCCGCCTCCTCCATCCACACGCGGTTGTGCATGGTAAGCGCAATGCCGAGGGAGTCGAAGCCGGAGCCAAGGTTGGCGCTGGTCGCCGGAATATCGATTCGAATCATCGGGATCGTCCTTTCTCTCAATAATCGGAGATCCGGATGCAATTGAGAACCCGGACACCGCGGCTTTCCAGCTCCCGGCATTTTTCGGCGAGTTGCGCCTCAGTCAGGCCAGAAACCGTAAAGCCCGCCTCACCCGCCACCGGCCGTTTGGCCAGCAGACGCGTCGGCTCGTCAAATACAGCGCAGGCCGCGGCAAACGCCTTGTCGCCGCTCTCGGCCGCCACGCGAATATATGCGCTCGTTTCCATAGCGCCGAAATCAGCCACGTAATTCGGCTTCGCTTCCTCCCAGAAGAGGTACTTGCGTGCCTTAAAATGTTTCACGCAGTCGATCACATCCGCTACAACGGCGCTCGCCGTGGGCAGCTTACCGGCGCCCTTGCCGTAGAACACGACGTCGCCGGTAGCATCGCCGCGCACCATAATGCCGTTGAAAACATCGTCCACACTGGCGAGTTGGCTGCTGCGGTGCACAAACATCGGGCAAACCATAATATGCACCTGGCCGTTTTCCAGCATCTTCACCGCGCCAATCAACTTGATCACGCCGCCCCAGACATCGGCGAAATCGACGTCCTGAAGCGTGATCTTCGTGATACCCTCGGTATGGACCGAATCGGGATACACGTGCGTGCCAAAGGCAAGCGACGCCAGAATGCAGATTTTGCGGCACGCGTCGTCGCCCTCCACATCCGCGCGCGGATCGCGCTCCGCATAGCCGAGCTTCTGAGCCAGCGCGAGCGCTTCAGAAAAATTCATCTGCTCGCGGATCATCTTGGTCAGGATAAAATTCGTCGTACCATTCAGAATGCCGGCAATCTCCGTCACATCATTTGCGGCCAGACACTGGCTGATGGGCCGGATGATCGGGATACCGCCGCCGACACTTGCTTCAAACAGGAAGTTCAGGTTGTTATCTTGCGCGATACGCAGCAGCTCTGCGCCCTTTGTGGCCACAAGCTCCTTATTCGAGGTGACGACGCTCTTGCCATTTTCCAGGCACGCCTTCACAAAATCATACGCCGGATGGAGACCGCCCATGACCTCCACAACGATGCGCACCGCAGGATCGTTCAAAATCACGTTGAAGTCCTTTGTAAAGCGGTCGCTGTACGGCAGGCCAGGGAAATCCTTCAGATCAAGAATGTACTTGACTTCAATGCTCTCCTTCGCGCGTTTTCGGATGCTCTCCGTGTGGGTGGTGAGGACCTCCATCACGCCGGAGCCCACAACGCCATGCCCAAGAACTGCAATATAAACCATTTCATTCCTTCCTTTCCTACCCGGTTATCCGACAATGCTGTCAATTTTGATGACGCCCTGCACCTCGAAAAGGCGTTTGAGCAATTCATCCACCTCGATGCTCATATTTTCACTGCGCGCGGAAACCGAAACAAACGCCTTCCCCTTCACCGGAATATTCTGGTTGATGGTCAAGATATTGGCGTTTGCTTTGTAAAACACCGTGAGCAGGTTTACAAGCACACCGGGCTTATCGATCAACACGACCTGTACGGTCATAATCGCACCCGTCTCCTTTTTGGTGTACGGAAAAACGGCGTTCTTATATTTATAGTAAACACTGCGCGAAATGCCCGCCAGCTTCACAGCCTCGGATGTGTTTGAAGCTTCTCCGGTTTCCAGAAGCTGGTTGACACGCACGACCTTCTGGTAAATTTCCGGCAGAACGCTTTCGTCGATCAACAAATAAGATGCACTGTTCATTGTCCACCACCTGAATACGATTGTATTGCGACGAAAAACAGTTTACCACATCTCAACAAAAATTGCAACCCCAAATCCAAAAAAATCCGCCCTGCTGAGCGGGGCGGATTCTCATGGCATTATGGGCACACGAACGTATCTACGTAACCGGTTGATCCGAGGATTCTATAGGCGGTTCCGGCGTTGGTTCGGGTGTTGGCTCCGGTGTTGGCTCCGGCGTCGGCACGGGTGTCTGTACAGGCGTCGGCTCCGGCGTCGGTACGGGCGTCGGCTCCGGCGTTGTCACAGGTGTCGGCTCTGTTGTCGGCGTTGCGGAGGCCGTCGGTGTTGGGGATGCCGATACGCTCGGCGACGGGCTCACGGACGGACTCGGCGACGGGCTCACCTTGGCACCGGCGATATGGTCGGAATTGCCGTTGCATGTGCCGGGCACATTGTCCTGCGAGAACCAGCCAGTCGCAATATCCGTACAGCCGGATCCCGGACGCTTGCCGCTGCTGCGGCAATAGGAGAGCTGCACCACATTGTCGCTCAGCACATAGCTGCCGCTGTGCAGGAATTCGGAATAATTTTCATCCAGCCAGTTGATGATGCCGTTGTACATCTTCTTCGCACCATCGGTGTCGTACACCTCGCTCAGCGTCTCATGGCCATACCAGATGCCGCAGACAAACGACGGCGTGCCGCCCATGTACCAGATGTTGGTGTATTCTTCCGACGTACCGGTCTTGCCGATCTGGTCGAGATCAGAGCGGTAAACCATATTGGCTGTCGCGTAGGCGCCATCCGTACCCTCAATGGGCAGGTGGAGCAGCTTGTTCATAATGGTCGCGTTGTCAAACGACATGGCCTGCTCGGGCTCGCGATCCTGATAGTCATAGAGAACATTGCCGTCGTGGTCTTCAATGCGGTAGATCGTATACGGCTCGTAATACTTGCCGCCGTTTCCGAAAACCTGATATGCCGCGGTCATTTCGCGCACGCTGATGCCCTTTTCCAGGCCGCCGATGGAGACGCCGCCGAGGTTGTAGGCATCTGCCTCCGTCAACGAGGAGATATGCAGGTTCTGTGTGAGGAACTCATAGCTGACAAGCGGCGTCATCTTGTTGACGATCTGGACTGCCGGGGCGTTCAGAGACTCCGTGATCGCGCGGTCCACATTCGTCATGCCACTGTACGTGCCGTCGAAATTGTTCGGGCCGGGCTGTCCCTGGCCGAAATAGTTGGGCAGTGGCTTGTCCTCCACAACGGAACCATAGGTGATGATGTTGTTTTCCAGCGCCGGCGCATAGACGCCGATCGGCTTGATGGAAGAACCGGGGGAGTTGGTCGTCGAGGAAACATTGTTCCAAACGCGGTTGGCGTCCTTATCGATGTAATTGCCGTCGCCGTCCACCTTATTGGAATTGACGGCCAAAATGCGTCCGTCATACTCCATCAGACAGGCGCCAGACCAGAGCACGCTGTCGTAGGTATAGGACTGCCAGTTATTTTTGAGCAGACTTTCAAACCCTTCCTGCAGCGGGACATACTGGGCGGAATAGATCTTCAGGCCGCTGTTGTACAGCATATCGACGGCGTTCTCGCGGTCGACGTTGGAGTACTCCATCAGCAGGTCGACGGCGTCCTCAAAGACTTCCTCGTCGTACCAGTTCCAAACGTCGTCCTGCACGGAATTGTCGTCCTCGCCATCTTCATCGTCCACATCCGCTTCAAAATCAATGCCGCGCAGCTTGAGATTATCGGATTCCTCCAACGCCTCTTCATACTCGGCCTTGCTGATTTTCCCTTGATCGTACATCTCCTGAATAACCGTATCTCGGCGTTCCTTATTCGCTTCCGGATAGTAGAAGACGCACAGCGCCGTGGGGTTCTGGGTCGTCGCCGCAATGGTGGCGCATTCCGCGATGCTGCACTCCCAGATGTTTTTGCCGAAATAGCCTTTCGCCGCCGCCTGCACGCCGTAATAACCGTTGCCGAAGTTGACGACATTCAGGTAGGCCTCGAGGATCTCGTCTTTCGTGTATTCTTTTTCCAGATTCAGCGCCATGAAGATTTCCTTCACCTTACGCGTGATACTGACCTGATTTTCACCGGTAAGGTTCTTGATCAGCTGCTGCGTAATCGTAGAGCCGCCGGCGGTATCGGTACCTGTAATCAAGCCGTACACCGCACCGAGCGTGCGACGCCAGTCCACACCATTATGCTGGTAGAAGCGCTTGTCCTCAATCGCGACCATCGCGTCCTTCATAATCTGCGGGATCTGTGTGAAGTCAACGCGCGTGCGGATCTCTGAGCCGTTATAGCGCAAGTGCTCCGTCCAGTTGGCGGTATCCACGCTCTCAATGTGCAGCGAATCCGTCACGTACACATAACTCGATTCGCTGAGCTTGAAGGACGAAAGGCTGGCGGTCAGCTTCTCATCGTGGTAGCTCCATATGACGGACAGTGCGCTGAAGCCCACCAAGCAGCCTGTGATCACACCGATAACAATAAAGGTTTTAAAAAATTTCCAGACCATGGAAAGCACCGTCTGCGCCGTAGCACCCGCCGAGCGGGCCATTTCGCCATCGGTGCGTCCCATCGGCCTACCGGTCATCTGCGTTGTATTGTATTTATTGATATCTTCTTTATGCAGCACGATGAACCTCCCTGAAACCATTTTTGTGCATAAGCGGCGGGCGTGTATATTTTTGCCAGTTTTCGCCGATACTATGCACAGTTAAGGACTTGAAACGCCATGTGAAAGGACGATTTATAATGAAATACCAGTGGAAAAATCTTCAGCCGGACAAGCTGCGCCGGTATACACAGTGGGCCTTGCTCCTCACGGCGCTTGCCACGCTTCTGACTGCTGCCGCACTCAGCACACGCGAATCAGCGCCCACCGCTGTATACACGGATGTCAACATAAATTCACCCGTTCATTATAGCTCAAACGAAACGGCAAGTCAAGGAAACGCTTCTCCGGATGCGGCAAATTCAAAAAATATTAAGAATTCTGAAGTGTATTATGTGATCCGCGCTTACGAAGATACCGTCGCCATTTTTCAGAGCGACAGCACGGCACCCATCTACACCATCGACACCCCGCTCTCCCGCTTGACGGCTTCGGACCGCACGCTGCTTGCGGCCGGCATCCGGGTAGATACGCTCCCCGAAGCCTACAAGCGCATCGAGGATTACGAGTGACCGCGGCGCCAAAACAGAACATGAATGCAAAAGAAAAGGACGCCCGTTTCCGGGCGCCCCGCCGAGAGCGTGTTTACTTCATGCTCTCCTCGTAAGACTTGATCATCTTCTTGACCATCTGGCCACCGATCGAGCCGGCCTGCTTGGAGGTCAGGTCGCCGTTGTACCCCTGCTTGAGGTTGACGCCGACTTCATTGGCAGCTTCCATCTTGAAACGGTTCATTGCATCCTGTGCCTCGGGCACCATTTTGCTGTTGCTCATTTTGTTTACTCCTTTTTTCTTTTCTCGCGTTTGTTGTTACTATTGTGTTTTCGGAAAGGAGCTTTATGCTTGACAGTTTTTAGCAAAATTCGCAGATTGGCACGGTGTTCTGCGGAACGGATGCTTTCTCCGATCGTGATGCGCGCCATTGTCTTTGTGTTTCGTCATTGAAGCAAGCGCGCGCCTTACGGCGTTTTCACATTGCGCAGCTTTTTCTCATGCTGCAAGAGGCGCTGGTCGTACGTCTCAATTTTCTCGCGCAGTATGGTCAGCGATTCCTGCAGCGCGCGTTCCTTTTCCTCCAGCGCGGCGCACTGCTGCTTCAAAAGCGCGAGGCGGTCCGCAATCGTTGCATCGCCCTCGCGGCAAAGTTGGCTGTATTTTTGCAACATAGCGATCGAGCAGCCAGCGCTGCGCATACATTTGATGAAATTCACCCAGTTGAGCTCGAATTCCCCATATACGCGCACGCCGTTTTCGTCGCGCGGCACCGGCGGCGTGAGCCCCTTTTCCTCATAAAAGCGCAGCGTCGTCGGCAAAATTCCAAATTTTTCCGAAACCTCTTTGATCCGCATCCTATTCCTCTCCTTTCGGGCAGGATCCATCCACACGGGCAATCGGTGCCGAATCCCCGCGACCCGTGTCGTTTTTTTCAGTTTACACCCTAAACCCAACTGGAAGTCAAGCGTTTTGTCGTCCATCGCCTCGAACGCAAAAACGGCGTCTGCCCTGCAGAAAGCGGGTAGACGCCGTTTGCTCTGTATGATATTTCCGGATTTATTGGTGAAAGCTCCGCTTGACGCGCAGACGATTGATGGCACGCGCCAGATTGGCCTGCGCCAGTTTGTATTCCTGCACGGTTTTCCGCTGGAGAATCGCTTCTTTGGCCTCTGCGGCCGCACGCTCGGCGCGGTTCGCATCGATTTCCTCCGGGCGCTCTGCGGAGTCGACGAGCACAAGCACGTCATTGTTCTCCACCTTGACAAGCCCTGCCGAAACCGCCGCCAGCTGCTCCGGCTGTCCGGGCAGCCGGTACGTCATCGTACCGGGCACAACCGCCGCAATCATATTGCTGTGGTTGGCCAGAATACCGTAATCGCCCTCTGTGGTCGGAAGAATCAGCGACTCGCACTCGCCTTCGTAAAACGGGCTGTTGGCATGAAAGATGTGCACTTGAAACGTGTTCATCAGACCGCCTCCGTCTCCAGCGCTTTCGCCTTGGCGATCACGTCCTCCACGGTGCCGACGTTAAAGAACGCAGCCTCCGGGTAAGCATCCATTTCGCCGTCCACAATGGCCTTAAAGCCGCGGAGCGTCTCCTTGAGCGGCACATAGACGCCGGGATTGTTCGAAAACTTTTCCGCCACGTGCATCGGCTGCGAAAGGAAACGCTGGATTTTTCTCGCGCGCATAACCGTCAAGCGGTCTTCGTCGCTGAGTTCATCCATACCGAGAATCGCAATGATATCTTGCAGCTCGCTGTATTTTTGCAGCGTTTCCTGTACCCGGCGCGCAATACGATAATGCTCCTCGCCGACAATATCCGCCTCGAGAATACGGGAGGAGGATTCAAGCGGATCAACCGCCGGATAAATGCCCTGCTCGGCAATTTTACGGCTAAGCACCGTCGTCGCGTCCAAGTGGGCGAAGGTGGTCGCCGTCGCCGGGTCGGTCAGGTCGTCCGCCGGGACGTAAACCGCCTGCACGGAAGTGACGGAGCCTTCCTTCGTGGAGGTGATGCGCTCCTGCAGCTCGCCCATTTCATTGGCCAGCGTCGGCTGATAACCGACGGCGGAAGGCATTCTGCCCAGCAGCGTGGAAACCTCGCTGCCCGCCTGCACGAAACGGAAGATGTTGTCGATGAAAAGCAGAACGTCCTTGTGCTCCTGATCGCGGAAATATTCCGCCATCGTGAGGCCGGAAAGCGCGACGCGCATACGCACGCCGGGCGATTCGTTCATCTGGCCGAAGACGAGCGCGGTCTTATCGCCGACACCGCTCTCACGCATTTCGTGCCAGAGGTCGTTGCCCTCACGGCTGCGTTCGCCAACACCGGTGAACACCGAATAGCCGCCGTGCTCCATGGCAACGTTGTGGATCAACTCCTGAATCAGAACCGTTTTGCCAACGCCCGCACCGCCGAAGAGGCCGATTTTACCGCCCTTCGGGTAAGGCTCCAGCAAATCGATCACCTTGATGCCCGTTTCGAGGATTTCAACCGCCGGGCTCTGCTCTTCGAACGAAGGCGGCTCGCGGTAAATGCTGTGGCGCTCTGCGTCGTCCGGAATGGGCTCGCCACCGTCAATCGGTTCGCCAAGCACATTAAACATCCGCCCGAGCGTCGTTTCACCGACGGGCACCTCAATCGTTTTGCCCGGCGCCTCCACCGGCATACCGCGGGAAAGTCCTTCGCTGCCGGCGAGCATGATGCAACGCACGGTATCATCGCCCACATGCTGGGCGACCTCCATCACGTACGCTTTGTCCCCATTTCGAACGGTGAGCGCTTCCCGGATCCGCGGAATAGCGCCGTCTTCGAACAATACGTCGATAACCGGTCCGGAGATCTGTACAATTTTTCCTATATTCAAACTGCTCACGCTTATAACCACTACCCTTTCTGCGCGGTGCACGTTTTGCGGCCCTGCCTGTGGCAGGCTGCCGGCCCTGCACCTGTGACCGGCAAACAAACTGTGCCGCATAAAAGCCGTTGCGTAACGCTTACCGGCTGTTTTTTTGCCGCTGCGCCTTGGCGCCTGCGGAAACCTCCGTGATCTCCTGCGTGATGGCGGCCTGACGCACCCGGTTGTACTGGAGCGAAAGCTCGCCCAGGAGCTTTTCCGCGTTCCGGTTCGCGGCGTCCATCGCCGTCATACGGGCGTTCTGCTCGCTGCAGAAACTATCGATCAGCGCGCTGTAGATGAAGCCGGATATATAGCTTTCCATAATGTTATCAAGCACCGCTTCAATGGAAGGCACAAACTCAAACGGCTCCGTTACCGCCTTTTCCACGGTCGTCGTAACAAAATGTGCGCGGTGGAACGGCAGCAGACGCGTGCTGTGCGCCGAGGAGGTGAGGCTGTTCTCCATATCGGTGTAAATGACGAAAATCTTTTCCAGCTCACCGCGGTCAAAGCCGTCGAGCAAAATCGCGCAGATCTCGCGGGCACGATCCATCGTGGGGTTCTGCGCCGTATAGAGGAAACTGCGTTCGATCGGAATATTATGCTGGGCGAAGAAATGCCGCCCGTATTCGCCGACAACGAACAGCTTTGTATCCGGGTGCTCCTTGAGCATCCGCTGCGCTTCCTTGATCACGTTCTGATTATACGCGCCGGCCAGGCCTTTATCTGCCGTGATGACCAGGCAACCATACGTGCCGTTGAGCGGCGGCGCGCCTTCAGGCGGATAAAAATAGCGGCTGTCCACGTCGCCCGCGGTGCGGAAGATCCGTTTGATCTCCCCCTGCAGCGCCTCGAAATACGGGCGCGTACGCTCCAGTCCGCTTTTCGCCTTGCGCAGCTTTGTGGAAGCGATCAGATACATCGCGTTCGTGATCTTTTTCGTATCCTTGACGCTTTCAATCCGGTTTTTAATTTCTTTCGTACCGGCCATGGCACTCACTGCTCCTTATGGCTTTCCTGATACTGGCCGAGAAAAGCCTTCGAAAAATGCTGGATATCCGTGCGGTCTTCATCGGAAAGCTGGCCGGTGCGGTCGATACGCGCGCAAAGCTCCGGCGCCTGCTGCTCCGCCCAGGCGATCAGCGCTTTCTGGAAAGTGTTGACCTCGTTGAGCGGCACCTCCTGCATGACATGATCCTGCGCGGCAATCAGCGTGATGACCTGCTCATGCTGGGTCATCGGCTGGTACTGCGCCTGGCGCAGAAGGCGCATCAGGCTCTGGCCGTAGGCGAGCTGGCGTTTCGTCGTTTCGTCGAGATCGCTCGAGAACTGCGTAAATACCTCCATCTCGCGGTACTGGGCGAGATCGAGGCGGAGCGTGCCCGCCGCCTTTTTCATAGCCTTGGTCTGCGCGGCGCCGCCGACACGGGAAACCGACAGGCCGACGTTGACAGCCGGACGTTGACCCGAGAAGAACAGGTCGCTCTCGAGGAAGATCTGGCCGTCAGTGATCGAAATGATATTCGTCGGGATATACGCGGAAACGTCGCCCGCCTGCGTCTCGACGATCGGCAGGGCTGTCATGCTGCCGCCGCCCTTTTCCTCAGAGAGGTGCGCCGAACGCTCGAGCAAACGGGAATGCAGGTAGAAAACGTCGCCCGGATATGCCTCACGGCCCGGGGAACGCTCCAAAAGCAGGCTCAGCGCGCGGTACGCGATGGCGTGCTTGGAAAGGTCGTCGTAAACGATCAGGACGTCGCGGCCCTGATACATGAAGTATTCGCCGAGCGCACAGCCCGCATACGGGGCAATGTACTGCAGCGGAGAAGAAGCGGAGGCAGGCGCATTGACGACGACCGTATACTCCATAGCCCCGCGGCGCTTCAGCGTTTCCACGAGCTTCGCCACAGAACTGGACTTCTGGCCGATCGCAACATAAATGCAGACGACATCCTTGCCCTTCTGGTTCAAAATGGTGTCCAGCGCCAATGCGGTCTTACCGGTCTGACGGTCACCGATGATCAGCTCACGCTGGCCGCGGCCGATCGGGAACATCGCGTCAATGGCGAGCAGACCCGTTTCCATCGGCGCATCAACCGGCTGACGGTCGATGATGCCCGGCGCGGGCATTTCAATCGGACGGTAATCGGCCGCCTCAATGGGGCCCCTGCCGTCGATCGGCGAGCCGAGTGCGTCGACGACACGCCCGAGGAAACCATCGCCCACCGGAATACCGGCGGTGCGGCCGGTACGGCGCACAATGCTGCCTTCTGTAATCAAGGCGCTGTCGCCAAAGAGAACGCAGCCGATTCGGTCACGTCTCAAATCCTGCACCATACCGCGTACGCCGGAGGAAAACAGCAGGATCTCGCCGTAAGCCACGTGCTCCAAACCGCTGACGACCGCAATTTCATCGCCCACGGTCAGCACCACGCCGGTCTCTTCTGCCAAAGCCTCCGGCGTCCAGTTCTCAACAGCCTCCTGCATCAGTGTGATGACAGAGGTGACGTTTGTGGTCAGCTTAGAGAGACGATCTTTAAACTGGCGCAGGCGTCCTTCCAAGCTCCAGTCGTACACATCCGCGCCAACCTGCTTGTGAAAGTCCACCTGCAGGCGGAATCCGCCGTGGAGCTCAGGATCTTTTTCCCATTGCAGCGGCACTTCTTCGCCATACTTACGGCGCAGAAAATCTTCAAAACGCTTTTCCTGCTCCGCGGTGGGCTGCACATCGCTGTAGAGAACCGCTCTGCGTTCCATCTGCTTCGAACTATTCATTCGGCTCTCCTCCCTCCACCTTATTGAGGAAGCTGTCGAAGATGTCGGTCTGATTCTCATACACCAGCTTCTTAGCAGCCTGCACAGCAATTTCCGTCAATTCCTTCTGCGTGTCCGCAAGGATCTTCTCGCGCGTGCGGTCCGCTGCCTTGTGCGCATCCATAACAATTTCAGCCGCCTGTGCCTTTGCATCGGTAAGCTGCTGTTGCACGGAAACATCCAAAGCATGCTGCGCTTCAGCTCTCTTGCGGTCAATCTCTTCGTCGACTGTCTGAAGCTGTGCAGCATAATCCGCTTTCAGTTTCTCTGCTTCTTCAAGTGTCTGCGCCGCTTTTTCTTCCATTCCACGGCAATATTCCTCACGCTTTGCCATGAATTTCTTCACGGGGCCAAACAGAAGGAAGTACAGACCGCCGACCAGAATTACAAAGTTCAAAGCATGCAGCAAAATCTGCTGCCAATCAATATTTAATGGCACAGTTTCCACCTGCCTTTACAGGACAAAGATAATCAGGATAACAACGAGCAGCGCGTAGATGATCGCCGTCTCGATAAAGACCAGACCGAGCATCAGCGTTGTACGAATTTTGCCCTCTGCCTCCGGCTGGCGGGAAATGCCCTCAACCGCCTTGCCTGCGGAAAGGCCCATTGCGATGGCGCCGCCCGCTGCGGCAAGACCGACGGCCACGCCGGAAGCCAGTGCCTTCGAGCCAAGGGTGCCGTCATCGGTGGAAGCGGCTTCATCCGCGCTCTGTGCCGCCGTTGCGGTCGGCTGCGCGTTGTCGTTCGTGGTTTCTGCGAATACCGGGATCGCCAGCGCAAGCAGCGCGATCACCACAAGCAGGATCATGGAAACTCTCTTCAGATTGATTTTCATCGTGAACATTCCTTTCTGTCAGGCCGCTTCGACCTTTGCTTTTTTGGATACTTTTTTCTCATGCACTTCCGAAACCTCGCCGTAATACAGCGCGACAAGCATCGTGAGCACATAGCTCTGGATAAGCGCGTGCAGCAGCGTGAACATCACCGCCACGACGACCGGAAGTACAAAGCTGAGATTGACATAATAATAAACCAGTTCCGTCACGAGCAGACCGCTCAGCAGAGCGCCAAACAGACGGAAGCTCATGGAGATGGGCAGAGAAAATTCCTTCAGCGTGCTGCCTACGCCCCTGAGGCCGTTCTGCGCAACACCGCCCGACAGGATGACAAGATAAGACATGCAGCCCATCGCGATTGCCGCGTTGACGTCTGAAAGCGGCGCCGGCAGGGTGATCATGTGCCCCGCCGTGGTCTGCATCTGCACACCGAACAACTCAAAAAACGTGCCGACGAAAATGTAAACGCCTGCACCGAAGATGTATGCGCCGAGAAACCCGTTGCGATGCGGGCTGTTCGTTTTGGCCATGTTGTCAAACAGGGAAACGAGCTGCTCGATGAGCATCTGGAATTTTCCCGGGCGCATTTTGAACCGGGGGATCGCAAAAATCCGCACGCATGCCGCAAACAGCAGCAGAAACACGGAGACCGTGACAGCCGAAATAAAGCCCGGATTCACATCCTTCAGGCCGAAAAAGCTGATTCTGCCCGTGTCGTGGAGCACGGCGTCGCGCATCGTTTCCTGAATGGATTCGCTTTTGGCGTTTCCGGGCACCAGGATACTGGCGACAAGCAGGACCGCGACAAGACAGATCCAGACAATCAGCCATTTTTTCCTTTCTTTCATATTAACCACCGCGCCTTTGCCCCGCAAAGGCTATCCTTTCCTTCGGAATTTGAGCTGCCGCACACACACCGACAGGCCCAAACACACTGTGTGCCAAACGCCGGCCTTTTTAGCCCGCACCCCGCACAATATTCCCTCTCCGAGAATTTCCGGCTTCTGCCGGAAACACGCGGCAGCCACCGCCTCCTTCCTTAAGCTCTCTCCACAGAAGACAACCGCATCCGGCCGCCCTATCGACGGACGCAGAATGCGGCTCTATATCTCAACTATTTTTGACATGGACCGACGGATTTACAGTCCATTTCGGGGCTTGTAATCCGGAATCGACTGTATTATACTATATACCATTAGAACATGTAAAATATATGTTTGATATATCCAGCATTCCTTTTTGATATACGAAAGCAGGTTGCACAATGGTTACCTACGATTACTACCGTATTTTTTACTTTGTGGCGCAATACCGCAGCTTTACGCGGGCAGCCGAGGCTCTCAACAACAACCAGCCGAACATCACGCGGTGCATGAACAACCTCGAGCAGGAGCTTGGCTGCAAGCTGTTCGTGCGCTCAAACCGCGGCGTCACACTGACGCCGGAAGGCAAACGCCTGTACACGCACGTGGCCGTCGCCTATGAGCAGCTGCGCGCCGGCGAACAGGAGCTGCGCAACGATTGCAGCCTGGAAAGCGGCTCCATTTCCATCGGAGCCAGCGAAACAGCGCTGCACCTGATCTTGCTCGACCGCCTTTCCGCCTTCCACAGCCTGTACCCCAGCGTTCACCTGCGCGTGACCAACGATTCCACACCGCAGGCCATTTCCGCCCTGCGCCGCGGCCTGCTGGACTGCGCCGTAGTCACCGCCCCGGCCGGTACCACGCGGCCGCTGCGCGAAACGCGCCTGCTCTCGTTCCGGGAGATTCTGCTGGGTGGTCCGCAGTTTCGCCATCTGGCGACGGGCACCCATACCCTGCGTGAGGTTGGACAGTACCCATTTATCTCGCTCGGCGAAAACACGAGCACCTACGCCTTTTACCAGCATCTGTTTTTGAAGCACGATCTGCCGTTTCACGTCGATATCGAGGCGGCAACGATGGATCAGGTGCTGCCGATGGTGCAGCACAACCTCGGCATCGGCTTCTTCTCCGAAACGCTCGCGGCCGACGCCATCGCGCAGGGCACGGTGTACCCCATCGCCGTGCGGGAAAGCATTCCCGAGCGCGCCGTCTGCCTGATCGAGGACGCTTCACACCCGCAAAGCATTGCGATCCGCGCCTTTAAAAAGCTGCTCTGCGCCGACAAGGACGCGGAATGACTGCGCCACCATTCATTTGCCGCGCGCTGCGAGCATCCGCTCTGTCAAAGCATGGATTTCCGGCAAAAGTGCCGTGAGCTGCGCGCGCCGCGCCGCAAAATCTGCGTCGCTGTGTATGCCGAGCACAGCCAGAAACGCCCGCAACGCCGGCAGCCATGCGCGCCACGCCACTGCATCGTCCATCCACAGCACTGTCATACAGCGTGCGAACGTCGCAAGCATCCAGAACACCGCGTCCTGCGGGAACGGCGACCGAAGGATCCGCCGTGTGTCCTCAATGGCTGCGCCGAACAGCGCCGGCCGGATTTCACAGCGGAAGCGCCAGGTTTCCGAAGGGCCAGTCGACGCGCACGCGCAACGGAATACCGCTTCCAATGCCTCCATATGCGGCGCAAGCTGCGCGGCGAAACACGTGGGCCCCGTCAAAAGCGCCGTGAGACGCGCATAGAATTCCATCTCTCCATACGCATCCAGCACGGTGCGCACGGCCGAAAACCGCCGGCGCACCGTGCAATTTTTTCCGGCGGCCGTCAGAATCGGGAACGTGGCGATGCCCGCGCCGAACGCCCACGCCGTCACTTTGTCCTGCAACGGGGCATCCTGCGGGCAAGATGCGGCGCCTTCGGCAAGCTGCGTGAGAAACCCATCCCGGCGCGCACGCAGGTATTTGCCGCTCTGCCACAGCGCCGCCGCTTCCCGGTGCCGGCACAAAAGCGTGCCGGAGAGATCGAGCAGGATGCGCCCATGCGCCATCGCCCACGCCAGATAATGCGTCGTGAGCACTGTCTCCGCGTCGGAAAACACAGACGCCGGCAGTGCAGAAGCCTCCAACAGGATTCCGCCGTATTCCAGCTTGTTGTGGGGATACACGGCGGGATCCTCAAACACCAGCACCACATCGACGTCGGATCCGTCGGGCAGTGTGTCCGCCGCCGTCAGCTGCAAAATCGAACCGGCGAGGTACGCGCCAAAGAAGCCGGGATACCGCGCAGCCTCCGCCCGCACAAACGCCTCCGCCAGACGGGCGGCTTCCGCCACCTGCAAAGCGTTATACCGTAATCGTCACGCGGACTCCGGGATTTTTCTCCCCCGCGATGACGATCATTTCGATCAGCTCGTTCACGTACGTCCAAAGTGCGCCCGTGATCTGTCCATACCCGACCAGCTCAATCTCCGCTGCACAGCGCGGGTTTTCCAAAGCCTCCCGCAACGCCTCAAGCGTCGGCGCGACGCGGCGCAGACGCAGCTCCGCGTTGATGGCTTCGTGCAGGTCGCGGATGTCCCGCACCAATGTCAGATCGATTTGTGCATGCATGGCGCACGCTCCTTTCCGCAGCCGCAAAGGGCTGCAAGTCATGCGGGGTGGATTCAGTGCCGGCCGCGCGCAAGGCTGATTTCCCGCAGGAACACCTCATCGCGCGCGGCGGTGATCTGCACACGCACGCCGGAAAGCTTCTTTTCCGTGTACCCGGTCAACGGATTCTGCACGGCGAATGGGTCCTCGAGCATACAAATACGCTTGTTGCCGATACAGGTGCCCTCGTACAGCGCGTAATCGGTTTTGGCGCCGCCGAGACCGAGAATGCGGAAGCCCTCGACACGCTGTCCCTTTGTCAGATCCTCCCGCAGGATGACACAGCCGATCTCCACCGGCTCCGCCGTGCGCACTTCATACACCGGCTGCGTCTCCGTACCGCCCACACGCGTGACGGTGCACGGAATTGGACTTTCCACGGTCGTGCGGATCAGATCGCCCAGCTCACGGAGCCGCTCCACGTCGCGCGCATCGATCCGCCCTTCACGGTTCGGCGGTACGTTGAGGTTCATGCAGGCGTTCGCCCCGCAGGAGCGCAGATACGTGTTGTACAACCGCTCGAGCGAATGCGGCGCCTCATTTTCATGCCAAAACCAGCCGGGCCGGATCGACATATTGATCTCCGCCGGTGCAAAAACAAGCCCTTTGGAATAGAGGATGTTCGGCATCGTACCGATTTCGCGGTTCGTGTTGTACATGTAATCGAGGGAGCCGGCATCCGCCATCGGGCCGGGGCCGGTCTGCACATCGCTGTAGAAGCAAAGCTCGCTGGGCACAACCGCCCATTCCGAATGGCGCGCTATGCCGGCCTCGTTGCCACACCAGCGCGTGTCAGGGCCGAAATCATTGAAAATCACGGCGTTCGGCTGATACTTTCGAATCAATGCAAAGTAGCGCGGGAAGTCATACACCTGCTTTTTGCCGTTTTCCCCTTCGCCGCAGGCGTTGTCAAACCAAACGCAGAAAATGTCGCCGTAGCCGGTGAGCAGCTCTTCGAGCTGATTGCAGAAGTAATCGTTGTACGCCGGCGTACCGTACAGCTTGGAGTTGCGGTCCCACGGTGAGAGGTAAAAGCCGAACTTGATACCGCCGCGCCGGCACGCTTCCGCCGCTTCGCGCACGACGTCGCCCTGAAACGGGCTGTTTTTCACGCTGTGTTCGGTGTACCGGCTCGGCCACAGGCAAAAACCGTCGTGATGCTTCGCCGTGAGGATCATTCCCCGAAGCCCTGCAGACTTGATCGCCTCCACCCACTGGTCACAATCCAGCTTTGTTGGATTAAAAATCGCTTCGGCCTCGGTGCCTTCTCCCCATTCGCGATCCGTGAATGTGTTGACGCCGAAATGCACAAACGCATAGCGCTCCATTTCGAACCAGTCGAGTTGGCGCTGCGCAGGCACAACGCGCGCCGCCGCCTTGATAAACTCCATCATCGCTCATTTTCCTTTCCCGCGGCCGCATCCGCCGCCTGAATTCGCCTTTATTATAACAAGCCGTACGAAAAAGTCAACCGATGGGGCCTTTTACTCCGCAGAGGGAGCGCTTTGCGCCTTGCAAATCCCGCTATTTTCCGCCTTTCTGCCCGCCATGGGCAAGTTATAGCGCGACCTTCTCTTTTGGCTTTTGCGCATGGCGGGGAAAGGTTTCGACAGACACAAAAGCGCCCGTGGCTGCTTTGCCACAGGCGCTCAAGAAATTCATTTAGGGACAGCGGACTAAAAGGTGATGCGCACGGTCGTGCCCACACCTTCGCGGCTTTGCAGGGCCACATGCACATTATGGAACGCCGCGCCATGCTTTACGATCGAAAGGCCGAGGCCCGTGCCGCCGATCTGCTTCGAGCGGCTTTTGTCCACGCGGTAGAAGCGCTCAAAAACGTGCTCGCGATCCTGTTCCGGAATCCCGATACCGTCGTCCGCCACTTCGACAAACGCGTGGCCGTCCCGTACCCCGGTCGTGATGTCCACCTTGCCGCCGGTCCGGTTGTACTTCACCGCATTGTCTACCAGGTTGAAGATCATCTCATCGAGAATCCGGGGAACACCCGTCACCTCAGCCGCCTCCCCTGTAACCTGCAGCCGGATGCGGTTTTTCTCCGCGGTCGCACGCAGGCGCTCGGCCACATCGCGCGCAATGCCCTGCAAATCGACTCGCGTGCGCTCCAGCTCTACCGCGCGCTCATCCAGCTGCGACAGCTTGATGATGTCCTCAACGAGCGTGATCAGCCGCTGCGTCTCCGTATAGATGTTTCCGGCAAAGCGCGGG
The DNA here is from genome assembly GCA_002305575.1 of Ruminococcaceae bacterium UBA1417. Classification (GTDB taxonomy): domain Bacteria; phylum Bacillota; class Clostridia; order Oscillospirales; family Acutalibacteraceae; genus Hominenteromicrobium. Next base: position 30,200 of record DBPP01000040.1, read on the forward strand.
ATGTCCTCGCTGCGAACCAAGCCGTTGCGGATAATCTCCGCATAACCCGAAATCGAGGTGAGCGGCGTCTTGAGCTCGTGGGACACGTTCGCTGTAAACTCGCGGCGCATCCGCTCGCTTTCCTCCTTTTCCGTCACGTCGAGCAACACGATCACCGCGCCGCGCACACCGGCTTCGCCCAGAACGGGGTTGGCGATCAGGTTGTAGCTGTGCGCGCCGATGCGGGTCACGCGCTCAGTGGCCGTGCCGGAAAGCGCCAAATCCACGGCGTCACGGAAATCGTGGCTGCGGTTGAAGGTCAGCACGCTCGCATGGCGCTGGCCGGCGCCGCGATCGATCCCCAGCAGCCGCACCGCGCTCGTATTGTAGGAAAGCACGTCGCCCTTGGAATCGACGACGATGAAGCCCTCCTGCATGTTTTCGGTGATTGCCGTAAACTCGTTCTGCTTGCGGTTGAGCTCCTCCATTTTTTCCTGAATCGTCTCGTTTTGACGCTCGATGCGCAAAAAGAGGGGCGCCAATTCGTCGTATACGTCGTTTTCCATCGGGTGATCCAGATCGATATTGTTGATCGGCTTGACAATCTGCTTCGTGCGATAGGTGGAAAGCACGACGGCAAAGAGCAGCACAACGATGGAACACAGCACCATCCACGGCACCATGCGTTCAATGGAACCGAACACCGTTTTCATGCCGACCGAAAGGCGCAGCACGCGCCCATCGGCCATGAGCACCGCATAATTGTACGACTGCATGTTGACTGTCTCCGACTCACGGATCGATTCGCCTGTACCCGTCGCGTGTGCATCGATCACCTCGGGGCGGTCGGCATGGTTTTCCATCTCTGCCGCATCCGCCACGCTGTCGAAGGAGACCGTACCGTCCGCCTCGATGAGCGTCACGCGCACACTCTGCGTGCTGGTGCCGTATCCGACCGAACGAATACTGTCAAGGTAATCGTCGTTTTTCTCAATGCCGCTCTGGATATACTGGCTTTCAGCCATGGTGGAATTCTTAATGATTTCCAACGAGTCGTAATAGGAAACCACGCCGGAAAGCACCATGGAAAACACAATGGACACCAGCGCGATCATCGACATGCTCCAGATAATTTTCTTCTTCATGCCTCGTCCTTTCCCCCTTCCGCGGGCTTTTGCAGCTTCTCCGCCAAGCGGTAGCCGACGCCACGCACCGTTTCAATTAAACCGCCCATCGCGCCGAGCTTCTGGCGCAGCGTGCGGATATGCACATCCACGGTCCGCGTTTCCCCACTGTAATTGTAATCCCAGATTTTTGAAAGGATCTGGTCGCGCGTGAGCACCACGCCGCGGTTTTCAAGCAGATAGCAGAGCAGCTCGAACTCCTTGTACGTCAGCGAAACCGCCTGCCCGTCGACCGTCACGATATGGCGCTTCACATCCACCGAAAGCGATTCGGCTGTAAGCAGCTTTTCATCGCTTTGCTTTGTCGCGCGGCGCAACAGGGCCTTTACGCGCGAAACAAGCTCCATCATGCCGAAGGGCTTCGGAATATAGTCGTCCGCACCGCTGTCAAGCCCCAGAACGCGGTCGTATTCGGTACTTTTAGCCGTGAGCATGATCACAGGGAGATCGGCCGTCTCCGCGTTGCCGCGCAGCCGCTTTAAGATGTGCAGGCCGTCTTCATCCGGCAGCATGATGTCCAGCAGCACAAGCGCAGGCATCTCCTCCTCCACAGCTTCCCAGAAATGCGCCGCCGTGGAAAACCCCTTCGCTTCAAAGCCGGTTGTGCGCAGCGTGTATATCACCAGCTCGCGGATACTGTCATCGTCTTCAACAAGATAAATCATAGAACTGCATGTTCCTTTCCCGGGAGGGCCGTGCCCCCACCAATCAACTGTGCTGGCCGGTGGCCGCAAACTCCACCCACTCGGCAATGTTCACCGCATGGTCGCCAATGCGCTCGAAGTATTTGGCGATCATCATCAGGTCGATGCAGTCTTCGCCGCTCGACCGATCGCTCGCAATGCGTTCGACAAGCTCCTTTTTCACGCGGTTGAACAGCGCGTCCACCACGTCGTCATCCGCCTGCACCTTGCGGGCCAGTTCCAGATCGCGGCGCACAAAGGAATCGACGCTGCCCGTCACCATCTGGATCGTCGCGCGGGCCATCTCGGCAATATGGAGCTGGCTGTCCATACCGTTATCCTTGAGGTAGGCGGTCATTTCCGCGATATCCGCGGCCTGATCGCCGATGCGCTCCATATCGGAGATCATTTTAAGCGCCGAGGAAATGAGGCGCAGGTCGCTCGCCACCGGCTGTTGCTGCAACAGAAGCCGCATGCAAAGCGATTCGATCTCGCGTTCCTTGCGGTCGATTTCATGGTCTGTATCGTAGACGATCTGGCGGAATTCATCCGTTGGCGTCTCGAGCGCCTTCGCCGCCTGCGAGATCACATCCTCGCACAGGGCGCCCATGCGGATCAGTTCCACATTCAATCTTTCCAGCTGTTCGTCAAAACGGTTTCTCATCCGTGCATCCTCCTTCTGCGTGTGCCATCAGCCAAACCGGCCGGTGATGTAGTCTTCCGTGCGCTTATCTTTCGGCATGGAAAAAAGCTTCTCGGTTTTCCCGAATTCGATCATATCCCCAAGCAGGAAGAATGCCGTATTGTCCGAAATGCGGGCCGCCTGCTGCATGTTGTGCGTCACCATAATGATAGTATAATCCTTTTTCAGCTCCGCTGCAAGGTCCTCGATTTTGCTTGTGGAAATCGGGTCCAGCGCAGAGGTGGATTCGTCCATCAGAAGCACCTCGGGCTCCACGGCCAGCGCGCGGGCAATGCACAGGCGCTGCTGCTGACCGCCGGACATGCCGAGCGCGTTTTTCTTCAGGCGATCCTTGACTTCGTCCCAGATGGCTGCCTGACGGAGCGAACGCTCGACGATCATGTCGAGTTTCGCCTTGTTGCGGATGCCATGGATGCGCGGGCCATACGCCACATTGTCGTAAATGCTCATGGGGAAGGGATTCGCCTTCTGGAACACCATGCCGACGCGCTTTCTGAGCAGGTTGACGTCCATGCCCTTGTAAATATCCTCGCCCTCGAGCTTCACCTCGCCCTCCACACGGCATCCCTCTACCAGGTCGTTCATGCGGTTGAGCGTTTTCAGATACGTAGATTTGCCGCAGCCGGACGGGCCGATCAGCGCCGTGATTTCGTGCGCGGGAATTTCCAGCGTAATGCCCTTGAGCGCCTCGAAATTCCCGTACCAGAGATGCAGGTCCTTCGTTTCAATAATTCCCATAAAGCCTAGCCTCCTATAGCCTCAGTTTTTTCTCAGTTTCCTGCCGGCAAATTTCGCGGCCAGGTTGATGAGGAATGTCAGAATCAGCAAGATCGTCGCAATCGCGAAGGCGGAATCGAACTCCGCGCGTTCGCTCGCGTACATATACAGCGCCACCGTCAGCGTCGAGCCGGGCGTGTTCGGCATGACTGCCTGTGCAAGGCTCAGAATATTGTGCGCAACGCCTGCCGTGTAGAGCAGCGCCGCCGATTCGCCCACGATGCGGCCGATTGCCAGGATACAACCGGTTACAATGCCGTCTACCGAAGAGGGCAACACAACGGTGCGGATCATACGCCATTTGCCGGCCCCCAGGCCGAGGGCGCCTTCACGGTAGCTCTGCGGCACTGTCTTGAGGCTTTCCTGCGTGGTGCGCACCACGGTGGGCAGCGTCAAAATCACAAGTGTGAGCGCGCCGGCCAGCAGACTGCTCTGCAAGCCGAAAAACTCGACGAACACCAACATGCCGACCAGACCAAAAATGATGGACGGGATGCCGGAGAGCGTTTCCGTTGCAAACTCAATGACGCGCACCAGTTTCTTATTGGACGCGTATTCCGTCAGATAAATGGCGGCGCCGACGCCCAGCGGCAGCACCACGACAAGCGTCATCAGGATGACGTACAGCGTGTTGAGCAGATCCGGCAAAATACCGATCGTGCCGGAACGGGGGCTGGGCTTTGTGGAAAGGAATTCCCAGGAGATGTGCGGAATGCCCCGCACGAAGATATAGCCGATGATGCCCAGAAGGAGCAGGCACACAATCGCGATCGCCACATACATCAGCGTGCTGCGCAGCCCGTCCATAAAGCGGCGGTAGGAAGATCGTTTCATTGTCTGCACCTCACTTTTCTTTCTTCTTCAGGAAGAAGTTCAAAACCATGTTGATGAGCATGATGAAGCAATACAGGATCAACGCCACGGAAAACAGCGCTTGCCGATGCAGTCCGCTCGAGTAGCTCATCTCACCCGCGATGGCGGTCGTCAGGAAGCGGACGCTTGAGAACAGCGATGGCATATTGGCTACGTTGCCGCACACCATCATAATCGCCATGGCCTCGCCCACCGCGCGGCCAATGCCCAACACGACGGAAGCCGCTATACCGCTTTTGGCAGCCGGGAACGTCACCTTAAACACCGTTTCATTCCACGTGGCCCCGAGCGCGAGGCTCGCTTCCTCATATTCGTGCGGCACCGCTTTGAGCGCGGTTTCCGACACGCTGATGATCGACGGCAGCACCATAACGGTCAGAACAATGATGGAGGAAAACAGACCCACGCCGTCCGCCACATGGAAGACCTCGCGCACGAAGGGCACGAGTACCATCATGCCCACAAGGCCGTACACCACGGAGGGAATACCTGCGAGCAGATCCACCGTCGGCCGGAGCACCTGGTAGACGGGCTTCGGCGCCATTTTGCCGAGATAAATGGCGAACAGCAGACCGAGCGGCACACCGATCAGGATGGCGCCGAAGGTGCCGAGTACCGAGGTCAGAATGACCGGCAGAATACCGAACTGATCCTGGCTCGGCTTCCAGACCGTCCCGGTGAGGAACTCAATCAGGCCGACCTGCCGGATGGCCGGGATACCGGACACCACCAGGTATCCGGTGATCACAACCACAAAGCCGACTGCGGCCAGGCCGCACACGGTCAGCAGCACCCGCATGATCATTTCGGTTGCCTGCAGCACCGGATTCGTTTTTTTCATACCCTTACTCCCTTATCCTTTCATGAAGAATGCGGGATGGCGTGGACCACCCCGCATCGCGGCTTTCAAATCTTTTCAGCGATTCTGCAACGCAAGGCTCAGTGCTTGACCGGGACGCAACCCGCTTCGCGGACATATTCATCCGCTTCTGCCGAAAGCGCCCAGTTGAGGAACGCTTCTGCCTCGGGGCTCAGCTCTGCATTGTCGTTTGTGACCATGTTGAAGTTGCGCTGCACCGCATATGTACCGGACTGGATCGTCTCTTCCGAGCACTCGACGCCGTCCACCGTCACGGCCTTAACCGTGTCGTCCACTGCGGAAAGGGAAGCATAACCGATCGCATTCGGGTTGCTGGCAACCGCTGCGATTACGGCGCCCGTGGAGGTCAACTCCTGATTGTACTGGCAAGCGTCCGCCGCACCGACAACCTCTTCAAAGCCGTCGCGCGTACCGGAACCCGCCTCACGGCCGATGACGACCACTTCGCCGGCATCGCCGCCAACCTCGCTCCAATCGGTGATTTCACCGGTGTACAGCTGCTTGATCTGATCGACAGACAGGTCGGCCACCTTGTTTTCCGGATTGACGATGATCGCAATGCCGTCGATGGCGACAACGTGACCCGTCAGGCCCGCCTCAACTTCTTCATCCTTCAGATCGCGGGAAGCCAGACCGATATCACAGCGGCCTTCCGTAACCGCCGTAATGCCGGAACCGGAGCCCGTCGGATTGTAGTTGATCGTGGTACCGGACAGTTCCGTATAAACCTCCTGATAAATGCCCATCAGCTTTTCCATCGATGTGGAGCCGTCCGTGGAGACGGAACCGCCGAGCTGGGAAACGGAATCGGACGCAGAGGAATCCGACGCCGAAGAATCGGAAGCGGAGGAATCCGATGCAGAGGTATCCGACGCGGAGGAGCCGGACGAACCGTCCGTTGTGTTGCCGCAGGCCGTCAGCGCTGATACGGCAAGAAGAGCAGCCGCTGCAATGGCGAGAATTTTCTTTGCTTTCATAAATGATCTTTCCTTTCGGGTCTTTGTTTTCTTTCCTGTTGACGGCTCTCAGTATAGGTTTGCTTTGTAAAGTTCAAAAGGCTGCGTATGTTAAATCCGTGTAAAATCACTTTACACAGCAAAAAAAATTGAAATTGATTGGGAAATGCTGTAAAATGAAGCAAACCACGTATACCATACATATTTAAGACCGGAAATTATAAGAATAAAAGGAGACCACTTCCAATGCGCAGCGAAAAAGAAATGTATGACCGGATCCTGGGTTATGCCCAATCCCACGAGGACATCCGCGCCGTGATTTTGAACGGTTCCCGCGCGAATCCCAACCGAAGGCCCGACCCTTTCAACGACTTTGACATTGTATACCTTGTGCGCGATCTCGCGCCGTACAAGACCGCGCCGATCCACCTGGATTTTGGCGAGCTGCTCGTCTACGAACGGACCGATGAAAACGAGCTGTTCCACGAGCATTTCCCGGAATTCGTCTGCTACCTGATGCAGTTTGCAGACGGCAACCGGATCGATCTGACCATTGCGCCAACCGACCGTTGGCACGGCTATTGCTTTGACGACCGTCTCTCCGTCGTGCTGCTCGACAAGGACGGATTTCTTCCGTCGCTGCCACAGCCGGACGAAAGCAGCCACTACATCCAAAAGCCGACCGCCCAGACCTTCTTTGAATGTCGCACGGAATTCTGGTGGGTCGCGCCGTACGTTTCCAAGGGTCTTTGGCGGGGCCAGCTTTTGTTCGCGCAGTCGCATATGGAGCTTTGCATCCGCAAAATGCTTTTGCAAATGCTCGCCTGGTACGCGGGCGCGCTGCACGGCTTTGACCGCACGGCCGGAAAGTGCGGCGACAATTTGCAGGCTCTTCTGCCGGCGTCGCTCTGGGACGGCTATCTGGAAACCTTTGCGGTTTGCCGGGAAGACGACATCTGGCGCGCGCTGTTCAAGGCCGCCGCGCTGTTCACCGAGGTTTCCCGCCTTACGGCGGAGCGGCTCGGCCTCGCCATTGAAGACGCGTACGACCGCCGCGTGACGGCTTTCCTGCACTATACGCACGATCTGCCGCGCGACGCGAAAACCCTGGATTTCCAAGCGGACTGAACCGCACGCTTCAAATCCATCGACGGAAAGGAACCCGATTTATGGAAATTTTATGTATCGGCGACGTTGTCGGCAGCCGCGGCTGCCAGTTTCTCCGCCGCCACCTGCCCGCCCTTCGCCGCACAAAGGGCATCGATGTCGTGATTGCGAACGGCGAGAATTCGTCCGACGGCAACGGCATCACGCCGGCCTCCGCCGGCCACCTGTTCGACAGCGGCGTCGACGTCATCACCACCGGAAACCACACCTATCGCCGTCGCGAAGTCTACGACTATTTGGAAGAGACTGAAGCCATTGTGCGGCCGGCAAATTTTCCGCCGGAAGCGCCAGGCCACGGCATGACAGTGCTGGATCTCGGCCGCACGCGCATCGCGGTGATCAACCTGATGGGCACCGTCTACCTTGACGAGCACCTGGCCTGCCCCTTCCGCACGCTCGATGCACTGCTGAAAACACCGGAGCTGCCCAAAATCTGCATCGTCGATTTTCACGCGGAGGCCACCGGCGAAAAGCGCGCGCTCGGCTATTATGCGGACGGCCGGGTCTCCGCGGTGTTCGGCACGCACACGCATGTGCAGACGGCGGATGAAACGGTGCTGCCGCACGGCACCGGCTACATCACCGATGCCGGCATGACCGGCCCGATCGAGTCGGTACTCGGCGTGAAGGCGGAGTTGGTGATTCAAAAACAGCTGAGCAAGATGCCCGTGCGCTTCGATTTTGCGGACGGCGACTGTAAGATGGACGGTGTACTCTTTGAAATCGACGAAAAAACCGGCCTTTGCCGCAGTGTCGAGCGGCTTTCCATCCGTTGATCTTTCAAAAATTCCGTATTTTTTAAACACTTGCCGTCTCTAAACTTGTAATTTTCAATTTCGTATGCTATACTGATTTTTAAGAATACCCGCGCAGAGGTGCGCCCAATTGCCGCCTCTCAAAATTAACAGACAGGATGTGTATGCTGTGATTACTGGAAAGCAGCTTTGCGATGCCGTGATCTCGGGCGCGAACAGTATATTGAAAAACCGAAAATATGTGGATGATCTCAACATCTTCCCTGTTCCGGACGGCGACACGGGTACGAACATGTCGATGACCATCGGCGCTGGCAGCGAGGCCATGGCCGACCTCGGCGACGACGCAACCGCCGCAGTCGTAGCCAAAACCGCAGCCTCCGCGATGCTGCGCGGCGCGCGCGGCAATTCCGGCGTCATCCTCTCCCTGCTGTTCCGCGGCTTCTCCAAGGGCCTTGAGGGAACGGAATGCGCCGACGGCGCACAGCTCGCACAGGCGCTCGCCATCGGTGTGGACGCAGCGTACAAGGCTGTCATGAAGCCTACCGAAGGCACCATTCTCACCGTTGCGCGCGTCGCAGCGGAAAAAGGCGCGGCAGCGGCGGAAATCGATCCCGATCCCGTCTATGTTTGGGATGCCATCTGCCTCGGCGCGGCTGAAGCCCTTTCCACCACGCCGGAGCTTCTGCCCGTACTCAAAAAAGCGGGCGTTGTCGATGCCGGCGGTCAGGGTCTGTGCATGATTCTGGACGGCATGATGCGTGTTTTCAAATACGGCGAAATCGTACAAACCCAGATGACCGCAGAGGAAAAAGCGGCGGAAACCGCCGAATTCTTCCGAAGCGTCGCCGCAGAATTTGACAGCGAAATCAATTTCACCTACTGCACGGAATTCATCGTAGGCCGCGATCCGGAGATCCCGACCGATCCGAATGACCTGCGTCTCTTCCTTGAAACCATCGGCGACTGCGTCGTGGTGGTGGATGATGAAGAAATCATCAAGGTGCACGTACACACCGAGCAGCCCGGCGAGGCACTCACCCGCGCGCTGCAATTTGGCGCGCTGCTGACGGTGAAGATCGAAAATATGAAAGAGCAGCACCGCAAGGCAGCCGAGCAGAACGAAAAGAATCGCGCGGCCTTCGAAGCCAAAGCCGAGCCGGAAAAGCCTGCGCTCGAGCCCGTCGAGCCGACGGAAGAAATCGGCTTTGTTGCTGTGGCGGCCGGCGAAGGCCTGCGGGCGCTGTTTGCCGACCTCGGCTGCGCGCAGGTTGTCAGCGGCGGTCAAACGATGAATCCGAGCACCGAAGACATCGTTGCGGCGGTGCTTGCTACACCGGCCAAGCGCGTTTTTGTACTGCCGAATAACAAGAATATCCTTCTGGCGGCCGAGCAGGCGGTTCCGCTTGTCACCGACCGCGAAATCACTGTGATCCCGACGAAGACAATTCCGCAGGGCCTTTCTGCGATGCTCGCCTTTGATCCTGACGCGGAGGTTTCGGACAATGCCGACGCGATGATCACGGCGGCCGAAGGCGTCAGCACCGGCACCGTGACATTTGCCGCGCGCGACTCCGAATTCGGCGGCTTCAAAATCAAGGAAGGCGACACGATGGGTCTGACAAACGGCAAGCTTGAGTTTGTCGGCGACACACCGGTACGCACCGTTTACAAGGTGGCCAAGGCCCTTCTGAGCAAGCACACCTCGTTCATCACGCTGATCTACGGCGAGGGCGTTTCCGAAGAGGATGCCAACGAGGCGATGCGTCTGATTCGCAACAAGGTGGGCGACGATGTGGAAATCAACCTTGTTAACGGCGGCCAGCCGGTCTACTATTTCATTCTTTCAGTCGAATAAACCTAAGCCGCACGACGGCGGTTCGGTTTCTACTGCAATTCATGTTGGGCGGGGCTTCGGCCCTGCCCCTTTTATTGATCTGTGAAAGGCGGCATGCGTATGCCCTCTCTGTTTGAAACAGATATATCCTTCCTCAAGGGCGTGGGCCCAAAGCGCGCCGTGCTTTTTCGCAAGCTCGGCGCGCCGACCGTCGGCGATCTGCTGCGCCTGTATCCGCGCGCCTACGAAGACTGGCGCGATACGGTGCCGATCCGCAGCACGCTTTTGAACGCTGTGAACATCGTGAAGGCTACCGTGCTGCGCAAACCCGTCGAGCAACGTATCCGCGGCGGCATGACGCTGTACAAAACCACCGTCACGGACGGCATCGACGACATGCAGCTCACTTTCTTCAACAACCGCTATGTGATGAATCTGCTGGAAGAAGGCGCCGTGTATGCCTTCCGCGGCAAAGTAACCGGCACGCTGACGCGGCGCGAAATGGCGTCGCCCGAATTCGTGCCGGAAAACCGGATGCAGGACATGGTCCCCATCTACCCCCAGACCGAGGGGTTGACCTCCCGGATCATTGCCGGCGCGATGCGCGAAGCGCTGCGGCGGCTGCCCGAAACCGTCAATGATCCGCTTCCGGACGATTTGCGGCTGGAGTACGCACTCTGTCGGCTGGAATACGCGCTCAAGACCATTCACTTTCCGAATACGCCGGAAGCGCTCTCCACAGCCCGCCGGCGGCTTGTTTTTGAGGAACTGCTTGTCTTGCAGCTCGGAATGCTCGCGTTGCGCCGGGCTGGCGCACGGCAAAACCCGTATCCCATCCAAAACGATCGCACCGCCGATTTCTGTGCGCTGCTGCCCTTTGCACTCACCGGCGCGCAACAGCGCGCCATCCGCGACGCGATGCGCGACATGCAGGGCGCGCACCCGATGAACCGGCTGATTCAGGGCGACGTTGGCAGCGGCAAAACCGCCGTTGCGGCAGCGCTGTGCTACAACGTGATTCAAAACGGCTTGCAGGCCGCGCTGATGGCGCCCACCGAAATTCTCGCAACCCAACATTTTGAATCTCTGTCTGCACTGCTTGCGCCGTGCGGCATCCGGCTTGCGCTGATCACGGGCAGCATGCGCCAGAAGGCGCGGCGCGAAGCACTTGAGGGGCTGCAAAGTGGGCAAATTCAGCTTGCTGTCGGCACGCATGCGCTCTTGAGCGAAGGTGTAGAGTTCCAGAAACTCGCGCTCGTCATCACGGACGAGCAGCACCGCTTCGGCGTCGGACAGCGAACGGCGCTCGCGAAAAAGGGGAATTTTCCACATACACTCGTGATGAGCGCCACGCCAATTCCCCGCACGCTCGCGCTGATGATTTACGGCGACCTCGACGTTTCGGTACTCGACGAACTTCCGCCCGGCCGCCAACCGGTGGAAACGTATTTGATCGACCCCGCAAAGCGCCGTCGCGCCTTCGGCTACATCCAAAAGCATATTGATGCGGGCCGACAGGCCTACATCGTCTGTCCGTTGATTGAGGAAAACAACAGCGACATGGCAAGCGTTTCTGCATATGCGGAAATCGTGCGCGACTATTTCGGCGATATGCCCATCGGCATCCTACATGGCCGGATGAAACCCAAGGAAAAGGACGCTGTAATGGCGGACTTTTCGGCGGGCAACACCAAGCTGCTGCTTTCCACCACGGTCGTGGAGGTCGGCGTAGATGTCCCCAATGCGGTGATTATGATGATCGAAAATGCAGAACGATACGGACTCTCCCAACTCCACCAGCTGCGCGGACGCGTCGGTCGCGGGCAGTATAAATCGACCTGCATTCTGGTCACGGAAGCCCAAAACGAAGAGGCCATTGAACGGTTGCGCATGTTCTGCAAAACAACGGATGGTTTCAAGGTGGCGGACGAAGATCTGCGCCTGCGCGGCCCCGGCGATTTCTTCGGCGAGCGCCAGCACGGCCTGCCAAAGCTGAAAATTGCCGATATGATGAACGACATGCAGGTCTTGCAGGAAGCGCAGACCTGCGCGCGCGATCTGATGGCACGCGATCCGGCGTTGGCATCTCCCGCGCTGCGCGGCCTGAAAGCTGAAATTCGCCGCCTGTTTGCCGCGAGCGGCGGCACCGTAACCCTGTGAAATACAGCAACCCCGCCGAATACCGGTTCACGGTACACGACGGGGCTTCTTCATGCACTTTATTGATCTTTTCTAAAGTATTCGACGCCCATGATGACAACGCCCAAAACTACGAACACAACAGATAACAAGAGCGGAATCCCCATATCCATCTCCAACACCGTCGTCAGAAAACGCCCCGGCGGCGTAGCCCAGCCGGAGACCAGATTGTTTCCCGCAAACAGTAGGACTGCAAGCCCCCAGATGGTGCCGAGCAGCGAGAGAAATCCGCCGATAAAAACCCTTTTCATCGTTTATCCCCTTTATTTCATAATCATATCCCGGTCCGCCGGCAACTCGACAGGCAGCGCTGCGGGCGCCGTAAGATACCAGTACGCCACCGAGGTGTAATCGTCGTATCGCGGGCCGGTCCAACCCAGATTGTCGAGCGTCATGCGAAAATCCGTTTCAAACCAGACGGGATCCTGCACATGCCAGCGGTAGAGCAGGAAGCGCTTCTGGTGGTTGTACATCGCGCCGGTATCGCCGAGGATGGCATACAAACCGGCATACAGACCGCTGAAGGTCTGATACCGGTTCAGCAGAATGTCGTTGCCAAACGCATAGGAGCCGCAAAAATAATCTTCCGTACCCGTGTAATTCATGGTCGGGTACACATCGCCGTCAACGTACATCTTCGCTTCGCCTTCCACCCAGCAAGTGTTGTGGCCATTCATACCGGCGGCCAGTGTCATCCCCACAAAGCAGCCCTTGCCGCGGATGCCGTCGATCACCGTATATGCCCGCCCCTTCTGCACCGGGTGCGCCTGCCGGTATGCAGCGTGAAAATAACCGCTGTCCACCGGGATTTCTCCATACCAGCCGGAAATCATATAGTAAAGCGGCTGAGGCTCGCCGCCACGGTTTTCCATCGTGATGCGGCAATGCTTGCGGAACGGCATCTCCCAGTAGCCATTATACCCGCGGCCGGGCGCGACAAGCACCATGGCGGAATTCAAAACCGGGTAGTTGCCGTCCCGGTCAGCAAAATTCTCATCGTACGCACAGCCGAAAAACGCCGAAATCGGCGCTTCGACCGACGGCGTTTCAAGACCGTCCCAATAGATGCGCAGAATAAACGAGTGGCCGGTATAACCGGTAAACCAGAGATGCGTGAGCATGCCCGGCCCGTCCGTATCGCAGAGTGTGGCGGTTTCTCCGGGCTGAATCTGTATGCAGGGACGCAGCTTCTCACAGTCCCGGCCACGTGTACCGCCGCCCTTTGTACCGGTCGGGTTTTCGGCGGAAAAGCCGAAGCTCCTTCGGCTCTGCATTCTGTAAAGTTCCATCGTATCCTCCCTCTTTCTGGTTCAGGCATTCTTTTGCAGCGCTTCCAGAATTCGCGGCAGCGCGGCGCGTCCTTCTCGCTGGCCTTCGTCGTGCAGGGCAAGCAGTGTGGGGATATCGGCGCTGGTACGCCCGACATGCAGCGGTTCCAGCGGCCGGATGATCGCCGCCCTGCCTTCCTTTTCGAGCCGTTCGCACAGTTCAAGCTGACGGTTGTAGATTTCATGTCGGCGAAGCATCGCTTCCGCAACGGCAGGATATTTGTGGAACACAGCCTTCAAAAAGCCCTTATGGCCGAACGGTTCTTTTCGATAGCCCGCATTGCGCGTGAGAATCACCACATGAAAACGGTTGCCATCCGCCACCGATTTTTCAATCGGAATCGGGTCGGTGACGCCACCGTCCAGCAGATCGTAGCCGCGAAAATGTTGGATCTTGGTCAGGATCGGCACCGAGCAGGAAGCAACCGTCGCCGTAAAAGGCGGCGTGATGTCCTCCTTTTCAAACCAGACGGTTTCGCCGTTCGCACAGTTCATCGCACCGGTCAAAAAGCGCGTTTTCTGCGCCGTGTAGGTTTCCCAGTCGAACCAGATATGCTGCTCCGGCACCGTGCCGAAAATATAGTCAAAGCCGAACATCGAGCCCTTGCGCAAAAGATTCCGGCGACTCACATATTCTGAATTGCCGACGTAATGCTCGATGATCTGCCGGGAACGCATGGGTTGCCCCGATATGTAGGACAGCGCGTTGGCCGCACCGGCTGAAACGCCCGCAATATACGGAAAGAGCAGATCTTTTTCCAGAAAAGCTTCCATCACGCCCGCACTATAATACCCGCGCAAGCCGCCGCCCTCGAGGACGAGCGCGGTGCCCGCAGGAAGCACGTTCCGCAGCGTTTTGCCGGGAATCGGTGTTTGAGAAAACGGCATGTTTATGCCCCCTTTTTGTTTTTTCAAGCATACCCCACATTTTTCGCAAAGTCAAGCCCGACCGCATCCCCTTACGCCATAAAACTTTCTTAAACTTCTTTTTGCAACAGCATTCAACCCCGCCGCACTGGCGGCGTTGGACGAGGTCAAAAAAAATCAGCCATCGCGCTGTTTCCAACACGATGGCTGATCTGGAGCTGCTAACCAGATTCGAACTGGTGACCCAATTCCCACAAAAGCACGCTTTTGTGGGGCCCACCCCTTTATTATGGGGCTGTGCCCCAAACCCCCGCCGCACCGGC
>DBPP01000019.1 GCA_002305575.1 Ruminococcaceae bacterium UBA1417
ATCATCAAGGGCGTCAACGTGTTCCCGTCCCAGATCGAAAGCGTGCTTGTCGGCACGAAGGGCATTTCGGAAAAGATTGGCCCGCACTACCAGCTGGTGGTGCGCCGGAAGAATTACATGGACAATCTCGAGGTCAAGGTGGAGCTGGTCGACGGTTCGCTGCTCGGCAGCTTCCGCGAGCTCGAAGCGCTGCAGCGTGCGGTACACGACAAGCTCAAGAGCGTGCTCGGCTTGGAGACCAAGGTCACGCTCGCGGAGCCGAAGAGCCTCGAGCGTTTTCAGGGCAAGGCCAAGCGAGTTCTCGACCTGCGCAATATGGAAGACTGAGCCGATGCGCCGGGAAGAGCCTTCGCTTTTCGCGGCGGATGAGCATAGAAAGGATGAACAACTTGAAAGAACTTTTACAGGGCAATGAGGCTGTGGCGCGCGGCCTGTACGAAGCCGGCGTGCGCATTGTCTCGAGCTATCCGGGCACACCCAGCACGGAAATCACGGAAACGGCCGCCAAATATGACGAGATATACTGCGAATGGGCGCCGAATGAAAAGGTGGCGGCGGAGGTGGCCGCCGGCGCGGCCATCGGCGGTGCGCGCAGCTTTTGCGGCATGAAGCATGTCGGCCTGAACGTGGCGGCCGACCCGGTGTTCACGATGAGCTACATCGGCGTAAACGCGGGCATGGTGATCGGCGTGGCCGATGATCCGGGGATGCATTCCTCCCAGAACGAGCAGGATTCAAGAAATTACGCGATTGCGGCGAAGCTCCTGATGCTGGAACCCTCGGACTCCGCGGAATGCCGCGATATGACCAAGCTCGCCTACACGCTTTCCGAGCAGTTTGATACGCCGGTCATGCTGCGTCTCTCGACGCGCATCGCGCATTCGAGAAGCATCGTCGACACGACGGAGCGCGAAAACGTGCCGCTGAAGCCGTACGAAAAAAACCAGGCAAAGAACATCATGCTGCCGGCGTTTGCGCGCCCGAAGCACGAGTTTGTGGAAAAGCGCACCGCGGCGGAGCGCGCGTGGGCTGAAACCTGCGCGCTGAACTTCGTGGAGGACAACGGCGCGAAGACCGGTGTAATCGTCGCGGGTTCGGCGTACAAATACGCGAAGGAAGCGCTTGGCGATACGGTCAACTACCTGAAGCTCGGCGTTATCAATCCGCTGCCGGTGGAGAAGATCCGTCAATTTGCGCAGGGGCTCGAGACGGTGTACGTCATCGAGGAGCTCGACGACATCATTGAATCGCACTGCAAGAAGATCGGCGTGGCGGTTATTGGCAAGGACGTGTTTCCGCGCTGTGGGGAATTCTCGCAGAAACTGATCGCCGAAAAGCTCGGTATCCCGCGCGGGGAAAGCGTGGCGCTCGAAGAGAATATCCCGGTGCGCCCGCCGGTTATGTGCTGCGGCTGCCCGCACAGAGGCCTGTTCTACGCGCTCAAGCGCGAGGGCGTTTATGTCAGCGGCGATATTGGCTGCTATACGCTTGGCGCCTCGGCCCCGCTCGGCGCGATGGACGCCTGCATCTGCATGGGCGCTTCGGTTTCGGCGCTCCACGGCTTTAATAAGGCGCGCGGCGCAGAGGCGGAGAAAAAGTCGGTCGCGGTGATCGGCGATTCGACGTTCATCCATTCTGGCATCACGAGCCTGATCGACATCGCCTACAACCGTTCGAATTCGACCGTGGTGATTCTCGACAATTCGATCACCGGTATGACCGGCCACCAGCAGAACCCGACGACCGGCTACACGATCAAGGGCGACCCGACCAGCGCGGTGGATCTTGAAGCGCTGTGCCATGCGATCGGTATTTCGGATGTGCGGGTGGTTGACCCGTACGACCTCAAAGCGACGCGCGCGGCCATTCACGAGGCACTTGCGGCGGAATGTCCGAGTGTGGTGATCAGCCGCCGTCCGTGCGCGCTGCTCAAAACCGTGAAGCACAAGCCGGCGCTTCGCGTGGATGCGGAGAAGTGCATCGGCTGCAAGGCGTGCATGGGCATCGGTTGCCCGGCGATCAGCGTGCGGGACGGCAAGGCCGTAATCGACGCGACGCAATGCGTGGGCTGCGGCGTCTGCACGTCGCTCTGCCCGAAGCAGGCCATTGGGGAATAAAAAACAAATGCCGTTTTCGAAGTGCGGAAGGAATGATTTTACAATATGAAAAGTGTTATGATCGTCGGCGTGGGCGGCCAGGGAACGCTGCTCGCGTCCCGCGTGCTGGGGCGTGTGATGCTCGACGCCGGTTATGACGTGAAGGTCAGCGAGGTGCACGGCATGAGCCAGCGCGGCGGCAGCGTCGTCACCTATGTGCGCTGGGGCGAGCGCGTGGAATCGCCCGTCATCAACGAAGGCGAGGCGGATATCCTGCTTGCGTTTGAGCAGCTTGAAGCGGCGCGCTATCTGCCCTATCTCAAAAAGGGCGGCGTGATCGTCACCAATACGCAGAAGATCGACCCCATGCCCGTGATTACGGGCGCGGCGGTTTACCCGGAGGGCCTGCTCGAAAAGCTCCGTGCGGCGGGTGCGCACCTGACCGCGGTGGACGCGTTGGCGCTGGCGGAACAGGCAGGCTCGCAGAAGGCGGTGAACGTCGTTCTGATCGGCGCAATGGCGGCCTTGCTGGATATTCCGGAGGAAAGCTGGCTTGCGGCGATTGAAAAGACCGTGCCGGCTAAGTTCCTCGATATGAACAAGCGCGCTTTTGTGCTCGGCTACGGCGCCTGAATCCGGCGCTGCCGATCCGTGAACCATACATTTGCAGAAGGAGTTGTTTCCCATGAATTATTACAACCCGGAAATCGAATGCGCCGACCGCGAGACGCTTCGAAAAATCCAGTCGGAACGCCTGGTGAAAATCGTGCATAAATGCTATGAAAATGTGCCGCTTTATAAAAAGCGTTTCGACGAGATCGGGCTCAAACCCGAGGACATCCATGGCATTGAAGACATCACGAAGCTGCCGTTCACAACAAAGACCGACCTGCGGGATACATACCCCTTCGGCCTGTTTGCCGTACCGCGCACGGAACTGGCGCGCATCCACGCGTCTTCCGGTACGACGGGCAAGCAGACGGTTGTCGGCTACACGAAACAGGATCTCAAGGTTTGGGCGACGTGTGCGGCGCGCAGCATTGTGGGCGTCGGCGGCACGAAGGACGACTTCGTGCACGTTTCCTACGGTTACGGCCTGTTCACCGGTGGCCTCGGCCTGCATTACGGCGCCGAGGAGCTGGGTGCGACGGCCATCCCGGTATCCTCCGGCAACACGGCGCGTCAGGTGCAGATTTTGCAGGATTACGGTTCGGATATTCTGTGCTGCACGCCGTCGTATGCGATGTACATCGGCGAAACGGTGCGCGATAAGGGGATTGACCCGAAAAGCTTGCGCCTGCGGGCCGGCATTTTCGGCGCGGAGCCGTGGACCGAAGAGATGCGCCGCGAGATTGAGCGTCTGCTGGACATCAAGGCGTACGACATTTACGGCCTCTCCGAGATTGCGGGCCCGGGCGTCTCCTGCGAATGTAAGGAGCAGAACGGCATGCATATCAACGAGGATTTCTTCTACCCGGAGGTCATCGACCCGGTGACGGGCGAGCCGCTGCCGGACGGCGAGTACGGCGAGCTGGTGTTCACCTGCATC
Organism: Ruminococcaceae bacterium UBA1417; assembly: GCA_002305575.1. Taxonomy (GTDB): domain Bacteria; phylum Bacillota; class Clostridia; order Oscillospirales; family Acutalibacteraceae; genus Hominenteromicrobium. The sequence goes on from DBPP01000019.1 coordinate 3,646, forward strand.
GGTAAGGAGGCCCTGCCGCTCATCCGCTACCGCACGCGCGACATCTGCGCGCTGAACCACGAGAAGTGTGCGTGCGGCCGCACGACGGTGCGCATGTGCAAGCCGCGCGGCAGAACGGACGATATGCTGATCATCCGCGGTATCAACGTGTTCCCGTCGCAGATTGAAAGCGTCCTGCTCGATCTCGGCATGGATCCCAACTATCAGCTCATTGTGGACCGCCAGAACAACCTCGACACGCTCGAGGTGCAGGTGGAAATGAATGAATCGATGTTCTCCGATACGGTGCGCAACCTTGAGGCGGTCAAAAAGCAGATTGCGAGCGCGTTGCAGTCGACGTTGAACATCGTCGCGAAGATTCGCCTGCTCGAGCCGAAATCGATCCAGCGCAGCGAGGGTAAGGCCAAGCGCGTGATCGACAAGCGGAGCCTGTGAACCGCTGTGCGGCGGTAAGCTGGCCCAAATATACAAGGAGGAAAGGTTATGCAGATTCAGCAGTTATCGGTTTTTATCGAGAATAAGCCCGGCCGACTGGCGGAAATCACGGAGGTTCTGGCGGAGGCCGGGGTCGATATCCGTGCCATTTCCGTGGCGGACACGAGCGATTTCGGTATCCTACGCGTCATCGTCGACCGCCCGAAGGAAGCGGTCCTTGCGCTTCGCGAACACGGCATGACGGTTTCGCTGACGAATGTGCTCGCAGTCGGCATTCCCGACGACAAGGGCGCGTTTGCGAAAGTGATCCGCATTCTGGCCAACGCCGGCATCGACGTCGAGTACGTCTACGCGTTCGTCAGCCGCGACAAAGGCAAGGCGTATGTGATCATCCGCACGGATAAGAGCGCCCGCGCCGCCGAGGTCCTGACCGAAAAGGGCATCGAGTTGCTCACCGGCGAAGCGCTGTACAACATGTAAGCAGAAATACGCCACCGATATCCATAAAACGGGAGCGCCCGCAGGTTTTTGACCTGCGGGCGTTTTTGCGGTTACTCGATTTCCTGCTCAAGGGTTAAAAAAATTTCATCGTCAAAAAAAGATGTGATCGTAATATCGAGACCATCACAGAGTTTTTTGATGGTTAGAATCGAAAGATCCTTTCGTTTTGGATCCATCATGCTGTAAACGGTGGACGGCGTTACCCCGGAACGGACAGCGAGTTCATTGTAGCGGATATTTTGCGCCGCGCATAAAGCCTGAAAGCGTTTCACGACGGCATCTTTAATATGCATATGCATCACCTCAAAGGTAATTCTAAAAATTTTTACGCAAACGCGTATACGCACTTGCGTATATTTAAAAAATATGCTAAAATGCTTTCAGAAATATCGGTGGCCTACTTCTTTGGCTTTCCACAGAGGGGCAAAATATACCGGTGAGAAAGGTGCGATTATCAAAATGAAAAGAGTGTTAAGCCTTACGCTTTGCGTACTGATGGTTTTCAGTATGCTCATCGTAGGCGGTGTAGCCGAGACAGAGGTGCATGCGGCCGGATTTACGCCGCGACTAGTGGCACCAGAAAAGTCAAATCAGTACTATTACAGTAATATGAATCCCTTTTATCCGAATTATGGAATGCCTAATTGTACTGCATATGCTTGGGGAAGAGCCTATGAGATCTTGGGTTCGAGACCCAGATTATCGACGGGGAATGGAAAAGATTTCTGGGAATATAATGATGGATATGAGCGTGGCTTAACGCCTAGATTAGGGGCAATTGCATGTTGGAACTTTGGGACATGGGGACACGTAGCCGTTGTTGAAAAAATCGAAGGTGATCGTGTCACATTGTCTGAGTCCGATTATGTACAGAACATCAATTTTCGAACTATTACAATGAATGCGGACTCTTCAGATTATTATTCTGGATTTCAAGGCTACATTTATATTGGCGATTTTGGTGACGGTCGCACACCAGTAGATGTAGGCACAAATTTTTATGCGGCAATTATCAATACGGCACTTTGGAGCTCGCTCACAAATGACGACCGCAATGTCTCCATTCGAAAAAACGCCGAGCAGGATAAACAGATCTGGCATTTTGAGAGAATGGACGATGGCTCCTATAAAATCAGCAGCTATGCAGACGGTTTGGTTTTGGATGCTGATAATTCGGGGACAGCACCCGGAACCAATATTGGCGTTTGGGAGGACAAGGGCGCCGATAACCAGCGGTGGTACATTTATGGTGAATCCGGAAAGTATGTATTCAAGCCCAAATACTGCGATCTGGTGATGGATGTATACAATGGTATTTCAGATGAAGGCACCAACGTGCAGCTTTGGACGGAAAACGGCGAATATGCACAGCTGTTTCAAATTTGGAAGGTAATCCCCGATGCAACGACAGTGTACAGTACGGCAGGTTCGGACTGTCAGCCGACCAAGATTTGGTGGGACAAAGCAAATGAAGCGACTGAATATACGGTCAAGATCTGGAATGGTCCGTACACAGAAGGAGAGCCATATAAGGTTTTTTGGGGTGTAAAGGATTTGAGCTGCGAAGTCAATTTGCCAGCGGGTTATTATGAGGCTTATGTGGATGCAGCAAACAAGTGGCACTATACGAGGAGCAGCAACATCGTTCAGTTTACCGTAGCCGAAGGTGGTCATGATTTTGGCGAGTGGGAAACCGTTACAGAACCGACTTGTACCTCTATGGGTAACGAAGAACGGAAATGCGCAAATTGTGGAAAGACGGAAATGCGCGAGGTGGATAGGCTTGCACATACGTGGAGCGATGCCTACACGGTGCAGCAGACGCCGACCTGTACGGAAACCGGTCTGGAAGCCCACGTTTGCACCGTATGCGGTGCTGTTGATCCGGATAGTTACAGAGAAATCCAGGCTACCGGGCATTCCTTCGGAGATTGGACACTGACACCCGGTTCTACTTGCACGGAAGGTGGAAGTGAAAGTCGTGAATGTACAGTGTGCGGCTATACGGAGACGAGAAATGTTGATCCGACTGGGCATGTTTGGCAGAGTACATACACAGTAGATAAAGCACCCACCTGTACGGAGGATGGTTCGGAATCTATTCATTGTGAAAACTGTGATGCGGTAAAAGATAGTCAAACAATCCCGGCTACAGGGCATACATTTGGAGAATGGACAACTGTCACACCCGCAACTTGTACAGAAAATGGTATGGAAGAACATACCTGCTCTGCTTGTAGCTATTCTGAAAAGCGTGAAGTGACAGCACAGGGGCATAGCTGGGAAACAGAGTATACAATAGACATTCCGGCAACTTGCACGGAAGATGGAACGGAGTCAATCCATTGTAAAAACTGTGATGCCGTACAGGATACACGTGTCGTTGCAGCTACTGGACATCAGTGGCAGAGGGATTTTACAGTTGATGTTAGTCCTACGGAAACTGAAGAAGGCAGCAAGTCCATTCATTGCGAAAACTGCGATGCGGTTAAAGACGTGACGGCAATTCCGCCGACTGGACAAGCCGATGGGGAAACCTCCACACCGCAGCCCCCGGAAAAGCCGGATGATACACTGAGCTACATGGTGAAAGTTGAGAATGAAGACGCAATTCAAATCACCGATGGCTTAAAGGCGGCAGGAATTGAGACTGTTGAGCAGGTGCGGGAAAAGCTTTTGACTTGTATCCTGCAAAACGAGGGATATACTGCGGAGCAGACAGATCTATTTGAGACCATTTTGCAGGTGAGTAAGGATGACGGATACACGTGGGGTAATGTAACCGCTGCAAATTTCCCTGAAAGTGGAGCGGTTCGTGTGACGCTGCCGTATCCCAACGGTGCGCCCAGGGATACGCCGAAAGAAAACTACATTGTGTACCACTTGTTCACAGAGGACATCAATGGACACAAAGCCGGTGAAATTGAGGAATGCAGGGTTGAAGCCATTGACGAAGGTCTGGTTGTGACGTTACATGGCTTTTCTCCGGTCATGATCGGTTGGAAAACGGTAAATCCATCCGCAGAACCGTCTGCTGAACCTACGGTTGCACCGACTGAGGCACCTACTACGGCGCCAAGTGCCACAGCTTCCCCAACGGAAGCACCGGAAGCGACCGATGCGCCTACGGCTGCGCCGACAGCATTACCGGCCGGACATGGGCCGCAGACCGGAGATAATGGAATCTCGGTCCTCTGGATTGCTGGTGTGCTGGTTTCCGGTGGTGTGATCACAACGCTTCTGGTTGTCAAACGCAGAAAAATGAGAGGCTGATTTAAAATCCGGCAGGTGCAAAAGCCTGTCGGATTTTTTCTGCTATAAAAGAAATTTTTTTAAAGTTTCCCTTTTGGGGGAAACTTTTTGCTCTTTTCGGGGGATTAGTGAAGGGACTTTTTGGTGCGGCACCGTTTGGGCGACCACTTGCTGCGCATTCGTGGGGATGGATAAACCGGCACACAAAGCATCTCCCGACGCAGACCGAGGCGCGGATATGCCGGTCGCTTCCGGCAAGCGCCGGAGGCCCTTCAAATCTTTCAAAAGAGGGTGATCATCCATGCAGGAGCAAACGGCGCTGGAGGGATTCCGCCGGCTCGCGTTCGGCGACATTCGCGATGCGGTGAAGCTGCTGTTCTGCGACGAGCTGAATCCCCGTGCGCTGCATAACATGAATCTCTTTGCGGTGTCGGAAATTCGCCGTCCCAAAGGCGGCGGGATGGAGATTCGGTTCTTCGACCGAATCGAGGCGCTGCGGCTTCTGAGCGAGCTGGAAAATGCGGACAACGGCGCCGACGGTTTGCTCAGCGCCATTGAGCAGGGCGCAGCGGCGCTTGAGCGGCAGGAAAAGGGCGGGAAATCCCCGTGAAGACGCTGCCGTTTTCCAAAAAGCAGATGCGCGTGCTTTGCTGGTGGGGTGAAAAAAGCCCGCACCGCGATAAGACCGCGATCATCTGCGATGGTGCGGTGCGCAGCGGCAAGACCGTTTGCATGGGACTTTCGTTTTTCCTGTGGGCGATGTCCCGGTTTTCCGGCGTAAGTTTTGCCGTGTGCGGCAAGACAATTCGTTCGGTGCGGCGCAACGTGCTTGTGGAGCTGCTGCCGCAACTGCGTAAAATGGGCTTTGCGGCACACGCGCGGTATGCGGAAAATCTTGTGACGCTGCGCTTTCGCGGGCGCGAAAATCGGTTCTACCTGTTCGGCGGACGGGATGAATCGAGCGCGGCGCTCATTCAGGGCATGACGCTCGGCGGCATCCTCTTCGACGAGGTGGCGCTGATGCCGCGTTCCTTTGTGGAACAGGGCATTGCGCGGTGTTCTCTGCCCGGCGCTCGATTGTGGTTCAACTGCAACCCGGAACATCCGCAGCACTGGTTTTACCGCGAGTGGATTCTGCGCGCCGAAAGCCGCGGCGCGTTGTACCTGCACTTCACCATGGACGACAATCCCGGCCTGAGCGAGACTGTGCGGCAGCGGTATCGGCAGATGTTCACCGGCGTGTTTTTCAGCCGTTTCATCGAGGGCAAATGGACGACGGCCAGCGGGCTTATCTATCCGTTTGCGGCCGACCTGCTGTGCGATGTACCGCCGGAAACGTTCGAGCGCTACGCGGTTTCCGTCGATTACGGCACGGTCAATCCGACCTCCATGGGGCTTTGGGGTCTCAGTGGCGGCGTATGGTACCGCATCGACGAGTATTACCACGACGCGCGGCAGGCGGGTGTGCGGCGCACCGACGAGGAGCATTTTCGCGGCTTCCTGCGCCTGACCGAAGGCCGGGCGCAGGATACCGTGGTGTGCGACCCTTCGGCGGCAAGCTTTATCACGCTGCTGCGCAGCCGGGGCTATGCGGTAACGCCGGCAAAAAACGACGTGCTCAACGGCATCCGCGCAACGGCGACGGCGTTGAAAAGCGGCCGCATTCGCCTGTGTGCCGGCTGCACCGATACGGTGCGCGAGCTTTCGCTCTACCGCTGGGCGGACGACGGCGCGCGGGATGCGCCGGTAAAGGAGAACGACCACGCCATGGATGACATCCGCTATTTCGTCTCGACGGTGCTCCCCGCGCCCGGGCAGTTTGCCTGTGCGGTGCAGCGCCGCCCGGGCGGGGAAGGAGGGAGATTTTGGGATTTTTAAAAAAGGGAAAAAAGACCGCCGTTTCGGTGCAGACGCAGGGCGATTACGCGCCCATGCTGCCGCTGGCGGCCGGAGAACGCGGCCTGTACCGCGCTTTGCGCGAGCAGGTGCCGATCATTGACGCGGCCATTTTCAAGCTGGTGCGTCTCGTAGGCGGATTTCAGGCGGTCTGTCCCGAAAAACGCGTGCAGGCCGCACTCGACCGCTTTTTGCAGACGGTGCCGGTAAACGGCATGAACTGCGGCGTGGACAGCTTCCTTTCCACGTACTTCGAGCAGCTGTTGACCTTCGGCAACGCGGTCGGCGAAATCGTCGTTGCGGACGGTGAGGTCCGCGCGCTGTACAACGCGTCGCTCGAGGATCTGGAGATCCGACTGGTTTCGCCGCTGGAATCCGGCGTGTTCGTGGTGCGCAACACCGGCACGGAGCCGTGCCGGTACCCGGAGCTGATTTTATCCTCGGCGCTGAATCCGCCGCCGGGCAGCGCGCGCGGCACGTCCATCTTGAAAAGCCTGCCATTTGTCAGCGAGATTCTGCTCCGCATCTATCGCACGATCGGCATCAACTGGGAGCGCATGGGCAACGTGCGCTTCGCCGTGACCTGCAAGAACGAGGGCTATGTGAATGCGGGCGAGCGCGCCGGACAGCTGGCCGAAGAGTGGAGCCGCGCAATGCGCGGGCCGGGCGTGAGTGATTTTGTCGCGGTCGGCGACGTATCCATCCGGGCAATTGGCGCGGATGGGCAGCAGATGGACAGCGATGTGCCGGTGCGGCAGATGCTCGAGCAGATTGTCGCAAAGCTCGGCGTGCCGCCGTTTCTCCTCGGGCTTTCTTGGTCCTCCACCGAGCGCATGTCCAGCCAGCAGGCGGATATGCTCACAAGTGAGCTGACGGCGTACCGGCGCATTCTCGAGCCGGTGCTGCTGAAAATCTGCCGCACGTGGCTGCGGCTGAGCGGTTTGGACGACACGGTGGCCATCGAGTGGGAGGAGATTACGATGCAGGACGAAGTGGACCACGCAAACGCGGCATATCTGGCGGCGCGCACGGCGGATCTGGAACGAAAGGGGCAGACCGAAACTGGCGCCGCCCCCAAAGGAGGACTGGAATGAACGGAGTCATTGAAAAAAGTGCAGGCATCGCGGGCGCGGATGCGCTTGAGCGGATCAACCGCTATACGCGGCGCCCGTATAAGGCTGAGGAGGTGTACACGTTTTCGGTCGTGCTCTGCGACAACGAGGTAGACCGCGATTACGAATGCTTCACACGCGGTGCGCTCGAAAAGCTTGCCGTGCTCTTTGAGGGCAAGACGGGCCTGCTCGACCACGAGCGCACGAGCCGCGGGCAGTCGGCCCGCATCTACCAGACGCAGGTGCGGGATTTCCCGGAAAAGCAGACGTCGCGCGGGGAACCGTACGCGCAGCTTGTCGCCGAGGCGTATGTGCCGAGAACGGCGGAAACGGCGGCCTTCATCGAATCAATCGAGAGCGGCATCCGCAAGGAGGTCAGTGTGGGCTGCGCGGTGGCGAAGCGCACGTGTTCCATCTGCGGGGAGGAAAGCTGCGCGCACCTGCGTGGACAGATTTACAATGGTGAGCGCTGCGTACGCGTGCTCGATGCGCCCACCGACGCGTATGAATTTTCTTTTGTAGCGGTGCCGGCCCAGCGCGCGGCGGGTGTCGTCAAGCGTTTTTCCGGGGCGCCGGAGGCCGGCGCGACCGTCGGTTCGGTGCGGGAGTTGCTCAAGATGCTGGAGACGGAGGACAGCCGCATCGTGTTCCGCGGTACGGAGCTCGGCGCGGTGCGCGCGGAGCTTCAGGCGCTCGAAAAGCGCGCGGCCTGGGGCGACCGTTACCGCGAGACGCTCTGCGGGCGCATCCGCCGCCTGAGCGCTGTGGCGCAGCCCGAAATCAGCCGCAGCCTTACGGAGGCCATAGTGAAGGGCCTTTCCGTGGAGGAGCTGGAGGAAATGGCGCAGGCGCTGCAGCGCATGGCCGACGAAAAAATGCCGGTGACACCGCAGCTCGCCGCTGGGCGCGCGGAAAAAACAGAAAACGCTGCGGATGACCGCGCGTTCTATATTTGAAAAAGGAGAGAAAACAATGGCTTTTGAAAACATCACGTTGGAAAAGGGCATGTATGGCGTGCCTGGAAAAAGCTTCACGCAGGTGCTGGAGGAGCTGGATGTTTCCCACAATTATGCGGGGACCCCGATGGCCTCGCTCGACGCCTATCAGCGCCAGCTCAAGCGCTTCGACATCAAGGTAAGCGGCCCGGGCTGCGACACGGTGGAAAAGTTCTTTACTTCGTCCCAGAGTGCGGCACTGTTTCCGGAATACGTGGCCCGTTCGGTCAAGCAGGGCATGGAGATGGTCAACCACCTGCCCGATATGGTTGCCACCGTCACGCTGGTAAACGGTCTCGATTACCGCACCATCCAGACTTCCGCGGCGCTCGAGGAAACGGCGGAGGAACCCGTCACCGAGGGCGGCACACTGCCGGAGACCGTCATCAAGACCAGCGGTACGCTCGTGAAGCTCAATAAGCGCGGCCGTCTGCTTTCAAGCTCGTACGAAGCGCTGCGCTTCCACAAGCTCGACCTCTTTACGGTGATGCTGCGCCAGATCGGCGCCTACATCGCGCGCCAGCAGATGAACGACGCCGCAACGCTGCTTTTGAACGGCGACGGCGGCGAGGAAAGCACAGGTATCGACGTGACGTCGCTTTCGGCGGCGCCGACGTACGACGATCTTGTATCCCTCTGGGGCAAGCTCTCGCCGTACAACCTCACGACGCTGCTCGTCGGTACGGACGCGCTGCAGACGCTTCTGAAGCTGACCGAGTTCAAGGACGCGCAGGCGGGACAGAGCTTCCATGGTACAGGCAAGCTGATTACGCCGCTCGGCGCGACGCTTGTGCACGTGCCTGCCATGGACGGCAAGACGATCATCGGCCTCGATAAGAGCTGTACGCTCGAGATGGTGCAGGCCGGCGATGTGATCACCGATTACGACAAGCTGATCGACCGCCAGATGGAGCGCGCGGGCATCAGCACGATCACCGGCTTTGCGCAGCTCGTTGCCGGTGCAGCCAAGGGCCTGAAGTATACCGCAGGCTGAGGCTGATCCGCCTTGGGGCCGTACCCGTATGGTCGGGGCGGCCCTTCGTGGGCGGCAAATTCCGGGAGGGGGAGAGACTATGGACAGGGATGCGGTGTTTGCGCGTTTGTGCCTGATCACGCAGGACGATCGCACCGCGCTTTTGGAAACGCTCGCCACAGATGCGGTGCGCGCGGTCGAGCAGCGCCTGACATGCACGCCGGAGACGGCTTTGCAGCACGCGGACGCGCTGGCGGCTGTGGCCGCGGCTATGGCGGCGTATCAGCTTGCGTTGCTCGATGCGGCCGGTGCGCCGGATAGCCTCACGGCAGGGAACGTGCGCGCCGAGTACAAAAACAACTGTGCGCGTGCGTTCGATTATTACAGGGCGTGTGCACGTGCGGTTTCCGGCCTGCTCAGCGACGACAGTTTTTATTTTGGCGGGGTGCGGTCATGAGCGGCGCGGGACGGCTGTTCCGGCGGGCCGGTGCGGTCGAAATCTATATGGATGGCATGGTGTACAAGCGGCGCGGCGTCCTTTGTGCGGCCGCGCCCAATGCGGCGGACGGCTTGCCGGATTTGAAACACTGTGGGCGCGTACCCGCGCCGTTGTACCGGTATTTTGGCGATGCAAAGGAGCTGCTTTCCGGCGAAAAGGCGACGCTGAAAACGGCGGAGGCCGTTTATACGGTGCTCTGGTGTGTGCCGGTGACCGGGCCTTGCGGGTGTGTGTGCGTGGAGGCATTGCTGGAAGAAAGGCGGGAGGACCATGACGGGGCGTGAAATTGCGCAGGCGCTGACCGAGCGGCTGAAAACGGAGCTGCCGCAGGCGGAGGTGCGCGCTGCGTACGGCGGGCAGTTTGCGCGCCGGCCAGAGCAGCCGGTCGTCTGTATCGATCTGCAGCGTGAGGCGCTTTCCGACGGTGCGGCGAGCGCAAGGCTCGGCGTGTGGTTGTATGCGCCGGCCATGGAGACAGCCGGCGACCTTTTTGCGGCCGTATGCGCGGCGCTTCGGGGAATCGCGTGTACGGTGCGCAGCGTCGTGCGCGGTGAAACGCAGTACGACCGCGCGTTGCAGTGTATGGTGACAGCCTGTACGGTGGAGGTATCGTCCAACGCCACGGCCGAAAACCGTCTGGCGCTGACCATCGGCGGGTATGACTGCACGGCGGACGGCGTCACCGTGGAGAGTGAGACAAAAACGTTGCGGTTTGGCTCGGTCGGCGAAGAAAAGCCGCACACGGTGGCGACGGGCGATACCGTGTACCGGCTTACCGTAGACGGGCTCGCCGCACCGGAGGCGGTTTTTGCGGCGGACGGCTTTGCCGTTGCGGTTTCGGGCCGCATGTACGCGCCGTGCGCGTGGAAGAAAATTGCCGGCAACCGCGCGGTGATTGAAGCCGGCGGCGCAGAGACAGAAACACGGGAGGGTGCATAAGATGGAGGATGAGGAGAAGTCGGTGCGGGTGCTTTCCGATGCGCTCGAGCGCGAGGAACGGCGGTACCCCGCACCGATCCGGCAGACAGAATGACAGATGGAGCTGGTGATGGATATGACGAATTTGATGTCCATGCGGTTCGGCGCGTTTGAATTTCCGTTTAACCCGGCGGAGCTCAAGGTGACGCACAAGGCCTTGCTGCGGGAGAGCCTTTTGCCGCAGGGCGGCGAACAGGTGGAATGTATCGGCGCATACAAAAAGCGCGTGAGTGGTAAGGGCTACTTTACGGGCGCCGCCGCCATGGAAAATTACTTACAGCTTGAAGCGCTGTTCGGCACGGTGCAGACGCTGTTCCTGCCGGGGCGGGCGCCGTTTGAGGCGGTGCTCAGCGAGCTGGAGCTGCTCGGCGTGGAAGCCAGGCAGGTTGTGGGGTACAGCTTCGAATTTGTGGAAACGGGCGATACTTCGGCCGGGCTTTCCGGCCGTGTTTACCGGGCGCAGGGTGGCGAAAGCCTCTGGGATTACGCGTATTTCGCGGGCGTTCCGATTGACACGCTTGCGGCAGCCAACCGGCACATCGCCTGCATCGGTACGCTGCAAAAAGGGGAGGAGGTGCGTATCCCGTGAGGGTCATTTTCACCATGCCCGACGGCGCGGAACTGATGGCGGGCCCGCCGTCCGGTCTGACGCTCAAGCGCGATGCGGACGCCCCGGCAGACAGTTTGGAACTTACCTTTGCATTCGATTTTCCCGCGGAGCTGGAGCCGTGCGCGGCGCGGCTGGAATATGGCGGCCAGACAATTTTTTCCGGTATTGTGGACGAACAGACGGTGCGCCATGAAAAAGGGGAAAAAACGACGTATTTTTCTCTGCGCAGCCGCGCCGCTCTGCTGCTCGACAATGAGGCGGAGCCGTGCACGCTGCGTATGCCTTCTCTACGGCTGATGGAGCAGCGGATCCTGCGTCCGCTCGGCCTTGCGGCGGAGGGCGGCGATACATCGCCGAAGCAGGGGGAGCTGATCATTGAAAAGGGAACGAGCTGCTGGTCGGCCCTCTGCGCCTTTTCCGAACGTTTTTTGCAAATTACGCCGTATGAAACGAACGGGGGGCGGCTGTGCTTTACGGCGCGCACGCCCCGAACGCTGGAACTTTCCGAAGTGCTTTCGCTCGAAAAGCGGCGGATGCCTTACGCGCAGATCAGCCGTGTGGTGGTGCAGAATACGCGTACCGGCGCCTATAGCGCGGTTTTTGAAAACCCGGCGGCGCGCGGCGTTTTCCGCACGCGTTACCGCACCGCAGACGCCGGGCTGCCGCCTGCAGAAATTCTGGCGGCCGGGGAGCGCGCCGCACTTTCCGTGCGCGCGGTCTGCGCGGGCTTTGTGGACGCTGTACCGGGTGATGTGTGCGCTTTCCCCCAGCTCGGAAACGCATGCGCCCGGCTTTGCCTGCAATCGATGCGCTACCGCCTGACGCGCGGCATCGAGGAGACGGAACTCGCGTTTGTGCCTGATGCTGCGCCGTAATCCCGGCGGGATGTGAAATGCGGCGGACTTTTTCAAGGAAGGAATGGGAAGACCGATGAATTTTTGGCTGAACAGACGGGAGACGGATCGTGCGGCGGGCGCTAAAACGGGCGTTGTGACGACGGGAGGCCCTGCAATTGCGGTGCACACCGATATGGAGCGGCGCGCGCCGGTCATTGCGGTGCCGTACGGCATGGCCGTATGCCTGCCACAGGGGGAAAAAGTTGTGATGCTACCCGAAAGCGGCGTGTGTCTCGGCGCGGTCAATGCGGCCGGGGACCTGCTGCCGGGCGAGGTGCGGCTGTTTTCCGCGGGCGGTGCGGAAATCCGCTTGCGCGCGGACGGCGCGGTGGTGATCAACGGGCAGGTGTTCCCGGGAAAGGCGGCGGACGATGGAAATTAAAATCCGGGACGGCGTTGTTTGCGAGAACAGCCTGGGACTGCCCGAAGCACTCGAGGGTCTGGAGGCGCTTTTGCAGCGCGCGTTCAACCGGCTCAACGCGGTGCAGGGCGCTTTCCCATACGATCGCACGCTCGGCAGCCGCCTTCCGTACGCGGCGCTTTCGCAGCGCCACGGTGCGGAGCAGGCGCTCGGTTTTGCGCGCGAGGCGCTGCGGGACTGCCCGGAGATCGAGGCTGTGCGCGCCGAAGTGGCGGCGGATACCGTGACGGTGTACCTCGAAACACCGCTGGGCGGCGGCAGCGTGACCGTAAACAGAAAAGAAGAGGGCGATGCAAATGACATATGAGGAAATCCGCGCGCGCATGGCGGCGGAATACGAAACACTGGCCGGTTTTGCACCCGACGACGCTGCAGATGCCGGCATCCGCATCCGCGTGCTGGCGGGAGAAATCTACACGGCGCTCTGCGCGCTGGAAGCCGTCAAGGCGGACGCATTTCCACAGACCGCTGCGGGCGAAGCGCTGGAACTGCATGCGCTGGAACGCGGCCTTACCCGCCGGCCCGCGGTGCAGGCTGCGGGCACACTGGTGTTTTCCCGCGACACGGCGCTGACATACGATGTGGATATCCCGGCGGGCACAGTGTGTGCGTCGTCCACCGGCGCAGCGGAATTTGAAACCGTTGCAGATGCCGTGCTTGCGGCGGGCGTGCTTTCGGTATCGGTCCCCGCGCGGGCCGTTGTGGGCGGAAAGGCATGCAACGCCGCCGCCGGTGCGGTGGATACGCTGGTGACGCCGCCGGCGGGGATTGAGCGCGTGACAAATCCGCAGGCGTTTTCGGGTGGTACAGACGCGGAAAGCGACAGTGCGCTGCGCGCCCGCCTGCTGCAAAGCTGGAGCATCCAGCCCAACGGGACGAACGCGGAAACGTATCGCCGGGCGGTACAGCAGGTGGCGGGCGTCGGCAGTGTCAACGTGGTGCCGCGCGCGAACGGTTCGGGTACGGTGGCCGTGTACGTCTACGGCGACGGCGCGCCGGTGGAGGCGGAAACCATCGAAGCAGTGCGGCGTGTCTTGGAAGCGCTGCGCGAAATCAATGTGGACGTGACGGTGGCGGCAGCGGAACCGGTACAGCGCGTTGTGACCGCTTATATCACGCCGAAGGACGGTGTGGCGCTGGAAGAAGCACAGGCGCTGTGTACGGATGCCGTGCGCGCGTATTTCAATACGCTGACAGTTGGCGCACCGTTTGTCAAAGCGGCGGTCGTCACGGCGATCATGAATACGGATGCCGTGGAGAACTGTGTCTTGCCGGACAGTATGTCCGACTACAGCACGCCGGCAGACCGGATCGTGACCTGCGGCGCGGTCAACATTTTGGAGCGGCAGATTTGAAGGCGGTGATTCGATGACGGAAACGCAGGAGCGCATGCAGAAGATTCTCCGGGATACGGGGCTGTATACCGGAGAGGGAAAAATTCTTTCAGCGGAGCTTGCAGCGTACAGCGCAGGTCTTTCCGTTTTGCTCGATGCGCTCGCATCGTTGCGCCGGAACCTGTTCGTCGGTACGGCGGACGCAGAGGGACTCGAGCGGTTTGAGCGATTGTTCCGCATTGTGCCGTCCACAGACAGTGTGGAAAACCGCAGGGCCATGCTGATCGAACGCGGCAGTATCACAACGGCGGACTGCACGCGGGCGGCGCTCGAAAAGCAGCTGCTTGCCGCGGGTATTCGCGGCAACATTGTGGAGCAGTTTGAGGGGGGCCTTTACGTCAACGTGCATGAGGTGCTGGGCATCTCGGAAGCGGCGGCGACGGCGGAGGTGGCGGATTTCCTGCCTGCACACCTCGCGTATACGCTGGATTTCGGCAAAAACACGTGGGATGCCGTGGACGCGCGGGAAATGACCTTCGCTGAAATGGATCTCAAAAACAAGACATGGAATGAAATCGATGCCATGTAAACGGGGAGGAAAACACAATGGCGGCAAGTGAAAAAACAGCGGTGCTGGGGCTTTCGCTCTGGGCGGGGACGGATAAGCCGCGCCGCTCGGATTTTGTGAGCGATAACACCGCGCTGGAAACACTGGTGGGCGGGCATCTCCAAAACGGAGAGGTACATCTGGATGACGCGCGGCGCGCGCGTCTGGACGAGCCGTTTTCGGTGACGACGTATACGGGGACCGGCGTGGCCACCCGCAAGCACCTGTTGGCGTTTGCACCGCGCGCAGTGCTGATTTTCGCGGCGGGCAAGGGGGCGGCGGAATACACGGGCAGCTATACCAAGTTGTACGCCGCCTATTGGGCAAACGGGCAGAGCAGCCGGGGCCTCACGGTTTCCGGTATGCAGCCCGCCGTCCAACAGGAGACGGCTGCGTCGGACGGCTGCGCGGCTGCACTGAACGAGAACGGCGTGACGTATGTGATCGTGGCGTTCCGATAAAAAAGAGGGGAGGAAGCGCGGGCTTCCTCCCTTTTGTCTGTGTGTGATCAGGATTGCGTCTCGCCCTTGTCCTCGAGAAGCGAGATGGTGACTTCGAACGCTTCGCCGCCGACGCCGCTTTCGTTCGGGCGGAACAGCGAAACGGTGACGGTGTCGCCCGGCGCATAGGCCAGCAGCGCGTTGGAGAGCGCTTCAAGCGTGGGGGTTTCGACGCCGTCGATGGCCGTGATGATGTCGTAAACCTGCACGTCGGTGCCAACGAAACTGCTGTCCGGGTCGATTTCATGGATCATGAAGCCGACTGGCACTTCGTACATGGCGGACTGCATCTCGGTGATCGCGATGCCCTTGATGCCAAAGCGCACGCGGCCCTGCACGTAGCCGCCCGCGAGCAGGTCGTCCAGAATGGTTTTTGCACCGGTAATCGGAATCGCAAAGCCCATGCCTTCATATTGCTCCGAGACGATTTTCGCCGAATTGATGCCGATCACCTGCCCGTACATGTTGACGAGCGGGCCGCCGGAATTGCCGGGGTTGATCGCGGCGTCGGTCTGGATATACGTCATGCCGTTGTCGCTGTAGTCGCCGACCAGGCGATCCAGGCCGGAGATCATGCCGCTGGTCAACGAGCCGGAAAACAGCTCGCCGCCCGGGTTGCCGATGGCCAGCACGGCTTGTCCCATGTAGAGCTCGTCCGAATTGCCGAACTCAGCGGGAATGTAGCCGTTGCCGTTGATCTTGAGCACCGCGAGATCGGTCGTTTTGTCGTAACCGACGACGACCGCGTCGTGCAGCTGGCCGTCCGTCGTCTTGACCTGTACCGAAACAGATCTGGAATTCAAAATGACATGGCTGTTTGTGATGATATATCCATCTTCCGTGGCAAAAATACCGGTGCCCACGGAGGTGTCCGTTGCAATAACGAGAACCGTGGAGGGCAGGACCTTATTGTAAACTTCGTTGGCGGTCAGCGCATCCCCGTTGGGCGTGCTGTGCAGCGTGATGCCCTCCGTATTCGGCGTGACGTCGATGTTCGGCAGCTCGGCCGTGTCCTGCGAGCCTTCCGTGTCGTCCGGCGCCCCCGGCTCTGCATCCGGGGAATTCGGATCGTTCGGGTCAGCGTCTTCCGTGCCCGGCTGTGTCTGGTCCGGATCAACCGGCAGATCAAATACCGATGTGCGGGTGGTGGTCAGGGCCGTATAAACGCCATACACGGCAAAGCCGACGGTAGAGCCAGCCAGCAGCGCGGTCATGACGATCACGAGCACGCGCAGGCCGAGCGGCATTTTGCGCTTTGGAGGCGTGGGGGGATAGGGGTTCGGCATCGGGCCGCCGTAGGGCATGGGCTGCGGCTGGCTGTAGTATGGGGGCGGCGGATAAGCGCCGTTTGCCTGCGGAGGCGGGTAGACCCCATAAGGGGCGGCATAGGGCTGCGGGGGGACGTTTTCCCCCTGTGGATGTTAAGCCTCTTCCGGCGCCGGCGTTTGCGGCTGCACCGCATCCGTCTGCGGCGCGGTGGACGCAGGGGAAGCGGCCTGCTCGGGCGCTGGGGAAGCTGCGGGCTGCTGCCCGGCTGTGGCGGCGTCTGTGCGCTCGGTTTCGCCTGTGGCGATGTCTCTGTCGAATTCACTCATGTTTCTGACCGTCCTTATGATTTGTTTTTGCGTCATCCTTGTTGTGACGTTCCTTGCGCGGGCGCTCTGTGATCACGGCGTCCTCCACAGGCGCGCTGCTGTAGGAGGGCTTGAGCTTCGGCGCTTCCGGCGGTTTCGGGATGTAGAACGAAAACCGCGTGAACTGGTTGACGGCGGAGGTAACGGTGATGTCGCCGCCGTGCAGCTTGATGATGGTTTTGACAAGATACAGGCCGAGGCCCATACCGTTTTTATCCTGACTCCGCGATTTGTCCGTCTTGTAGAACTTTTCAAAGACCAGCGGAAGCTCGTCGGCCTGGATGCCAACGCCGCTGTTTTCGATATCGACGGCCACGCGGTCGATGCTGTCGGACACCGTAAAGCGGATATAACCGCCGGGATTCGTGAACTTGACGGCGTTTTCCACGAGATTGTATACGACCTGATGGAGCAGGTCCTCGTCGCCGTGCACCTGCTGGGGCTTGAGCGTGTCGAGCCCGCGGATGTCGATCTGCTTGTCCTCGATGCTTTTTTCAAAGGTGAGCACGGTGGAAAGCACGGTGTCGGAGATGTTGAAATCCGCCGGGCGCAGCTTGAGCTCGCCGTTGTCGATGCGGGAGAGATTGAGCATCGTTTTCACGAGTCTCGAGAGCCGCTTGACCTCCTCGGATACAATGCGCAGGTAGTGGTTGTGGCGCTCGGGTGGGATTGTGCCGTCCAGAATGCCGTCTATGAATCCGGCGATGGTCGTCATCGGTGTTTTCAGCTCGTGCGAGACGTTCGCGACGAAGCTGCGGTTCATACTCTCGCTGTTTGAGAGCGAATCCGCCATGTTGTTGAACGACTGCGCGAGCTGGCCCATTTCGTCGCTCGAGGTGACAGGGACGCGCACAGAGAAGTTTCCGTTGCCCAGACTCTTCGCAGCCGCAGACATCTGACGCAGCGGCTTGACAAGCCGGTAGGCAAACAGACCCACAACGCAGAAAGCGAGCAGAAACGCCGCGACGGCCGCGATCAGGAACATCTGGAATGCGGCGAACTGGTATTCGGTGAGCGACGAGGCGTTTGTCGCGGCGAATACCGCGCCGACCGCCGTGTTGTCAGAGGACGAGGAGTTCAGCGGTACGCCGACGATGTAGTAAGGGTCTTCGTAGATGCCGTTGCGGTTGCCGTTGGCGGTAAAGGAGCCGGAAACAGCGCGTTCCACAACCTCGACCGGCACGGTCTCAAAGGGCGTAAATTGCTTGCCCTTGCGGTCCGTGCTGTTCGCGAAGGCGCCGAGAATGACGTTGCCGTCTAAATCGGTGATGAAGATGTCGGCGTCGATGTTCAGCGAAAACGACTGCGCAAAAAGCAGAAGCAGCGAGGAAGAACCCACGCTTTTCAAATCCGTCGAAGCGGCAATCGTCGCCATGGAGGCGGCGCTTTGCGTCAGAAGCTTGCGCTTATCGTTTTTGGTGTATTGGGAAAAGGCGATCATCATGACGCTGCCGAGCACAACGAAGCTCGAGAACACAATGAACATGGTGATGCGCAGATACTTGCCAAAGAGAGATTTCTGCAAGGGACATCTTCCTTTCAGTCCTTGACCTCAAACTTATAGCCGACGCCCCAGACCGTCTTGAGCGCCCACTTATCGGAAACGCCCTCGAGCTTTTCGCGCAGACGCTTCACGTGCACGTCCACGGTGCGGGAATCGCCGTAATAGTCGAAGCCCCACACCTCGTCGAGCAGCTGGTCACGGGTGAAAACACGGTTCGGGTTCGAGGCGAGGTGGTAGATCAGCTCCATTTCCTTCGGCGGCGTGTCCACCTGAACACCCTTGACTTTGAGCTCGTAATTCGTCAGGTTAATCGTGAGGTTCTCGTAGCTGACCTCCTGCGTCTGGGCGGTTTCTTTCTTGCCCATGCGGCGGAGCACCGCGTTGATGCGCGCAATGACCTCCTTCGTTTCAAACGGCTTGACGACGTAATCGTCCGCGCCAAGTTCCAGCCCGAGCACCTTGTCGAACACTTCGCCTTTGGCGGTCAGCATGATGATGGGGCACTGCGATTTTTTGCGGATTTCACGGCAAACCTGCCAGCCGTCCAGCTCGGGGAGCATGATGTCGAGCAGTATGAGGTCGGGATTCACCGCGTCAAACATCTGCACGGCAGCCTTGCCGTCGTTGGCAATGGCCGTCTCAAAGCCTTCCTTTTCAATGTACAGCCGCAGCAGCTCGCAAATATTTCTGTCATCGTCCACAATGAGAATTTTTCCGGATGCCATAGGGATCTACCTGCTTTCTTCCAGTTCTATTTTTGCATAATTTCCCGGCGCCCGTGCCGAAGCCGGCGCTTTCCTCTCCAAAAAGGTATAAAACGGGAGTTTGTAAATATTGTAACTTTTTATTGCGTCGAAAGCAAGAACAAAAGGTGAATATTCTGTGACAGTCCCCGCCGCGTAAAATATGCCCGCGCCACAACGCGCTTTATAGGAAATCGACAAAAAATCAGAAAAAAATACGCGCAAAGACGTTTTACTGCGCGAATTGTCAATTGCAGCGGTGTGTGCTATAATTTGAAACGATAAATGCCTGTTTTTGGAGAGACTTCGCCTGCGTTGGGGCGAAGCCTTTTCTCTGCAAAGGAAGGGAAGGAAATCTATGTCAACAGAAAAAGAAACCGCTGCGGCCCAGAACCGCATGGGGACGGCAAAAATGCTGCCGCTTATCCTCACCATGGCGTTGCCCGCCATGTTCTCCATGCTGATTCAGGCGCTGTACAACATTGTGGACAGCTACTTCGTGGCACAGCTCAGCCAGAATGCGCTGACGGCCGTGTCGCTGGCGTTCCCGATTCAGAACCTGCTTGTGGCGTTCGGCGTGGGCACCGGCGTTGGCGTCGGCTCGCTGATTTCCCGCCGCCTCGGCGAGCGCGACCAGCGCGCGGCGAACAACGCGGCGACGCACGGCGTGATCCTCGCCATCATCACCTGGGTGATTTTCGCCATTGCCGGCGCGGCGACGGCGCGGCCGTTTGTGTCGCTGTACACGAAGGATGCCGAGGTGCTTGAGATGGGCGAAACGTACCTGATTATCGTCACGGTGGTTTCGTTCGGCTTTTTTGTTTCGAGCTGCGTGGAAAAGATGCTGCAGGCGACGGGCAGCATGATCGTGCCGATGATCATCCAGCTGGTCGGCGCGGTGACGAACATCATCCTGGACCCGATCATGATCTACGGTCTCATCGGTTTTCCGAAGTTGGGCGTCGCAGGCGCGGCGATTGCGACCGTCATCGGTCAGATCCTCTCCATGGTGGTCGGCCTGCTGTTCCTGTTCCTCGGCAAGCATGCCGTGTCCATCGGCCTCAAGGGTTTCCGCTTCCATGGCAAGACGATCCGCGATATTTACATTGTCGGCGTGCCGAGCATCGTGATGAACGCGATCGGCACGGTGATGACGATGGCGATGAACGGCATCCTTGCGGCGTTCTCCGCGGCGGCGGTCAACGTGTTCGGCGTATATTTCAAGCTCCAGTCCTTTGTTTTTATGCCGGTCTTCGGCCTCACGCAAGGTCTCATGCCGATTATGGGCTACAACTACGGCGCGCGCAATAAGAGCCGCGTCACGAGCGCGCTGCGCATGGGCATCATCATCGCGCTGATCATCAACGTGCTTGGCACCATTTGCTTCGAGCTGTTCCCGAGCGCGCTCATCGGCATTTTCAACGCGACCGACGAGCTCCTGCGCATCGGCGATCCGGCGCTGCGCATCATCGCGGTCCACTTTCCGATCGCAGCGGTCGGCATCACGATGTCCACGCTGTTCCAGGCGACCGGCAAGGGCGTGTACAGCCTGATTCAGTCTCTGATGCGCCAGCTCGTGGTGCTTGTGCCGGCGGCGTGGCTGCTCGCGAAGATCAACCTCGACGCCGTGTGGTTCTCCTTCCCGATCGCGGAGGTTGCCTCGCTGATCGTTACAATTGTGTTCTTCATCCGCCTCTATAATCAGGAGATCCGGCATCTCGGCGAGCGCCAAGTGGGCAGCGAACGCCTCGAGTCGATGGTATAATACGGACGATATTTTTCGGAAAGCCTGTGCGCAAGCGCGGGCTTTTTTTTGTTGCGAGATGCATGACGGCCCTTTACAAATGCCATTGGCTGCTTTATACTGAAGCCAAAAAGCATGGCTTTATTCAAAAGGGGAGAATTGTATGAATTTGGATACCACTTTGCCTGCATACGTTATGGTGCAGACGGATACGGACAAGCGTGTGGCGGAACCGGTGGATGCGGCGCGGTGGGAAGCGCCGGGCGGCATTGTCGTGCAACGGGAAGACGGCGTGTGGACGCTGCGCTCGCCCAATGCGCCGGTTCGCCGGGTCCTGCTGCGGTGGAAGCACGACTTTGCACAGGACGCGCTGATTTTGAACGACCATTACGAGCGCGGCTACGGCGATCTGGAGTGGCGCGGCTTTTCTGCCGAGCGCATCCTGCCGTGGTATTTCCTGATTCGCGAAGGCGAAACGGTAAGCGGCTGCGGCGTGCAAACCAATCCGCAGGCCATCTGTATCTGGCAGGTAACAGATACCGATATCAGCCTGTACTTGGACGTTCGGTCGCTCGGCACGGGGGTGCGTCTCGGCGAAAAAACGTTGCGCATGGCGCGTCTGGTTTCCCATATGGGCGCGGCGGGTGAAACGCCGTTTGAAACGGCGCGTGCATTTTGCAAAAAGCTCTGCACAAACGGAATTTTTCCGTCGCAACCCGTGTACGGCGGAAACAACTGGTATTACGCGTATGGAAGGAGCAGCGAGGCGGAGATCCTCGCTGATACGGACCGCATAGCGGAATGGGCCGAAGGACTCGAAAACCGTCCGTTTATGGTAATCGATGCCTGCTGGCAGTCGGAGATTCCGGCGCGTCCCTCCTGTACAGGCGGCCCATATCGGCACGGCAACGCGGGCTTCCCGGATATGGCGGGGCTTGCGGAGAAGATCCGGAAAAAAGGCGTTCACCCCGGCATCTGGTGCCGCCCGCTGCTGACGAACGAAGCCGTGCCGGAGGACTGGGTGCTGCGGCGCACAGAAGAGGGCAGCATTCTGGACCCCACGGTGCCGCAGGCGCTCGCGCACATCGGCGCGGACATTCGGCGCATTGCGGGCTGGGGGTATGCGCTCATCAAGCACGATTTTTCAACGTTCGATGTGCTGGGCCGTTGGGGTTTCGAAATGGGCGCCGCCCTGACGGCGGAAACCCGCAGCTTTCACGACCCATCTGTCACGACGGCGCAGGCGCTGCAGATGCTGTACCGGACGATTCACGATAACGCCGGCGAAGCGCTGATCATCGGCTGCAACACAATGGGGCATCTGATCACCGGCTATGCGCAGATGCAGCGCACGGGCGACGACACAAGCGGTATGGACTGGGAGCGCACGCGCAAAATGGGCGTCAACACCCTTTCGCACCGCATGGCGCAGCACGGCGTTTTCTTTGACGCAGATGCCGACTGTGTCGGGTTGACGGAGCGTGTGCCGTGGGAGATGAACCGCCAGTGGTTGGATGTGCTTTCGCGCAGCGCGACGCCGCTGTTCATTTCGGCGGATCCGAAAGCGCTCACCCCGGCCATCGAAGCGGAGATTCGCACGGCCTTTGCGCGGGCGAGCCTGGCGCAGCCTGTGTTGCGCCCCGTCGACTGGCTGCACAATACCTGCCCGTCCGTCTGGGAAAACGGGCGGGAAACTTTCCGGTATCACTGGAACTACGCAAACCGGTTTGTCTTTAACGACGACGATATCAAACTGTAAGCATGGAAAAACCCGAAAGGGCCGTTTGAGAAGAACGGCCTTTTCGGGTTTTATTTATGGTTGGATTTGTCTTAGCAGAAGAACCAGGTCGGGAGCCACTCGAGGGCGTTGGCATAGCCCTGCGTTGTGAGCGTGCCGGTCAGAACAGGGTAGAAAACCGCGAAGAGAAGGAGGTGTACAGCAAGAAACGCGAGCAGCGCGCCCTGCCCGACTGTGATGCCGACTGTGCGGCCGCTAAGGGGAATTGTCGCAAGCCGTTTTTGCAGGCGCGGTGTCTGCGCCAGCCGGTTGTACGCGAGCAGCAGACCGATCAGCAGGAATGGTATGACCGTGAAGTAGTGGTACACAAACGTGCAGCGCGGCACGAGCACCCAGGGCAGATAGACCGAAAGGAAGCCGACAGCCGCGACGACGGCGGGGATTGTGCGCTTTCTGGCCGCGTGCACAAAGGTGTAGAGCACACTCGGTACCCCGGCCCACCAGAACAGCGGGCTGCCAAGCACGGAAATCGTGCGCAGGCCGCCGGCGCCGTCGGCGTTGTAGTTGCCGTAATACCAGACATTGCGCACGTCGAACGGCCACTGATACCACGGGGATTCAAACGTGTGGGTGGCCTGCAGCGTCGAGTGGTAGTTGTACATGTGCACCTGATAGGCGAAGAAGCGTCCCAGCACGTCGTAGCGGTTATGCGGCAGCAGCGTCAGCGGCAGGAAGGCGGCAAAGTACACCCCGAATGGGATCAGGATAAAGAACAGGCAGCACCACAGACAGGTCTTGAGCGCCATGCGCCAGAAGGCGGCCTGTGTTTCGTCGCGCTTGCGGGCGGACAGCGCCTGCAAGCCCAGCGCATGGTAGGTGACGGCGAGCTTGCCGAAGAAAAGCACCGCCAGACCCACCGCGCCATAGGCAACGGTCCATTTCGAGGCGACGCCAAGGCCCATGAATAGGCCGCTGCAAAAGAGCGGCGGCAAAATCTTTTTCCAGCCGGCGGTCATCAGATCGGTTTGCAGGAAGATCAGCATCGCGTCGTACATCAGCAGGATGAAGAACACGGCGTACGTATCGATCGTCGCGATGCGCGTCTGCACGTAGTGCATGAAGTCAAAGGCAAAGAGCAACGTGCCTGCCGTGCTGAGAAACGTGGAGCCAAACAGCCTTTTCAGCAGGTGATAGAGGATCGGCAGCATCAAAACGCCGAACAGGGTGCCCATGAAGCGCCAGCCGAACGGGTTCATCCCAAACAGGCGGATGCCCAGCGAAATGATCAGCTTGCCGAGTGTTGGATGCGTATTTTCGTACGGTTCCAGCCCCAGAATGTGCTCGTAGGCGGTGCGCGCGTGGTAGATCTCATCGAAATAGGTCGAGTTCATATAGCTCGGGTAAAGCGGCACAACGTTTTGTTCATCGGTCAGTGCGGACGCATCGCCGTGCACGGCGGTCAGCGTCGCAAAGCCGGAGCCGTCCGCCTTTTTCAGCGCAAATTCGTTGATGGCGAGGTCGTCGCATGTCGGCGTGATGCGGATGTACTTGCCGGTCGCGAGCGCCGTCACGCTTTTCCACGCGTACACGCTGCCGTCCGTATTGTCGAGCGCGAGCGTCCAGGTTTCACCGTCGTCGGAGACCTCGACGCGCATTGCCGTGCCGACGCGCTGGCCGATGCCGTTGTCGGCCGGCGCGATGCCCGGCAGGAAGAAGATTTCGCTGTAGGCATCTTCCGTGGAGAAGATCACACTCTCGCCGTTTTCGGGCGTCCACGTGGTGTTGGCCGTCTGGTGGTCACCGAGATTCCAGAAAGCCACAATGCCGTAGGCGACGGTGACCGCGCACAGCAGGAAGAGGTCGGTGCGCGTCAGGCGGACCTGTCGGCCCGTCTCAGGCGCGAGCGGGGATTGCGCGATGGACGCGGCGCCTGGAGCGGACGCACGGCGCGGCGCGGCTTTTTCCCGCTTCGGAAGCGTGAGCGGCGCCGGGGCCTTTTTGGCGAGAAATACGCGCCATACCGCATAAAGCGTGTAGCCGTACAGCAGAATGTGCGCGAGCGAAAGCAGGATGATCTGCGGTGCGGTTGGCTCGATGTAGGCGTTGTTGAGGTGGAGTACATACGCCACATTTAGAAAATGAACGAACGAAGTGCCCGCAAAGCTCAGGAGGAAGCGGCGATCCCTTGTAAAAATATAGGTCAAAAGCAGGCTGACGAGAACCGGGAACAGGTAGCGCTCGTGCATCTTGACGCAGAAAATGTATACGGTGAACATCAGAACGGCTGGGCAGGCAAACAGCGCGGTCCGCCGTTTGGATTTCAGCAACAAAATGCCGCACAGCGCCACGGCAAGCGGCACGCCGAACTGGAGCCACACGCTGTTTTCGGGCAGCGCCGCCCAGTTGAGGCCAAACAGCGCCCAGAGGTTGTAGGCGTTGATCGTGTAGTAGGCGTAGTAATCCATCGTGCCCGAATACAGGTCGATGAGCATCGTATAATCCCAGTTTTGGATAAAAGGCGTGGAAAGCACAAGCATTACGCCGAGGGAGAGAACCGGGCCGAGGATCAGGTTCTTCCAGTCCCGCCGACGGATGACCCAGAAGATCAGCATCGGCGCGAAAATCAGCATCTGCGGTTTGGAGAGAATGCCGATGCCGTACAGGAGTGCGGCGGCGGGCGTGTGGTTGTACCAGAGCAGCAACGCCGTCAGCACGAGCAAAAGCGCGCAGAAGCTGTCGGCCTGGCCCCACACAGCGGAGTTAATGATGACGGCGGGGCAGAACAGGTACGCGGCGGAGACAAACAGAGCCCCGCTTTCGCCCAGCTTTTTGCGCGCCAGAACCCAGAGGATGGCCGCCGTGCCGATGTCCGAGAGGATCGGGACGATTTTTACAAGCAGCGTCGTGCTCTGCGCGTAATCCGGAATGCCGAACAGGCGCCGGAAAAATTCCGTGAGATACAGCACGTACAGGTAGCCGGGCGGATAATCGAGAAAGAAATCGCTGTAATACATGTTGGAAAAGCCGATCTCATGGGTATAATAGCCCCAGGCTTTAAAGCAGGCGATGTCGGAATCAAAGCCGTTCATGTTGTAGCCGAGCAGGAGCCGCAGCACGAGCCCGACCGCAAGGACAGTGCAGAAAACGGGTACGGCCGGCAGCCCAAACAGCGTCGGGCGTCTCGTCGCGTCGGGCGTCCCGGCGGGCACGCGAAAGCCCAGCCAGAGTACGGCGAGCAAAAAAGCGGCGGAAAGCAAAATCTGTAGGGTCATGGCGGTATATCCTTTCCATTTATTTGCAAATTGGGCTTGACCGGGCTTTGAATATACGGTAAGCTTGTGGTAAAAGAATACGGATTCAGTATAGCATACCGGAAAAAACTGTTCAACTTAAAATTTCGGCCTTTTCCAATGCAGGCGCCTGTGTGCCGCGCGCGGGCCGCTGCGATGCTACGGATCCCGGAATGGAGTGTGTATTGCCATGGAATTTCAGAAACTGCATGAAAATCCGGAAGTGCTGCATGTGGGTACCTGCCCCATCCGCAGCTATTACCTGCCCAAAGCGCCGGAGGATACGGCGGGCTCCTCGCGCGTCTGCTCGCTGAACGGCACGTGGTCCTTCCGCTATTTCGATTCCTTCCTCGACGTGTTTCCGGACGGCACCGCCGGGGACATCTGCTTCGATGAGGATGACATGGACGAAATCGAGGTGCCGTCCTGCTGGCAGAACGCCGGTTACGACCGCCATATGTACACAAATGTCCGCTACCCGATTCCGTTTGACCCGCCGTATGTGCCCGATCAGAACCCGTGCGGGCTGTATCTGCGCCGGTTCGAGATCAGCGCGGCGGACATGACGCGGCGCACGTATCTGAATTTTGAAGGCGTCGATTCGTGCTTCTACCTGTGGATCAACGAGCAGTTTGCGGGCTACAGCCAGGTTTCACACTCGACGAGCGAGTTCGACATCACAGACCTTTTGGTCGAGGGAGAAAACGCCGTTGCGGTGCTCGTGCTCAAATGGTGCGACGGCACGTACCTTGAGGATCAGGACAAGCTGCGCATGAGCGGCATTTTCCGCGACGTGTACCTCATCAGCCGGCCGGAAAACCACATCCGCGATTTCTTTGTAAAAACGAATTTGAACGCGGACTTCACATCGGCGTCCATCACGGTGGAGACCGAACTTTGCGGCGCCGTGGAGATCACGGCCGCGCTGTACGCGCCGCACGGCGAACTGGTGCAGATGGCGTCCGGTGCAAATCCGCGCTTCACGGTGGAGAATCCCCTTTTGTGGAACGCCGAGGACCCCTACCAGTATAAGCTTGTGCTGCGCACGCCGGATGAGGTCATCGAGCAGATGATCGGCATTTCGAAAACCGAGATCCGCGACGGCGCGCTCTACTTCAACGGTGTGAAGATCAAGCTGCGCGGCGTGAACCGCCACGACAGCGATCCCGTAACGGGCTATACGATCAGCCGCGAGCAGGCGAAGCGCGACCTGTTCCTGATGAAGCAGCACAACATCAATGCCATCCGCACGAGCCATTACCCGAATGCCCCGTGGTTTTTGCAGCTTTGCAGTGAATACGGCTTCTATGTGATCGCCGAGGCAGACATCGAGAGCCACGGCGCCACGGCACAGTTGGGCGGCTACGGGATGGACGAGTACGCGGACATCGCGCTCAACCCGCTTTTTGATAAGGCCATCCTCGACCGCATCCAGCGCAGTGTGATCCGCGACAAGAACAACGCCTGCGTATTGATGTGGTCGTACGGCAACGAGAGCGGCTGGGGCCCGAGCTTTGAAAAGGCCGGCGCGTGGGTCAAATCGTACGATCCCGCCCGCCTGACGCATTACGAAAACACGTATTACAACGCGCGCGGCCACCAGAACGATCTGTCCTCGCTCGACGTGGTCAGCCGCATGTATCCCGCGCCGCAGTGGATCCGGGAATACTTTGAGGATCCGAAAAACACGCAGCCGCTTGTGCTGTGCGAATACATCCACGCGATGGGCAACGGCCCCGGAGATGCGGAGGAATACCAGCAGCTCATCATGCAGTATGACGGCTTCATGGGCGGCTTTGTGTGGGAGTGGTGCGACCATGCGGTATACGGCGGCACAACGCCCGACAACCGCGACATCTTCCGCTACGGCGGCGATTTCGGCGAGTACCCGCACGACAGCAACTTCTGTATGGACGGCCTCGTCTACCCGGACCGTACGCCGCACACAGGTCTTCTGGAATATAAGAATGTGATCCGTCCCGTGCGCGCCGGACTGGTGGACGCGAAAACGGCGCAGATCCGCCTGACGAATTACCGCGATTTTACGAATACCGACGATTTCCTGATGATTTCCTGGGAGATCCAGCAGGACGGCGAGACGACCGCGTGCGGCACGATTGACGACGTGGCCATCGCGCCGCACGAGAGCGGCGTCATCACGCTCAACGGCGAAATGCCCGAGACGGGCGACGTGACAATTCTTCTGAATTACAGCGCGAAAAAGGATGACAGTGTCTTCTTCCCGAAGGGGCATGCACTCGGCTTCGACCAGCTCATTGTCTCCCGCGCGCCGCGTGAGGAAGTGGCATTGCAGCCGGGCGACGTGCAGGTATTTGAGGACGGCCGCCGCATCACGGTTTGCGGTGCGGACTTCCGCTATGTCTTCTCAAAGACCGGCGGCGTTTTCGAAAGCCTTGTGAAGAGCAACGTGCCGGTCACCACGCGCCCGATGACGTGGAACGTCTGGCGGGCGCCGACGGACAACGACCAGTTTGTCCGCGCGGATTGGGAAAAGGCCGGCTATGACCGCATGGCCGTAAAGGTATACGAATGCGCGGGCTATACGGAAAACGGCGTTGCCGTTATTGCGTGCCGTCTTGGCCTGGCAGCCGTGTTCCGCCGCCCGTTCCTCACGCTCGATTGCCGCTTCACCATCGACGGCGCCGGCCGCATCCGCGCGCAGATCGAAGCGAAACGCGACAAGGAACGCATCTTCCTGCCGCGCTTCGGCCTGAGAATGTTCCTGCCCAAAGCGTTCGACACGGCCGAGTATTTCGGCTATGGGCCGTATGAGTCGTACTGCGATAAGCACCAATCGTCCTACCTCGGCCGTTTTGCCCAGCGGACGGACGACCTCATGGAAGACTACGTGAAGCCGCAGGAAAACGGCAGCCGCTTCGGCTGCGCGTCCGTCACCGTGACGGATGGCGCCGCCGCCGTGACTGTGACGAGCCCGGAGGACTTTTCGTTCAACCTCTCGAACTACACGCAGGAGGAGCTGACGGAGAAAAAGCACAACTACGCGCTGGAGGAAAGCCCGGACGTCGTGTTCTGCTTCGACTATAAGATGAGCGGCGTCGGCTCCAACAGCTGCGGCCCGCAGCTCGCCGCACCGATGCGGCTGGATGCGGAAGCGTTCACCTTCCGGTTTGATCTGATTGTAGAATAACAATGCATGGCGAAGTGTTCACCCTTTCGGTCGTTTGGACTCGGATTAAAAGGAGGACACGGAGATGAACCGTAAACTTTTTGCCGCTTTGCTGCTTGTGCTTTTGTGCTCTGCTTTTGCAGGCTGCGCTGCCGAGACGCGCAGTCCGATGCAGCAGGCCAAAATTGTGGTGGACTACGCCGAAGCGCGCTTTGCGGCGCGCATGGAAGCGCAGGGTGTGGCGGGCCACACCCTTACGGGTACGTCGTACACGCAGTTTGCGCGCGACAATACGCTGTACCAGGTTTGGATCGACTACCGCGAAGGGGACGGAGAGCCGCAGACGTACAGCTACGTGCTCCGGTTGGAGGACGAAACCGTAGTCTTGCTCGGCGAGGGAGACGCCGAAGCCATGGCGGCGCTGCTTACGGAGGAAGCCGGTTAAAATTTTCGGATTTTCCGTCAAAATACAAATAAAATAAGACCGTACAATTTTTTGTGAAAATGCGTTTTTTCGCTTGCAAAAGGTTGTACGGTTTTTTATAATAGAGTTGTATGGACAAATCAGCGGCCAAAACCCAAACCCGGCCGCGGCTGTACGGCTGCGTGGCACACCTTGCGCGCAGAGAAAGGGAGTTGAAGTATGGCGGACACGGAAAGAAAGACGGCGAAGTACCGTTTTCTGGTGGAGACCATCAAGGAAAAAATCAAGAACGGCGCGTATGCGCCGGGCGACCGCATGGAATCGGAGAACCGGCTTTCCGAACAATTCGGGTACAGCCGCCAGACGGTGCGGCAGGCGCTGTCCGTCTTGGAGCGCGAGGGACTCATCGAGCGCCGCCGTGGCAGCGGCACCTACATCAGTACCGAAAGCCGCCGCCCGCCGCGCGGCAGCAGCGTGGCGATTGTGACGTCGTATATTTCGGATTACATTTTCCCGACGATTATCCGCGGCATTGAGGAAACGCTGACAAACGCCGGCTATAGCCTGACGCTCGGCGTGACGAACAACCACGTCGAGGATGAAAGCCGCATTTTGCAGTCGCTGATCAGCCGGAAAATCGACGGCGTGATCGTGGAGGGCACGAAGACGGCTTTTCCGAATCCAAATGTCGAGCTTTATCGGAAGCTGGAAAAGATGGGTGTTCCGGTGGTGTTTTTCAACAGCTATTACCGCGACTTATCGGATGCCGTCTACGTGGTGACCGACGACAAAAAGGCAGGCCGTCAGGCTGTGGAACTTTTGCTGTCGAAAGGCTGTCGGAAGCTCGGCGGCGTGTTCAAATCGGACGATATGCAGGGCCACGGGCGTTACGCCGGCTTTTCTGAAGGGCTGATCCGCAACGGGTGTCCGATCAACGACGATTGCGTGGTGTGGTATACGACGGCGGAGCGCAGCCGGCTTTTCCGGCCGGACAACCGCGACTATATGTTTGAACGCCTGCGGGACTGCGACGGCATCGTGTGCTACAACGACCAGATTGCCTACGGCGTAATTGATCTGCTGGTGAGCCGCGGCGCGCGCGTGCCCGAGGATGTGCTCGTGACCGGCTTCGACAACTCGAGTGTTTCCGAGTATTCCCCGGTGAAAATCACGTCGTTTGCCCACCCGAAGGACGAGATGGGACGTATTGCGGCGAACAAGCTCATTCGGATGCTGCGCAGCGGCGAACCGGAATACCCGATTATCCTCGATATGCCGCTTTTCGAAAAGCAGTCGACGGCGCGGCCGCCGGCCGGTATAAAGCTGCCCGAGAAATAAGCGCGCTTGCGCATTCCCCGGGCTTCGGCGTGTTTCAGGTTTTATCGGTCGAAAATGGAAGGTACAAATGGACGATCCATCGGAAAATAAAAGACAACAGAAAAGGAGCTACCATCATGAAAATTGAAAAACTGTCACCGGCATTCAAGGATTACCTTTGGGGCGGCACAAAGCTGCGCGACGTATACGGCAAAAAGTGCGACTACGACAAGGTCGCCGAAAGCTGGGAGCTTTCCACGCATCCGGCGGGCCAGAGCGTCATCGCGGGCGGCGAATACGACGGCCTTACATTTGGCGACTACATCGAAAAGGCCGGCCGTACCGTACTCGGTAAAAATTGCGCGCGGTTCAAGGAGTTCCCGGTTCTGATCAAATTCATCGATGCGAAGGATCCGCTTTCCGTGCAGGTACACCCGAGCGACGAATACGCGCTGCGTGTGGAGGGCGAATACGGCAAGACCGAAATGTGGTATGTCGTCGACTGCGACCCCGGCGCCTCGCTCTACTTCGGCGTGAACCGCGCGATCACAAAGGACGAGTTCAAAAAACGCATTGAGGAAAACACGCTGACCGACGTGCTTTACAAGGCCGACGTGAAGAAGGGCGATGTGTTCTTCATTCAGTCCGGTACGATCCACGCGATCGGCGCGGGCATCCTGATCTGCGAGATCCAGCAGAATTCGAACACGACGTACCGCGTGTACGATTACGGCCGCCGCGGCGCGGATGGCAAGTTGCGCGAGCTGCACATCGACAAGGCCATCGACGTCTCGACGCTTACGCCGAGCGATACGACCGACAAGCAGAGCGCGCCCGAGGCGATTCCCGGCGGTACGAAGACGGCGCTCGCTTCCTGCGAATACTTCACGACCGAGAAGTATGTGGTTGACGGCACGGTAGAGATCGACGTGGACGACAGCTCCTTCGCTTCGCTCGTCGTCACCGAGGGTACGGGTACGGTTACGGGCCCGGAGAACGAAATCGCCTTTAAGGCTGCGGACAGCCTTTTCGTTCCGGCCGGCACAGGCAAGGTGACGATCAGCGGTTCGTGTACGATTGTAAAAACAACGGTTTAATTTGGAAACGGCAGAAGCATGGCGGGGACATGGCGCCGCCGGGTGGAAAGGACGGCTTTTCAACAATGAAAATGGACTTTGTGGATGAAACGGCGCTCGAAGCGCAGGAGGAAATGCCGGAGGAAGAGCGCGGCAAGATCGTTCTGGTCGGCGAACCGATGGGGCTTTTCATGGCGGACGAGCCCGGCGAGCTCGAAGACGTCGCGCACTTTTCGGCGGGCGTTGCGGGCGCGGAGTACAACGTTGCGGTGGGCCTTTCGCGGCTCGGCCATACGGCGCTCTATTGCACGCGGCTCGGCGATGATCCGATCGGCCGGCGCATTTTGAAGAGCATGGCGCAAAACGGCGTTGCGGCGGACCTCGTCACCGTGACGGGCGCGGCCCCGACCGGCTTTATGATGAAGGGCAAAACCGCAGTCGGCGATCCCAAAATCGCGTATTTCCGGCGCGGCAGCGCGGCCTCGCAGATTTCCACCCACGACATCGACAAGCTCGACCTGTGCGGCTGTGATTTCCTGCATGTCACCGGTATTTTTCCGGCGGTGTCGAAATCGGCGCTCGAAGCGGTTCGGCGGTTGATCGCGCGCGCCAAGGCGCTCGATATGTTCGTGTCGTTTGACCCGAACCTGCGCCCACAGCTTTGGGCGGACGAAAAGGAAATGGTGCGCACGCTCAACGCGCTTGCGTCCGAAGCAGACCTGGTGCTGCCCGGTCTTGGCGAAGGTAAAATCCTCACGAAAAAAGAAACGCCGGCGGAAATCGCGGCATTCTACCACAGCCGCGGTGTGGACAGCGTGATCGTGAAGACCGGCGCGGACGGCGCATACTGGTCGACGGGCGGCGAAAGCGGCACGGTGCCGGCATTCCCGGTCAAAAAGATCGTCGATACCGTCGGCGCTGGAGACGGCTTTGCGGCCGGCGTGCTTTCGGCCGTGGCCGAGGGCCTTTCGCTCAGCGAGGCGGCGCGCCGCGGCACGGTGATCGGCTCGATCCAGATCACGCACCAGGGCGACAACGAGGGCCTGCCGACGCGCGAAACGCTGGAAGCCGTGATGCAGGCCGGTATTGTGTAAATTCAAAACAGAACAGGAGAAGCTATATGCGGGCAAAACGTGTATTTTTAATTGTGCTCGACAGCGTCGGCATCGGGGAGATGCCCGATGCCGCGCGCTTTGGCGATGCAGGCAGCAACACGCTTTTGAGCTGTTCGAAAAGCCCGCGCTTTGCGCTGCCGCATCTCGGTGCGCTGGGGCTTTTCAACATCGACGGCGTGACGTGCGGGAAAAGGACGGTCACGCCGTCCGCTGCCTTTGCGCGGCTTGCGGAGAAATCAAACGGGAAGGATACGACGGTCGGCCATTGGGAAATTGCGGGCGTCGTCAGCGAACAGCCGTTGCCCGCATTTCCAAACGGCTTCCCCGCGGATTTTCTTCGCCGGTTTTCGGCGGCGGTCGGTCGCGGCGTGCTGTGCAACAGGCCGTATTCGGGTACGGCGGTGATTGCGGATTACGGCGTGGAACACATGAGAACGGGCGACCTCATCGTCTACACCTCGGCGGACAGCNNGCGTGTTTCAGGTTGCGGCGCACGAGGATGTTGTGCCGCTTGCAGAGTTGTACAAAATCTGCGAAACGGCGCGCGCAATGCTTGTGGGCGATTTGGCTGTCGGTCGGGTGATCGCGCGGCCGTTTACAGGCACGCTGGGACATTTTACGCGCACGGCGAACCGGCACGACTACGCGCTTCCACCGCCGGGTGAAACGCTGCTCGACCGCTTGCAGGCGGCCGGGAAAACGGTGTATTCGATCGGAAAAATCGCCGACATCTTCGATGGGCGCGGCATCACAAAGGCTGTGCGCACAAGGAATAACGCCGAGGGCGTCGACGCGGTGTGTGCCGCCATGGCGGAAGATTTCACGGGGCTGTGTTTTGTGAACCTCGTCGATTTTGACATGCTGTACGGCCACCGCAACGACGTGGACGGCTATGCGGCGGCGCTTTCCTCCTTCGACGCGCGTCTGCCCGCGCTGCTTGCCGCCTTACGCCCGGACGACGTGCTGATGATCACGGCCGATCACGGCTGCGACCCTGGCACGCCGTCCACCGACCATTCGCGCGAATACATCCCGTTTTTGGCGCTCGGCTGCGGAATCGCGCCGGGCAATTTGGGCACGCGCTGCGGCTTTGACCGCATTGGCCGCGCGGTGGAGCGGTTGCTCGACGGCGATATGGAAGCGTTTGAACTTTAAAGGGGAATGGAGAGGGGAACCCATGGCGGGTATTGAAAAAGCGGTTTTCACCAATATGTGTATGGTGACGGACGGCTGCGGCAACGTTCTCGTGCAGGATCGCGCCGACGCAAACTGGCCGGGCATTGTCTTTCCCGGCGGGCACGTGGAGCCGGGCGAGCCGTTCACGGCGGCGGTCATCCGCGAGGTCTTTGAGGAAACGGGGATCACGGTGGAAAACCCGCGGCTGTGCGGTGTGAAGCAATTCCCACTCGACGACGGCACGCGCTACGTCGTGCTGCTCTACAAAGCCGACCGGTTTTCCGGCGCGGTGCGTTCCTCTGCAGAGGGGGAAGCGCGCTGGACACCGCTCGCGTCGCTTAGGCAGTGCCGCCTTGCCGAGAGTTTCGACGCGATGCTCAAGGTCTTTTGCAGCGACACGCGCGGCGAGGTCTGCTGGGACAGCGAAACGGAGGACTGGAAATTTTTATAACAACCGATGGTTCTGCCTTGTCTCGGGCAATCGGTGGGACAGAAAGGATGAGATCGATGGCAAACTGGAGCCCGGAAGCGGAGCGCATTTTGTCGGAACGCTTCGGCAAAGATAACGTTATTGCGCTGGCAACGGTGGAAAACGGGGCGCCGCAGGTGCGCTATGTCAACGCCTATTACGAAAACGGCGCGTTCTATGTGATCACCTACGGCCTTTCGAACAAGATGCGGCAGCTCGAAAAAGACCCGCAGGCGGCGATTGCCGGCGAATGGTTTACTGCGCACGGCATAGGCGAAAACCTCGGGTATTTTGGAAAGCCGGAGAACGCGGCGATCGCACAAAAGCTGCGCCGGGCGTTTGCCACGTGGATCGACAACGGCCACAACGATTTCAGCGACGAAAACACCTGTATCCTGCGCGTCCGCCTTGTGGACGGCGTCCTGTTCTCGCACGGCATGCGGTATGACCTTGTGTTTGAGGCGTAGCTTTACCATCCAAACTTCACACAAAACGATGATTCCGGAAAGGAGTATGCAACCATGACACCGCACAACAACGCAAAAAAAGGCGACATCGCGAAGACCGTCCTGATGCCGGGCGACCCGCTCCGCGCGAAATTTATTGCCGAGACGTACCTCGAAAACCCGGTGTGCTTCAACACTGTGCGCAACATGTTCGGCTATACCGGCACGTTTCAGGGCAAGCCCGTTTCGGTAATGGGGAGCGGCATGGGCATGCCGTCCATCGGCATCTACAGCTATGAGCTCTACCATTTCTATGACGTCGACGCGATCATCCGCATCGGCTCGGCGGGCGGTATCGCGGACGGTGTGCAGCTGCGCGACGTCGTGATCGGCATGGGCGCGTGCACCGATTCCAACTACGCCGCCCAGTACCGTCTGCCCGGCACGTTTGCGCCAATAGCCGATTTCGGCCTGCTCGAAAAAGCGGTGGCGCTCGCGCGCGAACGGAACGTGCCCTACCGCGTCGGCAACCTGCTCTCGAGCGACCTGTTTTACGGCGACTGCGCAGACAGCCTCCGCGACTGGAAGAAGATGGGCGTGCTTGCCGTCGAAATGGAAGCGGCAGCGCTATATATGAACGCGGCGCGCTGCGGCAAGAAGGCGCTTGCCATCGCGACCATTTCCGACCTGCCACTGACCGGCGAAGGTACGACGGCGGAAGAACGCCAGACGACGTTCACCCAGATGATGGAAATTGCGCTGCGGCTGGCGTAAGTGAAATTTGTGTGCGGAAAGGAAACGGTGAAGCCATGACAGAAAAGGAAATCCTCCGCCATGTCGACCACACGCTGCTCGGCGTGGCGGCGACCTGGGACGAGATTCGCGCCATTGTCGACGACGGCATCCGCTTTGAGACGGCGAGCGTCTGTATTCCGCCGTGTTTTGTGCAGGCGGCTGCGGCGCATGCGGCGGGCCGCGTGCCGATTTGTACCGTTATTGGGTTTCCCAACGGGTACAATACGACGGCGGCGAAAGTGTTTGAAGCGCGAGACGCCGTGCAAAACGGCGCGGCGGAAATCGATATGGTGATCCCCGTCGGTGCGGTCAAGGCCGGCGCATTCCGGGACGTCGAGGCGGAGATCCGCACGGTCAAGGACGCGTGCGGCGGAAAAATCCTCAAGGTCATCATCGAGACGTGTCTTCTGACGGATGACGAAAAGCGGCGTCTATGCGGGATTGTCGCCGCGGCGGGCGCCGATTACATCAAGACTTCGACGGGCTTTCAGGCGGGCGGCGCAACGTTTGCGGACGTCGCGCTGATGCGTGAAGCTTCGCCGGATACACTGAAAATCAAGGCGGCGGGCGGCATCGCGTCGTTCGAGGACGCTGAACGCTTCCTCGCGCTCGGTGCGGACAGGCTCGGCACGTCCCGCCTTGTGAAAATTCTGAAAAATGAGGCGCAGCATGGCGATTGAGTGGAACAGGAAAATCGCAGAGCGGCTTGCCGCCATGGCGTTGCAGGCGCGGGAAACGGCATACTGCCCGTATTCGGGGTTTGCGGTTGGCGCCGCTCTGCTCGCGGAAAGCGGGAGAATTTATACGGGCGGCAACATTGAAAACGCCGCGTATACGCCGACGAATTGCGCGGAGCGCACGGCGTTCTTCAAGGCTGTGTCTGAAGGTGAGCGCCGCTTTGCCGCGATCGCTGTTGCGGGCGGCAAAGCCGGGGAAACACCCGTGGAATTTTGCGCGCCGTGCGGCGTATGCCGGCAGGTCATGCGCGAATTCTGTGCCGACGATTTTAAAATTGTCCTTGCCAAAGCGGACGGCGTACAAATTCATACGTTGGCGCAGCTTTTGCCGCAAAGCTTTTCGCCGGCCAACCTCGCAAAGTGAAGGAGGTAAACCCATGCATATGGTGGATTTGATCCGCAAAAAGCGGTACGGCGGCGCGCTCAGCGACGCGGAGATCGACGCGGTTGTGCGCGGCGCGACGGACGGCAGCATTCCGGATTACCAGCTTTCGGCGCTGATGATGGCGATCTGTTTTCAGGGCATGACCAAGCACGAGACGGCCCGTCTGACACGCGCGATGGCGCGTTCAGGCGATATGGTCGACCTTTCGGGTATTGATGGCGTCAAGGTTGACAAGCATTCGACCGGCGGTGTCGGCGACAAAACCAGCCTTGTGATTGTGCCGATTGCCGCGGCCTGCGGCGTGAAGGTTGCGAAGATGAGCGGTCGCGGGCTGGGCCACACGGGCGGCACCGTCGACAAAATGGAGAGTATCCCCGGGATGCGCACGGCGATCGACCGCGCGGAATTTCTGGAGATCGTCAACCGCGTGGGCTGCGCCGTCATCGGGCAGTCCGGCAACCTGTGCCCGGCGGACAAAAAGCTTTACGCGTTACGGGATGTGACCGGTACCGTTGAGAGTATTCCGCTGATTGCGTCGTCGATCATGAGCAAGAAGATCGCGGCCGGCAGCGACCGCATTCTGCTCGACGTAAAGACGGGCAGCGGTGCATTCATGAAAACGCAGGCGGATGCCGAAGCGCTTGCCCGCGAAATGGTGGAGATCGGCGCGCTTGTCGGCCGGAAAACCGTGGCGCTCCTCACCGATATGGATCGGCCGCTCGGGCATGCCATCGGCAATGCGCTCGAGATCGCCGAAGTCTGCGACACGTTGCTTGGGCACGGGCCGGCCGACCTCAGCGCCATGTGTCTCGAGCTCGCAGCGAACATGATCTACCTCGGCGAAAAAGCCGAGACGCTAGACGAAGCGCGGCGGCTGGCGCAGGCAGCGGTCGAAAGCGGCGCGGCTTTCGAAAAGTTGTGCGCAATGGTCGAGGCGCAGGGCGGCGACACCGCATACCTGCGCGATACGGACCGTCTGGCGCGCGGCAAGGTGCAGGCGACGTTTGCGGCGCCGGAAAGCGGCTATATCATCCACGCCGACGCCGAACAGATCGGCCGTGCAAGCGTCCTGCTCGGTGCGGGCCGCGAAACGAAGGACAGCGCAATCGATTTCGGTGCGGGTATTGTGCTGCACAAGAACAAGGGCGATGGCGTACAGGCCGGCGAACCGATTGCCACGCTCTACGCTGACAGCTCTGAACAGTGTGACGAAGCGCAGGAAGCGCTCCAAGCGGCGTTTGTGTTCGGCCCGGAGAAGCCGGCCGAAACCCCGCTGGTCTTGGCACGCATTGAATAAAAAACACACGCACCCTTTCGGCATGCGTGTGTAAGATTGTTGTGTTTTGAAGTATACGAATCCGCGCTCTGCGCAGCGGTGCCTCGCTTGTGCGAGCCTGTGCAAACACAGGCGACCGCGCGGACAGTCGCCGCGGCACGTTGCCGCCTTAGCCGCGCTCGGGACCGGTGACGGGTTCGTCGTACGCGACGCCGAAAGTCTCCACCGTGACCTTTTCCATGACCTGATCCTCGCGGGGGCGGTCCGACCAGTCGCGGGGGCTCGAGACGATCGCCTGCGCAACGTCCATACCTTCAATGACCTTGCCGAAAGCGGCGTACTGGCCATCGAGGTGCGGCGCGTCGTCGACCATGATGAAGAACTGGCTGCCGGCGCTGTTTGGACGCTGGCTTCTCGCCATCGAGAGCACGCCGGTCGTGTGACGCAGATCGTTGGCGAAGCCATTCATCGCGAACTCACCGCGGATGCCATAGCCCGGGCCGCCCATGCCGGTGCCGGTCGGGTCGCCGCCCTGAATCATAAAGCCGGGAATGACGCGGTGGAAAATTGTGCCGTCATAGAAGCCTTTCTGAATCAGGGAAATGAAATTGTTGACGGTGTTCGGCGCAATTTCGGGGTACAGCTCCGCCTTGATCGTGCCGCGGGAGGTTTCGATGGTGACAACAGGATTCTGCATAGTTGTGGACTCCTTCCTGAATTTGTCCGCCGATTTGGCGGCGGGCATAAGTTCTTTTACAAGTATTTTTCAGTATAACACAGATTATCCGAAATGGGAAGTGATTTTGCCTTGAAACTGGTTTCCTGGAATGTAAACGGCCTGCGCGCCTGCATGGCGAAGGGCTTTACGGATTTTCTGCAGGCGGAGGACCCCGACGTCATCTGCCTGCAGGAAACGAAAATGCAGAAGGAGCAGGCGGA
The DNA here is from genome assembly GCA_002305575.1 of Ruminococcaceae bacterium UBA1417. Taxonomy (GTDB): domain Bacteria; phylum Bacillota; class Clostridia; order Oscillospirales; family Acutalibacteraceae; genus Hominenteromicrobium. The sequence goes on from DBPP01000019.1 coordinate 42,611, forward strand.
TTTTGATTTTCCTGGCTACACGGAATACTGGTTTTCCGCCGAAAAGAAGGGCTACTCCGGCACCGCGATCTTTACAAAGATGGCGCCGCTCGCCGTGACCTATGGCATCGGCGTACCGGAGGTTGACGCGGAAGGCCGCGTGATCTGCGCGGAATACGCGGATTTTTACCTCGTCGCGGTCTATACGCCGAACGCCCAGCGCGAGCTTGTGCGCATCGATTTCCGCATGGCGTTTGAGGATGCGTTCCGCGCATATCTTGAAAAGCTGCACGAGAAAAAGCCGGTGATCGTCTGCGGCGATATGAACGTCGCGCATAGGATGATTGACATCAAAAACGCAAAGGCGAACATCGGCAATGCCGGCTTCTCCTACGAGGAGCGCGGCAAGTTTTCCGAGCTGCTCGCGGCGGGCTTCAACGACACCTTTCGCATGCTGTACCCCGACAAAACCGACGCGTATTCGTGGTGGTCATACATGGGTAAGGCGCGGGAAAAGAATGTCGGCTGGCGCATCGATTATTTCCTTGTCACCGACGAACTGCGCGAGCGCGTCGAGGACAGCCGCATTTTGAGCGAAGTTGTGGGCAGTGACCACTGCCCGGTGGAGTTGATTTTGAAATGATGGCGTTCAGAGAGATGAAAACGGTACACCTGCTGCTCAAGCCGACGGAAGACGGCTGGCTGGTCATGCATAAAAAATTTAAGACGTTCTACGGAACGATCACCGGCACGCAGGCGGGCGATGCCGCCCGGCTTGCGGCGGATTTTGGGGAGAACGAAGCGGCGCGCGCCGAGGCGCTTGAGGCCGCCGTGCGGGAGATCTTTGCGAATACCGGCGTCTCCTGCATTTTCTGCGGCAATGCGGAAATTACGCGCGCGGCCTGGCAGGTAGAGGAAGACAAGCGCAATGCGGCGCTGCACCGGACCGCGGCGGATTACGCGGATGTCCTTGGTCGGCCGGTGCACTGCGTTATGGACCGTCCGCTCGGCTCGCGCCATCCGCGCTATCCCGAGATGCTGTATACGGTCAATTACGGCTGCGTGCCCGGTGTGATGGCCGGCGACGGCGCGGAGCAGGACGTCTACATTCTCGGCCCGACGGTTCCGCTGCAGACGTTCGACGGCGTTGTGATCGCCGTCATCCACCGCCTGGACGATTGTGAGGACAAATGGGTCGTTGCCGAATCGGGGGCGCGGTACACGGCGGACGAGATTCGCGCAGCCGTCGCGTTTCAGGAAAAGTATTATCAAAGCGAATTGATCCTGAATGGCCAAAGCATGGGGGAAATTCACGGGGGAACACAGCGGTGAAGCCGGTCAAAATCACGGTGATCCGCAAAGAATTTTTCCCCGAGCTGGCAGACCGGTATCTGACGGAGGGAAAAAACGTCGGCGCGTGCCCGCTGCTCGAGGTGGGCGATTCGTTTGTCTTTTCTGGCGGCGCCGTTATGCCGGAGGGCTTCTGCCCTTGGGCGTGGCACGACATTTACGGGAGCGTCAGCGCTCTGGCGGCCGGCGCCACTTATACGCCATGGAACAATCGCGACGGCCAGACAATTGTCTGCTGTACGGATGGAATCCGCCCGGTGGTTTTTGACCTGCGGGCGTTGGGCGACGCGGAAAACACCGCAGAGTAAATCGAGCGCGCGCTTCGGACTGCGCGCGGTTTTCGGGGGAAAGTCATGCAGGAAGCACTGATGCAGCGGCTGCGCGCCGTGACGCCGGAGGAACGGCGTATTCTGGACGGCGGCGCGGTCGATAAGAATACGTATACGGAAAAGGCAGTCTTTACGGTTGACAGCGAAAAAATGCTGGAGCGCGGGCAGCTGATTTCCGTGCGCGCGCATACGCGGTTCGCACCTTTTCCGCGCCATGCGCACAGCTATATTGAGATTATGTACATGTGCTCCGGTCAAACGGTACACCGCATCAACGGCGGCGAGGTGGTGACGCTGCGTGCGGGGGAGCTTCTGTTCCTCGGATGCGGTGCTTCGCATGAAATCGAGCGCGCGGGCATGGACGATATTGCGGTGAATTTTATCGTTTTGCCCCAGTTTTTTGATACGGCGCTGGAGCTGATCGGCGGCGACAATGTGCTTGGCCGCTTCATTGCGGATTCCGTCCGCCGTGCGGGTGGGTCGGACAGCCTGCTGTTTCGCGTGGCGGAGGTGCTGCCGGTGCAGAATCTCGTGGAAAATATGATTTGGACGCTCGTGCAGGATACCAAAAACCGGAAACGCATCATGCAGAATACCATGGCGCTATTGTTTCTGGAGCTTTTGAACTGTACCGATCGCCTTTTGGCGCCGGATGACGGAAGCGAGCAAAGCACGCTGGTCATGACGGTGCTGCGCGAGATTGAGGAAAATTACCGCGTTGCAAACCTTACGGAACTTGCCGCGCGCTGCGGCGTGACGGTTTCCTACCTGAGCGCGGCAGTACATGGGGCGACGGGCTCCACATTTAAGGCGTTGCTCCGGCGCAAGCGCATGGAAAAGGCCGCGGCGCTTTTATGCCGCACGCGGCTGGCTGTAGGCGATATCATCGCGATGGTGGGCTACGAAAACACGAGCTATTTTCACCGCGCTTTTTCCGAAATGTACGGTATGACGCCGCGGGAATATCGGCTGCGGCAAGGCGGCTGAGCGGTGCTGCCCGTGGTTGCGGTAGAAAAAAGGATATAGAAAAAAGGACGTCCCATGAGGGGCGTCCTTTCGTTTGTGGTTGACGCTTTAATTGCGGCCGTAGCGGTGTCCGCTGCCCTGACCGCCGCCATTTTGCTGGCCGGTGCCGTCCTGAGCACCGCCGCCGTTTTGTTGGCCGGTGCCGTCGTGCAGGCCCGTGCCGCTTTGCTGGCCATTGCCGCTTTGCTGGCCGGTGCCATCCTGCGGGCCATTGCCACCGGTGGTTGCAGAGTCCTCGCCGGAAAGAGCGGCGATCTTCTCGCGGATCTCACGCATGGAGAGGGTTTGCGCATCCTCCGGCGTGACGCTTGGATCCAGCGATTTCCATTCGAGGTAGGCCGCGTACTTCTGTACGCCGAGCCCAACTTCGCTCGCCGCCTCCAGCGTTTCGGCATCGGCCGACTGGCAGTTGACGCCCTGACAACGCGTCTCAATCTCTGCGGCGATCGCCGCGTTTTTTTCTTCACTGCCGGCAGCCACAGAGACAGCGGCTTCCTCGCTGCCGCTGCTTTCAACCAGCGCGGCCACGGCATCGCTGTACGTCTGGTGCGTCAGGTTGAGGGCCTCCACGTCCGTTTCCGTACCGGATGAAAGACAGGTGTAGGAAACGACGCGGTCGAAAGCGTTGACTTTGAGCTCGACCGTTTCGCCGGCTTCCACGCTGATGGCGGCCACCGGCATCGAATAGACGCCATAGCCCGCACAGGCAATCAGAACGAACAGGGCGCAGCAAACGGCTGGAATCGCCCGGCTGAGGTGTAGGCGGCGCGGCTTGTCATACAGCTTTTTGGAGAGAAAGGCCGCGGTGCGCGCCTTCATGGCTTCGTCGGCGTGTACGGCGCCGAATGCGCTTTGAATTCTTTTATCCATCGGCTTCATCCCCCAACTTCTCCTTTAACAGGGCTTTGGCGCGTTTGAGCTGCGTGTAGATGGTGTTTTCGTTTCGGTGCAGCATGGCGGCGATTTCCGCGGCCGTATACTGCTCGTAGTAGAACAGATAGACGACGTCGCGGTATTTCGCGGGCAATGCGAGCACGGCTTCCAGAACCTCGCGGTGCTCGTCCTCATACGGGAGCTCGCCGATGGAATCGAGCGAAACGGTGCGGCTGCGGAAAAAGGATTTCAGCAGATCCTTGCAGGCGTTTACGGTCACGCGGATAATCCACGCTTTTTCGTGCGCGTCGCTTTCAAATGTGCCGGAATACAGGGCGTATTTCAAAAACACGGTTTGAAAGATGTCCTCCGTATCGGCGTAATTCTTCAAATGTAACATGCAGATACGCCGCACGGTGTCCGCATACCGTTCGATGGCCTGAACGGCCTCCTGCTCGCTTCGCATAGCGGGCTCCTTTCAGATGATGAAATTAGCGATTTCTGCCGCCTCTGTAACCGGTGCCATCCAGCGCCGGTGTACCGCCGTTCGGGCAATTGGTGCCGCCGCAGTTGGCGCCGTTGCCACCATTCCCACCGTTGCCACCATTGCCGCCGCCCTGGTAGCCGGTGCCGTCCTGAGCGGGTGTGCCGCCGTTCGGGCAGTTTGCGGAAGCGGCGCCGTTTCCGGGGCCGTTGTCGGTGCTGTCCTCGTTGCGGCCGCCCTGGTAGCCGGTGCCGTCGAGCGCCGGGGTACTGCCGTTCGCGGAAGCAGCGCCGTTACCGTTGCCGGTGCCGTCCTCGTTGCGGCCGCCCTGATAGCCGGTGCCGTCCAGCGCCGGCGTACCGCCGTTCGGGCAATTGATGCCGACCGTGGTCTTATCCAGCGTGACGCAGTTGTTTTGGCAGTTCAGGCCGGTTCCGCAAACGCCCGTGCTGACAGAGGCTGCCGCGCGGCCGAAGCCGGCGCCGTTTCCGGCGGAAGCTGCGGTGGCGGTGATGCCGCCGGTGGCGAGTACAGCGGCGAGCGCCGCGCAGATGATGATTTTTTTCATATTGGATTCCTCCGTTTCATATGTTTCTGCCTATAATACGAATCAGAAACGCGGAACCTTTCACAATCTCAAAATTTTTTTCAAGAAATTTGCGCGCCGATTGACGGCGCGTTTTTTCCGAACGTGTATATACGAATATATAATGTATAATGGAAAAAGACGGCGGGGTACAAAAAGCTGGTTCGGATTATTTCGCAAACCGCAGGACGTTCCACGAAGTTTTCGAGAGCCTTGCGCGAACCGTTTCGCCCTCGTAAGCCGTGCGGTCTTCGACAGTCTTCGGTGCGACAGCCTGCTTTTCCGCGCTGTTTACAGCCTCCATATCCTTGTTTTCAAGCACGATATGCTCGCGCAGGCGGTAGCCGGTAAAAGCCCGCAGGTCGATATCGAGCACAATGTCGTCCGTGACGCTGCGGTTGACGGCGAACACCGTGACTTCTTCCTTTTCCTCGTTCCACACCGCGATCGATTCCACATCCGTGACGTCGGTGAAATCATGCGTGTCATGTTTCGGGGAGGAAAGCACCGGCTGCAACGCCGTGCCGCGGCCGTACTTCGAGGCGTGCAGGAACGGATAGTAGATCGTCTGCTTCCAGGCCGGGCCGTTTTCTTCGGTCATAATCGGCGCGATGACGTTGACGAGCTGTGCCATGCAGGCCATCTTGACGCGGTCGGCATGCTTCATCAGCGTGATGAGCATCAGGCCAACGAGCAGCGCGTCTTCGAAATCGTAGTGGTCCTCGAGCAGATGCGGCGCGATCTGCCACGGGCGGTTTTTCATCGTGTCGTCGTCCGCTTCATTTGCGTGGAACCACACGTTCCATTCATCAAAGCTGAGGTTGATGTTCTTCTTTGCGCGCTTCTTTGCCTTCACATAGTCGCAGGTGGCGATCACCGTGCGGATGAAGTGGTCCATGTCGTCGCTCTGCGCGAGGAAGTTCGCCGTGTCATGGAAGCGGTTGCCGTAATACTGGTGCAGCGAAATGTAGTCGACGCTGTTGTATGCCCAGTCGAGCGCCGTGCTTTCCCAGGTCGGGAACGTCGGCATGCCGGTGTTCGAGCTGCCGCAGAGCACGAGCTCGATCGACGGGTCGATCTGCTTCATCGCCTTGGCGGTCTCGTCAGCGAGGTGGCCGTATTCATCGGCCGTCTTGTGGCCGGTCTGCCACGGACCGTCCATCTCGTTGCCGAGGCACCACACCTTGATGTTGTGCGGTTCCTGTATGCCGTGCGCGATGCGCAGATCGCTGTATTTCGTGCCGGACGGATGGTTGCAGTATTCGAGCAGGTTACACGCGGCTTCAATCCCGCGCGTGCCGAGGTTGACGGCCTGCATGACTTCGGCACCGGCCTTTTTGCACCACGACGCAAATTCGTTGATGCCGATGCGGTTCGGCTCCGTGCTACGCCACGCGAGCTCCAACCGGCTGGGGCGGTTTTCTACCGGGCCAACACTATCCTCCCAGTAGAAATTTGACACAAAATTACCACCCGGATAGCGCACGATCGGCACCTGCAGTTCGCGGACCAGATCGAGCACGTCCTGCCGGAAGCCCTCGGCGTCGGCCGTCGGGTGGTCGGGTTGCCAAATGCCGCCGTAAACGGCGCGGCCCAGGTGCTCGATGAACGAGCCGTAAATGCGCTTGTCAATTTCAGCGATTTTGAAATCCTTTTCTATGGTGAGCTTTGCTTTTTTCTCCATCTTTTCATGTCTTCCTTTCAGGGTAGGCTTTGTACAAGCAGGTTGTACGTACAGTTTACCCCGTCCAACCGCGGCTGTCAATCTGTTCCACCTTTTTTGAAGCAAATTTGCGTAAAATTACTTTTTTGTTTGACAATATTTTGGACTTCTTTTATAATAAAATTGTAAGGAAAGGGTGTGGTTCCTGTGTACACGGCAAATTTGATTCGGCGGTAGGGCAAAAAGGGCGCAAAAGCGCTCCGGGGCTTAAAGACACAAAACCGGCTTGATATTTGGAGGGGATTTTATGATCTGCGCGAAATGCAACGCGAGCATTCCCGATGGCTCGACCAGCTGCCCGGAATGTCATGCAAAATTTGAAAAGCACATCGGCTCCTTTGCCGGCTCGGTACACTGGGAAGATGAAGTGAAACAAGAGAGCGCAGCGAAAAAGCGGCGCATGATCATCGTCAGCACCGTGATTCTGGTTGCGGCCATCGCGGTTTGGATTCTGGGCCAAACCGGTGTAATGGGCGAGATCATCCTGGCTTTCCAGCGGTTCATCAACGGCGTAACCTGAGTTTGCGGCGTAAACGGTGCGCCTTGGGCCGCCGTCAGGGACATCGTCCCGGAACATAAAAAGTAAGGGCGCTTTTTTATTGAAACTGCGTCCTTACTTTTTTCATATTCTTTTGGTATACTGAATACATAAATGAGGAAAAGGGGGCGGACTTCATTGAAAACCTATCTTGCGGTGGACATCGGCGCTTCGAGCGGGCGTCATATCCTCGGTTGGCTGGAGGATGGCCGTATGCAGCTTTCGGAGGTGTACCGGTTCAGAAATGGGGCGGAACAGCACAACGGACATCTGTGCTGGGATGTGGACCGGCTGCTGCTGCTGGTGCTCGAGGGGCTGAAGGCCTGCGCGGAGCATAGCGCGCCGGAAAGCGCGGCGCCTTCCGATCGAATCCCTGTGAGCGTTGCGATCGATACCTGGGGCGTGGACTTCATCCTGCTCGACGAAGCGCTGAACCGCATCGGCGACGCGGTTGCCTACCGGGACAGCCGCACCGCGGGCGTTCCGGAAAAGCTGGAGCAGATTTTGCCGTTTACAGAGCTGTACGAACGCACGGGCATCCAGCGGCAGGTGTACAACACGATCTACCAGCTGCGGGCGCTCCGGCAGGAAGCGCCCGAGCAGCTCGAGCGTGCGGCGCATTTCCTGATGATGCCGGATTATCTGAGCTTCGCGCTGTCCGGCGTGTGTGCGAACGAATACACGATTGCAAGCACCTCGGCGCTTTTGAATGCGCGGGAGAAAACGTGGGATGGGGAAATTCTCCGGCGCATCGGCGTGCCGGCGCGCATCTTCCATCCGGTGCGGATGGCCGGGGAGGCGCTCGGCCCACTTTCGCCCGATGTGCGCGATTCGGTCGGCTTTGATACGCTCGTGCGGCTTGCGCCGGCGCACGACACAGCCTCGGCGTTTCTAGCTGTGCCGGCGCGCGACGAGAACGCGGTGTTTCTCTCGAGCGGCACATGGAGTTTGATCGGCGTGGAGAACGCGGCGCCGATTACGACGGCGGAAAGCCGTGCGGAGAATTTTACGAGCGAGGGCGGCTATCAGTACCGCTACCGCTACCTGAAAAATATCATGGGGCTGTGGATGCTGCAAAACATTCGCCGCGAGCTCGGCCAGACGCGTTTTGACTTCAACCTGCTCGCGCGGCTGGCGCAGAGCGCGGCATCGTACCCCGGGCGCGTCGACGTCAACGACGAGCGGTTCCTTGCGCCGGAGAATATGCAGGAGGCCGTGCGCGTGGTGCTTGCAGAAAACGGCTTCAAGGAAAAGCCGACGGCGGCGCAGACGCTTTCCTGTGTTTACCATAGCCTGGCGCAGTCGTATGCCGCGTCTGTGCGCGGCCTGGAGGCGATCACGGGCAGAAAGTTTACGAGCCTCAACATCGTCGGCGGCGGCAGCCAGGACGCGTACCTGAACCAGCTCACCGCGGATGCGACGGGCCTGCCGGTGTATGCCGGGCCGACGGAGGGCACAGCGATCGGCAATATCGCGGTGCAGATGATCGCCGACGGTGCGCTGCGCGACGTGCAGCACGCGCGCGACGTGATCCGTGCGAGCTTCCCGATCCGTACCTTCACCCCACGAACAAAGGAGACAAATCCATGCTGAAAGGAAAAACCGTACTGCTCGGTGTGACGGGCAGTATTGCAGCTTATAAAATCGCGGGGCTTGCGAGCATGCTCGTCAAGCAGCACGCGGATGTCACGGTGCTGATGACGCAGAACGCGACGAACTTCATCAATCCCATCACCTTTGAAACGCTGACCGGCAATAAATGTCTCATCGATACGTTCGACCGCAATTTCCAGTACAGCGTCGAGCACGTTTCGCTCGCAAAGCGCGCTGATGTGGTGCTGGTGGCGCCGGCGAGCGCGAATGTAATCGGCAAAATTGCGAACGGCATCGCGGATGATATGCTGACGACAACCGTCATGGCTTGTGCGAATCGCTGCCCGATTCTGGTTGCTCCGGCCATGAACACCAATATGTATGAAAATCCGATCGTGCAGGACAACCTGCAAAAGCTGCGCCGGTTCGGTTATACGGTGATCGAGCCCGATTCCGGCTATCTCGCCTGCGGCGATACGGGACGCGGCAAAATGCCTTCCGAGCAGGTGCTGTTCGATTGGATTCAGAAGGAAATCGCCTGTGAAAAGGATCTGCACGGTCTGCGCGTCGTCGTTACGGCCGGCGCGACGGCTGAAAAAATCGATCCCGTGCGGTTTATCACGAACCATTCCACAGGCAAGATGGGCTGCGCCGTCGCGAAGCGCGCCATGCTGCGCGGCGCCACGGTCACGCTCGTCTGCGGGCGCATGACCGTAGAACCGCCGCCGTTCGTCACGGTAGTGCCTGCGGAGTCGGCGGCCGAGATGTTTGAGGCGGTCAAATCGGCGGCTGAAAGCGCGGACATCGTGGTGAAAGCCGCGGCCGTCGCGGATTACCGGCCGAAAACGGTCGCGGCCGAAAAGATGAAAAAGCAGGACGGCGATCTGACGCTTGCGCTCGAGCGCACGACGGATATTCTCGCGTATCTCGGCGCGCACAAAAAAACGGGGCAGACGCTCTGCGGCTTCGCGATGGAGACGGAAAATCTGCTCGAAAACGCGGCGGGCAAGCTGCGGCGGAAAAACCTCGACCTGATTGTCGCGAACAGTCTCCGTACACCCGGCGCGGGCTTCGGCGTCGATACGAACGTGGTCACGCTCCTTACGGCGGACGGCGCGGAAACGTTGCCGTTGCTTTCCAAGGAGGAAACGGCCGATCGCATACTCGATCGGATTGTAGAGCTTCGAAAGGAAGATAAAGCATGAGTGATTTTCTCGCATACGCAAATGCCAGAGCGCAATACGCATCGCTCGGCGTTGATACGGACGCGGCGATCCGCACGCTCGCCGGCGTGCCGGTCGCGCTGCACTGCTGGCAGGGCGACGACGTCCGTGGATTTGACGGTGACCCTGCGGCGCCCCTGACCGGCGGCATCCAGACGACCGGCAATTTCCCAGGCCGCGCGCGCACACCCGAAGAGCTGATGGCCGATATCGACCTTGCGCTGCGGCTGTGCCCCGGCACGAAAAAGATCAATCTGCACGCGAGCTATGCCGTTTTCGACGAGACGAATGGCGGCTGGGTGGATCGCGACAAGCTGGAGCCCAAGCACTTTGCCAAATGGGTGGAATTCTGCAAGGCGCGCGGCCTGGGCTGCGACTTCAACCCCACGTTCTTTTCGCACCCAAAATGCGACCCGCTGACGCTCTCAAGCCCGAACCCGGAGACGCGCCGGTTCTGGATCGAGCACGGCAAGGCGTGTATCCGCATTTCAAACTATCTGGCCGAGGAGCTCGGGCAGCCATGCGTCATGAACATCTGGACCGGCGACGGCCTCAAAGATATCCCGGCCGACCGCATGGGGCCGCGCCGGCGCTACAGGGAAGCGATCGACGAGATCCTTTCCGAACCATACGATTTCAATCTGGTCAAGCCCTGTGTGGAATCCAAGGTGTTTGGCATCGGCGTCGAGGCGTATACCGTCGGCAGCGCGGAATTTGCGCTCAGCTATGCGGCGATGCACAGCGACAAGTGTATCCCGTTGCTCGATAACGGCCACTACCACCCGACCGAGGTGGTTTCCGATAAGATCCCGGCGCTGCTCGCCTTTTTCCCGGAGATTGCGCTGCATATCACGCGCGGCGTGCGCTGGGACAGCGACCACGTCGTGCTGTTTGACGACGAGACGAAGGAGATCGCGAAGGAGATCGTCCGCTGCGGCGGCCTCGACGGCCACGTGCATATTGCGCTCGACTATTTTGATGCGTCGATCAACCGCATTTTTGCATGGGTGACGGGTTTCCGCAACGTGCAGAAGGCGCTGCTCTTCGCGCTTTTGCAGCCTACGGCGCACATGCAGGCGCTGCAGGATGCGGGACGGTTTACCGAGCTCATGCTCTGTGCGGAGCAGATGAAGACAATGCCGTTTTCGGCGGTTTGGGCGCAGTACTGCGCGGCGCAGGGTGTGCCCGCGGAGGACGGCGCTTGGTTTGCGGCCATCGAGGCATACGAGCGCGGCGTGCTTGTGAAGCGCGTTTGAAAGGAGAAATACGACATGATGACAGATATCCCGGTTATCCGCGGGTTCATGCGGATGTGTAACGACGGCTGGCTGCAGGGCTGGCACGAGCGAAACGGCGGCAATCTGACCTATCGGATGCGTCCCGAAGAGGTGGAGGCGTGCCGGCCGTTTTTCACGGCGCCGCGCGGGTGGAATTCCATGGGGGTTTCGGCGGAAAACCTCGCGGGCGAATACTTCATCACGACGGGCAGCGGCAGGTTCCTGCGCAATGTGATGGAAGATCCCGCGCACAACATCGGCATTGTGGAGATCAACGCGGCGGGCGACAGCTGGCGCATCGTCTGGGGCCTTGAGGATGGCGCGCGCCCGACAAGCGAATTTCCGAGCCACTTCCTGAACCACAGCGTGCGCAAGGCGGCTACAAACGGCGCATACCGCGTGATCTACCATGCCCACACGCCGAATCTGATCGCAATGACGTATATCCTGCCGCTGACAGCGCGCGACTTCACCCGCGCGCTGTGGCAGAGCGCGACGGAGTGTCCGGTGGTGTTCCCGGGCGGCGTCGGCGTTGTCGAATGGATGGTGCCCGGTGGTGCGGAAATTGCGGTGGCGACCAGCGCGCTGATGCGGCAGTACGACGCGGCGGTCTGGGCGCACCACGGCCTGTTTGTTTCCGGCCCGGATTTCGACATCACCTTTGGCCTGATGCACACGATCGAAAAAGCGGCGCAGATTTACATGCTGGCGCTTTCCGCAGGCGGTGGGAAGATCCGCCAGACGATCACGGATGACAACCTGCGCGCCATCGCCAAGGAATTCGGTGTCACGCTGAACGAGAAATTTCTGGATTAACAGAATTTTCATAAAAAGGTTCACGAAAAAACATGACTTTGCCCGAGTTTGGGTGTATACTCAAATCAAATAAAAAATTCAACTTAGAGGTATGTCGATATGGTGGAAAAAACATTTGGCATAAAAAAAGCTAATACGATGTACAAAGAACGCGTTGGCGCATATGGCATAGGTTTTTCTTCCGACGGCAAAATACCTGTTGCGATGACGCCTCTGTATAATGGCGAAGAAGGTTACTTTTTGCTTGGCGGTGGTATTGAAGATCATGAGACGCATGGGGATTGTATTATTAGAGAAAGCTTAGAGGAAGCAGGTCTTTCAGTTTTTCCAAAAGAATTTGTATGCAAAGGCGATTATTACCATTTTATAGAGCAAACAAAAACGGATTTCCATGGTATTGGATACTTCTATTATATGGAGATTGGAGATGTTATTGCAGAACCGAGTGAACCGGATCATCATTTGGTATGGTTAACTCCGGATGAAATCAAACAAAAATTATTTTTACCCCATCAAATCTGGGCAGTCGAACAAGTGTGTAACATTTACCAAAGATTCCTATAATTCATGGTATGATGAATGGAACTTTGAATTGAACGCTTGCCAAAATTTCGTTTGTCCACCAAATCAAAATACATATAAAATCAGTTAGGAGGATGTATTCCCATGGTCAACAGAATTGTACTGAACACGATTTCTTATCACGGCAAGGGCGCCATTGAGAAGACTCCCGAGGAGCTCGCGGCGCGCGGCTACAAAAAGGTGTTCGTCTGCACGGATCCCGACCTGCTTAAGTTCGGCGTCACGAAAAAGGTCACCGACCTGCTTGACGCGGCGAACATTCCCTACGCCGTCTACAGCGAAATCAAGCCGAACCCGACGATTGAAAACGTGCAGCACGGCGTCGAATCGTTCAAAAATTCCGGTGCCGACTGCATCGTGACGATCGGCGGCGGCTCTTCGATGGATACCGCGAAGGCGATCGGCATCATCGTCGAGAACCCGGAGTTTGCCGACGTGCGTTCGCTCGAAGGTGTTGCGCCGACGAAGAAGCACGCGACCTTCACGATCGCCGTGCCGACTACCGCGGGCACCGCGGCTGAAGTCACGATCAACTACGTCATCACCGACGTCGAAAAGAAGCGCAAGTTCGTCTGCGTCGATACGAACGACATTCCGGAAATTGCCGTCGTTGACCCGGATATGATGGCTTCGATGCCGAAGGGCCTCACCGCCGCGACCGGTATGGACGCGCTGACCCACGCGATCGAGGGCTACATCACGAAGGGCGCCTGCGCCATTTCCGACATGTTCCATCTCGAGGCGATCCGCCTGATCTCCACGCACCTGCGCGGCGCCGTGCAGAACACGCCCGAGGGCCGCGAAGGCATGGCGCTCGGCCAGTACATCGCCGGTATGGGCTTTTCGAACGTCGGCCTTGGCATCGTCCACTCGATGGCACACGGCCTCTCCGCGCTGTATGACACGCCGCACGGCGTCGCCTGCGCGATCATCCTGCCCACGGGCCTCGAGTACAACGCGCCGGTCGCCGGTGCGCGCTACCGCGCTGTCGGCAAGGCGATGGGCGTCGAGGGCATCGACGCGATGAGCGACGAAGAAGCCGCAAACGCGACGATCGCGGCGGTCAAGAAGCTCAGCGCCGATGTGGGCATTCCGGCCAACCTCAAGGGCATTCTGAAGGAAGAGGACGTGCAGTTCCTCGCCGAAAGCGCCTTTGCGGACGCCTGCTGCCCGGGCAACCCGCGTGACACCTCCGTGGAGGAAATTGCCGCGCTGTACAGAAGCCTGATGTAAAATAACCGCGCCAAACGGGCGCATAGAGCAGAAGAAGGGCCCCGGAGAAGTTCCGGGGCCCTTTTGCGTGTCTTGAATTTTTGCGGTTTACCAGCCGAGGGTTTTGAGGTACTCGCGGCTCATCTTGACGGCGTCCAGCGGCGCGCGCTCGTAGGTCTGGTCCTGCTCGACAACGACCCACTTGGAACCCGCTTCGATGGCGGCCTCAAGCACGGGCGGGATATCCTGCATACCGTAGCCGACCGGGCGGAACTCGAACTTGCCGGTTTCTTCCTTCTTCTCGGTCTCGATGCCGATCAGCTCGTACATGTTCGCCGGCTTGCCTTCCTTGTAGAAGTCCTTGAGATGCACGACCGGCGCGCGGCCCGCGTACTTCTTGATGTAATCGACCGGTTCCTCGCCGGCGACCTTCACCCAGCAGATGTCGAGCTCGGTTTGGAGCAGGGAAGCCGGGATCTCGCTGTAGATGTAGTCGAGCGCGTACTGGCCGTTCGGCATCTTGACGAACTCGAAGTCGTGGTTGTGGTAGAGCAGCGTGATGCCGACCTTCGCGCAGGCCTCGCCGATCTGGCGGAAAATTTCCACGTTTTTCAGGAACTTTTCGGTGCCGGGACGGTCCTCCTCCATCAGGTACGGGATCGCAATGTACTGCATGCCAATTTCCTTGTATTGCGCAACGGTGCCTTCGATGTCCGCCGCAAGCTCCTGGAACGGAACGTGCGCGGAAAGCGGGACGAGGCCGACCTCGTCGAGGATGGCCTTGACCTCGGCGGGCTGCATGCCGTACAGGCCGGCGAGCTCCACGCCGTCATAGCCCATGGCCTTGAGCGCCTGCATTGTGCCTTTAAAATCACGCGCGGCGTCGTCGCGGACGGAATAAACCTGCACCGCTACGGGTAAAGTCTTCATGGTGAACTCCTCCTAAAAATGGATTTTCTTTCTCTTATTGTAGCGGATTTTCGCACAAAAGTCTACGACTATTTGTGAATTTTCGGCCTGCACGCACATTTTTCCCGTTTCCTGTGGCCGCGCGCTTGAAAACAAAACCGCAAAATGGTATGATACAACAGAAAGCATAAGCAATCCCGGAAAAGGAACGTGATTTTACGCATGAAACGAAACCTGCGCTTTTATTTTGCCCTGATGTTTGCTCGTGGAACGGCTCTGGTCCTGAAATTGATTGGCCGCAAGGGCACCTCCATGCCGGGCTCGTGGGCCATCATCCTCTGCCCGGATTTTATCGGCCGGATGCCCAAGCCCGAGAAAATCATCGGCATCACCGGCACAAACGGCAAAACGACCGTCGCGAACATGATTGAGGATGTGCTCGAGGACAACGGCATCGACTTTATTTGCAACCGCTCGGGCACCAACGTACACACCGGTATCGCCTCCACGCTGATCGCAAACAGCCATTTCTTCGGCAAGCCGAAGCACAAGCTCGCCGTGTTCGAGATGGACGAGCGCTCCGCCCCGAATTTCTTTCCCTACATGCAGCCGGACATCCTGTTGTGTACGAATATTTTCCGCGATTCCTACAAGCGCAACGCGCACGCCGAATTCATCCTCGACATTCTGAATCGCGAAATCCCGAAGGGCACCAAGCTTGTGCTCAACGCGGACGACCCGCTGTGCAGCTCGATCGGCCCGGAAAACGACCGCGTGTATTACGGCATCGACCATCTGGATACCGATAAAGCCGTCTGCGACAACATCGTCAACGACGTGCCGGTCTGCCCGAAATGCTTCGGCCCGCTCGTGCGCGACGTCGTGCGTTACCACCACATCGGGCGCGTGCATTGCGAAAACTGCGGCTATCATTCGCCTACGCCCGATTACCGCGCCACGCAGGTCGACGTCGAACACATGCAGATGACCGTTGAAAAGGACGGCGCTGCGCACATTTATCCGCTTGCGAACGCCAACAACATCAACATCTACAATTCGCTCGCGGCTGTCGCGATGCTTTCCGAATTCGGCCTCACGCCGGAGCAAATTCAGAAATCCTTTAAAAAAATGGGCATCAGCGAGACGCGCTATTCCGAAACGGTGGCGAACGGCCGCAAGATCATCCTACACCTTGCGAAGGGGCAGAACCCCATTGCCTGCTCCCGCGCGTTTGAAAATATCCGCAATGCGCCGGGAAAGAAATCGGTCATTATGTTCCTCGACGACTACTTCGACGCGCGCCACACGGTAGAGAACACCGCGTGGTTCTATGACACGGACTTTGAATTTCTGAACGACGAGAGTATTGTGCAGATCGTCATCGCCGGCGCGCGCCACCACGATACCTATGTGCGCACGCTGCTCGCGGGTGTCCCCGCGGAACGGATTGTCCACATGCGCAACGAAGACGACGCGCCCGCGGCCGTTACGCCGGAGGCCGATACAATTTTTATCCTTTACGATGTGTACACGATTCGCCTGGCCAATGCCATCCGGCAAAAGCTGCTTGAGGGCGGAAAGGAGGCGGCAAAATGAAAATTGAGATTCTGTTTCCCGAATTCTGCAACCTTTTTGGCGATACGTACAACATGATCTATCTGGAAAAGACGTTGCCCGACGCGGAATTCATCCGCACGCCGATCGGCGGCACGGTGCGCTTTACTGAGGAGAAGATCGACCTCGTCTACATGGGTCCGATGACGGAGCGCATGCAGGAGCGTGTGATCGAAAAGCTCCGCCCGCTGAAAGAAAAGATCGCGGCGGAAATTGAGCGCGGCACGGCATTCCTCTTTACCGGCAACGCGCTCGAGGTGTTCGGCGACTACATCGAAAAGGAGGATGGCAGCCGGATTGAATGCCTCGGTCTGTACCGCCTGTTTGCAAAGCGCAATATGATGCACCGCCACAACAGCGATTTCGAGGGAACCTTTGAAGGCCAAACCATAATGGGATTTAAGACGCAGTTCACGATGGCCTACACACCGGACGAGTCGCTCGGCCTGTTTAAGAAAGTCAAGGGCATCGGCCTGAACCCGAAGGCCGCGTACGAAGGCATCCGGCTGCGCAACTTTTTCGGCACGTATCTTGTCGGGCCGATTCTCGTCGTGAACCCGCCGTTTACAAAGTATCTTCTCAAGCTCATCGGCGCGGGGGATGTGCCGCTCGCGTTTGAAAAGGAAAATATGGAGGCCTATGTGCAGCGCAAAAAGGATTTTGCCGAAAAGGTGCACGGATGAATGTCGTTTTTCACAACATTCCGCCGGTATTTGACGAAAAAAGCCGTGTGCTGATTCTCGGCTCGTTTCCGTCGGTGAAATCGAGGGAAGGCATGTTCTTTTACCATCATCCGCAGAACCGCTTCTGGCGCGTCATCGCCGCGGTTTGTGCGGAGCCGGTGCCGGCAACGGTGGAGGAAAAGCGGGCGCTGCTGCTGCGCAACCGCATCGCGCTTTGGGACGTCATCGCTTCCTGCGAAATTTCCGGCTCATCCGATGCAAGTATCCGCCACGCCGTACCGAACGATCTCAGCCGCATCTTGGATACGGCGCCGATCGAACACATCTACACGAACGGACAGACCGCCCATCGGCTGTACGCAAAGCATCAGGGCAAGAGCATCCCGCTGCCGGAAAGCGCTCTGCCCTCCACAAGCCCGGCGAACGCCGCGTGGAATGTGGCGCGGCTTGTGGAAGCTTGGCGCGTCCTCTGCGAACCATGAAAGGAGTGTTGGCTTATGACCCGGGAAGAAATGATGGCCTATATCCTCGACAGCGTGCCATACCGCATCGTGTTTGTCGATACGGACCATATCATTCGCTATATGAACCGCGAGGCTAGATACCACTATTATCATGTGCGGGGATACAGCGATCTGATTGGCCGCTCCATTTTTGAATGCCATTCGGAAAAATCGAAGGAAATGCTGCTTGCAGCGGTCGAGAAGCTCAAAAACCACGGCAACGAGATTTACCTCGGCGTCAGCGTGTACAACGAGCGCAAGTACATCAACCCCGTGCGCGACGAAAACGGAAACCTGATCGGCTATTTCGAGCGCTTCGAGCGAAACCTGCAAAAATAAACCCAAAAGAAGCAAAAAACCGTTTCCGGTGCATGGCGCTACCGGAAACGGTTTTTGCTTTGGTTTTTGCTTTAACTGAGGGATCTTGAAATAGCCCGGGCGTTTCAAGCTTCCGCCGTCGGCTCCGGCGCCGGCCCAAGGGATCTGCTCCAGAAACCGCCGTAGTAGTAAATCAGATCGGGAATCAGGCCGAGAATCCAGCCGATCGGTGCGGAAAGCCAAATACCGGTATATCCGAGCCAGATGGGCAAAAGAATGGAAAAGGCAATTTTGCTGCCCAGCTCCACGAAGGAGGAGACCATCGTGATGCCGATTTTACCCATGCCTTTGAGGGTGCTGTTGTACAGCCAAATCCATCCGAGAAACGGGAAAAACCAGGATTGGATGCGCACAAAGTCGAACGAGGCCGCGATGACTTGCGTTTCCTCCGGCTTTACGTAGAGCAGCACGAGCGACTTGGCAAAAATGAGGGAGAGTGCGCTCGCAAGTGCGGAAAGCCCGCCGACGAGAAGGAGGATTTCCCATACGCCGCGGCGAATGCGATCCGCCAGATGGGCGCCGAAATTCTGCCCCACATAGACGGAGAAACCAAAGGAAAAGCTGCTGAACAGCATGACGGCCAGATTCTGCACGTTGCTGCCCACCGTGAATGCGGCGACCACCTCTTCGCCAAAACCGTTGATCACGCGTGTGATCACCATCATGCCTACGGAAAGCAGAGCGCCCTGCAGGGCCATCTGTGCGCCCATGCCGAAGATGCGCAGCAGCACCGCCCAGTTCGGCGCAAAATCCGCGCGCGTCAGACGAAGCTGCGGGTGCTTCTTGAACATATAGGCGATGCACACCGCAGCGGAAATCGCCTGCGCGATGACGGTTGCCCCAGCCACGCCGGCCACGCCGAGGTGGAAAACCAGCACGCTGACGAGATCCAGCAGCACATTCAGGAGCGAACAGAAAATCAGAAAGATCAGAGGTGTTTTGCTGTCACCGAGCGCGCGCAGCACCGAAGCCACCGCGTTGTAGGCAAACTGCGCAATGCCAAGACCACCGATCAGCTGGATGTACAGCACAGACATATCAATGACGCTTTCCGGTGTCTGCAAAAGCTGCATCAGTGGTCGCGCAAGCAGCAGGCTCACAAGACCCATAAAGGCGCCGACGCCGA
Organism: Ruminococcaceae bacterium UBA1417; assembly: GCA_002305575.1. Classification (GTDB taxonomy): domain Bacteria; phylum Bacillota; class Clostridia; order Oscillospirales; family Acutalibacteraceae; genus Hominenteromicrobium. The sequence goes on from DBPP01000019.1 coordinate 61,415, forward strand.
GCGTGAGATAAAACGTGCTGACCAGACCGGCGCGGATCTTTTTCAAATCGTTGGCCCCGACGAACTGGGAAAGCACGATCGAAACGGCGCTCGTGATGCCGGTGGAGAGCAGCAGAATGAAATTCGTGGTTGAGGTCGTCGCGCCGACGGCCGCGAGCGCGTTTGCACCGACATACTGGCCGAGCACGGCGGAGTCCACCATGGTGTACAGGGATTGAAACACACTGCCGATCATCATCGGCAGCGCAAAACGCAGCATCAGGTGGATGGGCTTGCCGCGCGTCATATCAATTGCGGTTGATCGTCCGGCCATAGAGGTTCCTCCGTCCTTGAGAAAAGGAAATAAAAAATATGGGGCAAACCGCCCCATACATCATTTTAGCAAGTTTTATACGCGTTTGCAATCGACTGGTATTCCAAAGAAGCGCGCGAAAAAATTGTGCGAATTCTCCAGTTTTTGTGCGGCGCGCCGGAGCGCGGTCACAGCAGCGTGTAGGCAAACGCTTCATACCGCAGTGCCGAGCCAATGTCGATGGCCTCGGGGAGCAGGGCGCGGGCCACAAGGATTTCGTCGCCGCTGCCGTCGTCTGTGCGCCGCAGGATGGCGTAATCGCCGTCAATGCGGGCTACGGTGTATTCATAAGGACCCATAAGCGTTCATCCTTTCTTTATTTTGATCCGCCGGCGCTCAAAGCGCGGGTTCCCGCACGAGCGTCGCCGCGTGCTCGCGGGCGCGTTCATAGTCTGTGTTTTCAATCAGGTACGGCTTGGTAAAGCGTTCCGCATCCGGATTTTCCGGTACAATTGCCCGCGCCATTTGAAGCACGCCATTTTCCTCCAGCACCGGGCGAAACCCCATCTTCTCGTGGAAGGCGACGGCTGCTGCGTTCGGCAGGGGGATATGCGCGGTTACGCGGCGGTAATTCGCGTGGTGCATGATCGAAAGCATCAGATCGTACAGCGAGGTGCCGACGCCGCGGCGCTGGTATTGCGGCGCTACGTAGAGCTGGATGTCTGCTGTAAACCAGTCGCCTTTTTCCACGCCGCGCTCCGTGAGCAGGCAGAAGCCCGCCGAAGCGCTGTCGATCTCGGTCATGATCCAGCCGCGCCCATAGGTGTAGCGATCGATGCGCTGAATGTACTCCGGTAGGGTCGGCACGGTTTTATCGGGTGTGCAGTTTGTGCTTTCCACATACGGGGCGTAGATTTTTAGCATGGACGGAGCGTCCCATTCGTTGATTCTTCGTACGGCAACACGCATAATGATCACCGGGCTTTCGCAGAGCGAAAGCAATCCTTTCTTTATCTGAAATCGTGGCGCAAGCGTCAAACGCTCACGACTCCACTTCCTGCAAATGCGGGATGGAGGGTGAGGCACCCGGACGGGAAACGGCTATGGCTGCGGCCTTCGCCGCAAGGCGCAGCGCTTCCTCCGGCGTTCGCCCGTCGAGCATGCCGCGCAGGAAGTAGCCCGTGAACGTGTCGCCGGCCGCCGTCGTATCGACCGGGTCGACCTTCTCCGCCGGGCAGAACACGCGCGTTTGTCCCTGTGCGTACCAGGCGCCCGCCGCACCGAGTGTCAACACGACGGCGGCCTGCGGATATCTTTCCGTCATACGGTCGAGCATCGCGCCGGGCTCCGCGGTGCCGGTGAGCTGTTCGCCCTCAATTTCGTTCAGCAGGAAAACGGAGACGCGCGACAGGTCAAAGGCGCGCGCGCCGTCGTCCATCGGCGAAGGGTTGAACCAGACCGCAAGGCCCTTTTCGGCCGCGCGCCGGAGAATATGGGGACCGGCGCTGATTTCGTTTTGCAGCAGGAGAATATCGCCCGCCGAAAAGTGCTCGAGAATCGTGTCGGCGTATTCGGACGTCACCGCGCGGTTTGCGCCGCCATAAAGCAAAATGGCGTTCTGCGCATTTTCGTCCACCTGAATGATTGTGTGACCGCTGCGGCCCGGCACGGCGGACACAAAGCGCGTGTCGATGCCGTCTGCGCGCAGTGTGTCGAGCAGCAGGTTGCCGTCGTCGCCGACGAGCCCGGCATGAAACACGCGCAGTCCCGCCCGCGCGGCGGCGATGGACTGGTTGAGCCCTTTACCGCCGGGAAATACCTGCAGACCGTGGCTGGCCGCCGTTTCACCGCCCCGCACAATGTGCTGCACGGCGTACACGTAATCGATATTGAGCGAACCGAAATTTAAAATCCGTTTCATACGGCGTCTTCCTTTCGTGCTGGCTTGACTGCTACAAGCATAGCACGTTCGCGCTGCGCCGTCAAGAAAAGCAGGACAAAAGAAGGGGGGCAATACCGCCTGATTTCAGCGGATTCCACAAGGCGCAGGGGATTCACAAAATCCGCAAAAAGTGGTATACTACTAGGGTTAATGGGCAATCGGCCCGAAGGCGCGCCGCACGGCGACGGATGTGCGGCCAAACGGATGAAAGATGAAAACGAAACAGGAAAAGGAATGGTATGTATGGGTAAAAGAGAAGATCTTCGGAACGTCGCGATCATTGCACATGTCGACCACGGCAAGACGACGCTGGTCGACCAGCTTTTGCGCCAGAGCGGTATTTTCCGCAGCAACGAAACCGTGGCGGAGCGTGTCATGGATTCAAACGATCTCGAGCGTGAACGCGGCATCACCATTCTCTCGAAAAATACAGCCGTCATGTATAACGGCGTGAAAATCAATATTGTCGATACGCCGGGCCACGCCGATTTCGGCGGCGAAGTGGAGCGTATCCTGATGATGGTGGACGGCGTTCTGCTGCTTGTCGATGCGTTTGAAGGCTGCATGCCCCAGACGCGCTTCGTGCTCAAAAAGGCGCTCGGTCTGGGCAAGAAGCCGGTCGTCGTCGTCAATAAGGTGGACCGTCCGGGCGCACGCCCGCTCGAGGTGGTCGATGAGGTGCTCGATCTGTTTATCGAACTCGGCGCAGACGAGGATCAGCTTGATTTCCCGGTGGTTTACGCTTCGGCGCGCGACGGCTACGCGATGAACGATCCGACGGAGACCGGCGTCGATATGAAGCCGCTCTTCGAGGCGATTATCAACGATGTTCCGGCGCCGGAAGGGGATCTTGACGGCCCCACGCAGGTGTTGTTTTCGAATGTAGACTATGACGAATATGTGGGCCGCATCGGCATCGGCCGCGTGGAGCGCGGTACCGTGCGGGTGGGGCAGACCGTCACGATCTGCAGCAGCACAAGCGACGAAACGCGCAACGCGCGCGTCACCAAGCTCTATCAGTTTGAGGGCCTCAAGCGCGTGGACGCGGAGAGCGCTGCGCTCGGCGATATTGTTGCGGTGTCCGGCATGGCCGATCTGAACATCGGTGAAACGGCCTGCGATCCCGAACACGTGGAGGCGCTGCCGTTTGTCAAGATTGACGAGCCGACCGTTTCCATGCTGTTCATGGTCAACAACTCGCCGTTTGCGGGCCGCGAGGGCAAGTATGTCACCTCCCGCAACCTCCGCGACCGCCTGTTCAAGGAGGTCGAAACAAACGTTGCGATGCGTGTGGAAGAGACCGATTCCGCGGATACCTTCAAGGTTTCCGGTCGTGGCGAGCTGCACCTTTCCATTCTCATCGAGCAGATGCGACGCCAGAACTACGAATTTCAGGTTTCGCGTCCGAACGTCATCTATAAGGAAATCAACGGCAAAAAGTACGAGCCGATTGAGCTGCTGATGATCGAGGTGCCGGACAGCTACGTCGGCGCTGTCATGGAAAAGCTCGGCACGCGCAAGGCGGAGCTGATCAATATGGGCGCACGTGACAGCGGCACCACGCATCTGGAGTTTAGGATTCCGGCGCGCGGCATCATGGGCTATCGCTCGGAGTTCCTCACCGATACAAACGGCAACGGCATTATGAACCACGTATTCGACGGCTACGAGCCGTATAAGGGCGACATCCAGCAGCGCAACACCGGTTCCATCGTCGCGCATGAGACCGGCGAATCGACGGCATACGGCCTGTTCTATGCGCAGGACCGCGGTCGCCTCTTCATTGGGCCGGGCGTTCCGGTCTATGAGGGCATGATCGTCGGCAGCAACCCGAAGGGCGACGATATTGTCATCAATGTCTGCAAGAAAAAGCATGCGACGAACACCCGCGCTTCCGGTTCCGACGAAGCGCTCAAGCTGACGCCCCATACGGTGCTTTCGCTCGAACAGTCGCTCGAGTTCATCGCAGACGACGAGCTCGTCGAGGTCACGCCGCATAGCATTCGGATGCGCAAAATCATCCTTTCGAAGGAGCTGCGCATGAAGCAGGCCGCCAGAAAGAAATAAGCGGGCACGGCCCGCAGCGAAGTCGCGGGGTGCGCGCTGGCGCGCGCTTTGCAGGAGCGGGAAATTGGCGGAGCAACCGCGAAACAGGCACGGCCCGCA
>DBPP01000032.1:0-13616 GCA_002305575.1 Ruminococcaceae bacterium UBA1417
CAAGCAGCAGGCGGTGGTCACCACCTTTGGCAAGGTGACCGACATCACCGACGCAGGCTTCCACTTTAAGCTGCCGCTCGGCATTCAGAATGTGGAAAAGGTAGACGTCAACGTTTACCAGAAGCTGGAGCTCGGCTACCGCACCATCGGCAACGACGCCGACAACTTTGACATTATCGAGAGCGAGACAAAGATGATCACCGGCGATTACAACATCGTCAACGTGGAGTTCTTCGTCGAGTACAAGGTCAGCAATCCGGAGCAATACCTGTACGGCTCCTATGAGCCGGAGGTCATTCTGCGCAACCTGCTGCAAAGCCAGGTGCGCAACGTGGTCGGCTCCGAGGCCGTCGATTCCGTTTTGACCACCGGCAAGGAATCGATCCAGATGCGCGTCAAGGAGCTGGTCACCGAGGTTCTGCAAACGTATGACATCGGCCTGACGCTCGTAGACGTGAAAATTCAGGATTCCGACCCGCCGACCGATGAAGTCACCGAGGCTTTCAAGGCCGTGGAAACCGCGAAGCAGCAGGCAGAAACCGTGCTGAACGAAGCGCTGGCCTACCAGAATGCCCAGCTTCCGCAGGCCGAGGCCAATGCCGACGAGCTGCTGCGCAACGCAGAATACTTAAAGCAGAAACGCATCAACGAGGCCACCGAGCAGGTGGCGATGTTTGAGGCGATGTACGCCGAATACAGCCAGAACCCGGACATCACACGCTCGCGCATGTACTATGAAGCGATTTCCGAGGCGCTGCCGGGCGTGAAGGTGTACATCAACACCGACGGCGCGGGCGGCAATGTGGACATGATGCTGCCGCTCGAGAGCTTTGTGCAGAGCAGCGAAGCCAAGGCCGACGAATAAGGAGATTTGTGGTATGAAAAAGAAAATCATTGTCATCGCCGCCGTCGTGCTGGTGGCCGCCGTCGTGCTGTTCGGCTCGATGTTCACGGTACGCGAGGACGAATACGGCTGCACGGTTCGCGTTTCGAAAATCGTCTCGACCACCGATGAAGCCGGCCTGCACTTCAAGCTGCCGTTTATCGACAGCGTCAAATACTTTCCGAAGGCAACCATGCTCTACGACATCCCGCCCAGCGAGGTGCTGACCGCCGACAAGCAGAACATGACGGTGGACTGCTATGTGCTCTGGAGAATCGCCGACCCGCTGAAGTTTTACCAGTCGCTCGGCAACACGACTGTCGCCGAGGAGCGTCTCAACGCGCTGACCTACAACGCGCTGAAGAACGTGATGGGCACGCTCTCGCAGTCGGACATCATCAACATGGACGACGCCGACGAGCGCAACNNACATCTATGAGGGCATTGCCTCGGATGTCGACACGCTGGCTGCCAACTACGGCATTGAGATCGAGGACGTGAAAATCAAGCGGTTTGACCTGCCGGAGGCCAACGAAAGCGCCGTGTACACCCGCATGATTTCCGAACGCCAGCAGATCGCGGAAAAATANNGAGGCCTCCCTCATCCGCAACGACGTCGACAAGCAGGTGAACATCATCGTTTCGAACGCCGAGGCGGAAGCCGCGAAGCTCGTCGCCGAGGGCGAGGCCGAGTACATGCGGATGCTGGCCGAAGCGTACAACACGCCGGACAAACAGGATTTCTATGAATTCACGCTGGCGCTCGACGCGCTCAAGCAGACGCTGAACGGCGACGAAAAGACCATCATTCTCGGCGAAGATTCCGACCTCGCCCAGATTCTGATGAACCCGTAAAACCAAGAAGCACCCGCCTGACCGGTGGGTGCTTCTTTTTCGCACCGGCCCACGTTCAATGTCCGCACACGTCGGTCTCTTCTTCGCGCAGTTTGGAAAACAGCAGATGCTGGCTGGAATACAGGCTGAAACGCCCGGAAAGCAGAAAGCTGACGAACGCGACGATCATATAAAACAGCGCGCCTTCGCCGCCGAACAGCTCGATGCTCAAAAGCACCGTGGCGAGCGGGCAGTTTGTCACGCCGCAGAACAGCGCCGCAATGCCGAGCGCAGCGCCGAACGCAGGGTCCAACCCAATGAGCAGCGCGAGCGCGCCGCCCAGAGTCGCGCCGATGAACATCGTGGGCACGATCTCGCCGCCCTTAAAGCCCGCGCCAATCGTGATGGCGGTAAACACAATCTTGAGCAAAAACGCCTCGGGCCTTGCGGCGCCGTGCTCGAACACGCGCTCGATCACCGCCATGCCGCTGCCGTTGTAATTCGTAGTGCCCAAAAGCAGCGAAAGCGCGATCACCACCGCGCCGCCTACGACGACGCGCAGCCACGCGTTGGGGAAAAACCGCTTGAACAGATGCGCACCCGTATGCATCGCCCAGCAAAACAGGATGCTGACGAGCGCGCCCGCCACCGCTACCGCGAGCATTTTCCACAGCAGATCCGCGGAAAACGCCGGCACTGTCTCCACCGGAAGGCGCTCGGGTGAAACGCCGCAAAGCAGCGCGATCCCAAACGCGGATGAAGAAGCCACCATACACGGGAACAGCGCCGCCGAGCAGAACCGCCCGACGCTCACCACCTCCACCGCAAAGACGCAGGCCGCCATCGGGGTGCCAAACACAGCGGAGAACACCGCGCTCATACCGCACAGCGTGAGGATGTGCCGGTCCTGTTCGTTGAGGCGAAACAGCCTGCCGAACAGCGTCGCCACGCTGCCGCCGATCTGCAGCGCCGCGCCCTCGCGCCCGGCCGAGCCGCCGCACAAATGCGTGACGACCGTGCCGAGGAAGACCGCCGGCGCCAGCAGGAAGGAAACGGCCTTTCGATCCCGCACGCTTTCAAAGACCTCGTTCGTGCCGACGTCTGAAACGCGGCAGAGCTTGTACAGCCCGACGATCAGAAGGCCGCCCAGCGGCAGCAGGTACAGCAGCCAGCCGTTCGCGCCGCGCAGATCGTTGACAAACGTGACCGCCTTGGAAAACGCCGCGCCGACCGCGCCGCCAGCAACGCCCACGACCCCGCCGAGCAGCAGCCACCGCAGGAAGGCCGCCACGTACGCCTGCACAGGCTGCGCCGCCTGCGCCACTTTCTTTTGTATCTCCATAATACCTCTCATTTTCAGGCCGGACGCCCAAACCTTATTTGCGGATGAACAGCACACCGAGCGTGTTCGGGCCGCAGTGGTTCGAGATGGTGCAGCCGGCCGTGGTCTCCAGTATTTCGTCAAACGGGCCGCATGCTTCCACGATATCGCGGACCGCGCGCACCGCCTCCGGCGCACAGCCGGAATTTGTGATGAAAATGCGGTGATGCCGCACGTCGTCGCGGCCGACGAGACGGTCGCGCGCATACTGGACAAAGCAGTTTTCAATCTTACCGCGGTATTTCTTGCCGACGCCCATGCTGCCGTTCTTCACCTCGATGCAGGGCTTGAGCTTNNGAACAGCGCCCGCCCTTTTGCAGATAGAACAGCGTGTCGATCACAAAGCTCGCCTCGACCTTCTCGGCCAGCGCCCGCATTTCTTCGGCAATTTTCTCCGGCGCTTCGCCCGCCGCAGCGCGCTCGGCGGCTTCAAGCACCAAAAGCCCGCTGCCGGTGGAGAGGTTGCGCGAATCGACAACGTACACGCCGCTGCACTCCGCCGCCGCGGCGCAGGCATTCTGATAGCAACTCGACATCTCGCTGCTGATGTTGAAGTGGATCACCGCGTCATACGTCTCGCGCCAGCCTTCAAAATACGCGAGGTATTGCTGCGTATTGACGGCAGCCGTGCGGCACACGCCGTGCCCCCCGCCGACGTACTCGTAAATGTCCTGCGGGACAATGTCGATGCCGTCCCGATAATTCTTTCCGTCCTTTTCAATGTAAAGCGGCACAATGCCGATGTGGAATTTTTCACACAGCGCCGCGGAAAGATCGCAGGTGCTGTCGGATGAAATCAAAATTTTCATGACGCTTCCCCCTTTTTTCGGGCGTGGTCACGCCCCCTCGCCTTCGTCACCCCCAGTATACAACAGGCCGCGCCGTTTTGCAAGGCAGCGCGCTGAATCCGTCAAAAAAAGACGTTATGCGCGCAACGCAAAAAAATTTTTACGACATTCTTACTTCGGCAGAAAAACACTTGCAATGCGGCCTGTATTCTTATAAAATAGAACCATAAAGCAAGCGCTACGATTGCGAAAAGAGGTAACGATATGCAGGACAACAACTACAATCCCTACACAACGCCTGCCGGCGGCGCGCCGGTCCCGCCGCAGCAGCCCGTTTACACCCCCACCGCCTTTGAAGGCATGGACCCGCCCGAGGGCTATCCGCAGAAGAGCCGCCTTGCGGCAGGTATTCTCGGCATGCTCACCGGTTCGCTTGGTCTGCACAACTTCTATCTGGGCAACAGCCAGCGCGGCCTGATCCAGATCCTTGTGTCTACGCTGGGCGCCGCGCTCACCTGCGGCATCAGCACGGTCGCCATGATGATCTGGGGTATCATCGAGGGCATCCAGATTCTCGAGCACAAGACCAACGCGGATGCCAACGGCATCAAGCTGAAAGACTGAGCCAACCGAAAGGAGTACCGGAACCATGACGGATTATAACGATAACAACCGCAACAATACGCCGGAGCAGCAGCCGGAAACGGCTGCGCCGGAAATGCCTGCGCAGCAGCCCCCTGTGTACCAGCAGTCCTATTATCAGCCGCCGCAGTACACGCAGGCGCCGCAGCCGGACGCCGCGCCCGTGCAGCCGGATCCGGCCGCCCAGAACGGTGGCTATCAGCCGCCGCAGTATACGCAGCAGTACCAGCAACCGCCCTACCAGCAGCCGTATCAGCAGCCCTACCCGCAGAACCCATACGGCCAGGGCGGCTACCAGCAAAACCCGTACCCGAGCCAGAAGGCGTACACGCAGAAGAGCCGCATTGCGGCTGCGCTGCTGGCCATTATGTTCGGTACGTTCGGCGTGCACAACTTCTACATAGGCCGCATCGGCATTGGCATCGCACAGCTCGCCATCACCGTCGTTTCCTGCGGCTTCCTCAGCGTTGTCTCTCTCATCTGGGGCATCGTGGAGGGCATTCAGCTTCTGCAGGGCAAGCGGATGCTCGACGGCCACAACCTGCCGTTCATCGACTGAGCATTCCGTAAACAAAAAACACAGGGAGCCTTGAGCGGAATTTTCCGCCCGAGGCTCCCTTTTTATCGCGTTTTTTCGTTTTGCACCGCTTCAGGCACGGGCCTTACCGGATTGGCAGCCAGACCCGCATCTGATTTTCGCCGCGGTTGGCCCACGTGTAATACGGGATCAGGCGGATCTCCTTTTCCACAAGCACCGGCTTTTTCGTGGAATACAGCGCGCCGCCGTCCTGCGCCTCATAGCCCTCGACCGTGACCGGCACAATGCCGCCGAGCGTATCCGGATCAAATTCAAGCGCCCGCGGTTCGGCGCCGTCGCGGAAACAGAGCGGCAGGATGGGGCCGTTGTCGACCTCCTCCGCGCAATAGACGAGCGCGCCGCGCTGGACGCAGGCCCTGCCCGTATCGGCGGCAACCTTCGACGAGGCGTAAACCATGTGCGGCGTCATATCGAGCGTGAGCGCGATTGTGTCGCCGTCCTGCCAGGCNNCGGTGCAGGTACGCGTAGCCGTCCTCGGTCACCGCCTCGAGCGCCACCGCTTCCCCATTGACGCACAGCTCTGTTTTTTCGCTCCACGCCGGGATGCGCACGGCGACCGTCGTCTCCGCCGTACCGGACACCGTATAGGTTGCGGTGCCGCCATGCGGGAAATCCGTCTTGCAGGTGAGGGCCATACCCTTCTGCGTTTCCACTGTGCCGCCGGCGAACAGGTCGATGAAGAAAGTCGTTTCGTTTTCACTGTAGGCGTACGCGCCGAACGCGGAGACGATGCGCGCCACGTTGGGCGGGCAGCAGGCGCAGGCGTACCACTGGGGGCGCACGGGCAACGCGTGCCGGTGCGTGACGGCGACGCCCGATACGCCCGGAACCACTTCAAGCGGGTTAACGTAGAAGAAGCGCTTGCCATCCAGCTGCATGCCGGCGAGCACCGTGTTGTAGAATGCGCGCTCCATCACGTCGCCGTATACGCCGCGGTGCTCGTTTTCAAGCATCTGCTTGGCGAAAAACATCAGGCCGATCGACGCGCACGTCTCGGCATACACCGTGTCGTTGGGCAAATTGTAGTCCACCGTGAACGCCTCGCCCATAAACGTGGAGCCAATGCCGCCCGTCACATACATGCGGCGGCTTGTGATACTCTCCCAGAGGCGGCGGCAAGCAGCGAGCAGCTCGGCGTCGTCCGTCTCCTTCGCGACATCCGCCATGCCGGTGTANNGTACAGATATACGGCGCGCACGGCGTGGCCGACAGCGTCCTTCTGCTCCCGCACCGGCAGCGCGCTCTGGGTGTAGTCATCCTCGAGCTCCACCGTATGATTCCAGACGTTCCAGCCCCGGTTTTTCTCTTCCTCGCGGAAATAGTTCGGCGCCTCGCCGCGCACATCGATAAAATGCTTTGCGAGCGCCTTGTATTTTTCGTCGCCCGTGGCGCGCCACAAGCGCATCAGCGCGAGCTCCACCTCCGGATGGCCGGGGCAGCCGCGCGTATTCCTGTGCATAAACTCGTCGTAGATGCAGTCCGCGTTTTTCCGCATGATGTCGAGCAGGCTGCGCTTGCCGGTAACCGCATAGTACGCGACCGCCGCCTCCATCATGTGTCCGGCGCAGTAAAGCTCGTGCGCCTCGCGCATATTGGTCCACTTCTTGTCCGGCGCCTTGACCGTGAAATACGAGTTGACGTAGCCGTCCGGGTGCTGAGACGCGCCGTACAGGGCGATCACCTCGTCGACGGCTTTTTCCAGCGCAGGGTTTTCGCCGGCGGCGAGCGCGTACGCCGCCGCTTCGATCCATTTCGCAACGTCGCTATCCTGAAACACCATGCCGTAAAACGCTTCGGGCGGCACAGCCTCGCCGCGCAGCTTCTTCCCCGCCAGACGGATGTTTTCGATGGCGTGGCTCTTCTCCACATCCGGCAGCGCATCGTTTAAAATCTTGTACTGGTAGGGCAAAACCTCGTCGCGCACGAGCTTCTGCACGCGACCGACAAACCCCTCATCCGCCTGGAAAGCCCTGACGGAAATTCGATTGCTTTTCATATGGACTTCCTCTCCCCGAACTGATCGTATCGATCGGTTTCTTTATTGCTTTACGCCAAACTTCACGCCAAAGTTGTCCGTACATCTTTGGCTGCATCTCTTTTATAGCATACTTTCCCTTGGTTTGCAAGCCTTTTTCACAAAAACTGTTGCTTTTTCCTGTGCCAGCATGTACAATCAGAACGGACAGAAAAACGGCGCATGCCGATCAACAAGAAAGGCCCGGATTGCCTATGAAAGCCAGAGGACATATTTTGATAAAAACGAGCAGCGTGATCTTCATCCTGTACGGCGCGGCTTCCTTGCTTGCCCTGCTGCTTGCCCTGCTGAGCCCGGAACGCGCTGCGGAATACGGCATCGACGAACGCCTGACCTCGGCGTTCCCGGCCCTGTCCATTGCGCTTGCCGTGCTCCTGCCGCTGCTGTTTGTTGCGGCCGGGCTGATCGGAATGGTGCGGGCCGACTTCCCGAACAGCATGGGGCTCGGTTTTGTTCTGGGCATTGTGATTCTGCTGTTGGCCATCGGCGACGTGATTGACCTCGCACGCGGCGGACAAATGTCCAACCTTGCGGAAATCTGCACCTGCATTTTGATTCTTCTGGTGCCCGCCGTCTACGTAATCGGCGCGTGGCGCAACTGGAAGCAGCCGAAGCCGCCCGCAACCGAGCAGAAATAATCCACATACAGACTGCAAAAAGCTGTGTTTCCCTCCATGTCGGAAACACAGCTTTCTTTTTACGTTTTCAGCGGAAAGCAAAGGCGCACGGTCAGCTTTTCCCCGCAATATTCGGCGTCAATGGCGCCGCCCATGCGCTCGGTCAACAACCGGGCAATCGAAAGCCCCAGCCCCGTCGCGCCGCGGGCCGTCTCCACCGTATAGAACCGGTCGAACAGGCGGCCCACGTCGGCCGGCGTCAGCCCGCGCGCCGTGTTCGTGAATTTCATCGTGCCGTCGGGCAGAAGCGTCACGCATAGATCGCCCTCGGCATACTTGCGCGCGTTGGAAAGGATGTTGTCGAATATGCGGCCGAGCGCCATGGGGTCGAGCGTGCGGATCACCGGCGCTTCGGGCATCTCAATCGACGGTGTCAGCCCACGCGATTCAAACGCGCCGTACTGCGCGAGGAGACTCTCCTCCAGCGCGCGGTTTAAAACGACCGGCTCGGGCCGCAGCGCCGCATCGGCAAGCAGGAGCGAGTAGCGGAAAAGCTCTTCGGTCAGCCCTGTAAGCGCGGCCGCACGGTTTTCGATCTGCCCGACGTAGCGGGCAGCCGCCTCCGATTTTTCCTCGCGCTCCAGAAGCTCGAGATAGCCGCAGATCGCCGTCAGCGGCGTGCGCAGATCGTGCGAAATATTTGTCACGGCCTCGCGCAGCTCGCGGTCGCCCAGCTGCAACTGCCGGCGTTCCCGCCGCAACGCGCGCAGCTCCCGGTTGACGCTTTCCGCAAGCGCGCGCATCGCGCGATCGCGTGAGGAAATACCGATGAGCGTATTGGTGTCCGTTTCAATCCGCATGGACAGCCCCGCTGCAATTTCCCGCGCAGACCGGCGCAGCAGGCAGACTTTAACCGTCAGCACCAGCACAACGGCGGCCAGCCCGGCGCAAACTGCGCCCAAAATCCACTCCACAAAATCCGCCCTTTCTTTTTCAATGGCCCGCCCGGACCGCTGAAAAGCCGCGGCGCTTACCGCACGTCCCGGCGGCGGAACAGCAGCAGCCCCGCACCGGTCGAAAGCAGGATACACAGGGCGGCGCCGCCCAGCATCATCCAGACGGAACCGAGCTGCAAGAACGCGACCTTAAAGCACTGGCCGTAGGGCAGGAAATACCACAGGAATTGATACACCGTGCGCAAAACACCGCGGGGATATTCGGGGTTCGGCACTTCCTCTCCTCCGTAATCCACACGAAAATACATCTGGCCGTTTTCAAAAAAGCGTTCGGTCGGCAGCGTGTAGGCCGGCTGGTTGAGCGCCTGAAACAGGTACTGCCCGAAAAACAGCAGGCCAAACGCCAGCAGGATACTCACCACCAGCCCCACCGCCCTGTGCGGAATCAGCATGGTCAGCAGCGTGGCGAGCGCGGCCGTCGAAAGCGCGACGCCCAGCGAGCAAACCACATACGCCGCGCCTTCCCCGGGCTCGATGTGAAATCCGCCCGTAAGCGGCAGACCGACGGCAAGTCCCGTCAGCATGGCCGCAAGCGTGAAGCACAGCGCGACAAACATGCACAGCAGCAGATTGGCCAGATAAATGCGGCTTCTGGACACCCCGGCGATGATCTTGTTGCGCAGGGTACCGCCGCTGTATTCCTCACCGATAAACAGGCCGCAAAACGCGGGCACAAGCAGCGCAACCACCATGGGATACTGGAAAAAGGCTTTTTCCAGCCCATCGTTAAACTGCTCAAGGCCGTAGCGTTCCGTCAGCAGCGTGTACAGCTCCATCAGCACCATCGCGCCGAGCCCGATATAGAAAAATTTGCACCGCACCAGCCGGGCAAAGGCGGCACACAACAGATTATGCATCGCGCGCACCTCCCAGCAGATTGACGTAGTAGCTCTCGAGGCTTTCGTCGCGCTCCTGAATCGCAAGGACCTCGGCCTTTTCCGCCGCGACGGCAAGCGTCAACTGCGTGACGTTGGTTTCGCCGAAAACATCGGCCTGTGTGTCGGAAACGATCTCGTATTCGAGCCCGAGCCGGTCGAGCACGCGCGCGAGCGCTCGGGTGTCGCTGACGGTCAGCCGCGCGCATTTGCGGCAGGCGGCCTCGAGCGCTTCGGCGCTGATCTCCTGCACCATGCGGCCGCCGTCGATAAACCCGTAATGCGTCGCAAACTTCGAGAGCTCGCCGAGGATGTGGCTCGAAATCAGCACGGTGATGCCGTATTCGCGGTTCAGCTTCAAAACCAGCTCGCGAATTTCAATGATGCCCTGCGGATCAAGGCCGTTGACCGGCTCGTCGAGCACGAGAAAATCCGGGTCACCCGCCAGCGCGATCGCGATGCCGAGCCGCTGACGCATGCCGAGCGAAAAGTGCTTCGCCTTCTTTTTGCCGGTGTCCGCGAGTCCCACGAGCGTGAGCAGCGGTTCAATCCCCGAAAACGACGGCAGCCCGAGCACGCGGTACTGCTGCTTCAAATTCTCCGCCGCGGACAGATCGAAATAGATCGACGGTGTTTCGACGACCGCGCCCATGCGGCGCCGCACCGCGCCGATTGTCCGCGCCGTGTGCGGCACGCCATAAAGCGCATAGCCGCCCGCCGTCGGCACCTGCAAGCCGCAGATGACGCGGAGCAGCGTCGTCTTGCCCGCGCCGTTTTTGCCGACAAAACCGTAAATGGCCCCTTTCGGGACGTGCATCGACAGATCGTCGAGCGCCCTGAACCGGCCGTAGTGCTTGCAGAGCGCCTGCGTTTCCAAACAATATTCCATGTGAAAACGTCTCCTTTCCTTTTCTTTACGGCCAGTGTACCGCAAAAAAGTCAAGCGGGCGGTCAAGAAAAGCGTAAAGAAACGGGAAAGATTTTATTCAGTCGAAAGCCGGAAGCCGATGCCCCACACGGCCTCGATGCAGTCCTGCCCGCCGGCCTCGCGCAGCTTGCGACGCAGATTGCTGACGTGCTGCTTGAGCGACGCGTCGGTGCAGTCGGGCGTGTCGAGGCTGATGCGGTCGAGCATCGCAGATTTCGAGATCGCGCGGCCCGGGTTCTGTAGCAGCAGCTTCAAGATCGCGTATTCGGTTTTCGTCAACCGAACGGGCACGCCGTCCACGGTCAGTGCGTGCGCATCCACATCGAGCCGGAGCGCTCCCGCGGAGAGCACCGCGCCATCCGCGACCAGCGCCCTGCGCAGCTGCACCGCAACGCGCGCCAGAAGCTCGCGCAGCACAAACGGCTTTGTCACGTAATCCACCGCACCGCCGAGCAGCAGCTTCACCTTATCGTCGATGCCGACCTTCGCGCTGACGACGATCACCGGGATACCGGCGAACTTCGGCAACAGGTCCTCGCCCGAAAGCCCGGGCAGCATCAGATCGAGCAAAACGAGGTCGGGCTTTTCCTTTTCGAGAGACATCGCCGCCTCCGTGCCGGAATAGGCGCGCCGAACGCCGTAGCCCTCCGCTGCGAGCGCTTCCTCCAAAAGGTTGCCGATGTGCTGGTCGTCATCGACCACCAGAATCTGTTTCATATGGCCCCCATCCGTTCAAAAGACGGCGTTGCCGTCATGCCATCAGGCATTTGTAGATTTCTCCTTTTTTGAAGCCCGAGCGCTTCGCCGCCTCCTTGGCCGCATCCGATGCGGCGCTGCCGTTCTCCATCGCGGCACGCGCGAGCGCTACGGCGTCCTCGAACGTCATTTCGCGTTTTTCGGCGGGCTTTGCGCCCTCGAGCACAAGCACAAACTCGCCCTTGGGCGCATTGGTTTCGTAATATGCGGCGGCAGCCGAAAGCGTCGTGCGGATGCACTGTTCGTGGATTTTTGTGATCTCCCGCACGAGCGCGATGCGCCGGTCGCCGAACGCCGCTTCCATATCGCGCAGCGTGTACGGCAGCTTGTGCGGCGCCTCGTAAAAGACCATCGTGCGCGTCTCGTTTTGCAGCGACTCGAGGTGCTCGCGCCGGCTTTTCTTGTTGACGCTCAAAAAGCCTTCAAACGTGAATCGGCCGGTCGGCAACCCGGACACCGCGAGCGCCGAGATGACGGCGCTCGGTCCGGGCACAACATACACCGGAATGCCGCGCGCGGCACACAGCGCGACAAGGTCCTCGCCCGGGTCTGAAATCGCGGGCATGCCGGCGTCGGAGACCAGCGCGCACGTTTCACCCTCGGCCATCCGGTCCGTGATGACGCTGCCCTTTTCCTGCTTATTGTGCTCGTAATAGCTGACAAGCGGCTTTTTAATGCCAAAATGATTCAAAAGCTTCAAGGTGACGCGCGTATCCTCCGCCGCGATAAAATCNNGGTTGCCGATCGGCGTGCCCACCACGTACAGCGCGCCCCGTACAAGTTTATTTTCCAATTTTCTCTCACCGTCCCGACTGGTTTTGCGAAGCCGAACGCTCCGCGCCGGGCGCCTGTGGCGTCCGGTTCTCTGTGTCCGTGTGTCCCGTCTTATAATCGCCGTAAATCTCGAGCATCTCCGCCGAAAAGCCGCCGTCCGCCGCCTCCACGAACAGTGTGGGCAGAATCTCAAGCCCCGGCCTGCCGCCGCGCCGCCCCTCGAGCAGGAAAAGCATCGGCGCGCTCTGCCACCGCTGCTGCACAAGCCGCAGCCGCTTCGGTTCGACGCCGTTGGCCCGGAACGCCGCCATCGCGTCCGTCAGGCGTTCCGGCCGCTGGCAGATACACAGCCGGCCGCCAAAGCGCAGGATGGCCTTCGCAGCCTGCGCGACGTCGTCGAGCGTACACGTGCATTCGTGGCGCGCGTTTTCCATCCGCGCGTCGGCGTTGCGCAGCCCCGCGCCGACGGCCTTGTACGGCGGGTTGCAGGCGACAAGGTCGAGCGCCGGTTCCGGGAAAACCGCCCGGATGGCGCGGATGTCGCCGCCCTGTATGGCAATCTCCTCTTCAAGGCCGTTTTCCCGCACCGAGATCCGCGCCTGACGCAAGGCGTCCGCGTCGAGTTCCACGCCGGTGATGGCGCGCGGCGCGTACCGCGCGTGCCACAGCAGCGGGATCGTACCGCAGCCGGTGCCGAGATCGGCGCAGCGCTCCCATTTTTTCGGTGCGGCAAAATGCGCGAGCAAAATCGTATCGGTTGTAAAGCGATGCGCGCGGCTGACCAGCACGCGGCAGCCGCGCGCGAGCGGCTCCCAGTGCTCGCCTTCCCGCACTTCGTCTTCCAGCATGGGTATCCCTCCCTGTTTCGCCTGCTTCAAAACAAAAAAGGAGCTGCCGCAAAATGTGGCAGCCCTTTTCTGATTTTGCAAACGATTATGCCTGCTCCGGAGCCGAAACGGGGCACGTGTCAGCGCAAGCGCCGCACTCGATGCAGNNATGCGTCCGCGCACGCGCCGCAGGAGATGCAAGCGTCTGTGATTTTATATGCCATAACAGGACACCTCCAAGTATTTGATACCTACATTCTAACACAAATTCGTAAAAATGCAAGAAAAAATTGTTTCCAGAAGCGTTTTGCGCGTAAATTTTACCCACGTTGCACGGCATGCCGGCCTGCTTTCGGACGTTTTGCGCCACGCCATCGGACCGCCCATGCTTTGCGCGTCCGTTACTTCTCGAGCTTTTTGAGCGCTTCCATTTCCTTCTTGTTGACCTTGATCTGCCCGTCGCGGATGAGGCGCACGTCCTTGACCTTGTAGATACCCGGCGCCGCGTCGGGGTTTTTATCGAGCCGCACGGTCAGCTTGCCGGTCAGCAGATTCTGGTCGATGACGACACCCTTGCCGTCCGGCGTGGAGACGACGGCGTTTACCTTCGGCGTGTTGCGCAACAGGTCGAGGTACGCCTCCTGCTCGTATTTCAGGCAGCA
>DBPP01000032.1:13768-43492 GCA_002305575.1 Ruminococcaceae bacterium UBA1417
TGTTGTCGAAGGTGTATTCCACATCGACCAGCTTCATCTCCAGCCCGCGCTCGGCAATTTTCTTCTCGCACTGGACGAAGGCGTTTTTTGCCTTGATTTCATTTTCCGCCACGCGGCGCAGGTCGTCCTTTGTCGCCTTGCGGATCACTTTTTTGAGCGGCTGCACAATGGATTCGTCGGCGATGTCGCGGTTCGCCATCGCCACCTCGCCGCATTCCACGCCGCGGGAGGTTTCCACCACCACGCTGTCGCTGGCGGAAAACTTTCCGCCGTTCGGGTCAAAGTAATAGACCTTGCCCGTATTTTTGAATCGGACCCCGATCACTTCGGCCATATCCGTTCCTCTCTTTCTATCGCAAAGCGGGTCATTTGCCCGCCGTTTCTCGCATCTTCGCGCACAGCGCCGTGACGAGCAGCGCCATATTGGCGTTGCGCTGCACATAGCCCGCATACTGCGCGGTCAAATCGCACAGGGTCATCAGGCTTTTCAGCGAAAGCCTGCGGCTGAGCCGCTGCGCGGTATCTTTCGTCGCGGACGATATCGCCTGCACGCCATTCCTGAGCATACACGCATCGCGGAACAAAAGCTGCAGCCGCTCCGCTGCCTCCGAAAACAGCGGCTTGTCCTTGATGAGCGGCGCCGACGCCGCAAGCAGCTCGTGTTCCGTGCCCTCCGCCAACGCCATCGCCATCGCCTGCGCGATCTGCGCCGCGCGCGCCGCCCTGCCGTTTTCGCCGTCGGAGAGCATCCGCCCGATGTTCCCGCGGTGCAATGCGGCCAGCGCGGCAGCTTCCGCCGCGGGAACGCCCGCATGGCGCTCCACGTATGCGGCGGCTTCCGCCTCCGTCGGCGCCTGCACGGCAAAGGTCTGCACGCGGGAGCGGATTGTGGGCAGCAAAAGATCCGCCGACGGCGCCGTGAAAATAAACAGCACGCCGGGCGGCGGTTCTTCTATCAGCTTCAATAGTTTGTTCTGCGCGGCGTCCGAAATACCGTTTTCGATGAAAAACAGATAGACGCTCGCGTCGGCCTCCTCGGGCCGCTTGTACGCATCCGAAAGCACCCGTTCCACGGAATCGGCGCTGATCGCATTCGACGCACCACTGCCTGTGATAACGCGGATATCCGGGTGCGAACCGGCAGCTGCGCGCACACAGGCCGGGCACACGCCGCACGGCGCCAATGCGCGATCTGCACTGCGGCAGACGACTGCGCGTGCAATCTGCCGGGCCAGCGTGCGCTTGCCGAGCCCCGCTTCACCCGTGAGCAGAATCGCATGCGGCAGCCTGCGGCGGGAAAACGCGCTCGAAAGCGCGTCCAACAGCGCCGCATTGCCGACAAAATCTTCAAACCGCATTTAAACCTTTTCGAAGCGGTCGACGTTCAGCACGAAAATCGTGGAGCCGCCCACCGTGACCTCCACCGGGAACGAGGAATACATGCCTACATCCATCGTGGATGTGCTCGGGACGATCTGCGTTCTGCGGCTGGAGTGCTTGGCGATGATGCCGATCACCTCGTCCACCTTCTCGTCTTCCACGCCGGAGATGAACGTCGTGTTGCCGGCCATCAGAAAGCCGCCCGTCGTTGCAAGCTTCGTGACGGAGAATCCGCCTCTTGTCAGCGCGGAGGACACCGCGCCGCTGTCGTCGTTGCTGACGATTGCCAGAATCAGTTTCATGGATATTGCCTCCTTCTATTTTTTGGCTTCGCCTGAATTGTCTTTTTCCTCCGCGGTTATTCGCCTGCGGGTTACCTCTATTCTATCATCTTATTCCAAAAAAATCTATACTTTTTTCGCTTTTATTGCAGAAACCTTACAGCCGCAAGCCGGTTTTCTTCGTTCAAACACGCAGCCGGAGAGAATAAACAGCGCCAGAACGTTTGGCACGGCCATGACGCCGTTGAATGCGTCGCAAAAGGAGAGCACGCCGGTAAACGGCAGGATGCAGCCGAGAAAGCACGAAACGGCTGCGAACAGCACGTAAATGCGCCGCCCGCTTTCACCCGCCGACGGCGCGAGGAAGCGCAGCGCATCCATGCCGTAGCAGCTCCACGCAACGACCGTCGCAAAGGCAAAGAGCGCCATTGAGACCGAAACAGCCGCGCTGCCCGCCCCGCCAAGCACGGCGGAAAACGACGCGAGCGTGCGCGCGGCGCCGTCCCCGGCCGCGGGGGAAACGAGCAGGCAGAGTGCGGTGATCGTGCAGAGGACGATCGTATCGAGGAACACCTGCATGGCGCCGAGCGTGCCGACCTCTTCGGGCGTTTTGCCGTCCGTCGCCGCCAGAGCAAATGTGCCGCTGCCGAGGCCGGCCTCATTTGTGAACACGCCGCGGGACACGCCGACGCGCAGCGCCGTCCACATACCAACCGCGCCGCCGACGCCCGCGCGCAGGTTGAAGGCCTCGCGCCACATGGTTTGCAGCGCCGCGGGAATGTAGGCTGCGCGCAGCGCGAGCACAGCGGCGCAGGCCAACAGAAACAGCGCCGTCATAAACGGCACGAGCTTTTCGGTGACGCGCACAGCCTTTTGCAGACCGCCGCGCACGCAGAGCACGAGCAGCACCGCCGTGAGCACGCCCGCGCCCCATGGCGGCACGCCCACCGTGCCAAGCGCAGCGGAAACGGCGCCGGTCTGCGCCATGGCGCCCATGCCGAGCGCCGAAAGCACGCAGCCTGCCGCGTAGAGTTTCGCAGCGTGCCGGCCGAGTGCGCGCCGCACGTATCCGATCGCGCCGGGCGCGTCCTTTGTCGCAAACCGCGCGGCGAGGGCGCCCTCGGCATAGACGGTCATCATGCCGAAAAACGCCGAAATCCACATCCAGACAATGGCGCCGGGCCCGCCGGCTGTGAGCGCCGCCGCGACGCCGAGGATGTTGCCCGTGCCGAGCGAGCCGGCCAGCGACGTCGAAAGCGCCTGAAACGGCGAGATGCTTTGTCCGTCTTTCCCTTTTCCGCGCAGCGCACCTGCCGCAAGCCGCGGCAGCTTCCACAGCTGCATGCACCGGCCGCGCAGCGTGAACCACACGCCCGCCGCAAGGATCAGCAGCAGGACGTGCGGCCCCCACAGCACGGTGCGCACAAAGCTCACAGCGTGCAGTTCAGCCCAAAATACACGCAGACGGACAGCGCGAGATTCCGGGCGATTTTCTCCGTATTTTCGCGGATCCACGCCTCGTCCTGCACGTTGTCGTGGTAGGCGATCTCCACCAGCACGGCGGGCGCGTTTGTCTTCGTGATCTCCGCGAGCTTCGTCGTCGTGACGGTATTGACAAGGTCGGGGTCCGGGTAAATGGTGCGCAGGTTGTCGGCGATGATATTCGCGGCGCGCTCGCCCCGCGTGCTGTAGGGGTAATAGTAGACGTCCGGTCCGCGCAGCTTACCGGAGAGGCTTTCGGGCGCAGCGTTCGAGTGCAGCGCGAGGTGAAGGTCGTACTCCCCGGCGTTCGATTCGCGGATCGCCTGCCCGAGCGTCATGCCCGGCGTATTGCGCACAACCGTAATGCCGTTTTTCTCGAGAAGCGGCACGAGATCGTCCGCGATGACATTCATCCAGTATTGCTCGTCGCCGGTTGTGACGTACTTGTTGAAGGGCTGTAAAGAGGGGCTCAGATAAATGGACGGCATATGCGTCACCACGCCTTTCTGATCGGAATTCAGGTATGCGGAAAACATTTTGCCGCTTTTGGGCGGCGCGAAATCACCTCCTTCCGAAACAGCCGTTCAAGCCGTACCGCCAAGGACACGGCCGAAGAAGGCGTCGCTCGTCTCGCCCGAAGGCCGCAGGAAGCGCCCGAGATCCATAAGGCTTTCCGGATTGCGCGTGATGGTGCTGATCCGCGCCTCGCACGACAGCGTAACCGAAAAGCCAAGCGATGCGATGATCTCCGGCTCACCCTTGCTGACGACGCCGAACGGGTACGCAAACAGCACGGGCGCGCGCCCGAGGTTTGCCTCCGCCTTTTCCTGGAACAGGCAGATGTCCTCCGTCAGCATTTCGCGGTAAGTTTCCATCGATTCGGAAGAAAGCCGCCGCGTGCCGAGGCGCGCGCCGTCCGAACCATGCAGGTCGTACGTGTGGTTGCCGATTTCGACGATGCCGGAATCCTGCATTTCGCGCAGCATCGCCCACGTACAGTGCGCATAGTACGCGCTGTCGCTCGGCTCCGCCGTGTACAGATCGGTGCACTTGCCGATGGGCGAGAGCACGAACCGCATCCCATATTGCTTGGCGGCGGGATACGCGTACTTGTAATTGTTGTAGTAGCCGTCGTCAAACGTGATCATCACCGGCTTTTCGGGCAGCGGCGTCCCATCCTCCACATAGCGGCGCAGGTCTTCGGAGAGCACCGCCGTATAGCCGTGACTTTGGAGCCATTGAAAATCGCGCTCGAGTTCTGCCGGAGAGATGACGTACGGCCCGAGCCGGCTGTCGTCGTTGATGACCGCGTGGTACATGATGACCGGCACAGGCACGCCATCCCCCGCCGCAAAAACGGTGAGCAGCGCGCCGAACACGCCGAGCGCGCCGACGGCGAGCACCGCGGCCGCCGCGGTTTGCAGCCACCGCTTCAGATGGACAATCCGATACATGAAACCGCCTGCCTTTCTGCGCTTACAGCACACTATATGGCCGCGTACAGGCCGGTTATGCAAAAACGCGCCGCCGCCGAACGCACAAAAAGGCCGGACCTGTTCGTCCGGCCTTTGAAGATACTTTTTTTCAGTTCGCTTTCGGCAGATGCGCCGTGAGGAACGCGTGGATATCGGCAAACACCGTTTCGGCGTTGACCTCTGTGACAAGCGCGTGGCGAATGCCCGGGTAAAGCGTCACGGTGACGTCGTGCCCCGTCTCGCGCAACTTTTTTTCAATCTTCCGCACGTCGCGGCCCATGCCGCCGACAGGATCGTCCGCGCCGGAAATCAGATAGATGGGCAGTTTCTTCGGCACGCAGCGGTACCACTGATCGGTGTTGATGGTTTGCAGCATCGTACCGAGGTCTATGTAGCCCTGCACGGTGAGCGGGAAGCCGCAGAGCGGATCGTTCACAAAGCGATCCACCTCCTCGGTCTTGCTTGTCACCCAGTCATATTCGGTGCGGTTCGGCTTAAAGTGCCGGTTGTACGGGCCGGTCGCGAAGCGCGCAAGGTGCGGGAGCTTCGCACGCGGGCCCTTCGATTTTTTCAGCATCTCGAGGTACGCATGCTCCGCGCGCCAGAGGGCCGGCGGCAGCCCGGCGCTCGTGCCCATAAACACGGCGGCCGTCAGCGACGTGCCGTATGCCGCCGCAAATTCGCGCGCGACAAACGAGCCCATGCTGTGGCCCATAAGGCAGTACGGCAGATCGGGGTATTTTTCGCGCAGGATAGACTGGAGATTGCGCATGTCCTCGACGACGTTGTACAGGCCGCCCTTATCGCCAAAATGGCCGTACAGCGCGCCGGACGAAACGCTTCGCCCGTGGCCGAGATGGTCGTTGATTGCAACGACAAAGCCCTGCTGCGCCATATATTCGCAAAACGGTATATACAGCGCGCTGTGCTCCGCCATGCCGTGCGCGATTTGCAGCACCGCGACGGGCGCGGTTTCCGGCTCGTACAGCCGCGTAAAAATTCGGTTGCGCGGCGTGCAGGAATTGAACGTAAAGGTAGAGGTCTTCACGGTTTGTCAGCCCTTTCCAATAGCCCGGTATTTTCTGCGCGTCGGTCCCGCCCGCCGCGCCTTCGGGTTTTTCTTAATAGTTTTAGGATATACTCAAACGACAATGGTGTAAACTGCCGCTGTGTGCAAAATGCTGCCGAACAGCACAAACAGGTGCCAAACCGCGTGCATATACGGAATTTTATTGCCCAGCGCATAGGCGATGATGCCAACCGTATACGCAATGCCGCCCGCGAGCAGGTGCCACAGGCCGGCGGCCGGCATGTTTTGCAGCACCGTCCCCATGGCAAACACGACCGCCCAGCCCATCGCGACATAGCAGACCATGGAAATCGCTTTGAAGCGCTCGAGGCTGATCGCGTTGAGCACGATGCCGAGAACGCCTGCGCCCCACACCGCGCCAAACAGCAAAAGCCCCGTCGTACCGCCAAGGCAGCAGAGCGTGATGGGGGTGTATGTCCCGGCAATCAACAGATAGATCGTGCAGTGATCGAGCACGCGGAAAACGCGTTTGGCCCGGTTGACGTTCAGCGCATGGTACAGCGTGGAAACCGTGTAGAGCAGAATCATCGTACCGCCGAACACGCTGACGCTCACGACGGTGACCGGCGTCTTTTCACAGACAACGAGCAGCAGCGTAAGCGCCGCCACGCCGAATAGGACGGCTGCGCCGTGTGAAATGGCCGAAAAAATTTCCTCGCCGAGCGAATAGAGCGGCAGCGAAAGCCGCAGGCGGTCTTCCCTGCGCCAAACCTTCCGCGATGTGCCGGCCAAAGCTGTCTGCGTCATACGTCCTCACGACTCCTTTTCTGCTGTGTATTGAAAACCAAAAGACGTGCTTTCGACGCATTTCCATATCTTCCGGTTTTAATTTCTATTTATTTTTTAAAAAATACCGCTTTATTTAGTTTTTAAAACTAAATGTGTTTATATTATAATCCGTTGCGCATCAAAATGCAAGAGGGGAATTCTGAACAAATCCTTACGTATTCTCCCGTATTGCACACAATTTATGCACATACCCGTTGACTTTGTGGCGTCTCCATGCTAAAGTGATAGTACCGTCATACAGCGTCGGGTGTCCGTGTCGGCCGGCGCGCATATCGTTTCAGGGAAGGGTACGGAAGATGGATTTCCGCACCCGGTTTTGCTGTGCAATCGGCACAGCACAGACAGGCGGCAAAGGGAGGAAAGCGCCGTGGCTCCCGTTGTCGCCCGGAAAGGCTGGTATTTTGTGAAAAAGGAACCGAAACACACAACCATTTTGCGCTTTTTCCCATTCACACGGGGATTGCGCCACCATTTTGTCGTGGCGCTGATCGCCATCATTGTCGCGGTTTTCGCGAATTACATGACGCCGCAGGTCATCCGCGTCACGGTCGATTCCGTCATCAACGACACGCCGTTCAACCTGCCGTCGTTTCTCACAGACTGGATCACGTCGCTCGGCGGGCGGGAATTCCTGCGGCAAAACATCGTGTTCTGCGCGTTGGCCTCGCTGTTCTTCGCGGTGCTTTCCGGCGTTTCCACCTACCTCTCGCGCATGAATATGGCCAAGGGCTGCGAGGGCACCGTGACGCGCATCCGCGACACACTGTTCGCACACATCCAGCGTCTGCCCTACGCGTGGCACAATCTGAACCAAACCGGCGACATCATCCAGCGCTGCACGCAGGACGTCGATCTGATCCGCAATTTCATCAGCGACCAGATGCTCGAGCTCGTGCGCGTGCTTGCGCTGATCGTCGTTTCGCTGGCGCTGATGTTCTCGATGAACGTGCCGCTTGCGCTGATTGCGCTCGCGTTCATCCCGATTGTCGTCGGCTATTCGCTTGTGTTCTTCGTGATCGTCGGCAAACGCTTCCGCATCGCGGACGAGGCCGAGGGCCTGCTGACCGCGATCGTGCAGGAAAACCTGACCGGCGTGCGCGTGGTGCGCGCGTTTGGCCGCGAGCGGTTTGAAAACGACAAATTCAACGCACAGAACGACCTCTTTTCGGATCTGTGGGTCCGGCTCGGCCGCGTAATGGGCCTCAACTGGGGCCTGGGCGACCTGCTTTCCGGCTTACAGGTCATCACGATTCTCGCCGCGGGCGTCTTTTTTGTCGTCGGCGGTGCGATCACCGAGGGCGAATACCTCGCCTTCATCGCCTACAACTCGATGCTTGTCTGGCCGACGCGCAGCCTTGGCCGCCTGCTCAGCGAGCTTTCCAAAACCGGCATCAGTTCAAAGCGCCTGTTTGAGATTCTTGACGCCGAGCCGGAGCGCGATGCGGAAAATCCGGTGGAGCCGCCGATGGACCGCGACATCGAATTCAAAAACGTCAATTTCTCGTACGGCACGACCGGCGAGGTATTGCACGACATCAGCTTTACGGTGCCGGCCGGCACGACGCTCGGCATTCTCGGCTCGACAGGCAGCGGCAAAAGCACGCTGACCTACCTTTTGGACCGCCTCTACGAGCTGCCGCCCGACTGCGGCACGATCACGATCGGCGGCGTGGACATCCGGAACATCGCGCTTTCCCACCTGCGCCGCAACATCGGCATTGTATTGCAGGAGCCCTTCCTTTTCTCAAAGAGCTTTAAGGACAGCATTTCGGACGGCGCCGACCGCCACGACCTCGAAAGCGTGCGCGAATACGCGCGGCTCGCCGTCATCGACGACACAATCGGCAGTTTTGCAGAGGGCTACGACACGCAGATTGGCGAGCGCGGCGTGACGATCTCCGGCGGCCAGAAGCAGCGTGTCGCTATCGCCCGGATGCTGATGCAGAACACACCGATCAAGATTTTCGATGATTCGCTCTCCGCCGTTGACATGGAAACCGACGCGAAAATCCGCGAATCCATCAACCGGAACGTGCATGGCACGACGATCATCATCGCGCACCGCATCACGACCATCATGCACGCGGACCAGATCATCGTCATGGACAAGGGCTGTATTGTGCAGCGCGGCACGCACGAAACGCTCTCGAAGACGGACGGCATCTACAAACGCATTTACGACACCCAGCGCTCCGCCACATAAGGCCGGCGCATTCGGAGAATTTCTTTATGAAAATCAAAAGCAAATCCTTACAGACCTGGGCTAAGCTTCTGCCCTTTCTCGCACCCTACCGCCGGTACATGATTGCGATCGTGACGCTGATGCTGCTCGGCGCGGGCATTGACACGATCCAGCCGCTCTTTTCCGGCTATGCGGTGGACCACTTCATTGAGCCGGGCACGACCGAGGGCATCGTCCCGTTTATCCTGCTGTACGTTTCGCTCGTCGTGCTGATGACGATCTCGACCATCCTGATGGCGATTTTCGCGCTCAAGGTGGAAATGTACCTCGGGCGCGACCTCAAGCGCCGTCTGTTCCAGCATTTGCAGACGCTCGACCTCTCCTACTACAACACGACGCCGGTCGGACAGATTCTGGCGCGCGTGATGAGCGACACGAACAAGATCGGCACGGTGCTCGCCTGGAGCCTTGTGGACATCTTCTGGAGCGGCGCATACGTGATCGGCTGCGTATTCGTCATGCTGTTTTACAACTGGCGGCTCGCGCTGATTCTGATCGCGATCATTCCGATCATCGCGGTGTTCACCGTGATTTTCCAGACAAAAATTCTGGCCGCAAATCGCCGCGTGCGCGCGATCAACGCCGAAGTCACACGCCACTACAACGAGGGGATTTCGGGCGCGAAGACCTCAAAAACGCTTGTGATTGAATCGAAAAACGACACGGCCTTTCGCGCTGTGACCGACGACATGCGCCGCACGACGATCCACGCCGTGTGGCTCAACGCGGTGTACATCCCGATCATCGGCTTTTTGACGGCCATCGGCGTCGCGCTCGTGCTGACGCGCGGCGGCGGTATGGTGCTGCTCGGCGACATCTCGGTGGGCGACATGACGGTATTTATCAATTACGCGCTTGTGATCGCCGACCCGGTGCAACAACTTGCGCGCACGATCTCCAACTTCATCGCCACGCAGGCGAACATCGAGCGCGTCTCGGCGCTGATGGAACGCCCGGCGCTGATCACCGACACGCCGGAAGTCATCGAAAAATACGGCACTTCGTTTGAACCGAAGCGCGAGAACTGGGAACCGATCCTCGGGCACATCACGTTCGACGACGTGACATTCCGCTACCCGGACGGCGTGGAAAACGTGCTCGAACACTTTTCACTCGACATCCCCGCCGGCACAACCGTCGCGATCGTCGGCGAGACGGGCGCGGGAAAATCGACGCTCGTGAACCTCGCGTGCCGCTTCTTTGAGCCAACTGCCGGGCGCATTCTGATCGACGGACGCGACTACCGCGAACGCTCCATGCTGTGGCTGCACTCGAGCATCGGCTACGTCTTGCAGACGCCGCACCTGTTTTCGGGCAGCGTGCGCGAGAATATTCGCTACGGCAAGCTCGACGCGACCGATGAAGAGGTGGAGGCAGCCGCCAAGCTTGTGAGCGCACACGAATGCATCATGCGCATGGACAAGGGCTACGACAGCGACGTCGGCGAAGGCGGCGACCAGCTTTCGACCGGCGAAAAGCAGCTGATCTCCTTTGCGCGCGCCGTGCTCGCCAACCCACGCATCTTCGTGCTCGACGAAGCGACCGCGTCCATCGACACAAAAACCGAAGCGCTGATCCAGCACGCGATCTCGACGCTGCTCGAAAACCGCACGTCTTTTCTGATCGCGCACCGGCTTTCGACGATCCGCCATGCCGATCTGATTCTTGTCGTACGCGGCGGCAAGATCATCGAGCGGGGCACGCACGAAGAGCTGCTCCAAAAGCGCGGCTACTATGCCGACCTCTACAGCAAGCAGTTCGAGCAGGAAACCGCCGGCCGCGTGTTTGGGGAAGAGACGGTGTAAGCGCAAGAAACAGCAAAAGAAACGCGAACCTCCCAAAAGGGAGATTCGCGTTTCTTTGCGTCTGGTGTTGAGCTTATGAGACATCGTCATTTTTTTGCTCTACCCCAAAGGGTCTGAGCGATTTATACAGCGCCTGCTGCGCCTTCGCCTGTTTCATCTCCGCAAGCGGTTTAAACGCGGCCCGTTGCCCGCTGCGCCGCTTTTGGATGTGCCGCACGAGCACCGCGCATGCGCCGATGGGCAAAAGCACCGGATATTTGGCGCACGGCGCCCAGTTGCGTTTGCTGGCTTTTACCAAAGCGTTCCAAAAGCTGCTGGCTGGGTTGGAGGCGTGTATGCTCGTGAAAAAGCTCTGCCCATATTTCTGGACATTTTGTTTGACTCCAAAATTACCCGCATCCAGAATTTCCTGCATCACGCTTTCCGAGAGTTCCGTCGCATACGCCATAGCCCACGGCGCTTTTTCCAAGGGAAGCTTCAGAAAATCCACGCACACGCGCGTGATGACGCCGGTGAAATACAGTATACCCATATCTTCCAGCGCCGGCTTCAACGATTGCCAAAGTGCCTGCGTCATGCGCCGGTCAACAAAAACCGCCCAGTCGCACAGCTGCCGCAATCCTAAGCTTCCGTTCAGGAAATGCTCCAGCTTATGGAGAACCAGCACCATGGCCTGATGCGCATCCGACAAAACCTGCATCTCCCCCATCGTGCGGCTTTTCTCAATTGCATCCGCAAAATACGCATGAAATTTTTGATTGATTGCATCATCAACATTTAAAAACAGGCCGTTTGGCTCCTTATGTACCTCAACCGAAATGCGGTTTTTGGATACCGTCATGTGGCAGTGGTGATCTTCGTCCAAGATCTCCCCATAGCCATCGGCCTGCAAAATCTGCACCGCTTCCATCTGCTGTACCGGCGGGACAAGGATGTCGATATCGCCCATAATGCGCAAAGCGGGATTGGGATACCAGAGTGCGGAAGAGCTGCCTTTGAGGATCACGCACGGGATATTGTGCGCGCGCATGAGCGCCAGCACATGCTGCTGCTCATAAAGCAGCTGTTCGTTGTTGAAGACATATTGGATGCTCTTTTGCGTGCACTTTGCGCTGATTTCGTCCGGAATGCGCGTTACTTTTCCGGCAGCATCAAAGACCAGCAGAAAAACCGCCTGTGCTTTGGCCTCCTCGTACAGCGCCGTCCAGTCCAGATCTTCGGGGATCTTGACCGGTACATCGAACAGGGCGTTACCGAGCAGATCCAGCAAAACTTTATCCGATTTCCGCATGGTTGCTCGCCTCCTGTTTTTACGGTTTTCCCAAATGTATCCGGATACTGCGGGTCAAACTGCTTGTCGGCCCACATGACCACAATAAGCTTCTCGGTCTTGCTCAGACAAAGAATATTTTGGGTATAACCCGGCAGCATAGGGATCGCCGGGATTGTATCGCCGGCTTTTTCAACTCGAACACCGCATCCAAGTCGATTTCGTGCGCCGGCACCAAGGCGCGTCTGAACATGGTCACAGGTGCAGCGCAGAAATATTTCCCGGCAGCGCTTTGATGTCGGTACTAAAATATGCTTGTTTTATTTTCTGTCTTTTGCAAGCTCGTCCTGGATGTATTGTAACGACGCAATCTTAGCTTTTGTCTCCTCAACCGTCAACAACTGCGTATTGTTGGAGTTGAACTCCGTCAGGGTGTTGCGCTCGGCATCGCCCTGATTGAAATACTTGTCGTAATTTAAGCCGCGCTTATCGCAGGGTACGCGGTAGAAATTGCCCATATCGATGGCGTGCGCGCACTCCTCATTGGTGAGCAGCGTCTCATACATTTTCTCGCCGTGACGGATGCCGATGATCTTGATATCCTCTTTTTTGCCGCCAAACAACTCGCAGACCGCTTCAGCCTGGGTTTGAATGGTACACGCTGGCGCCTTCTGCACCAAAATATCGCCGCTTTCGCCGTGTTCAAACGCAAACAAAACGAGATCCACTGCCTCGTCGAGCGACATGATAAAGCGCGTCATGCTCGGCTCGGTCAAGGTTATCGGATTGCCGTTGCGGATTTGATCGATCCAGAGCGGAATGACGCTGCCGCGGCTACACATCACGTTGCCGTAACGTGTGCAACAAATCTTGGTGTTTTTTGTCGTGCGGCTTTTTGCTACAATCACTTTTTCCATCATAGCTTTGGATGTACCCATTGCATTGACCGGATAGGCCGCCTTATCGGTGGAAAGGCAGATAACGGACTTTACACCCTCGTCAATGGCCGCCGTCAGGACGTTTTCCGTACCGAGGACGTTCGTCTTGACCGCCTCGATCGGGAAAAACTCGCAGGACGGCACCTGCTTGAGTGCCGCCGCGTGGAATATGTAATCGACGCCGTGCATGGCGTTTTTCACCGACTGAAGATCGCGCACATCCCCGATGTAGAAGCTGATTTTTTCGGCCACTTCGGGCATCTTAGCCTGAAATTCATGCCGCATATCGTCCTGCTTTTTTTCATCGCGCGAAAAAATGCGAATTTCTCCAATGTCGGTTTTCAGGAAACGGTTCAGCACCGCATTGCCAAATGAACCGGTACCGCCGGTGATCATGAGGGTTTTGTTTGTAAAAAGGGACATTTTTCTACCTCCTGCAATAAAGGAAAAAGCCCGAAAGCTCGGGCTTTTTTGCGACACATTCAGCCAAGCTTTCACGGCTCAATGTGCTTTTTTAATATTTCCGGAACCGCGCGTAACGCTCTTTCAGCAGCGTCTCGGTGTCCTTTTCACACAGGGCGTCGAGTTCTGCGGCGAGCATGGACTTGACCCGGTCAAACAGGGTGGCCTTGTCCTCCTCGCTGATGATCTGCTCGACGACGCCGAGCTCGGCCATATCCTGCGCGGTCAGGTGCAGGCATTCCGCCGCATCCTTCGCGCGCTTCGCGTCCTTCCACAGGATACTCGCGCAACCCTCGGGCGAAACGACCGAATACACCGCGTTTTCGAGGATCCAGACGCGGTCCGCCACGGCGAGCGCCAGTGCGCCGCCGGAGCCGCCTTCGCCGATCAGCACCGAGATGACCGGCGTCTTCAGGCCCATCATCTCCACGAGGTTTTCCGCGATCGCCTGGCCCTGGCCGCGCTCTTCGGCGCCGATGCCGCAGAACGCGCCCGAGGTATCGACGAAGCAGATGACCGGGCGGTGGAATTTTTCGGCCTGCTGCATGAGCCGCAGCGCCTTGCGGTAACCTTCCGGATTGGGGGAACCGAAGTTGCGGTACACCTTGTCGCGCGTGTCGCCGCCCTTTTCGATGGCGATGACCGTGACTGGCCGGCCGCCGAGCCATGCAATACCGCCCACGATGGCGGGGTCATCGGCGAACCGACGGTCGCCGTGCAGCTCAATAAAATCCGTAAAGATATTCTGGATGAACGAAAGCCCGGTCGCACGGCCCTTGCCGCGCGCCATCTGAACCTTTTCATATGCCGTTGCCATTATGCTTCGCCCTCCGTTTCCTTTTCAGCCTCCGTCACGCACGCGCCGCACTGTGCGGCGTCGTGCATCCGAAGCAGCCGCGCGATCACTTCACGCTGGTGGCTTCTCGGCGTAATGAGGTCGACAAAGCCGTGCTCCAGCAGGAACTCCGCGCGCTGGAAGCCCTCCGGCAGCTTTCTGCGGATGGTCTGTTCAATGACGCGCGCGCCGGCAAAGCCGATCATCGCATCCGGCTCCGCCATGATGATGTCGCCGTCCATGGCAAAGCTCGCCGTCACGCCGCCCGTCGTCGGGTCGGTGAGCACAGTCAGATAGAAAAGCCCGGCGTCGCTGTGCAGGCGCACCGCGCCGCTCGTCTTCGCCATCTGCATCAGGGAGAGGATACCCTCCTGCATTCTGGCGCCGCCCGCCGCCGTAAAGCCGATGACCGGCAGGCGGTTTTCCGTGGCGTATTCAAACAGGCGCGTGATCTTTTCGCCGACCACCGTGCCCATGCTGCCCATCATGAAATGCGGGTCCATGCAGAACACGGCGCATTTTTCGCCCTCGACGCAGAGTGTGCCGCAGATAACGGCTTCCTTCTCCCGCGTGGAGAGGCGGGCGCTTTTAAGCTTATTTTCATAGTTCGGGAATTCGAGGATATCGCGGCTCGTCATATCGGCATCCATCTCCACGAAGCTGTCCTCGTCCGCGAGGAAGCTGATGCGCTGGCGCGCCGTCATGCGGAAATGATGTCCGCAGCGGCAGACGTTCTGCGTATCCCAAAGCTCCGAAACGGGCGTCTGGGTGCCGCATTTCGGGCAGGTCATGGTAATCTCGTGCGATTCCTCCTGCGGATTTTTCGGCTGCTTGCCGCCCTTTTCCAGCTCGTTCTGGGGCGAACGAAACAGGCCCATCAGATTCATAGCGGTGTCTCCCTTCGGTTTCGCTTGCAGGGCTCACGCCGGCCGGCGCCGGTCAGCCCTCACGGTTTTTGATGAAGTCGGTATAGTAATCCCCGCTCTGGAACACGGGGTCGCGGATGATGTCGATCTGGTTCTCGATGTTGTTCGGCAGGCCGCCGATCACAAGCTCGCACAGCGCGGACTGCATTTTGCGGATGGCCTCCTCGCGCGTGGAGGAGAACACGATCATTTTGCCGAGCATCGAGTCGTAAAACGGCGGTACCTCGTAGCCCTGGTACAGGAACGTATCGAAGCGCACCCACGGGCCGGAGGGAATGTGGAGAAAATTGACCTTGCCCACGCCGCCGGCGTTGATGCGGCACTCGATGGCCGCGCCGCGCACCTTGATGTCGTCCTGCGTGCAATCGAGCTCCACGCCCGCCGCAATGCGGATCTGCCACTTGACGATATCCTTGCCGGTGACCAGCTCCGAAACCGGATGTTCCACCTGCAAGCGCGTGTTCATCTCCATGAAGTAGAAGTTCTTGTCGCGGTCCATCAGAAATTCGACCGTGCCGGCGTTGACGTAGCCGACAGCCTTCGCCGCCTTCGTCGCCGCTTCGAACAGCGCGCGCCGCTTTTCCTTGGAAACGCCGGGCGAAGGAGATTCCTCGATCAACTTCTGGTTGTTGCGCTGGATCGAGCACTCGCGTTCGCCGAGGCACACGACATGCCCCTGCTCGTCGCACAGCAACTGCACCTCGATGTGCTTGGCCGGGTATATGTATTTTTCCATGTACATGCGGCCGTCGCCGAAGGCCTGCTGCGCTTCGCTCGAGGCGGTCTTGAACGCCTGCTCGATCTCCTCCGGCGTGCGCACCAGGCGGATGCCTTTGCCGCCGCCGCCCGCCGAAGCCTTCAGCATGACGGGATAGCCGATCTTCTCCGCGGCCGCCCTGGCCGCCGCCGCGTCCTCCAGGATCTCGGTGCCCGGAATCGTCGGCACGCCGGACTGCTGCATCAGGCGGCGCGCGGCGTCCTTGTCGCCCATGCGGGCAATGAGGTCGCCCGAAGGCCCCACAAACGCGATGCCGTGCTTCTTGCAGAGGTTGGCAAACGCGGCGTTTTCGGCCAGAAAACCGTAGCCCGGGTGAATCGCCTGCGCTTTGGAGGCAATGGCGGCGCTGAGGATGCGCTCCTGATTGAGGTAGCTGTCCTTCGCCGCGGCCTCGCCGATACAGATGGCTTCGTCTGCGAGCGCCACGTGGATGGATTCCGCGTCCGCCTTCGAATAGACCGCGACGGTGCGGATGCCCATCTCCTTACAGGCGCGGATGATGCGCACCGCAATTTCGCCGCGGTTCGCAACGAGTAATTTCGTAAACATGCTTCCGTCTTTCCTTTCCTCTGCGCGGCTCAGGCCTTCACGAGCGCAAACGAGAATTCCGCCGTGACGCAGACCTTGCCGTTCACACGGCCGGTGCCCTTCGCAAAGTAGAACGCGCCGCGCTGGCGCACGAGCTCGCACTCGGTTTCGAGCGTGTCGCCGGGCTTGACCATGCCGCGGAACTTCACCTTATCGAGGCTGGTGAAAACCGGCGTCATGCCCTCGGCCGCGCCGTCAAGCAACAGCGCGCACGCGCTCTGCGCGAGCATCTCGCACTGAATCACGCCCGGCACGATCGGGTTGCCCGGAAAATGCCCCTGCAAAAAATATTCGTCGCCGCGGATGTGGCACTTGCCGAGCGACTTGCCGTCGACGAGCTCCACCTCATCCACAAGCAACATCGGCTCGCGGTGCGGCAGAATCTTCTTGATTTCTTCCTTGTTCATGTGCTTTTCCCCCGCGCAATCAAACGATGCGGAACAGCGGCTGGTCGTATTCGACGACCTGGCCGTTGCCGACGCAGACCTCAACGACCTGGCCGTCGAGATCGCTCGTGATCTCGTTCATCAGCTTCATCGCCTCAATGATGCAGAGCGTATCGCCGCGATGCACCGTATCGCCGACGGAGACAAACGGTTTGCTGTCCGGCGACGGGGATGCGTAGAACACACCGACCGCCGGGCTGCGCACGTACGCGCCCTCTTTCTCCTGCACCTCGGCGATCGGCTCCGCCGTATGCATCTGCTCGGTGACCGTCTGCGGCGCTGCTGTCGCGGCGACCGCCTGCACGGCAGCCGGCGCGCGCTCGATGACGATGCTGTCGCCGTCGATCTCCAGTTTGGTCAGCTCGTTCTTGCGGACGATCTCCGCCAGAGCTGCGATATCCTTGATGTTCACAAAGCGTCCCTCCGTTTATATCAACCGGTGTATTCTATATATTTTACTACAAAACCTTGCGAATTGCAATACAGGCGTTGTGGCCGCCGAAGCCGAGCGAAACCGACAGCGCAAGGTCGATATTCATGCGGCGCGCCTCGTTCGGGCAAACGTCGAGGTCGCACTCCGGATCCGGTTCCTTGTAGTTGATTGTCGGCGGGACGATGCCCTCCTTCACGGCAAGCGTGGACGCAATGGCTTCGACCGCGCCGGCCGCGCCCAGCATGTGGCCCGTCATCGACTTCGTGGAGCTGACGACGACGTCCTTCGCGTATTCGCCGAACGCCTTCTTGATCGCCAGCGTCTCGCTGCGTTCGTTGAGCGGCGTGCTCGTGCCATGCGCGTTGATGTAGATCTTTTCGTGCGCGAGGTCCGCCCCGGCTTCCTCAAACGCCATGCGGATCGCGCGTGCGCCGCCCTTGCCCTCCGGGTCCGGCGCCGTCATGTGGTGCGCGTCGTCCGTCGCACCGTAGCCGACAATCTCCGCGTAGATGCGCGCGCCGCGCGCCTTCGCGTGCTCGTACTCTTCGAGGATCAGCGCAGCACCGCCCTCACCCATGACGAAGCCGCTTCTGCGCTTGTCAAACGGGCAGCAGGCGTCCTCGGGGTCCGGACACGGCGTGAGCGCCGTCATGTTGCCGAAGCCGGCGACGCCAATCGGCGAAATGGCCGCTTCCGAGCCGCCCGCAATGATCGCATCGAGATAGCCATGCTTGATCGCGCGGTACGCCTCGCCAATTTCATTGTTGCTCGTCGCGCAAGCCGTCGTGATCGGCAGGCAGGAGCCCTGCGCATTGAACTTGATCGCGATGTTGCCGCCCGCGATGTTCGCGATCAGCATCGGGATGAAGTACGCCGAAACGCGCTTGGGACCCTTCTCGTTGAGCGTCGTCATCTGGCTCGCGAAGGTGTGGATGCCGCCGATGCCCGAACCAAAATACACGCCGAAACGCTCCGGGTCAATTTTGCCGAGGATCTCGCTGTCGTTGACGGCCTGCGTGGCCGCCGCCATCGCGAACTGCGCGAACAGGTCGCTCTTTCTGATCTCGCCCTTGTCCATATACAGAAGCGGGTCGAAGTCCTTGACCTCCGCCGCCACGTGCGCCTTAAAGTCTGTGGTATCAAATTTCGTGATCTTCGTGATGCCGCATTTGCCGGCTTTCAGGCTTTCCCAAAAGGTTTCCACATCGTTGCCGACCGGCGTTACCGCACCAAGACCCGTGATCACAACTCTTCTTTCCATTTCCTTTTTCCTTTCTGATTGGTCTGAACGCGGGCAATCTAAAATTCGCCCGCCAAATATAAGCCTTCGTTCAGGCGTGGCTAAAACACGCGTCCCGCGCAGCCGTTTCCCGCTCATGCGAGCCTGTGCCTGCACAGGCGACCCCGCGGACATGCGCCGCAGGCCGTGCCCACCCGGGAGTGTCCAAAGTACGCGACCCGCGCAGCCGTTTCCCGCTTACGCGAGCCTGTGCCCGCACAGGCGACTTCGCGGACGTTCGCCGCGGCCGCGCCCATCCGGGAGCGTCCAAAGCACGCGTCCCGCGCAGCCGTTTCCCGCTCATGCGAGCCCGTGCCCGCACAGGCGACCCCGCGGACATGCGCCGCGGGCCGCGCCCGCTTAGATGGCGAGACCGCCGTCCACGCGGAGCACCTCACCGGTGATGTAGGATGCCGCGTCGCTCGCGAGGAACGCGACCGCCGCCGCGATGTCCTCCGGCTTGCCCATGCGGCCGAGCGGGATCATGGAGCGCAGTGTGTTGTCCTCGCCGATGTTTTCCGTCATATCGGTCTGGATAAAGCCCGGCGCGACCGCATTGCAGGTGACGTTGCGCGAAGCGAGCTCGCGCGCCACGGACTTTGTCAGGCCGATGAGGCCGGCCTTCGACGCCGAATAATTGGCCTGACCCGCGTTGCCCATGATGCCGGATACCGACGAAATATTGATGATGCGGCCGCTCTTCTTACGGATAAAACCGGAATAGCAGGCGCGGATCATGTTGAACGCGCCCTTCAGGTTCGTGTTGAGCACCGCGTCGTAGTCCTCGTCCTTCATCGAAAGCACGAGGCTGTCGCGCGTGATGCCGGCGTTGTTGACAAGAATGTCGATCTTCCCGAGCTCCGTCGTGACCGCCTTCACCGTCTCCTTGACGGCCTCCGACGATGCAACGTCGCAGCGGTACGCTTTGGCCTCCACGCCCATCGCGCGGATCTCCGCACACACGGCCTCCGCCTTGTCGGCGTTGCCCGCGTAAATGACGGCGACATTCGCGCCATCCGCCGCAAGGCGCAGCGCCACCGCGCGGCCGATGCCTCTCGAAGCGCCCGTGACGAGCGCAATTTTTCCACTCAGGCTCATGCTTTTTCCTCCCTGATCGCCGCAACCGTCGCCGCAAGGGACGCCGCGTCTTCCACATTGTAAATCTTCACGGTGCGGCTCATGCGCTTGATGAGACCGCAGAGCGTTTTGCCTGCACCGACCTCCACAAACGTGTCCACGCCGTCTTCCAGCAGCTTCTCCACGGTTTGCTGCCAGCGCACCGGGTTCGAAACCTGCTTCATCAACAGCCGCCGCGCGTCTTCCTTCGTATACGGCTCCGCCGTGTAATTCGCGTAGACCGGGACGGACGGCGCCTGCACCGGCATGCCCTCGAGCACCTCTCCGAGCCGGATCGACGCGCTCTCCATGAACGGCGAATGGAACCCGCCGCTCACCTTCAGCGGCACAGCCTTGCCGCCGTTCGCCGCAACGTCCTCCAGGAAGCCGCCGAGGCTCGATTTCAGACCCGCCACCACGAGCTGGCCCGGGCAGTTGTAATTGACCGGGAACACGCCCTGGTGCATCCGGCAAAGATCTTCCACCTTGTCGTTGTCGAGCTTGAGGACCGCCGCCATCGCGCTATCCACGCGCTCGGCCGCCGCCTGCATCGCTTCGCCGCGCTTTACGACGAGCGAAAAGCCGTCCGCCACCGGGAACATGCCCGCAAACGTGACCGCCGCCACCTCGCCGAGCGAGAAGCCCGCCACGGCGTCCGCCTGCACACCCGCCTCAACGAGCGCCATGGCTGCAGCCAGATCGACACAGAACAGGCACGGCTGCGTGTTTTTCGTGATGCTCAATTCCTCGACCGGGCTCTCAAAGCACTGTGCGATCGTGCCGGGCCGGATCGTCTCCGCCGTGTCGAAAACAGCCTTCGCCGCCGGGCTCGTCTCGTAGAGGGATTTGCCCATGCCGCTGTACTGCGCGCCCTGTCCGGAAAAAACAAATGCTACTTTACCCATTTCGTCGCTCCGTTCAATACATCCTCCGCCTCGCGGAAAATTTCTTCAATGATCTCCTTCGCCGGCTGCTCGCGGTTGACCATGCCCGCGATCTGCCCCGCGAGGAAGCAGCCTGTCTTCTCGTCGCCTTCAACCGCCGCACGATACAGCGAGCCGCGGCCGTACGCTTCGAGTTCTTCGTCCGAAATGCTGCTGTACTCGAGGCGGAAATACTCCTTCGTGTACGGGTTCTTGATGCTGCGCACCGGGTGGCCAAGCCGCTTGCCGGTCGTCATCGTCGCGATGTCGTTCGCTTTTAATACCTTATTCTTATAGTTCTGGTGCACGCCGCACTCGTTGGCCACAAGGAAGCGCGTGCCCAGCTGCACGCCGACGGCGCCCAGCATAAAAGCCGCCGCGACGCCTCTGCCGTCGCCAATGCCGCCCGCCGCAATGACCGGAATTGTCACCGCGCTCGCGACCTGCGGCACGAGCACCATCGTGGTCAGATCGCCGACATGGCCGCCGCTCTCGCCGCCCTCGGCGATGACCGCCGTGGCGCCGACGCGCTGCATCAGTCTCGCGAGGCTGACGGACGCGACAACCGGGATGACCTTGATGCCGGCTTCAATCCACGCCTTCATGTACTTCGAGGGGTTGCCCGCGCCGGTCGTGACGACCGCCACCTTTTCCTCGGCCACCACCTGCGCGACTTCGTCGGCAAACGGGCTCATCAGCATAATGTTGACGCCAAAGGGCTTGTCCGTCAGTTCGCGTGCGATCTTGATCTGCCCGCGCAGATAATCGGCGTTGGCGTTCATCGCCGAGATGATACCGAGACCGCCCGCCTCGGAAACCGCGCCGGCAAGCTTGCCGTCGGAAATCCATGCCATGCCGCCCTGAAAAATCGGGTAGCGGATGCCGAGAATGTCGCAAATGGGTGTAGAAATCATTTTGACTGCTCCTTTCGGACCTGAATCTTTTTTAATGGAATGTCTGTTTATATAAAGCGCGCCGCAAGGACGCGCGCGCATACGGACTGTTTTCCCGCGCTTACCACCGCACGATCATCGCGCCGGCCGAAAGGCCGCCGCCAAACGCCGCGAGCACCAGAATGTCGCCGCGGTGGATCTTCCCCGCGCGGTGCATCTCATCGAGCAGGATCGGCACGCTCGCCGAGGAGGTGTTGCCGTAGCGGTCGATGTTGATGCAGAATTTTTCGGGCGCGATATCCGGGATACGGCGGCGCGCCTCGTTGATGATGCGGTAGTTCGCCTGATGCGGGATCACAAGCGCCACGTCTTCGCCGGAAACGCCGGCGCTGTGCATCAGATCCTTGATGTTGTCCGACATCGCCATAACCGCAAATTTGTACGTGCCGCGCCCGTTCATGTAGATGCTCGTCTTTTCCGGCAGCTCGTTTTTGTACCACGGGGAGTTCGCGTAATGCGTCGGGACCGCGATCACGTCGTCGCCGCCCTTCGTCATCAGGTGCGAGGCGATCAAACCGTCGCCCGGGCCGAGCACCGCGGCGCCCGCGCCGTCGCCGAAGATGCAGCACGTGCTGCGGTCCGTCCAGTCGACGATGCCGCTCATGCGCTCAGTGCTGACGATAAGAATGCGTTTATACTGGCCGCGCGCCAGGAAGCCGGCCGCCGTCTCGAGGGCAAAGAGAAAGCCCGAGCACGCCGCCGCCAGATCAAACGCCGGGCAGTGCGCGCCGATGCGGCTCTGCACCATGCAACCAGTGCCCGGCGTGAGCGTGTCGCCCGAAATCGTCGTCGCGATAATGAGGTCCAACTCCTCCGCCGTGACGCCGGCGTTTTCGAGCGCGCGCTGCGCAGCCTGCACCGCCATATCCACGTTTGTTTCCGTTTCACTGATGTGCCGGGTTTTCACGCCGATGCGCTGTGTGATCCACTCGTCACTCGTCTCCACGAGCTTCGCAAGGTCATCGTTCGTGACGGTGTGCGCCGGCGCATAGCTGCCCGTGCCCAAAATTGTAAAACTCATCCAAGTCATCCTTTCATATTTTTGTCCTGAAATAGGTGTTGATGCGCGACATCGTGCGGAGCAGCTCCGCCTTCTCGTTTTCCGTGAGATCGTCGCTGACCTCCCGGATCATGTTGCGGTGACAGCGCGCGTGAAAGGCCTCCACCTTTCGCCCGGCCTTCGTGAGCGCAACCGCTACGGCCCGGCCGTCGTCCTCGCGCCTCTGCTTCTCGCAGTAGCCCTTTTGCACCAGCTTGTTGACCGCCACCGTTACGGACGGCCGCGTCACCTTCAATTTGTTCGCGATCTCCGTGACGGTCATCCCGCCGCCGGCTTTCGCGATCAGCTCGATCATATGGATTTCGCCGATCGAAAGGTTCAGCCGGCTTTTTTTCAATTCGCTTTCTTCCAAAATCTGAATGTTCCGGTAAATTTCCACCAGAAGCTCATTCAAATCGGCTGCAAAGGCCGCCATGGCTTTTCCCCCTTTGTCCCGGCGTCCGAAATCCGCCTGAAATTTAGTTAAACAAACTAACTAACCTGTCTGCTATTTTACTTTTTTCCCCGCGTGTTGTCAATGGTTTTTCCGCCCGCCGCGCCATACAGGCGCAAACTTTTTTTGCGTGCGCCGGTCCAGCCGCCCTTCCCCTGTAATCATTTTGAGATTTTTTGTAGTTTTTTTGTAGTTTTTTGTCTTTAATTCTCTATGGGAATTATAACGCGGCGGATATGTTTTAAAATAACAGACAGTATTGGGTGAAAAAGCGA
Source organism: Ruminococcaceae bacterium UBA1417 (assembly GCA_002305575.1). Lineage (GTDB taxonomy): Bacteria > Bacillota > Clostridia > Oscillospirales > Acutalibacteraceae > Hominenteromicrobium. Next base: position 37,028 of record DBPP01000032.1, read on the forward strand.
AATTTTCGAAACGACCGCTGAAAGGAAGGTTTTCCATGAAGCTTATACATAAACGCTGGACACGCCTGACCGCGTTGGCACTCGCCGCGGTTTTGGTCGCTGCCACGCCGATGGCCGTCTGTGCACAGTCGCTCGACGAGCTCGAGGCCAAGCAGGAGGTTCTTGCCGACAAGAAGGCCGATCTCGAAAGCCAGATCGCCGCGCTCGAAGAGCAGGAAGACAGCAAGGAGGCCGAGCAGGTGCTTCTCGCCGAAAAGATCGACACCGTCAAGGCGCAGATCTCCACGGCAACCGAGAACATCGACGCCCTGAACGACAGCATTGCCACGCTGGAGGAAAGCCTCAAGCAGGCCGAGGCGGAGATTCAGGACACCATGGACCTTCTGAAGCAGCGCCTGTGCGCGCTGTACACCGCCGGCGCGGTGAGCACGCTGGAAATTCTCTTTAACGCCGAAAGCCTGCACGACTTCTCGGTGCGCACCGAGATGATTTCGAGCATCACGCGGCACGACAAGATGCTGATTGACCAGGTTTCCGAATATATGACGAGCACCGCCGCCGAGCGCAAGGAGCTCGAAGCCGAGAAGACCGCGCTCGCCGATGAAAAGAAGCTGCTCGAATCCAGCGAAACGGAATTGACCGAGCTGGAAGCCGAAAATGAAGCGCTGCTCGAGGAAATTCGCGCCGATAAGGCGGATGCAGAGACCCAGCTGCAGCGCACGGCCGACGAGGAATACGCGCTCGCCAACATGATGCAGAGCCTGATCGCGCAGATGCAGCAGCAACAGCAGCAGGCGCAGGCCACCCCGACGCCCACGCCGGTGCCTTCGGTAGAACCGACGCCGACCCCGACGCCGGTCCCCGATACGGAATACGATGAAAACGGCGAAGCACTGCCGACCCCGACGCCCACGCCGGTTCCGGAAGTGCAGCCGACCCCGACGCCTACACCGGTGCCGGAACAACCCTCTACCCCGGATAACTCGGGCGAAGGCTTCCGCTGGCCGGTTCCGGGCTGGAGCGGCATCAGCTGCTCGTTCGGCAACGGCCACTACGGCATGGATATTCCGGCCTCCTATGGCACGCCGATCGTCGCTTCGCGCTCCGGTACGGTTATGGTTGCGAACAACTACGATTCCTGGGGCGATTCCTGGGGCTACTACGTTTCGATCTACCACGACTCGACGTACTCCACGCTGTATGCCCACATGAGCTCTGTGGCGGTCTCCGCCGGCCAGTGGGTCAACCAGGGCGACGTCATTGGTTACGTCGGCAGCACGGGCTATTCGACCGGCAACCACCTGCACTTTGAGGTGTACCAGAACGGCACGCGCGTCGACCCGGCGCAGTTTGTCTGATCCCATAAAACATACAAGATCCTCCGGCCTGTGCCGGAGGATCTTTTTGTATATTGCGGCACGGAAAAGCGGTGCGGAAAACTTCCCGCACCGCTCTTTGTATTTTGCCCTGTGTTTTTTCGCCTTATTGCGCTGCCGTAAAGGTGTACGACTGCGGGGGACGGTCGGCGATGCCGCCCGAAGTGGGCAGCGTCGAGGCAGATTGCAGCGTCAGCGTGTCGCCATCGAACTGGAACAGCATCCGCTTGCCGGCGACGGCCTCGGCGCAGCGGATTTCCGCCTCAAAGCACGTCTCCGAACGCCAGCGGCCGACCGCGCCGTAGGTGCGGCCGCAGAGCGTGGACAAAGCGAAGTGGCTTTGCAGGCCGATATCCACCGAGAACGCGCCGTTGTCCTGCTCGGCAGTCAGCACGGCCTTGTCCGCTGCAAAGTCAAGGCGCAGCGCCTGCGTCTCGCCGCCCTGGGGCGCGACGATCCAGATGCCGCCGATCAGATCGGCCAGCCCCGGCAGTTTCGCGTCCGGAACCATCCGCCGGCCGCCAAATCGCTGCTCCGCCATGGGGTTGCGCGCCGAAAGCATCGGCTGGATCTCCGCTTTTTTCAGCCGGTGCTGCAGCACGTGCGCCATGGGGCTTTCCGGCAGCGACGCCTGATCGGTGATCGCGGGCAGAATCGTCTCCCACGCGCAGGTCAGCTGATCCTGCTGGTTGACCGAAGCGCTCTGCAAAATCAGAATTGCGTCCTTATCCTCGAAAATGACGCCGTACTGCCCAAAGGCGCCGTCCGCGCGGACGACGTGTTCCGGCACGCAGCGCCAGAACTGAAAGCCGTAGCCGCACCGCCAGTCGGGATTCTGCACGTCGTATGCCGGGCTGCACGTCTCCACCTGCTTGGCGGTCGCTTCATTGAACCACGCGGCATTCAGCAGTTGCTTGCCCGCCCACATGCCGTGCTGCGCGACAAACAGGATAAAACGCGCCATATCCTCGGTCTTCAAGCGGCTGCCCGCGCCGCCCATCTCGACGCCGTCCGGCAGACGGAAGCACTCGACACCCGAAATACCGAGCGGCTCAAACAGCCGCGGCGTGAGGTATGCGAAGAGATCCTCGCCGGTCCGCCGCTTGAGCGCCGCGCAGAGCAGGTTGGTGCCGGCCGTGTTGTACATGAAGCACGTGCCCGGCGCGTATTGAAAGTCGTGCGCGAGGAAGTTCGCGATCCAGTCCGGCTTCGAAACGTCGAACGTGTCGATCTCCGTCTTATGCCCGCAGGACATTGTCAGTAAATCGCGCACTGTGCAGCGCAGCAGGTTTTCGCCCGGGTTTTCGGGCATCTTGTCCGGAAACAGGTCGCACAATTTATCCTCGAGGGCAAGGCTGCCCTCCTGCACCGCAAAACCGATCGCCGTAGAGGTCAGTGCCTTTGTAAACGAGAACATCATGTGCGGCGACGCCGGATTATACGGCGTCCACCAACCCTCGGCGCAGACCTTGCCGTGCCGCAGCAGCATCATGCCGTGCAGCTCCAGCCCGCGGCGCTCCGCCAGATCGATAAAATCCAGAATGCCTTTGGAATGTATGCCGACGCTTTCCGGCGTTACGCGTTCCAGTTGCATCATTTCTCCACCCTTTCTTCATGCCTGCCGGCGTCCGACCGGCGCCATGCAATTTTTTTCATTCTACCACAATGCAAAGCGCTTTTCCATCCCCCGCCGCGATTTTTTCTTCCTCGCCTTGCGAACGCCCCATCGTCGTGCTATACTGAGACTATATTTAAATTCTATTTGAGCAAAGGAAGGGTATAAAATGAAAAAGATACTGCTTGCACTTGCACTCGGCTGCGTATTTCTGGCCTTTGCCGGCTGCTCCCTGCTGGGCGCCGTTTTGCCGGGCGGCGACACCGAGCCCACCACGGCGGGTGAACCGGCGTCCCTGTCGTCGCAGGCTACGGCCGAGCCGAGCGCCGAAGCGACCGCCACGGCTGAACCGACTGCTGAGCCGACGCTTTCGCCGGACGAGCTGCTCGACACGCTGCGCGTCCACCTCGACCTGATCAACCAGTGCTACGCCGAAACGTGCGGCGCAGAGCTCGGCGACACGCCGTACAGCCGCGTATATACGAGCGCACAGGCCATGCTCGACGGGGAGGCTCCGATCGACGTGGTTGAACAGAGCACAATCGACCGCAGCAACCCCACCGACCCGACGGACGCGACGCTGTATGAAATTTTGAATTTCAAGACAAACGCGGAAGCGCTCGCCTATCTCGAGCAGTACATGGCGCCGGACGTCGCCGAAGCGCTCTTCCCGAACGAATTTCTGGAGATGAACGGCAAGCTCTACATGGTTTACGGCTCCCGCGGCTACGGCGCGGATAAGCTGGATCTCGATTCCGCCGCGATCTCCGTTTCCGGCGACACCTGCACCGTGACGCTCGACCTCTACCGCTTTGAGGAAAAAGTCGGCACATGCACCGTTTCCTTCGAAAAGCAGGGCGAAAACTGGATCATCACAGCCATTGACGGCGGCGCGGCATAACACGCCGGCCAGAGAATCCCACGCGCCAGACGAATATCGTTCCTTTCCGTGCAAATACTACCTGCGCACCCAAAACGTATTTTCCGGTGCTTTCCATAAAGCAGAGAGGAGCGTTCGTATACCCATGAAAGCAACAGGTATCGTGCGTCGGATGGACGATCTCGGGCGGGTTGTGATCCCGAAGGAGATCCGGCGCACCATGAAAATCAGCGAGGGCACGCCGCTGGAAATCTTCATCGACAAGGACGGCGGCATCATCTTCCGCAAATATTCGCCGGTCGGCGAGCTCAGCGAAAGCGCACAGCACATGTCCGAATGCGTCTCGGCGCTGTGCGGCGCCGGCGTCGCCGTTTCAGACCGCGACCGCATCGTGGCTTCCGCCGGCATCCCGAAAAAAGATCTGCTCGACAAGCCGGTTTCCAAGCAGCTCGAAGAGCTGATGCGCAAAAAGAAGCCGTTCATTTCCTCGGGCGAAGACACCGTGCTCGCCGCCGACGGCGGCCTGCGCACCGCCGACGCGGCTTTTCCCATCCTCAACCAGGGCGACATCTGCGGTATGTTCCTGCTGATCAAGGGCGAGGACGACCGCCCCGGCGAGTCGGAGGAAAACCTGCGTCTCGCAAAGCTGGCCGCCTCCTACCTCGGCCGCGAAACCGCCCAATGAATCCGTATCCCGCACGTCTGCCCAGCAGGCTGTGCGGGATTTTTTTGTCCCGCCGCCTTTTTATGTGCAAGATGAATAGTTATATCCATTTTAAAATAGAATATCTGTACAAGTTCGGATTGGTCATTGCTTTTTATGGGAATTTGGTATATAATCAAAATTACAATCTCTTCTGAAATTGTGAAATATACATATAAGGGGTGTTTCCATGAACACGTATCACGCAAAGAACATCATCAACGTCGCTATGGCAGGCCATTCTGGCGCCGGCAAGACCTCCCTCGCAGAGGCCATGCTCTATCTTGCGGGCGCATCGGACCGCCGCGGTAAGGTGGGCGAGGGCAATACCGTTTGCGATTACGACCCGGAGGAAATCCGCCGCAAGACGTCGGTTTCCACGGCTGTCGCGCCGTTTGAGTGGAAAAACAAGAAGATCAACCTGCTGGACACCCCCGGTCTGTTCGACTTTGAGGGCGGCCTGTACGAAGCGACGCGCGCGGCGGAATCCGTCGTGATCGTGCTCGCGGGCAAAAGCGGCGTTTCCGTCGGCACAGAGAAGGCATTTGCCGCGGCGGAAAAGCGCGGTCTCGCGAAGATTTTCTTCGTCAACGGCCTGTGTGACGAGGGCTCCGACTTCTACAAGGTATTCGAGGATCTGAAGGCGAGCTTCGGCCCATCCGTCTGCCCGATCGTCGTCCCTTATTTTGAGGACGGCAAAGCCGATAAATACATCAACATGCTCGAATTTAAGGCCTACGACTATTCGGGCGGCAAGCCCGTGCAGGTGCCGATGCCCGATATGGGCGCGCGCCTCGAGGGCCTGCGCACCGCCATTTACGAGGCCGTCGCCGAAACGAGCGACGAGCTCTTTGAAAAATATTTCTCCGGTGAGGACTTCACGCCGGAAGAGGTCATCGTCGGCGTCTCCCAGGGCGTCAAGCGCGGCACGATTTCGCCGGTCTTCTGCGGCGACGCGATGCTGATGCGCGGCATGGAGCAGTTTATGGACGGCCTGTGCTGGCTCGCGCCGAGCGCAGCCGACAAGGCCGGCGAGCTCGCCGTCGATGTGGACGGCAACCCGGTGGAAATCGCGGTCAACGAGGACGCGGCCCCGGCGGCCATCGTCTTCAAGACGGTCGCGGACCCGTTCATCGGCAAGCTCTCCTACGTGAAGGTCATTGCCGGCAAGATCACGACCGAGACGCAGCTTGTCAACATGCGCACCGGCAACATCGAGCGCATCGGCAAGACCGTGATGATGTGCGGCAAAAAGCAGGAGGACGTCAAGGCGATCGTCGCCGGGGACATCGGCGCGATCCCGAAGCTCTCCTCCGTCAACACCGGCGATACGCTCTGCGCGCCGGCGCGCAAGATCACGCTCGACCCCATCGAGTACCCGATTCCCGAAATGAGCATGGCAATCGTCCCGAAGAACAAGGGCGATGAAGATAAAGTGGCGCAGGGCATCATGCGTCTGGCCGAGGAAGACCCGACCATCCGCTTTGTCAACAACGTGGAGACAAAGGAAATGGTCATCAGCGGCATGGGCGAGCAGCACCTCGACGTCATCGTTTCGAAACTGAAGGCGAAGTTCGGCGTGGACGTCACGCTGTGCAACCCGCGCGTGCCGTACCGCGAGACGATCCGCAAGACGGTTTCCGTGCAGGGCCGCCACAAGAAGCAGACGGGCGGCCACGGCCAGTTCGGCGNNGTTCGGCGACGTGTGGATCGAATTCTCCCCGTGCGACGCGGACGGCCTCGAATTTGCCGAGCGCGTTGTGGGCGGCGCGGTGCCGAAGGGCTTCTTCCCCGCCGTCGAAAAAGGCCTGCGCGAATGCATTGCGAAGGGCCCGCTCGCGGGCTATCCGGTCGTCGGCCTCAAGGCCACGCTGTATGACGGCTCCTACCA
>DBPP01000028.1 GCA_002305575.1 Ruminococcaceae bacterium UBA1417
CTGCTCAATCTGGGGCGGTTCAAAAAGGCTCCCATCCGGGAGCCTTTTTCTTACGTGGGGGCGGGGCGTCAATCCATCCACTGCGTGCCGAGGTAAAGCGGGGCTGTGCCATGCACGACATCCGCGACGCAGCCTTGCAGCAGGGCTGGTTCCAACGTCAGGCCGTCCAGCGCATCCAAGGGTATCCAGACGCAGTCCAGCATGTTCAGATCCTTTTCGGTCGGCGTGTGTCTGGGCACAGTTTCATCGAGTGTACACAGGAAGATGTGCAACATCCGGTGCGCGTATTCCGGATACTTTTCCAGGTATTCCGCAGAATTCCAGATTTCCTCGCAAACTGCAGCCAAACGCACAGGGCGGACGCGATAGCCGGTTTCTTCCAAACACTCACGCACCACAGCTTTTTCCAGCGGCTCGAACCGGTGCTGTCCGCCGCCTGGAAGCGAATAATACATGCCGCGGCGCACATCCAGAGAACGGTTCAGCAAGATACGACCCTCGTGCAAAATGATGGCTTTTGAAGTGCTTCGAATGAAATCAGACATTCAGATTCCTCCCAGCGGAGTTAGAAAAGAAGGCAGCCGCCTGGAAGATTTGCATTTTGCTTCCGGACGCTGCCTTTGGGTTCAGCAAATCGGCGAAGGCGCGCTGCCTCAGTAATAGCGGATGACGGCGATAACCTTGCCAAGAATCGTGATTTCGTCGGAGATGATCGGCTCATAATCCGGGTTTTCCGGCTGTAAACGGAGCGTGCCGTTTTCGCGGTAGAAGCGTTTTACGGTGGCTTCGTCGTCGATCATACCGACAACGATTTCACCGTTTTCGGCTGTGGGCGTGCGTTCGGCGATCACATAGTCGCCGTCGAGGATGCCGGCATTGATCATGCTGACGCCGTCTACGTGCAGGGCGAAAAGCTCCTTGCCGCTTTTGTCCGGATATGGGATGTAGCCTTCGATATCCTCCACGGCCAGGATCGGCAGACCGGCTGTAACCTTGCCGAGAATGGGAACCTGCTTCGCGGAGGACGCGCCGACAATATGAATTGAGCGGTTGAGCCCGGCATCCCGCGTGATGTAGCCGAGCGTTTCAAGTGATTTCAGATGGGAATGTACGGTCGAGGTTGAGCGCAGACCTGTGGCCGCGCAGATCTCGCGGACGGATGGCGGCACGGCGCGTTCCGCCATTGTTTTGCAGAGATAGTCGTAAACAAGCTGCTGACTTTTCGTGAGTGCCATATTGATTCCTCCGTCGTTTGTGGCCATAAGGGGGATTGCGTTTTTATTCTGTATCCAGTATAGCACAGCACAGCATAAATTGCAAACACTTGTTTGGCGTTTTGTGTCGAATTTTCTGTAAGAATGGCGGGATGTGCGATCGAAATGCAGCGTTCACAAAACACCCCAAATTTTTTTATGGTTTATTCATGGCTGATTAACAACTAAATTTTTAAGTGAGGTATAATATACGTGTATTCAACAGATAGGAACCGCACCTTTCTTGGATACATGTTCTACCCTCCTCAATATACCCCTCAAGCTAAAGGGAAAAGGACCGAGCCGCATCGGTCCTTTTTCCTTTTTTGGCGTTGGGGAAAAATTTTCCGCGCGTGCATATTGCCGTGTGTGTAGCCCATACTACGCATATCCAAAACGTATTTGAATTTGAAGAGGAAAGGTATGTGAGCATATGGCTATGGAACAGAAGAACGAAAAGGACATGCAGGGCAAAAGCCGGAACAGGGAAAAGCGCGGGTTTTATATCGCGCTTGCCGTTTGTCTCGCTGCCATCGGCATTGCCGCGTGGAGCACATACGACACGGTTTCCGGGTTTCTTGAGCCGGTAGGCTCCGAAACGGGGAGCACGTCTTCGACCGTTTCGGCGGCTGCGCGCTCGGCGGAGGATGACGATCCGGAAAGCGCCGTGTCGGGTGGCCATGCGCAAGGATCGGCGTCGGAGGTTCAGGTAGAGACGGAACCGGCGGCGGAATCCGACGAAACGCCGGAAACATCGGAGTCAGAGACTTCGGAGACGCCGGCAGCCGTTGATGCGCCGGTGGAAGAAGTACCGGAAGAGGCGCCTGCACAGGAAACGGCGGCGCAGCCGACGTATACCGTGAGCGTCGGCTTTAAGCGGCCGGTAGAGAGCGCAGAGGTTCTGCTGGCGTACTCGGAGGATCCGGTCTATTCGGAGACGATGCGCGATTATCGCGCGCATGTCGGTGCCGATTACGCTGCGGCCCACGGAGAAACGGTCCATGCGATTGCAAACGGTCTGGTCAAGGAAACGTATACGGACATGCTGCTCGGGAATACAATTGTGATAGAGCACGGTTCGTATGAGGTGCGTTACTGCGGTCTCGGCGAAACCTTCCTGGTAGAGCCCGGAGAAATTGTTTCTGCCGGTCAGGATATCGGCAGCGTTACGGCTGCACCGTTTGAGTCGGCCATGGAATCCCATCTGCATCTCGAAGTCACGGAGAACGGCGTGCCGTTTAATCCGGAAAACCTGTTTGGATAAAGCAAAACCTGTCCCCGGCATCGTTTCAGGGACGAAAAAGCACGGCTGTCTGTTTGGATAGCCGTGCTTTTATCTTTTAATTTTCCTGCATAAAAATAGAAATGTCGTGTTGTGTTTTTTAGGGAGTCTGCTATACTTAAACCGAAAGGAACAGAAAACTGTTCTGAAAATGGGGGAAACCCGGTAAGGAGTTGATAGCCGTGAGAATTACGGAGATGGTCCTTTCAACGGCGGAAAAGAAGCTGGAAAAGCAGGTGCTGCCGCGTGTGACCGCAGACATCAATACCGAATTGAAGGTTTTGAATGTCTATCGGGAAGTTAAAAAGCAGACCTGGCTGGGATTTGGCAGTGCGCTGACGGATGCGGCGGCCTATTGCTACGCGCAGCTTCCGCCGGAACAGAAGCAGGAGGTGCTGCGCCTGTTCTATTCCAAGGAAGGTCTCAGGTATGCGTTTGGCCGCATGCACATCGGAAGCTGCGATTTTTCGACGAAGGAGTATGCGTATACGGAGCCCGGTGACCGCGAGATGAAAACCTTTGATCTCGGTCAGGATCGGAAATACATTTTGCCGATGGTCAAGGATATCTTGGCGGCGGCGCCGGAGCTGTTTCTTTTTGCTTCGCCGTGGAGCCCGCCGGCCTGGATGAAGTCAAACGGGAACACGCGCGCGGGCGGGGAATTGCTCGACGAATGGAAAAAACCGTGGGCCGAATACGTGGCGCGGTATCTTGAAAGCTATGCGGCGGAGGGCGTTGCGATTCCGGCAATGACGGTGCAGAATGAGCCGTGGGCCGCGCAGACGTGGGAGAGCTGCCGCTATACGGCTGAAGGCGAGGCGGAGCTGATCCGCGACTACCTGGGTCCGGTGCTCGATGCACACAGCATCCCGATGAAGTTCATCATCTGGGACCACAACAAGGAACGCGTCTATGAGCGCGCCCGCGATACGCTGCGCGATCCCGCCGTGCGGGAGCGCGTGTGGGGCATCGGCTTCCACTGGTATTCGGGCGATCACTTCGACGCGCTCAGCCTTGCGCATGAGGCGTTCCCGGAAAAGGTGCTGATTGAAACCGAATACTGCCTTGGCATGTCGCGCGGTGGCGCCAAGGATGGCACGATGCAATACGCGCGGGAGATTCTTGGCGATATGAATAACGGCATGAGCGCCGCTGTGGATTGGAACCTGCTGCTTGATCAGACCGGCGGACCGTATCATTACCGCTATACCGGCTGTGCAGCTCCGGTTCATGTGAATACCGACACGAAGGAACTGACGCTACAGCCGTCGTACTACGGCCTCGCGCATTTCTCCAAATACATCCCGAAGGGCTCGGTGCGCCTCGCAACCTCGTCCTTTGACCGCGACCTTTCCGTCACCGCGTTTGAGCGGCCGGACGGCAAAATCGCAGTCGTTGTTATCAACGAGGCGGAGGCGGAAAAAATGGCGTTTCTGCGCATGGCGGACCATTCCGCGCCGCTCATGTTGGCGCCGCGTTCCGTCGCAACGCTTGTAATCGAAGAATAAATCCCGTGAAAAAGCGGCTGCACGCCTTTTTGTGCAGCCGCTTTTTGTGCCCCATTTCAAGCTATTCCGCGCCGGATGAAAGATCGGTGAGTCGCAGTCCGGCTGTGCTGGTGACGGGCAGCGAGAACGCAATGGCTCCCGCGCGCGTTTCCAGACCGGCGTCGGCCATAATGGCGGACATCACGTCGTTTTTCTGCTCGCGCCGAACAACGATCAGAATCAGTTCCTTTTCCGCCGCAAGGGAAACGCCGAGGAATTTTTCCGCGCCGTCCATGCCGGTGCCTTTCGCATGAATGACGGTGCCCCCTGCGGCATTGCCGCGCCGGGCCGCCTCCATAATGGTTTCAGTATAGCCCTGGTTTGCGACAACAACCAAAAGCTCATGCTTGGTTTCCTTCAAAACGCTTTCTTCCCCCTTTGTGTAGTTCTGGCCGTTGGTGAGAAATTGCAGTTGTCGTTTGCCGCCGATGCTGCTCATCGGCACGACGAACGCAATGCCGGTGCCCGGAATATCGATTTGCATGATCGATTCCAGGCCCTTCTTGACGGCGTTCCAAACCGTGTCGGTGACAACAGCGCACAATACGACTTTCTGTGTCGCCTCCAGACTGAAATAATTCAGAACGTTGGAGGCGGCTGTGCCGCGCCCGAGCGTGTTCAGCACGACGGAGATCCCGTAATTCCGGTAAAAAGACAAAAATTTCCGGTTTTGATTGCGGTCGATGATGGTGACCATCCAGTATAAAGTGTTGCTCATACGCTGAAAATCCTTTCCGTGTGCGGATCAAAGCTCAATGATCGCATTGTCATCCAGTCTGTCCAAAGACAGGGCGGCTGCATCCGCTGGTTTCGCGGTTCTGCGTTCCGCAAGCTTTGTCACAAGGCCCATCACCTGTATGGTGATCAGCGGCGTCATGGCCACCATGGCGACCACGCCGAAGGCGTCCGTTACGATGTCGCCGCCGAGCGCCGTGCAGGCGCCCTGCGCAAGTGGGAGCAGAAAGGCGGCCGTCATCGGACCGGAAGCCACGCCGCCGGAGTCAAATGCAATGGCCGTGTAAATTTTCGGAACAAAAAAGGAGATGCCCAGCGCAATTGTGTAACCCGGAATCAGGAACCAGAGAATCGAAATACCGGTCAACACGCGAATCATCGCAAGTCCCAGAGAGATCGAAACACCGATGGACAGGCCAATGCCCATGGCACGCGCCGAGATGGCGCCGTCCGTGATTTCTTCAACCTGTCGGTTAAGCACATACACGGCCGGTTCCGCGCGCACAATGAAATAACCCATGACCATGGCGACCGGCACGAGAATTTCCGGGTGACGGAAAGCGGCAATCTGTTGGCCGAGGTAATTGCCTGCAGGCATAAAGCCCACGTTTACGCCGGTCAGAAACAGAACAAGCCCGATGTATGTATAGATCAGACCGATGCCGATGCGCAGAAGCTGCCGGCGGTCCAGCCGCAGAACGATGATCTGTGCTGCAAGAAAAAACAGGAGGATCGGCAGAAGCGAAACCGCGATTTCCTGTACATATTTGGGCAACCCTTCGCCAAAAAGTCGCCACAATTCTACCGAATTGCCGATTTCAGGTACCGTGGGCGGCACATAGGGGCTTTTTCCCGGGTTATAGATCATGCCGAGAATCATTACCGCGAGAATGGGACCGATGGAGGAGAGCGCGACGAGGCCAAAGCTGTCGTCCGCCGCATGGCGGTCGCTGCGGATCGCGGAGATGCCTACGCCCAGCGACATAATAAACGGTACGGTCATCGGGCCGGTGGTTACACCGCCGGAGTCAAAGGCCACCGCGAGAAACTCGCGAGGCACAAAAAAAGAGAGCACAAACACCAGCGCATAGCATCCGACCAAAAGCGGCGGCAGCGCCATGGAAAATAACATGCGCAGCAGCGCCACAACGAGGAAAACGCCGACGCCACAGGCCACGGACAGAATCAGAATGATGTTCGGTACAGAGGGCACTTGTTCGGCCAGCACCTGCAAATCCGGCTCCGAAATCGTGATGATGAGGCCGAGCAAAAACGAGAGTACCACAACGATGCCGAGTTTCTTGGTTCTCGTCATAGCTGTGCCAACGCGTTCGCCCATTGGTGTCATTGCAATTTCCGCACCCGAGGTGAAAAACATCATGCCGACGATGATCAGCACAGTGCCCAGTAAAAAGCAGAGCAGAATGCTCGGGGAAATTGGCGCCACCGTAAAGGAGAGCAGCATCACGATACAGACAATCGGCAGGACAGCCCGCACGGCCTCCGACCATTTTTCGGATAAATTCTTGCGTAACTCCAATCTGTGCATCACAACCTTTCCAGGAAAAATTTGAATGTAAAGTCAATGCTTATTCATAAGTATAGCAGATTTACCGGCAAATTTCCAGAAGTATATGAAAAATTTGCAATTTGTTTAAAGCATCATGCAAAAATGACCGGTACCGAAGGAAGAAAACACGAAAAAACTGGACATGAAGGAAACGGCGTCTTATAATAGAGAAAAGCGGCGCGCAGGCGCCGGATTGGAAAGGCGGGAAGAATACGATGCAGAAAAAACAGGTTCGTGCGCCCGAGCCCAAAGTGTTTGGCGCCGAGGCGTTTCGCGCTGAACCGGACACAACCGTGCGCTGGCTCGGCAATGCCGGCGCGTTGATCAACAGCCGTGGCACGACGGTGATGATTGACCCCGTGCTCGTGGGCTTTGATATGCCGCAGCTCGTGCAGCCGCCCGTTTTGCCAGAGGCGGTGCCGTCGCTCGACGCGGTGTTGATCACCCATACCGACGGCGATCATTTCAGTCGGGACACCTGTGTGGCGCTCGCCGGGGTGTGCCATGCGTACCACGGCACGCAGTATACCGGTGCGCAAATGCGCGAACTGGGTTTGTCAGGCTTGGGCCATGCGATCGGGGAGCAATTTGCAGTCGGCAATATTCGCATAACGCTGACGCCTGCCGACCATGCGTGGCAGGCAGATTACCCGGAGCTTGGCGGCTATGTCTTCCGTCGGGAGGATTGCTGCGGCTTTCTGCTCGATACGCCTGACGGCAGCATCTGGGCGGTGGGGGATTCGCGCCTGCTGCCCGCGCATCTCGAGATGCGACCGCCGAAGTTGATCCTCTTTGATTTTTCCGATGACAGCTGGCACATCGGCCTCGAAAACGCCGTGCGTCTTGCGAATACGTATCCCGAAGCGCGACTGCTGCTGTGGCACTGGGGGTGTACCGATGCGCCGGACATGAAGCCGTTCAACGCCGATCCGGCCGATCTGCTTGCGAAAATCCAAAATCCAGGCCGCGCGCTCATCCTTGCGCCGGGCGAAGCCCATACACTGTAAAAGGCAACCAAAAAAGCGACGATTCTGACCAAAGGGAAAGAACCGTCGCTTTCTGTTTGTTATAAGGCCTGTAACAGCAGGTCAATATGCTTTTGAGAGTAAGCCGGCTTGCCATCCATAGGGAAGGGGATGCCGAGCACCTTGTATTTTTCTGCGCAGATATTTTTGAAAGGCAGCCACTCGATTTTCTCGATATTTGGAAATCCAGCACACAGGTCGCACACGGCCCGCATGCTGGCGGGTGTGTCGGTCAGCCCGGGCGCCACGACATGGCGAACCCAAACCGGCACCTGAAGACGGGCAGTGAGCCGCAGAAAATCAAGCGTGTGGGCAAGCGAACCGCCGCAGTTTTCGCGATAACCGGATTCGGTTGGGAATTTAACGTCGCATAGGACGAGATCTGTGTGCAGCAAAACATCTTCCGCTTTGGCGAGATCCCCCGCACCTGCGGTGTCCAGCGCCGTGTGCACGCCGTTTTCATGCAGCAGGCGAAAAAGTTCCGCGACAAATTCGGGCTGCATCAGCGGCTCGCCGCCCGAGACGGTCGCGCCGCCCTGTGTGCCGAAGTACGGCCGATACCGCAGGATGGTGTTGCACAGATCTTCCGCCGTGCGCATCTCGCCGCCGTCTTTTTCCCAGGTTTCGGGATTGTGGCAGTATTTGCAGCGCAACGGACATCCCTGCAGGAAGACAACGTACCGCAGGCCCGGTCCGTCCACAGCGCCGAGAGACTGCACAGAGCTGACGCGCCCCTCCATCAGATGGCCTCGTGGAACGTGCGGGAGATGACCTCGCGCTGCTGCTCTCTTGAGAGGCGGTGGAAGTTGACCGCATAGCCCGAAACGCGGATGGTCAGGTTCGGGTATTTCTCCGGATTGTTGTATGCGTCAATCAGCGTTTCGCGGTTGAGCACGTTGACGTTTAGATGATGCGCGCCCTGGATGAAGTAGCCGGTCAGGAGCTGCACAAGGTTCGTGATGCGCTCCTCCTCGGTCTTGCCGAGCGCTTCGGGGACGATGGAGAACGTATTCGAGATGCCATCGCGGCAGTAGTCATAGGAGAGCTTTGCGACGGAGTTGAGCTCGGCGAGTGCGCCGGATTTGTCGCGGCCACTCATCGGGTTTGCGCCCGGCGCGAGCGGTTCGCCAAACTTGCGCCCGTCCGGTGTGTTGCCGGTCTTCTTGCCATACATGACGTTCGAGGTGATCGTCAGGATCGAGAGCGTGTGCTGGGCATTGCGGTACAGCTGGTGTTCCTTGAGCGCGTTGTAGAAGCGGCGCACCTGCTCGCAGGCGATCGAGTCGACACGCTCGTCGTCGTTGCCGAAGCACGGGAATTCGCCGGTTGTCTCAAAATCAGTGACAAGTCCGGTTTCCGGGTCACGGATGCAGCGCACCTTCGCGTATTTGATCGCCGAAAGAGAGTCCGCCATGCAGCTCATGCCGGCGATGCCGAACGCCATGAGCCGGCGCACGTTTGTGTCGTGCAGTGCCATCTGGCTTTTTTCATAGGCGTATTTGTCGTGCATGTAGTGGATTGTGTTCATCGCGTCCACATACGTTTTTGCGAGCCAATCACGGTAGAAGTCGAGACGCTCAAGCAGACGGTCGAAATCGACGTATTCGTCGGGCCACACGGGCATTTCCGGCGCGACCCGCGTCTTTTTCACTTCGTCCATACCGCCGTTGATCGCCAGCAGCACAAGCTTAGCAAGGTTGGCTCTGGCGCCGAAGAACTGCATATCGTGGCCGACGCGCATGGCGGAGACGCAGCAGGCAATCGCATAATCGTCGCCGAAGGCCGGGCGCATGATCGTGTCACTCTCATACTGAATGGCGTCGGTGTCGCAGGAGACCTTCGCAACGTAGCGCTTCCAGTTTTCCGGCAGATGTTTTGCCCAGAGCACAGTGAGGTTTGGCTCCGGAGACGGGTGCAGGTTGTAGAGCGTGTGCAGCATGCGGTAGCAGTTTTTGGTCACAAGCGTACGGCCGTCTTCGCCGGTGCCGCCGAGCGATTCCGTGATCCACATCGGGTCGCCGCCGAAGAGCTCGTTGTATTCCGGCGTGCGCAGGTGGCGTGCCATGCGCAGCTTGAGGACAAAATCGTCGATGATTTCCTGCGCGCCGATTTCGTCGAGCGTACCCTCCGCAAGATCGCGTTCAAAGTAAATATCGAGGAAGGTCGAAACGCGGCCGAGGCTCATTGCCGCGCCGTTCTGTTCCTTGATGGCCGCCAGATAGGCAAAATAGACCCATTGCACCGCTTCACGGGCGTTCTCAGCCGGGCGGGAAATGTCGTAGCCGTACATGGCGGCCATCTTCTTCATGTCGTTCAGTGCCGTAAGCTGGTCGGAAAGCTCCTCCATCAGGCGGATGGTGTCGGCGTCCACCGTTTTCTTGCCGAGGCTGACTTTATCGGCCTTTTTCTCGACAATCAGGCGGTCCACACCGTACAGGGCAACGCGGCGGTAGTCGCCGATGATACGGCCACGGCCGTAANNGTAAGCATCCGGCAGGCCGGTGATGATGCCCGCGTGGCGCGCTGCACGCACGTCGTCGGTATAGGCAGAGAAAACGCCGTCATTGTGCGTCTTATGGTATTTGAATTGGTTCTCAATCGTGTCGGAGACCTTGTAACCGTAGGCTTCGCAAGCCGAACGCACCATGCGCATGCCACCGAACGGATTGCAGGCGCGCTTTAAGGGCTCGTCCGTCTGCAGGCCGACGATAATTTCGTTCTCTTTGTCGAGGTAACCCGGGCCGAACGATGTGATTGTGATGACCGTGTCGGTGTCGATTTTCAGCACGCCACCGTTCTTCTGCTCTTCGCGACAGAGCGCCTCATATTTTTCGAGCATCGCTTTGGTGCGCGCGGTGGGGGGCTGCAAAAAGGATTCGTCGCCGGTGTACGGCGTGTAATTCTTCTGGATGAAGTCGCGAACGTCAATTTTCTTCTCCCATTTTCCGGTGTTGAAGTTTCTCCAAGCGTTCATGTTGTATTGTCCTTTCCGGCGCGATCTGCGCCCTTCGGTTTTCATGCGCCTGCCGCGCTGCAAATAAAAAAAGGGCAGCGTTGCAAGGAACACTGCCCAGACGGTCGGCAATACTGGCTTTTGCTCCACGATGGTCGCCCATCTTGTATCCGTCAGTCACAAAAGCACATTGGATTGTGGTTTTATTGTACACGCAAACCGCACGTTTGTCAACAGCAAAGTTGCATGAAGAAAATGGAAGACGGCCGTGCGGCCTGTTGCACCCTGCCTTTTTTCGCGGCGCGGGAAGAGAAAACCGGCGGTGCGCCGAAAACGATGCGACCTCCGGTTTAGCAAATGGTTCAGCGTGTTTTGACCGGCTGCGCGAGGATCTCCTCCTTGCGTGTGAGCAGGTCGTCGGAGAACAGCGCGGCCTCAAAGTTTTCGAAGCCGATGCGGTCGATGGCTTTGCCGAGGCGCTCTTTCTGGTAGGCGTTTTCCTTGAACCAGAGCATGGTCTTTTCGATGAGCGGATCAATCTCCTCACGCGTGACATAGCGGCTCAGCGGCGTGCCCATACGGGTCTGCTTGCCCCAGGTGCCGCCGACGTAGATGCGGTAGACCGTTTCGCTCTCGTGGCTGACCGCCTTGAACGGGCAGATGCCGGTGCATACGCCGCACTCGAGGCATTTCTCGTCGATGTGCAGCTTGCCGTTCACAACGTGTGCAGCCTTGGAGGGACAGCGTGTTTCCACAACGCAGACCTTGCAGCCGCGGCAGGCGTCGACGTTGAAGATCGGGCGACGATGGCCTTCGATGCCGAAGTCGTTCAAGGAAGGTTTCATGCAGCTGTTCGGGCAGCCGCCGATACCAATCTTAAACTTATGCGGCAGCTTGACGTCAGCCCAACCCACGTAGTATTTTTCGTGCAGTGCTTCAGCGAGCGCTTGCGTGTCGTAGTTGCCATAAACGCAGGTGGTGCCTTTGCAGGCGGTGATCGGGCGGATCTTTGCGCCGGTGCCGCCGAAATACAGGCCGCGCTCTGCGGCGTAGTCGCTGGCGGCGTCAATCTGGTCGAACGGGATGCCGACAATTTCGGCGGTCAGACGCGAAGTGAACACAACTTTGCCGTTGCCGAACTTTTCGGCGATTTCGGAAAGGGTGCGCAGGTCATCCGCGGTGAATACGGAACCTTTCGGAACAACGCGCCCCGAAAAATTCTCGGTGCCACGGTTGATCAGGAAGCCGCGCGCTTTGACTTCGGCAATCTGTGCGGGTTTCAGCATAATAATTCCTCCATGAATCAGCGTTATGAATCAGCGTTAAGGACTGTATTTTTATTTTACAGGATACAGCGGGCAATTTCAATTCTTCTGCAAAAATTTCGCGAAAGAAATAAAAAAAGGATGAAAGCGTATTGGATTTTTCGCGCAATTATGCTAAAATATAAAACACATAGGGGACAATATGGAAAAGGAACGGTGATTTTGTCATGAAAAACGGAACGACCGGAAAGCATGGATGGGGCAAGGCGCCGGCGGTGCTGTTGGCGTGTATGCTGGCTTTGTCCTGCGCGGCCTGTGGAGACGGCGGCGCAGAAGCCTCGCCGAGCCCGAGCCCGAGCGCATCGCCGTCGCCGACGCCGGCCGTCGAGATGATTCAGGTGGCGACCGTTTCGGAGATCGAGGGCTCCCTGAACATCCGCAGTGCCGACAGTACGGATTCGCAGGTGCTCAGTCAGGCCTATCCCGGCGACCACTTTGAAGTGCTCACAGAAAATTACAGCGAAGGCTGGCATGAAATTTCCTATAACGGCGGTAAAGCGTACGTTTCCGCCGAGTATGTGACGGTTTCGGAGATGGATGCTTCTGTACTTTCCGCGACGCCTGCGCCGGATCAGAACGACAGCGCGGCTTCTCCCACACCAAACGCCACGCCGAACGCAGAAACGCCGATCATTGTCAACGGCAGCGGACGGTCGGATCTCCAGTCTTCCGATGCGCAGAGCGATGGGATGACGACGCAAACCATCCGCGATACGGAAGATCCGGAACGCCGCTGAGAAAGCTGAGAAAGGAATAAAAATTATCATGAATGTACTTGTCATTGGCTGTGGAGCGCTCGGGCAGAAGATAGCGCGTATGCTTGATCAGATCGGGTGGGAGGTTTCCGTGATCGACAGCCGTGAAGATGTGGAAGATCTGATGCAGTCAGATTTTGGCGGTGTTGTGCTGCGCGGCTTTCCCATGGATTTGCAGATCCTGCGGGAGGGCGGCATCGAAAGCTGTGACGCCGTAGCGGTTGTGACGTCGGATGACAGCTTGAATATTACCGTCGCGCAGATTGCACGAGATTATTTTGGCGTGAAAAATGTTGTGACCCGTATTTCAGATCCGGCACGCGAATTGATTTACGAAAATCTCGGCCTGCGGACCATATGCCCGACCAACTTGGCCAGCGAACAGATCATCAACCTTCTGTCGGGAGAAGAGCCGAGCACGCAGCTGCATCTGGATGCACATACGGTGTCGTTTGCGGTGCGTCCGGCCAGCCGGCAGCAGATTGGGCGGCCGCTGACCGTGCTGCAGGGGTATCCCGGCGAGGTCATTTTCGGTTTGATCCGAGCCAGCGGCGTCTTTGTGCTGCATCACGCGGCGGATATGGCGGTGCCGGAAGCCGGAGACAGCATTGTATATGCCAAATTGATCGATTGAGCGGAGGGATACACCGATGAATATTGTGATCATGGGCGGCGGCAAAGTGGGCGAAAGCCTTGCGCGCCGCATTTTGCAGGGGCATCACGATGTGCGTCTGATTGAAGTGAGCAAATCGCGGTGCTATAGTCTGGCGAATGCGCTGGATGTCGAGGTAATCTGCGGCAGCGGTACGGACATCGGCACATTGGAGCGCGCCGGCGTGCGCGACGCGGACTGCTTCATCGCCATTTCCGGCAACGATGCGGACAACCTCGTGGCGGCGCAGATGGCGAAAAAATATTTCAGTGCGAAAAAAGTGATTGCCCGGGCGAACGACCCGCGAAACCTTGAGACGATGCGCGTGCTTGGCGTAGATTATGCAGTAAGTAGCGCAGAAATCATTGCTCGCATCCTTGAGCAGGAAGCCAACCTGATGGAGTTTCATCTGGTGGCCTCGTTGAACAAGGGGCGCGGACAGATCTGCTCGGTGACACTCAGCGAAAATTCGGCGCTTGACGGCAGGGCGGTTAAATCGCTAGTTTTCCCGAAAGGCTCCCTGCTGGTTTCCATTGTCCGCGGGGAAAACCTGATTATCCCGAGCGGTGACACGGTGCTGCAGACGGGCGACGAAATCATCGCCGTGTATGAGGAACGCGCAGGAAAAGCATTGGTTCGGCTGCTGGGCAGCATGCGGGATAATGGATGAGGTCCAAAATAAGCGGGCAACGGAGATTGAAATCAATATAACAAGACAATACTGTATGGAACGGCAAAAGCTACAGAAAAAAGATGTAGTTTTTTGTCGTTTCGCCGTTTTTTTTGAATTTTTCGACGAAAAGTTGACGGGAATACGGAGAAAGCGATAAAATATACAGTTGTAGTCGCAGACGCGGCACCGCCATGGCTGGCGGCATCAAAGGGGTGCACAAAATGAGTAAATGGAAGTGCCGGATTCCCGGCCTCGTAATTACGCTGGTGATGGCGGTGGTTGTGGCCGCTTTTATCACCGTACTGACCTGGACGCAGATGGTTCCGACGCATCTGTTGATTGCTGGCAGCATAGCGGTAGTCATGCTGGCCGCTGCCGGCGCACTATTGATGCGCAGCACGGCTTTTAAAGTGCAGTTCGTACTGGGAACGCTGCTTTCGGTCGTGTTGACTGCTGTTTTGGTGATTTCTGGTTACTATCTTTACGCGACAACGAGCACACTTTCGCGCATATCGGAGACGCGTACGCAGTCGACACCGGTTGCCGTGTTTGTACGTGCAGACGATCCAGCCCAGAGCATCCAGGATGCGGCTGCGTATACGTTCGGCATTCTTTCGGCGCTGGACCGCACCAATACGGATGCGGGCCTCGAGCAGATTGAGACGGCGCTGGGCAGCGCAGTGGCTACGGAGGAATACACTGGCCTCACGCAGCTGGCGGACGGCCTGCTTGCAGGAGATTGCGATGCGATCGTGATGAATCTGGCCTATATCGATGTGTTGGCGGAGACCGAAGGGTACACGGATTTTGAATCCAAGATCCGTGAACTGGATATGGTGCACGTCGAGACAGCGACGAGCGTACCGGAAGCCATTGCCAATCTGGGCGACGTGGAGATCAAAGACGTTTACACCATCTATATCAGCGGCAGCGATTCTCGAGAGGGCCTGTACACGGTCGGACGCAGCGATGTCAATATTATCGCGACAATCAACACGCAGACGCGGCAGGTGTTGCTCGTAACTACGCCACGTGACTACTACGTGCCGCTTTCCATTTCGGACGGCATTCCCGATAAATTGACACACGCCGGTATCTACGGCGTGGAT
Organism: Ruminococcaceae bacterium UBA1417; assembly: GCA_002305575.1. Lineage (GTDB taxonomy): Bacteria > Bacillota > Clostridia > Oscillospirales > Acutalibacteraceae > Hominenteromicrobium. The sequence goes on from DBPP01000028.1 coordinate 14,880, forward strand.
GTTTCGATGGAAACGCTGGAAATGCTCTATGAAACCAAGTTCGATTATTATTTCCGCCTGGATTTCACGGGCTTTAAAGGCATAGTGGATGCCCTGGGCGGCATCACGCTGTACAACGACATTGCGTTCAGCACCAGCAAGTACGATTATCCGGTCGGTGTAAACACGCTGGATGGCGATGAGGCGCTGCAGTTTGCGCGCGAGCGCTACGCGTTCATCGACGGCGATATCCAGCGCGGCAAAAATCAGATGAAGGTGATTTCCGCTGTGATCGAAAAGGCGATGTCGCCGGATATTCTGATGAACTACACCTCCATTCTTGAGAGCCTGGAGGATTGCTTTGATATGAATGTCCCGTACAGTGATATTGCGGGGCTTGTCCGTCTCCAGCTTACGGAAGGCGGCTCGTGGAATGTTGTGCAGTACAGCGTAACGGGCTATGGTGATACGCAGGTGCCGTATTCCATGAGCATCCCTGTGTATGTCATGCAGCCGGATTACGATACGGTGTACAAAGCGCAAGAGCTGATGGACCGCGTCGCGAACGGCGAAATCATCACACAGGCTGATACGGAGATCACAGAGGACGACAGTGATGACGCGGCAGAGGACAGCTACGGTGAGACGACGGACAGCGGCTACGGTTACTGATTGTCGGAAAACAAAGGGGAGAATAGACGTATGACGCAAACGCTGTATGACCGAATTGAAGCCTATATGCAGGGCCAGATGCAGGACAGTGCGCATGATGCGGAACATGTTTTCCGCGTGCTGTACGCGGCGCTTGATATTCTCGAAACAGAACCTGAGGCGGATCCCGATGTGGTGATCGCCGCCTGTCTGCTGCACGATGTCGGCCGTGCGGAACAGCTGCAAAATCCTGCGCTCTGCCATGCGCAGGTCGGTGCGGAAAAGGCGTATCGTTTTCTGATTGAAAATGGCCTTGAAGAAGGGTTTACTGCACACGTGCGCGATTGCATCCGCACGCACCGTTTCCGAAGCGATGCGCCGCCGGAGACGCGCGAGGCAAAGATCCTGTTCGATGCCGATAAGCTCGATGTGTCCGGTGCGGTCGGGATTGCACGCACGCTGCTCTACCAGGGCGAGACGGCGAAGCCGTTGTACACCCGTATGGAAGACGGCGCGATTTCTGATGGAACGGGCGACACCGCACCCTCCTTTTTTCAGGAATACAAGCATAAGCTTGAGCGGCTTTACGGTGGTTTTTATACGGCGCGTGCCACAGCATTGGCCGGAGAACGGCGTGCCGCAGCAGAAAACTTCTATATGGCGCTGCTCCATGAGGTGCGCGACACAGAAGAAAAGGGGCGCGCGTCCCTCAACGCGATGCTGAAATAAAACTTTTTCCCCCTGAACCCTTGCGGATTCAGGGGGAATTCTTTATAATGGAAGCGGTATTTTACGGCATGGCTGGGTCGCTGGCGCAAAGGGGGAACGTGCAGATGAAACGGGAAACGGAAGCGCCGCCTTCGGACGCGGTGGTGCTGGTGCTTGGCGCACGGGTGTTGGAATCCGGTCTCAGCGCAACGCTGCGCCGCCGTGTAGAGGCTGCCGCGGCGTACTTGAAAGCCAATCCCGCCGCAGTGTGTATCACGACCGGTGGAAAAGGGAAAGATGAGCCATGTGCGGAAGGGAATGCCGCGAAATGGGCGCTCGAGCAGATGGGGATTGAAGCGCAGCGTATTGCGGCGGAGACGCGTTCCCGCACGACGCTCGAAAACCTGCGCTTTTCCAGACAGATGCTGGAGAAAATGGGGCGCGGGCCGGCAGTGGTTCTCGCGACACAACGCTATCACATGCGCCGTGCCTGCATGATTGCCCGGCACGTTGGCTTGGAGCCGTATCCCCTGCATGCAGAGGACAACCGCATTTTTCTGCCGAAAAATATCTGCCGTGAGGTGCTCGCCACGTTGAAATTCCTGCTTTTGAACAGAAAGGGAGGATCTGCATGATACAAACCCCAAAAAAATTGCTGATCCGCGGCGCCCGGATTCTCAATCCGGCGCGCGGGGAGGAGTATATCGGCAACATTCTCATTGCCGATGGGCGTATCCGCGCTGTTTCGGAGCATGTGACGGACGAGGACGCCATGGTGATCGAGGCAAAAGGCCTTGTCGCTGTGCCGGGCTTTGTGGATCTGCATGTGCATCTGCGCGATCCCGGTTTTACGGATAAGGAGGACGTCCTGACGGGCTGCCGCGCAGCCGCGGCTGGCGGTGTGACGAGCCTGTTGTGCATGCCGAATACGAAGCCCGCCGTCGATACGCCGGAAACCGTGCGTTATATTCTTGATAAGGCGAAAAATGCCGACGCGCATGTCTATGTGGCGGCGGCGATCACAAAAGGCATTGCCGGCACGGAAGTGAACGACTTCGATGCGCTCCGGGAGGCCGGTGCTGTGGCGCTCAGCGATGACGGCCGTCCGGTGGTCGATACGGCCTGCCTTGTGCAGGCAATGCGCCGTGCGCCGGCGCTCGGTATGTTGGTTGCTGCGCACTGCGAGGACTTATACCTTGCGAAGAAATGGTATTTGAACGAGGGAACGGTGTCGGAGCGCCTCGGCTTGCCCGGCGTTTCTGCGGCAGCGGAGGACTGTGGAACGGCCAGAGAAATCGCCGTGGCTGCGGCGTATGATGTGCCGGTGCACATCTGCCACGTCAGCACGGCAACATCAGCCGCGTTGATTCGCGACGCAAAGGCGCGCGGTGTGCGGGTGACGGCCGAAACCGCGCCGCACTATCTGCTTTTGACCGACGAAGCCCTGCTGCAAAAGGACGCGGATTACCGAATGAACCCGCCGCTGCGCACGGAAAATGACCGCCTGGCGATGATTGAGGCGTTGCGTGACGGCACGATCGACGCGATTGCAACGGATCACGCGCCGCACACACCCTTGGAGAAGGCCGACTTTTTGAAGGCGCCGAACGGCTCGATCGGTATGGAGACGTCATTTGCCGCATCGTACACGGCGCTTGTGCAGACCGGCGTGCTCACGCTTGCACAGCTTGTCGAAAAGATGAGCGTGCGCCCGGCGCAGATCCTCGGGATCGAAGCCGGCGATATCGCCGCCGGTATGCCGGCGGACATCGCTTTGATCGACGAGAAAGCCGTTTGGACGGTTGATCCGGACAAGCTGCACGGCAAGAGCCGCAACACCCCATTTAAGGGTATGACGCTGCACGCGAAGGTCAAAGCGACCGTCTGCGGAGGCAGAATCGTATATTCCGAGCTGTAACCGGAAATGGCCGGCAGCTTTTGAAAATTTCAAGAACAGAGAGGAACATTGCCATGTCTTTTGACCGCATGATCGAAAAAATCGTTGCAACCCAGAATCCTACCGTCGCGGGCCTTGATCCGAAGCTTTCGTATATCCCGGGCTACATTCTCGACGCCGCCGTCGCGCGGCACGGCAAAACGCTCGAAGGGGCGGCGACCGCGCTTGTGGAGTACAATAAGGGCCTGATCGACGCCCTGTGCGATATTGTGCCGGCGGTAAAGCCGCAGGCCGCATACTACGAAATGTACGGTTGGCAGGGTGTGAAGGCCCTCGCCGAAACCATTGCTTACGCGCGCGAAAAGGGCATGTTTGTCATCACGGATGGCAAGCGAAACGATATCGGCACCACGATGGAGGCATACGCGACAGCACACCTCGGCGAGACGGCTGTCTTCGGCGAACAGATCGAAGCATTCGGCGCGGATGCGCTGACGGTGAACGGCTATCTCGGTACGGACGGCATCCAGCCGCTTCTGGGCGTATGCGGGGAAAAGGACAAGGGCATTTTTGTTCTCGTCAAAACATCGAACCCCTCTTCGGGTGAACTGCAGGATCAGAAAATGGAAAGTGGCATGACCGTATATGAGACGATGGGCGCGTTCTGCGAGAAGTGGGGCGCGGCCGTTATGGGCAAATACGGATACTCCGGCGTCGGTGCGGTCGTCGGCGCAACGTATCCGGCGCAGCTCGGCGAAATGCGTGAAAAGGCGCCGCATACCTTCTTCCTCGTGCCCGGTTACGGTGCGCAGGGCGGCGGCGCAGACGATGTGGCGCCGGCGTTCGACAAAAACGGTTTGGGCGCCATTGTCAATTCCTCGCGCGGCATCATGTGTGCGTGGCAGAAGGAAAAGTGTGACGAGCGCGACTACGCGCAGGCTGCCCGCCGCGAAGCCATCCGGATGCGCGACGCTATCCGCGCCCGCATCGGTGAAATCAAAGCGTAATTTCCACATAAGGAGCCATGAACATGAAATATGACGTCCAGCTCTGCGAGATTGTCCGCCGTGCCGAAATCGCAGACGATACCTATGATTTTACGGTGCAGGCGCCCGCGTTTGCCGCCGTGGCAAAGCCGGGTCAGTTTGCGCACATCTATGTGCCGGGCCGTACGCTGCGCCGTCCGATTTCGATCTGCGACATTGACCGGGAGAACGGCACGCTCCGCTTTGTGTTCCAGATCCGCGGCGCCGGTACGGCTGATCTTGCCAATTTTGAGGTCGGCGATACGCTCGACATCCTGGCACCTCTCGGCCGTGGTTTCACAGTGGATCCGGAGAAAAAGGCGCTGTTTGTCGGCGGCGGCATCGGCGTGCCGCCTCTGCTTGGCGCGGCAAAGTATTACGGCCAGAACGCGACGGTGGCCATCGGGTTCCGCGATAAAAATCATGTGATTTTGGCCGAGGATTTCAAAGCCGCCGGGTGTGACGTGCGCGTCGCGACCGACGACGGCAGCTTCGGCCATCACGGGCTTGTCGTCGACCTGATCCGCGATGTACGGCCCGACATTCTCTGCGCCTGCGGGCCGATGGTCATGCTGCGCGCGGTGGCTGCCTTTGCAAAGGAAAACAACATCCGCTGCGAGATCTCGCTCGAGGAGCGCATGGCGTGCGGCATTGGCGCCTGCCTCGGCTGCGCAGTGGAGCTGTATGACGAAAACGGAGAAATCTACATGGGGCACGTCTGTAAGGATGGCCCGGTCTTTGCAGCGGAAAGGGTGGTGCTCTGATGGCAGATTTACAGGTAAACGTGGCGGGCGTTTCATTTCATAACCCGCTGATCGCCGCCTCCGGCACCTTTGGTTTCGGTCGGGAGTACGCGGAGTTTTATCCACTCTCGACGCTCGGCGGCATCTCCTCGAAGGGCATCACACTCAAGGCGCGCCCGGGAAATCCCGCGCCGCGCATCGCGGAGGCGCCCGGCGGCATGCTCAACGCCGTCGGCCTGCAAAATCCCGGCGTCGATCACTTTATTGAACAAGACCTGCCGTGGCTCAGGGAACAGGGGACGCGCATCATCGCGAACATCGCCGGCAACACGCCCGAAGATTACTGCGCGATGGCGGAAAAACTGAACGACACCGACGTCGACATGATTGAGTTGAACATCTCCTGCCCGAACGTAAAGCAGGGCGGCGTGCAGTTCGGCACGACCTGCGCGGGCGTTTCCGGCATCACCAAGGCCGTGCGCGCGCACTGCAAAAAACCGCTGATGGTTAAGCTTTCGCCGAACGTTACCGACATCTCCGAAATGGCGCTTGCGGCCGAAAGCGAGGGCGCGGACGCGATTTCGATGATCAATACGCTGACAGGCATGCGCATCGACATCCGCACACGGCGGCCGATTATCCACAACAATACCGGCGGCTTCTCCGGTCCGGCGCTGTTGCCGATTGCCGTGCGCATGGTGTGGCAGACGTACCAGAAGGTGAAAATCCCGATCGTCGGTCTCGGCGGCATCAGCACATGGCAGGATGCGGTGGAAATGCTACTTGCCGGCGCGACGGCGCTGCAGATTGGCACCGTGCTGTTTACGGATCCGTATGCGCCCGTGAAGATTCTGGAGGGTCTCACAAAGTTTATGGACGAAAACGGCATCCGGTCGCTTTCGGAACTGACCGGTGCGGTGCAGGCTTGGTAAAGCCTTGATCAAGCCGGTTTAGTTGTGTCTGTGGAAAAGGAAAGGGGATGTCCGTTTTTGAAAACGAAATTGTATATGGTGCGCCACTGCCAGAGCATGGGCAACCTGCAGAATGTATTTCAGGGGCAGAGCGAATACGGTGTCAGCCCCATTGGGGAGCAGCAACTTGCGCTTTTAAGCCTGCGCTTTCGGAATATCCATCTCGATGCGATCTATTCCAGCCCACTGCTGCGCGCCGTGAAAACGGCCGAGGCGATTCGTGCATACCATAATAACCTGTCGGTAACGCGACTCGATGATCTCAAAGAGATTGATGTGGGCGAACTGGAAGGACGGAAGCTCCAAGGCGTGTTTGAAGGCTATCCGGAGCTTGCGGAGCGTTGGAACGAGGCGCCGCAGGACTGCGTGTTTCCGGGTGGTGAATCCACCGTGCAGGTGTATGCCAGGGCAAAGTCTGCACTTTCCAGCATTCTGAAGGAAAGCGCGGGCAAGACGGTGGTGGTCACATCGCACGGCTTTTTGCTGCGCAATATGGTCTGCGCGCTTTTAAAAGATGACTTGCAGGCATTGCCGATGATCCGCATTGGCGGCAACACATCGGTTTCGGAGTTTGAAATTTCGGAGACGGGTGTCAAGGTTGTGCAGATGAATGATCTCAGTCATTTGCCCGCAGAGCTCAAAGGAGATCCCCATCAATACGACTTGAAAAAATAAACTTCTCATTTGAAAACGGCTGCCAAGCGGCGGCCGTTTTTTAAAGGGCGCGGTATTGGCGCACTCAATCTTGAAAGGACAGATGATTCCATGATTATTCTTGGCGTGGACCTTGGCAAGGCGCGTACGGGCGTCGCCATCTGCGACAAAAGCGAGTTGCTTGCAAGTCCGGTAGAGGTCATCCACGAGCACAACCGGGAAAGGCTTTTGAGCCGCATTGCGGCAATCGCGCAGGCGCGCGGTGCGGAGCAGATTGTCGTCGGCCTGCCGCGCAACATGGACGGCAGCGAGGGCGAGAGTGCGCAGAACGCCCGCGCCTTCGGTGCGGCGCTGCAAACGTTGTGCGGTCTGACGGTCGATTTTTCCGATGAGCGCGGTACGACCGTGACGGCCCACAATTTTCTCAATGAAACGAATACGCGCGGCAAAAAACGCAAAGCAGCGGTCGATGCTGTCGCGGCGACGATCATTCTGCAAGATTATCTCGACTTCCGTCGGAATAGGCGGGGTTAATTTGCAGAAAAGCCAGGTGGACAAAACAGGACGACTGTTGTATACTGGAATCATAAATCAGCTTTCTTTACGCACAATGAGACGCATGGAAAGGATGGAACGAAATATGGCTTACAGAATTATCACCGATTCCTCGGCGGATCTGACACAGAAAATGATTGCGGCGCTGGAGCTGACCGTGGTGTCGCTCCGCTTTACGATTGACGGGAAAACGTACCGGGATAAGGCGGATCAGTCGGAAATGCCGACCAAAACCTTTTACGCCAAGCTGCGCGAGGGCAAAATGTCCACGACCTCGCAGGTCAATGCCGATGAGTTTGTTTCCGTTTTTGAGCCGATTTTGCAGGGAGGCGAGGACATCCTGTATATCGGCTTTTCGAGCGGACTTTCCGGCACGCTCCAGAGTGCCTGCATCGCACGCGATGATTTGCAGGAAAAATATCCGGCGCGCAAGATCTATGTGTTCGATTCCCTCTGTGCCTCGATGGGGGAGGGGCTGCTCGTATACCACGCAGCGCAGCTCAAGCGCGGTGGAACGGACATCGATGCCCTCTACAAGTGGCTCGGAGAAAACGCGCTGAAACTTTGTCACTGGTTTACCGTGGGCGATCTGAACCACCTCAAGCGTGGTGGACGCGTCTCGACAACGGCGGCGCTCGTCGGCACAATGCTCGGCATCAAGCCCGTCCTGCACGTGGACGACGAGGGACATCTGATCCCGGTCAGCAAAGTGCGCGGCCGGCGGCAGTCTCTGGACGCGCTTGTGCAGAAAATGGCGGAAACGGCGATTTGCCCGCAGGAGCAGACCGTTTTTATCAGCCACGGCGATTGCCTGGACGACGCCGAATATGTGGCACAGCAGGTTCGCGAACGATTTGGCGTGAAGAAAATCGAGATCAACTATGTCGGCCCGGTCATCGGCGCGCATTCCGGCCCGGGTACGGTGGCGCTGTTCTTCTTCGGAACGCAGCGCTGAGTCTTGGAGGAGTGGTGAAATGAAAAGCAATTTACTTGACGGAACCAAAATAGAGCTTGGTGTCTGCTATTATCCGGAGCACTGGGATAAAAGCCTGTGGCGCGATGACCTGCGCCGGATGCAGGAAAACGGAATCGGCGTGGTGCGTGTAGCGGAATTCGCCTGGAATCTCATCGAACCCGAAGAAGGGCGCTTCGACGATACCTTCTGGGATGAATTCCTCGACTTAGCGGCGTCGTGTGGGATGCGCGTCATCTTCTGCACACCGACGGCAACGCCGCCTGCGTGGCTGACGGAGAAATATCCCGAGGTTCTGAACTGCGACATCTATGGCCATCCAGTGCGGCACGGGATGCGCAAGCATCACAACATGACCTCGCCGGTGTACCTCTCGTTTGTACGCCGCATCACGGAGCACATCGCGCAGCACTACAGCGCGCATCCGGCTATCATCGGCTGGCAGATCGACAATGAGGTCAACTGCGAAACGGCGAGCTACCACGCTGAAAGCGACCATGCGGCGTTCCGCGCGTACCTGAAAGACAAATTTGGCACGCTTGAAAATCTGAACCGCGCGCTCGGCACAGTATTCTGGAACCAGACGTATACGAGCTGGGATGAAATCCACCTTTCGCGCTATACGCTGGCCAACTCCTCGAATCCGCACATGATGCTGGAAGAGCGCCGGTTTATCTCGGAGACGGCAATCCATTACATCGGCCTGCAGGCGGAAATCCTCAAACAGTATAGGCGGCCGGAGCAGTTTATCACGACCAACGGTGTGTTCGGTGTGATCGACAACCACCGTCTGACGCGCGAGCATCTCGATTTTATGACGTATGACAGCTACCCGAACTTTGCATTCGGTCTCGATACGGCAAAGCTCGCACCGGAATCGCTGCGCGACCGTGAAACCTCGTATAACCTGATTAAAACACGCGGCATTTCGCCGCGCTTCGGCATTATGGAGCAGCAGTCCGGCCCGGGCGGCTGGAACACGCGCATGGTACAACCTGCGCCGAAACCCGGTCAGTTGCGGTTGTGGACGTTCCAGTCCATCGCGCATGGCGCAGATTTTGTCAGCTATTTCCGCTGGCGAACCTGTGCATTCGGTACCGAGATGTACTGGCACGGTCTGTTGAATTATGACAACCGCGACAACCGGAGACTGGCGGAGCTCAAACGCACGTATGCGGACGTCCAGAAGATTCAGAATGTGGCCGGAGCGACATATGACGCCAGAGTGGCCGTGCTCTGCGATTACGACAATGAATGGGACGGCATGGAGGATAAGTGGCACGGTCCGCTGCGCGGAAAAAGCATGGATGCTCTGTTTAAGGCTCTCGAGCGCGCGCATATTCCTTTCGACTTTGTGAATCTCGACGACACAGGTACTTCCGTTCCGCTCGACCGGTACAAAGCGGTGTTTTACCCGCACCCGACGATTATGACGGAAGCGCGCACGGCACGGCTGGAGGCCTATGTGCAGGCAGGTGGGCAGCTGGTTCTTGGCTGCCGCGCCGGATATAAGGATATTTACGGAAAGTGCCCGATGATGCCGATGCCCGGCCTGCTCGCAAAATTGACGGGCTGTACGGTGGAGGATTTCACCTTCATCGGCCCGGCAGACGCCCCGGAAGCGATCGATTGGAACGGCGAACTCGTACCGGCACCTTTATTCAACGATGTGCTTTGCCCGCAAACGCCGGACTGCACGGTGCTCGGTACATACGCTGGCAACTATTATAGCGGAAAGCCGGGGTTGACGGCCCATCCGTTCGGCCGTGGCATGGTCTACTCTTTTGGCGCGGTCTTCTCCGAGGCAACCGTGCGCCGGTTTGCGGCGTTGCTGGATCTTGAATGTCCCGAACCGCTGGAACTGCCGGATGCCGTGGAACTCGCCGTGCGCGAAAGCGCGGATGGCAAGCGCTATGTTTTTCTGCTGAACTATACGGATGCGCCGCAGGTCATCCACGTGCGCGATGGAAAAGCGTATGCGGATCTTTTGACCGGACGGATCCTTTCAGGAGAAGCCGAGATGGAGCCGTACGGCGTTCTGGTTCTCGAAGCGCATACGGCCGGTTGAATGGACGAGAGGGAGTGATGCGGAATGGAAACAAATGGGCGTCGCCGCGTGTGGGTCTGTGTGATGGTGCTGCCGCTCGCGCTGTTTTACGGCCTCATCCGATATGGACTGTTTGCGCTGCACGGCATGAGGGACTGGACGAATATCCTGGCAGCTTTCGTCCTGATTGTGCTCAGTGTGGCGCTGCTTCGCGGGCGAGTGTATCTCGCCGTGGCTGCAGTGCTCGGTTATGGCGGCGGTTTCGGCTTCGGCTTGCTTTTTGGCCGCAACGGGGTGGATCCGGGCGGCGGTACAACAAGCAGCCTGTGGGTGGTCTGGACGGTGTGTCTTGTGGCCTTTGTATTGGCGGGTNNAGGTTGAAGTGCTCGCGTCACGAAAGAGAAACAGAAAACAGGGAGCGCCGCATAGACGGTGATCCCAAAGGGAGGAATAACCATGCAGGAAGAAGAAAAAATTTTTGCGGGGCAGGTGTTCTGCCCCGGCCATCCGGATCTTGTAGCGATCAAATTGCGCTGCCACAATCTCTGCGCAGAATACAACCGCACTTTTGAGGATGAAAAGGAAAAACGCGCCGAGATTGTGCATCAGATTTTCGGTGCATTCGGAGAGAATTCATTTGTGCAGGGGCCGATTCAGATCCACTACGGCGTGCACACACACATCGGAAAGAATTTTTTCGGAAATTTTAATCTGACCATTCAGGACGACGCGCCCGTCACGATTGGCGACCGCTGCAATTTTGGTCCGAATGTCACGATTGTGACGCCGCAGCATCCACTTTTGCCGGAGGAACGCCGCGCGCTCAAGACAAAGGACGGCCGGGAAATCCGTGTCTGCTATGCGGAACCGGTTAAAATCGGCAATGATTGCTGGTTCGGCGCAAATGTCGTTGTGTGCCCGGGGGTGACGATTGGCGATAACTGCGTGATCGGTGCGGGCAGCGTTGTGACGAAGGACATTCCGGCAAACAGCATTGCGGTGGGCAACCCATGTCGTGTGCTGCGCACGCTCAGTGAAGCGGACAGCATGAAGCACCATCCGGAGCGGTTTGGCGCGGAAGAATTTGTGTTTGAATAAATGTTGAAAATGCAAGAGGCGGCGGACGTATCGAGGTACGTCCGCCGCCTTGCTGTATTTGCGGGATTGAGATTTAGAAGTAAACGACCTGATTCTTCTCGGCGCTTTCGAAGATGGCCTCCATCAGACGCATCAGCTCGCGCTGCTGGTCGTGCGTGACAATGGCTTCTGCTTCACCGTTCACGACTGCCGCAATGTTGCGGTAGTAATCGTGAATGTCGGAATCGATGCGCTCGAGCGGATATTCCTTGATGGTCTCCGGCGTGCGGGGGGCCATGGTCTTCGTCAGGCCGGCCGCCGTGACAATCGGTACCGCGTCGTGCTCTTCGTCGCTCGTTGCAACGACAATTTTGCCGTTGATGTCCCAGTCCTCAATGACAGCTGTGCCGTTCAGACCGAGGATGTACCAGCGGGGGAGGTTAATGAAGTTGCTTGTGCCGACCTCAACCGTAAATTTCACGCCGTTGTCAAACGTGAAGATGGCGGTGAAGCCGTCGTCCACCTCTTCGTTTGTGACGTTCGAGAGCGTCGCATAGACGGAAACCGGCATTTTGCCCATCATCATGTTCATCTGGTCGAGCAGGTGAACGCCCCAGTCGAGCACCATGCCGCCGCCCTGAGCCTTGGTATTGCGCCAGTCGCCCGGGATGCCGCGCGAGCCGTGTACACGGGATTCAATACTGTAGATGCGGCCCATCTTGTCCGATTCATAGATGGCCTTCGCAATGCGGAAATCCTCATCCCAGCGACGATTCTGATGTACCGTGAAGCATACGCCGCAGCGGTTCGCCGCTGCAATCATTTCTTCCAGATCCGCCGTGCTGAGCGTGACCGGCTTTTCGCAGATTACAAGCTTGCCAGCCTCCATGGCCTGAATGCAGACGGGCTTGTGCTGGTCGTTCGGGATGGCGACCGTCACGACGTCGATCGTGTCGTCCGCGAGCAGCGCTTCCAGCGAAGGATATGCCTTGATGCCGTTTGCCTCTGCAGCGGCGTTGCGCTCGGGAAGAATGTCATATACACCGGCGAGTTCCACAACCCCCGGAAGTTCACGCAGGCGCTTGGTGTGCCAGCCGCCCATACCGCCGTAGCCAATCACAGCGACTCTTACAACTTTGGACATAATTTGAAATGCTCCTCTCTGAAAATAAACACATGAGGTCCGTTTGACCTGAATCTGAGACCATTATAACGAATCAAAGCGAAATTGCAAGTCTTTTTTCAAATGTTTTCAAATTATTTTTGGCGGAAATAGGATGGTAAGCCCTGAGCTGGAATGCGTGGCATGGGGATTCTTGCCTGTGCGTTTGCAAATCCTGTCGGAAAGCGGAAGCAGCCTTGCGTTTTGCCTGCTGGTATGCTACGATAAACAAAACAATGCTGAATTTGGAAGGACGATTGAATCTATGAAAATGTCATTTCGATGGTATGGCAGCGACGACAAGGTGACGCTTGAAAATATCCGGCAGATTCCGGGCATGGAGGCGATCGTTACCGCCGTGTACGACGTGCCGGCAGGCGAGGTCTGGAGCCGCAAGAGCATTGCGGCGCTCAAAAAGCAGGTGGAAGACGCAGGCCTTTCATTTGAGGTGATCGAAAGCGTACCGGTGCACGAGGATATCAAGCTCGGCAAGCCCTCGCGCGAGCGTTACATTGAAAACTACTGCGAAAATATCCGCCGCCTGGCCGAGGCGGGTATCCGCTGCATCTGCTACAACTTCATGCCGGTCTTTGACTGGACGCGCACGCAGCTCGACCACCGCTTGCCCGATGGCTCCACAAGCCTTGTCTATTATAAGGAACAGGTCGATGCCGTGAATCCGCTGGAGAGCGATAGTGATCTTACGCTGCCCGGCTGGGATGCGAGCTATACGCGCGAGGAACTGAAGGCGGTCGTCGCGGAATACAACGCGATGACCGAGGAGGATCTCTGGGAAAATCTGACGTATTTCCTCAAACGCATCATTCCGGTGGCCGCTGCCTGCGACGTCAACATGGCGATCCATGAGGACGACCCCTGCTGGAGTATTTTCGGCCTGCCGCGCATCATCACCTGCGAAAAGAATCTCGATCGCTTCCTGAAGATCGTCGACGATCCGCACAACGGCCTGACGCTCTGCACCGGCTCGCTGGGTTGCAGCGCGCAGAATGATGTCGTCCACATGGCGGCGAAATACGCGGCGATGGGACGCATCCATTTTGTGCATGCACGCAACGTCAAGGTGTTGGAAAACGGCTTTGAGGAGCGCGCACACCTTTCCGCGTGCGGTTCGCTCGATATGTATGCGATTTTGAATGCGCTGTATAAGAATGGCTTCAACGGCTATATCCGCCCGGATCACGGCCGGATGATTTGGGGGGAAACGGGACGCGCCGGCTACGGCTTATACGACCGCGCTCTCGGTGCCGCTTACCTGAACGGTCTCTGGGAGGCCATTGTCAAGCGCAGCGCAACGGCTGAGCGATAAAAATGGTTTGGCTCCGGCGGCGCACGTTGCCGGAGCCTTTTGCACTCTTCAGCGCTGTGGATCGGAAGATGCAAAACCGGAGCGCGGCACAGGCGTTTTTGGGCGGAATGTAAAATCTGCAAAAAGTCTTTCCGTCCGGGGTTGACAACGGGTCAAAAAAAGGGTAAGTTTATTAAAGACAGCGCCGCCCAAACGGCGCTGATCTTCCGTGCGTGTGCACGGGCCATACTGGATGTAGAAGGAGTGAAGAAAATGGACGCTGGCAGTAGCGGCGGTGCGGTTCCACGAGAACGGATGCAGCCGTCTTTGAATCGAAAACGGGCGGATTTTCTTCACCCGTTTTTATACTGTCGGTAAACGAAAGCGCGCAGACCGCGTTGTGGCGTGTTTTGCGCCTTGATGCCGCCCGGCTGGAACGAGGCGGCAACGGTTACCGAAATTACCCGGCTGGTTCCAAACCGTATCGTTCGGATTGCCGATTTTTGCACAAAATGCAGAGAAAGGACGGACGAATCATGCTTGAAAAAATCTTGGAACTTTTGGAGCAAAAAGAATTTCCTGCGCTGGGAGCACTTCTTAAAGAGATGAACCCGGCGGACGTGGCGGAGCTTTTTGAGGATCTGCCGCGCGAAAAAATGGCGCTCGTTTTCCGCCTGTTGCCCAAAGAGCTTGCGGCGGAATCTTTTTCGTATATGGACCCCGACGAGCAGAGCGTGCTTGTGGAGGCGTTCAGCGATAAAGAGCTTCACGATGTCGTCAATGAGCTGTATGTCGACGATGTCGTCGATGTCATCGAGGAAATGCCGGCGAATCTGGTCAAGCGCATCCTGCGCCACACGGATTCAGAAACGCGGCGTTTTATCAACCAGGTCCTGAATTATCCGAAGGACAGCGCCGGTTCCATCATGACGATGGAGTATGTAGATCTCAAGCGCAACATGACGGTGGAGCAGGCGTTTGACCGTATTCGCCGCATCGGTGTGGAGACGGAAACCATCTATACCTGTTATGTGACGGATAGCCATCGGACGCTCAAAGGCATTGTGACGGTCAAGGATTTACTTCTGGCGCCGAAAACCGAGATTGTCCGCAACATTATGGAAACCAACATCATCTACGTTTCCACCCAGACGGATAAGGAAGAAGTTGCGGCGCTGTTCGGGAAATACGATTTCCTTGCTATTCCGGTTGTAGACAATGAAAAGCGGCTGGTTGGTATTGTAACGGTCGACGATGCGATCGATGTTATCCAGGACGAGGCGACGGAGGATATCGAGGTCATGGCCGCCATTACGCCGACGGATCGCCCCTACATGAAAACCGGTGTTTTCGCCACATGGAAGAAGCGAGCCCCTTGGCTGTTGATCTTAATGATATCCGCAACCTTTACGGGAAGCATTATTTCTTCTTTTGAAGATGCGCTTGCAGCATCCATTGTACTGACTGGGTTTATTCCCATGCTGATGGATACGGGCGGTAATGCGGGCAGCCAATCTTCTGTATCCGTAGTCCGCGGTCTTTCACTTGGAGAGATCGAATACAAGGACACATGGCGGATTATCTGGAAAGAAGCGCGCGTAGCGGTGCTTTGTGGACTTACATTGGCTGCGGCGAATTTTGTTAAACTGCTTTTGATCGATCGTGTTTCGGTAGAAGTTGCCTTTGTGGTTTGCTCCACGCTGGTACTGACCGTTCTTGTGGCGAAACTTGTCGGCTGTGTGCTGCCTATTCTGGCTAAGATTGTCGGGTTTGACCCAGCCGTTATGGCCAGTCCTTTGATCACAACAATCGTAGATACGTTGTCGCTGCTGATTTATTTCCAGATTGCCTGCGCCGTGCTGCATATCGGCTAAAGAGGGCTTTTGAATGAAACAAAAGGATTATCAAATTCTGGCGCTGGCATTGCCGGAAGATATTTTGAAGGCCAAGTGGTGCGGCGATTTTGATCGCGCGCTGCGCCTGATTGACCGTCGGCTCGCAAGTGGGAAGTTGCCGGCGTGCATGCAAAAGCGGCTTGTGCTTGAGCGCGAGGTGATCGGCAAACTGCCGCTCGATTACGTCTATACGCGGGAGGAAGCGATCCGGCTTGTCCAGGAGGAAATCCCGGATTTTACCGGCGAGGAGCTGGATGCCCTGCGCGACGACGGGCGTGTGGACTGGATTTATATCCAGGGGGAGACGATGTATGCCCGCCGCTTTTATGAGACATTGCTGACGGTGGATCCGGAGATCGCGGCTCGCGCCGGGAAACCGCCGAAGTCTGAAAGCGAAGACCAGAAGCTGCTGGATCAGAATATGGCGGATATGAAAAAGAACGGTGGCGCATCGTGGCGCGTCCACATGCGCGCGTCGCTCCAGATCGATGAAAGCGCGTTCCGGCCGGGCAAACCGTTGCTTGTCCACTTACCGGTGCCCAGAGCAACCAGTACCATGCGCGACATCGAGATCGTTTGTACCTCGCACCCCATTTTGCGGTTGGCCGATGCGGATGCTCCGGCGCGCACGGTGTCGTTTGCCGGAAGCTTTGAAAAGAATGAACCGTTCTGGGTCGAATACCGCTATACTTCCGAGGCACGATATCGCGCGCTCGATGATCAAGCGGTGGACGATCATCAGCCGCATTTTGAAACGGAAGAACTTTGGCCCCATATCCGCTTTACGCCGTTGATCCGCACGCTTTGCGCGGAGCTCGTGGCAGACGAAACGAATCCGCTGCGCCGTGCGCGCCGGTTTTACGAATACTGTACGCAGGTCGGTACCTACGCCTATATGCGCGAGTATTTCACGCTGCCGGACAGCATTCCGGATTATTATGCGGCCGGACTGCGGGGAGACTGCGGCGTGCAGGCGCTGCTTTTTATCACGCTGTGCCGCTGTGCCGGCATCCCGGCAAGATGGCAATCCGGACTGTTTGTCACGCCGTATGCGCAGGGTTGCCACGACTGGGCGCAGTTCTATGTGGCGCCGTATGGCTGGCTCTTTGCCGATTGTTCGTTCGGCGGGAGCGCGTACCGTGCAGGAAATGCGGAGCGCCATGCGTTTTATTTCGGAAATCTGGATCCTTTCCGCATGGTGGCGAATAGCGCGCTGCAAGCGGATTTCGACCCGCCTAAAACGCAGTTGCGCATCGACCCGTTCGACAATCAGCGCGGCGAGGCCGAATATTCCGACTGCCCCCTCGATTGGACGCAGGTGCGGGCGGATTGGAAACTGCTGGAAATGAAAAAGCTTGTTTAAATATATGGAGAAATGCCCGCCTGAGGACCAGCGCGGGTATTTTTTTGCAGATGCAGAAAGGCAGGGAAGAAGATTGCGGATGGACCAAAAGGGAGAAAGCGCGCAAGCGGAAAAATACGCGGCCTTGCGCCGCTTTTTCGGCTATACGTCGTTTCGCAGTGGGCAGGAGACGGCGGTGGACGCCCTGTGTGCGGGTCGGGATGTGCTTTGCGTGATGCCGACCGGTGCAGGCAAATCGATCGGCTATCAGCTCCCGGCGCTGCTGCTGCCGGGCGTTACGCTGGTGATTTCGCCGCTCCTTTCTCTGATGCAGGATCAGGTCGAGTCACTGACGCAGGCCGGCATTCGCGCGGCGTATCTGAACAGTATGCTTACGCCCGCCCAGTACGCGCGGGCACTGGAAAACATGGCGAATGGCGCGTATAAGATCGTTTATGTTGCCCCGGAGCGTTTGGCTTCGGATGGCTTTCGGGCAGCTTGCACCAAGCTGTCGATTGCGCTTGTCGCGGTGGATGAGGCGCATTGTGTTTCGCAATGGGGCCAGGATTTCCGGCCCGATTATCTGCGTATTGCTTCGTTTGTTGATGGGCTGCCTAAGCGGCCTGCCGTCGGTGCATTCACGGCCACTGCGACCAAAGCGGTGCGCGGCGATATGGAAACGCTGCTCGCCCTGCAAGATCCAGTGCGCGTTACAACCGGATTTGATCGGCCAAACCTGTATTTCGGGGTGCAAACGCCGCACAGCAAGCCGCTCGCACTGCTGGAACTTTTAGAAGCGCGCCGCGACAAATGTGGCATTGTGTACTGTGCAACCCGCAAGGCGGTGGAGGAGGTGGAAGCGTTGCTCCGCGACAAGGGCTTCGCGGCAACGCGTTACCATGCGGGGCTTTCCGAGGCGGAGCGCCGGCAGAATCAGGCGGATTTTGTCTTCGACCGAAAAAGTGTGATGGTGGCGACAAATGCCTTCGGTATGGGGATCGACAAATCCAACGTGTCGTTTGTCATTCACTACAATATGCCGAAAAATTTGGAGAGCTATTATCAGGAGGCGGGCCGTGCCGGCCGCGACGGCAGCCCTGCAGACTGTATTCTGCTTTACAGCCCACAGGATGTGCGCATAAACCGGTTCCTGATTGAAAACAGCGAGCTAAATTCGGAACTGGACGACGAGGCACAGGCAGCGGTGCGGGCGCGCGAATATGAACTTCTGAAGAAAATGGCGTTTTACTGTACGACGGCAGACTGCCTGCGGGGTTATATCCTGCGGTATTTTGGCGAGCGTGCGGCGGAATACTGCGGCAATTGCTCCAATTGTGCCGCAGGTTCCGCAGTGGTGGATGCGAGCGTTTCCGCGCAGCAGGTGCTTTCGTGCATAGTCCGTACCGGGCAACGCTTCGGACGCGCGATGATCACCGATATTCTGCGCGGCAGCGAGAGTGAAAAGATTCGCCGCATGGGGCTGGATCGGCAGACGACGTATGGTTTGATGCGCGAAAAGCGGGAATGGGAGGTGCGCCGCCTTTTGGATGCGCTCCTCGTGCAGGGAATCCTCACGCAGACGGCGGGCCAGTATCCGAGCCTGCGGCTCGCGCCCGCGGCGCGTGCCGTCCTGTTGGGGGAGAAAAAGTTTGAAATGCGCGTGCCGATTGTACCTGAAGCGCCCAAAACCGTGCAGACGGAACCGGATCGCGGGCTGTTTGAGGTGCTCAGAAAACTACGCGCAAAATTGGCGGCGCGTGCCGGCGTTCCGGCGTATGTTGTTTTCACCGACGCAGCCCTACGCGATATGTGTGTGAAAAAGCCGCAGACAGAGCAGGCTTTTTTGCAGGTTTCCGGTGTGGGAGACCGCAAAGCCGCGCGTTACGGACAGGTATTTCTCGAAGAGATCCGGCGCTATCTTGAAAAGGAATCCGAGTCGCCAAATTGACTGCGCAGCTTTTCCAACGCCTTTTTTTCCAGCCGTGAAATGTAGCTGCGGGAGATGTGCAGCTTTTTGGCAACCTCGCGCTGGACGAGCGGGCGCTGTCCGGCCAGGCCATAGCGCAACACGATGATTTCCCGCTCCCGTGGGGAAAGCACGCGACCAAGAACTTCATACAGGCGGTGCGTTTTCATGCGCAGGTCAATGTCCTCGAGAATGTTGTCGTCCGCCGCCATGGTGTCGAGTAGTGTCAGCGTGTTGCCGTCCTTATCCGTGTCGATCGGTTCATTCAGGGATATGTTCTGCGATGTCTTTCTTGTGCCGCGAAAATACATGAGGATTTCATTTTCGATGCAACGGGAAGCGTAGCTCGACAGGCGAATGCCGCGATCGGGCTTGAAGCTGTCTATCGCCTTGATCAGGCCGATCGTGCCAATGGAGACGAGATCATCCCGGTCGTTTTCGTCGGTGAAATATTTTTTGGCAATGTGCGCTACGAGGCGCAGATTGTGTTCGATGAGCTTTTGACGGGCCGTCTTGTCGCCGGCGGCCATCTGTGCCAGACAGCGGGCCTCCTCGGCCTTTGAGAGCGCTTTGGGAAACGACCCGCTGCTCGTGACGTGCAGAAAGAAAAATAAAAGCGATGCAATGGATTCAAAAATATCCCACAACATATGGACACCTCCAGCGCATACGTATGCGGGGCGGATAGGGGCTAGAAGGGCAGACAATCCGTCTGTTCACAGATTGTTTACAAAATAAAAACAAAAATAATAATTATTCCTATTTACAAATGGAAATCCGTGTGCTATAATAGGGACAACAAGCCGGACAACGGCATGTGGGAGGTGACAAAATGGCAGTTCGGGAGAACTTCAGCCGCAAGCGAGAAGCCATCTATGAAACACTGTGTTCCACCAAGGTGCATCCGACAGCGGAATGGGTGTATGAAGCGCTCAAACCCGATTATCCGGACCTGAGTCTGGGCACGGTTTACCGCAATCTAAAAAAATTCTGCGAGACCGGCAAGATCCGCCGTGTTGGCGTGATCAACGGGCAGGAGCACTTTGACGGCGACGTTTCCAGACACAGCCATTTTGTGTGCAGCGCGTGCGGTCGTGTGCTCGATATTTTCGAGTCGCTTGTCGAGGAAGAAACCGTGGCAATGCTGGAAGAAAAGTATAACCTTTCCATTGAGAACGAGGATATACTTTTCAACGGTATTTGCCCCGATTGTCAAAAAAAGGCGGTTCAACCGTCAGCATAATTTCAGTATAGGAGGATATTAAAATGGCAAAGTTTGTATGTACGGTATGTGGTTATGTGTATGAGGGCGATGCAGCGCCTGAGTTCTGCCCGGTCTGCAAGGCGCCGGCTTCCAAGTTCCAGAAGCAGGATGAGGAAATGAGCTGGGCGGCTGAGCATGTTGTCGGCGTTGCACAGGGCGTCAGCGAAGACATCCTCGCGGATCTCCGCGCGAACTTCCAGGGCGAGTGCACGGAAGTCGGCATGTATCTTGCGATGGCGCGTGTCGCGCATCGTGAAGGCTATCCGGAAATCGGCCTGTACTGGGAAAAGGCCGCTTACGAAGAGGCGGAGCATGCTGCGAAGTTTGCGGAGCTGCTCGGCGAGGTCGTAACGGACAGCACGAAGAAGAACCTCGAAATGCGTGTGGAGGCGGAGAACGGCGCTACGGCCGGCAAGTTTGACCTTGCGAAGCGCGCGAAGGCTGCGAACCTCGACGCGATCCACGACACCGTTCATGAAATGGCTCGCGACGAGGCCCGTCACGGCAAGGCTTTCGCTGGCCTGCTGAAGAGATATTTCGGCAAGTAAGCCAACGGCTCAAGACCTGAATTTTTGAGACACCTGTCCATTGGATGGGTGTCTCTTTTTGTACCCGTTTGTAAACAGGAAATTCGGGACGCCGACTTTCGCTTCCATTTTTTTGCCATAGGGCAGATGGCTTTTCACCGTGTTTGCAGAACGGTCCGGTACGCTGGCCATAGCACACGCGTGTATTTCCTTGCAATCAAACACGCGGATTGCCAGACGCTGGTCTTTGCGCAGCATGGTAAAAATCTCATCCATCAGCCGGGATGGATTCCCGATGCTTCAGCGCGGTCTGCGGACAAGAATGCGGCGGTTCTTCGTGCCAATCCATGACCGTCTCGTCTTCGCCGGCCATTTCCGTATACAGAACGGACCTTTTCTTTTTGCGACCATCCAGGATCCCTGTACACCAATTTGCCTGACGCATGTGAACGGTCCGGCTGACAAAGATTCTGGAACGCTTTGCTCTTTGTGTGGATTGTGGTGCGCATGGCGCCGGCCTGGATGATGGGCACCGTTTATTCAAACCCTGGCTGCACGCTTAGAGGCAATGTGTCAGAGCCTGTTGGGTGAAGTGTCCCGGAGCAAGCGCACGAATGCTTCCAAGATTCGCGCGCCGTCTACGGTGTCTGTGCGCCGGTGTGCAAAGCCCATACGCTCGGGGTGGAACTGTACGCCGAGAATCAGGCCGTTTTCATGGACAAAACCCTCGTTGATGCCGTCCGCGCTGGTGCACGTTGCAAGCAGACCGTGACCCAGCTTTCCAACGGCCTGATGGTGCGCGCTGTTCACGCAGAAATCATCCCCATATAAGCCGCGCAAAAGAGGGTGGCAGGCGTGCACGGCGTGCACGTTGTCCCCCGCCGCACCCAGAGCCACATGGTGTGCCGGCACAGGGACGTCCTGCAATAAATTGCCGCCAAACGCGACGTTGAGGACCTGATGGCCACGGCAGATTCCGAGAATTGGCCTGTCGCTTGAGAAGAACAGACGGACCAGCGCCAATTCATCGCGGTCCCGACTGTCATCAATGTCGTAGCTTGCGGTGTTGGTTTGCCCGTACAACGCTGGATTCATATCGGCGCCGCCGGGCAGCAGTAACCCGCTGCAGGCCGCAGCATCTTCCAGATGCATGGAAAGCACGGGCTGTGCGCCGCAGGCGAGGAGTGCGGCCGTGTAGTTGGTAAAATCCCCGTGGTTTCCACGGATAAAAACAGTTTTCATAGGAGATCCCTCTCTTAAATACCGGCATATCTGTATGTTTCAACGGAAAAATTTGCCTGCAAAGATTTTGAAAAAATTGTATTCCGCTATAGAATAGTATAACAGATATGTGATATACTTTACAACGTGAAGAAATGGAAAAAGGAAAAGCGGACGTTTGCCCGCGAAAGGATAGGTGCCGGAATGCGGTCGAAACGAAAAGAAGCAATTATTCGCAAAAAACGGGAGAAAAGAAAGCAGGCGATCGCAGAAAAATTGGAGCAATGGCGCGGAGGAATATATGCCGTTATCCGACGTAAACAGGCGCTTACCGTGTTGACGATTGCCTTTGGCATTCTGTTTGCGCTGGGGATTACGGCCATACTTGCCGCGCCACATCGCGGCGAGGCGCCTGTGCAGGCTGCCGCACCGGCGCAGGCGGAACCTGTGGAGGGGCAGACGGAGAGCGGCGCGCAGAAGGAAACCGGGACGGCAGAACCGGCGTCCGAACCGAGCCGGGAGGCAGCGGGGACAGCCGTCATCGACGCGGATTATGAGCAGCTTGAGGATTGGTCCCTGGTGCTGGTCAACGACGTGGTGCCCCTGCCCGAGGATTTTGTGATCACACCGCAGTTGTACAACGATGTGCAGATCAATTCCCGAATCTATACGGTGCTGCGCGACCTGCTGCGCGACGCTTCGAACGCCGGCGTGACGCTCTGGGTGGCCTCGGCATACCGCAGCGTGGAGGAACAGGAGCAAATTCTGGAAAATGCCATTCAAAACCGCATGAACGACTATGGGATGACTCGCGAGGAAGCGGAGGAGAACGCCCTGCTGACTATACAAAAGCCGGGACACAGCGAGCACCACACCGGCCTTGCCGTCGATTTCAACGACGTTTCACGGGATTTTAAAAATACGGACGCCTATGCGTGGCTGATGGAAAATGCGGCCAATTACGGGTTCGTGGAGCGGTATCCGGAGGACAAGGTGGACATCACCGGCATCGATTACGAGTGCTGGCATTTCCGCTATGTGGGCCGTGACAATGCCAGCGCGATGAACAGCCTCGATATGTGTCTCGAGGAATACGTGCTCTACTTGAAAAATCAGGCATAGCAGCCGGGGAAAGGCGCAGAAAAGCGCTTTTCCCCGATTTTATTATTGCAAAATTGTCACTGCGGATATATAATAAACTCTATATATTGGTATTCTGACAGGAATGGTGATTTTTATGGTACGCACACGCTTTGCGCCGAGCCCGACGGGCTTTATGCATGTCGGCAATCTCAGGACGGCGCTGTACGAGTATCTCGTTGCGAAATCGCAGGGCGGCACCTTTGTGCTGCGCATTGAGGACACCGATCAGGAACGCTATGTGGAAGGCGCGACAGACGTGATCTACAATACGCTGCAACAGGTTGGCCTGCAGCACGATGAAGGCCCCGACATCGGCGGCGCATTCGGCCCGTACATTCAAAGCGAGCGCAAGGCCCTGTATAAGCCGTATGCGGAACAGCTCGTTCGGGAGGGTAAAGCCTACTATTGCTTCTGCACGAAGGAACGGCTTGAGTCCATCCACGCGGCGGATGCTTTCGGCGGTTATGACCGCTATTGCCGCGATCTACCGCAGGAGGAGGTGCAGCGCCTGCTCGATGCGGGTACGCCGTATGTCATCCGACAGAAGATGCCGCTCGAGGGTTCCACCTCGTTTGAAGACGCAGTATACGGCACGATCACGATCGAGAACAAGGAAATCGAGGACCAGATCCTTCTCAAGTCGGACGGTTATCCGACCTATAACTTTGCGAATGTCATTGACGATCATCTGATGCATATCACGCATGTTGTGCGCGGTTGCGAGTATTTAACTTCCACACCGAAGTACAACCTGCTGTATGAGGCGTTCGGCTGGGAGAAGCCGATCTATGTGCACCTGCCGCTGATCATGGGCAAAAATGAGGATGGTTCGGTCTCGAAGCTTTCAAAACGCCATGGTTCCACGAGCTTTCAGGGGCTGCTGGACGAGGGGTATCTTGCGCCGGTGATTACGAACTACATCGCGCTGCTCGGCTGGTGCCCGAAGGACAATCAGGAGATTTTCACGCTGGCAGAGCTTGAAAAGGCGTTTTCGATCGACGGCATCAGCAAATCCCCGGCCGTTTTTGATTACGACAAATTGCTTTGGTTCAATGAGGAATACATCCGCAGGATGGATGGAGAAACGTTCCGTCGAAATGCGATGCCGTATTATCGGGAAGTGTTCGGCGACGCAGAAAAACCGTGGGCTGTGCTCGATACGATTTTGCAGCCGCGCATCTCGAAATTCAAGGAGATTCCATCGCTGCTCGCTTTCTTTAAAGAATTGCCCGACTATGCGGCCGATCTCTTCGTGAACAAGAAGAGTAAGACAAATTTCGAAAATGCGCCTGCCATGCTTGAGGCAGCAATCCAAACGCTGGAGCAGGTCGACACCTGGGAGATGGACGCCATTCACGACGCGTTGATCGCCCTTGCCCAGCAGCTCGGCGTTAAAAACGGCACGCTGCTCTGGCCGGTGCGCATCGCGGCAGCGGGGCAGACCGTGACGCCCGGTGGCGCGATGGAGATTCTTGCGGTGCTCGGTCGTGAAGAGGCCCTGCGTCGTTTGGCCGTGGGCCTTGAAAAACTGCATGCAAACCGATAAAGGGGAAAGGTACGGGTATTAGATATGAGTGAAGAAATCAAAAAAGAACCGGTTGTCGAGAGCACCAGCTTTATCGACGACTTTGTGATCGAGGATATTGCGCCGGGTGGCCGGTATGCCGGCATGACCGTCCACACGCGTTTTCCGCCGGAGCCGAACGGCTACCTGCACATCGGCCATGCGAAGGCGATTTATATCGACTTCGGTACTGCGGAACGTTTCAACGGTATGTGCAACCTGCGCATGGATGATACCAACCCCACAAAGGAGGACGTCGAGTACGTCGATGCAATCCAGGAGGATATTCGCTGGCTTGGCTACAATTGGGACGATCGTTTCTACTATGCCTCCGACTATTTTGAAAAAATGTACGAGGCGGCCGAAGAGCTGATTGAAAAAGGGCTGGCTTACGTCTGTGAGTTGACACCCGACCAGATGCGCGAAATGCGCGGCGATCTGACGACGCCGGCGCAGAGTCCGTATCGGGACCGCCCCAAGGCCGAAAGCCTCGATTTGTTCCGCCGCATGCGTGCGGGTGAGTTTGAGGACGGCCGCATGACGTTGCGTGCCAAAATCGACCTTGCCTCCGGAAATTTCAATATGCGCGACCCGGTCATTTACCGCATCAACCATCAGCCGCATCATCGCACCGGCAATACGTGGTGCATCTATCCGATGTACGACTTTGCACACCCGATTGAAGACGCACTCGAACACATCACGCATTCGCTCTGCTCGCTGGAGTTTGAGGACCACCGCCCGTTGTACGACTGGGTGGTCGAGCACGTGACGCTGCCTTCGAAGCCGCGGCAGATTGAGTTTGCGCGCCTTGGCATCAACAATACCGTCATGAGCAAGCGCAAGCTGCGCGCGCTCGTCGAGGGCGGCTACGTCAGCGGCTGGGATGACCCGCGGATGCCGACGCTCTGCGGTTTGCGCCGCCGCGGCTATACGCCGGCGGCCATCCGCAATTTCAGCGAGCGCAATGGCGTTTCGAAGGTCAATTCCACGGTCGAGTACAGCTTCCTGGAGCACTGCCTGCGCGAAGATCTCAACCTGACTGCAAAGCGCGTGATGGGCGTTTTGAACCCTGTGAAGCTGATTCTCACGAATTATCCCGCGGATCTGAACGAGGAATTCGAAGTTGAAAACAACCCGAACCGTCCCGAGGACGGCACACGCACAGTTACATTTGGCCGCGAGCTGTACGTGGAGGCCGAGGACTTTATGGCCGAACCGATCCCGAAGTATAAGCGTCTGTCGCCGAACGGTCCGGAATGCCGCCTGAAGGGTACGTACCTGATCCGCTGCACCGGCTATAAAGCCGATGAAACCGGCAAGGTTGTGGAGATCTACGCGGAATACGATCCGGAGAGCCGCGGCGGTAACCCCGCGGATGGACGCAAAGTGAAGGGCGCGACGATCCATTGGGTCGATGCGAAAAATGCTTTGGATGCTGAAGTACGCCTTTACGACAACCTTTTCACAGTAGATGATCCGAATACCGAAGATTTTCTGGAGCTGCTGAACCCGAATTCCCTGCAGGTACTCAAGGGCTGCAAGGTGGAGCCGGGTCTGCGCACCGCAAAGCCGGGCGAGAGTTTCCAGTTTATGCGTCAGGGCTATTTCTGCGTCGACAACCGCGATTCAAGTGCGGAACACCTCGTGTTCAACCGCTCGGTTTCACTCAAGGACAGCTTTAAGAAGTAACAACAAATTGTTTTTGCAGGGCGCCGCAATTTGCGGCGCCCTGCTTGCACAAGGAGAAAAATATGGCGGCTCCAATTGTTTTGATTTCCGGTGCCTGTGGGACAGGCAAGACAACGGTGGCCCGGCTTTTGGCGGAACGCACTTCTGCTATACGCGCCGTACATATGCACACGGATGATTTCTACGGCTACATCCACAAGGGGTATATTCCGCCCTGGCAGGCGGAAAGCAACGGCCAGAATCAGACGGTGATCCAGGCCATTGCCGCAGCGGCAGCACAGTACGCATCCGGCGGCTTTACGGTGTATGTGGACGGTGTCATCGGCCCGTGGTTTCTGGCACCATGGCACGCGCTGGCTGAACGCGGTCTGGATGTGCGCTATCTGGTTTTACGCCCTGATGTGAAAACCACGGTTTATCGCGTGGCAAAACGTTCTGAAAATGTTGGAGCGCCGCTCGAAGAAGCGGTGGTGCGTCAGATGTGGTGTGAATTTTCCACACTCGGCGCTTACGAATCCAATGCGGTGGATACCACAGCGCAGACAGTCGAGGAAACTGTGCGTTGCTTGCAAGCCCTTCTTGAAAACGGCGCTTTTCGGCTTTAAGTACACGAGCACAACCGTGGGATATATTCCGCGGTTGCTCTTTTTTTGATTTATTGTCACCTGAAATTAAAAATAGGTTGACGAATGACGTGTGTTGTGGTAAACTGAAGACGAAAATTTTCAATGTACCGGTGCCGAGTGTGCCGGAAAGGACGGCTTATGCGCATACAGGATGCAGTTTTGGACTATTTAAACAAGAATCGCGGCAGTTACGTTTCTGGCGAAGAAATTGCGGCTTCGCTCGGCGTGACGCGTAACGCGGTGTGGAAGGCAATCAAAAAGCTCGAGGAGGATGGGCAGCGGATTGATGCTGTGCCGCGGCGCGGGTATGCGCTCAGCGTCGACAGCGACGTGCTTTCGGTCGGAAGTGTGGCGCGCTACCTGCAAACAGATTTCCCTGTGCGGCTTGATGTGCGCCGCGAGGTGACGTCGACCAACACGGTTTTGAAGGCCGAGGCGGAACGTGGCGCGGACGAAGGGCTTGTGCTGATTGCCGAATCGCAGACGGCGGGAAAAGGAAGGCTTGGCCGGCGGTTTCAGTCTCCGGTGGGTACGGGCATTTACTTCAGCTTGCTGCTGCGCCCAAAGTGTACCGCGGAGCAATCGCTCTTCATTACAACGGCCTCGGCCGTCGCCGTGTGCCAGGCGATTGAAACGATCACGGGGCTCGAACCGCAGATCAAATGGGTCAATGACGTGTACCTGAACGGCCGGAAAATCTGCGGTATTCTGACCGAAGCGGCCATCGACTTCGAGAGTGGCGGCCTGCAGTGGGCGATTCCCGGCATCGGCATCAACATTGCGGAACCGGAAGGAGGGTTCCCTGAGGAAATTCGCGACATTGCGGGCGCGCTCTTTGACGGTCCCTGTCCCGTTGAGATGCGCAGCCGGCTTGCCGCAGCGGTGATTGACCGCTTTTTCGAGCTGTACAAAGGGCTGGCCGAGGGCCGGTTCATTGAGGAATACAAGCGGCGTTCGTTCCTGACCGGCAAGGCGATTTCTTTTTCGCTCGGCAGCGATGTATTCCATGGCGTGGTGACGGGCATTTCCGATGAAGCACATCTGCTTGTCCGGCTCGACAGTGGCGAGGAACGTGCGTTTTCGGCCGGAGAAGTGCAGATCCACAAGGGGTTCTGAGCTTCGGCAAAAGTACTTGGATTCATTGAATAAGGTAAGGTGATAACCATGAAAAATTATAGGGAAAAGACCGTGCAGATCGTGCTGGTCGGCGTTTTTGCGGCAGTGCTTGCCGTGCTCGCCCAGATTTCCATTCCGCTGCCGACAGGTGTGCCGGTCACGATGCAGACTTTTGCCGTCGCGCTGTGCGGCTACACGCTCGGCTGGAAACGTGGCTTGCTGGCTACGGCGGTATATGTGGCGCTCGGACTCATTGGTCTCCCTGTTTTTGCGGGCTTTTCGGCTGGTATCGGCGCGGTGGCCGGTGTGACGGGCGGCTACATCTGGGGATTCGTGGTCATGGCGGGCATTTGCGGCCTCGGCGCGCGGGCAAGGCACCGTTGGGGCGCGCTGCTGTTTGGCGGGTTGGGCCTTGTGGCCTGCCATCTGCTGGGGGTCGCGCAGTACGCAGTGATCGCCGATACAGGGCTGCTGCAAACATTTCTGCTGGCCTCTGCGCCGTATCTGATTAAAGATGTGATTTCCGTGGCCGTGGCGTACGGTGCAGCGGAGGCGCTGCGCTTTGGGCTGAAAAAAAGCGGCCTGCATTTTGCGGCGTAACAGGAAAAGTTGGGCTGGATCAGCCGGCGCCTGTACGGTGAAAGCGGATGGACAACCGCACGGCTGCGGGGGTAAAAAAAGCAAATATGCACAGAAGGGAACAACATCCTGTTTTGTTATGCGGTGTACCGAATTGCCTGACAAAATGGGGCGCTGTTCCCTTCTGGCTCTATCGGGAAGATTGTCACGTTTAGAAGGAAATAAGGACGCTTTTTTCTCAAAATTACGTTCTTGTTTTTTTGCTTCGGTCTTGATATGCTTATGCTATAGAAAAATGGAAATACGGTAGACAGCGACTGAAAATCATAAACCGGAAAGGGTGGAGCTTGTGAAAATTCAGAGAATGAAAACAAACCGCATCGTCAATCCGTTGGGCTTTGATCTCCAGACCCCCGTCGTTTCGTGGACGGTGGAGGAAACCGAGGCCAAGAAACAGCTTTGGGCGCGCGTGGAGGTCGCAGCAGACGCCGACTTTTCCACCGTTCTGTTTGATACGGGGGAAAGCCGAGCGGCATCTTCCCTGGGCGTTCCGATAGAACTCGCCCTAGCGCCCCGCACGCGCTACTTCTGGCGCGTTACGGTTTGCGGCGATAACGGAGAGTGCGCGACGAGCGATACCGCGTGGTTCGAAACCGCGAAGCTCGATGAGCCGTTTGCTGGCCAGCGCATAGCGCCGTGCCTGCCTGCTGATACGGCCCCGTACCTGCGGCGTGCTTTTCAGGTGGAGGGCGAGGTGCTTTCTGCCCGCGCGTATTTTACGGGTCTTGGCATTTATGAGCTGTATATAAACGGTGTAAAAGCGGGAGACGAGTACCTCGCGCCAGGCTGCACCGCGTACAGCCAGTGGATTCAATACCAGACCTACGACGTCACCGCGCTTGTAAAAAGCGGTGCAAACGTCATTGGCGCGATGCTGGGCAACGGTTGGGCCAAAGGCCGCTTCGGCTTTGACGGTCAGGCCGGTTGCTATGAGACGAACGATCCTGGCAGCCCGCGCAACATCTTTACGGAGGAATACCTGCTGCTCGGTGAGCTGCGCATCACGACAGACAAGGGCGAAACTGTGATTGTTACCGACGAAAGCTGGCAATCGGCGCCCGCGCCGCTCACTTTTGGCAGCATCTACGATGGCGAACGCTACGATGCGCGGCTTGAAATTGAAGACTGGTCGTCGCCTGCATGCACCTTTACAGGTTGGCAACCGGTAAAGATCAATGCCGAAACGAAGCTTGGCGATTTGACAGCGCGTCTCTCGCTGCCGGTTAAGGCGAAGCATATCCTTAAACCGAAGCGGCTTGAAACGCCGAAAAACGAGCTGGTGCTCGATCTCGGCCAGAACATCACGGGCTGGCTGACCTTTACGGCAAACCTGCCCGCGGGTACTGCGTTGCGCCTGCAGTTCGGCGAGCTCTTGCAGGACGGCTGTTTTTACCGCGATAACATGCGCTCGGCACTGTGCGAATACCGGTACATTTCGAACGGCAAAAAGGCGTTCGTGCGGCCGGTCGCGACGTTCTACGGTTTCCGGTTTGTAAAGTTTTCCGGCATCGATTCGTTTGACGGTATTGAAAATATCGAGGGCTGGGCGCTGTATTCGGATCTGGAGCAAACCGGAAAGATCGTTACCGCAAACGAGAAGGTCAACCGCCTGTACCTCAATTCGCTTTGGAGCCAGCGCGATAATTTCCTTGACGTGCCGACCGATTGCCCACAGCGTGATGAACGCATGGGCTGGACCGGAGACGCCCAGGCCTTCTGCCCGACCGCGAATTACAATATGGACTGTGCCGCTTTCTATAAAAAGTACAGCCGCGACCTGCTCGAGGAGCAGAAATTGACAGACGGCAAGGTGCCGGATGTCGCCCCTATGATGGTCAGTCGGCGTGCGGAAGAGGCGCACCCGATGCTTATGTCCGGCGGCGGACACTGCGGTTGGGCGGACGCTGCGGCGATTGTGCCATGGGAGACGTATCTTGCGACCGGTGACCGATCCGTTTTGGAAAACGCCTTTGAAAGTATGAAGCTCTGGGCGGACTGGATCTACCGATACGACGAGGCGCACGGTGCGACGCGCCTTTGGCCCGGTATCGAATTTCATTTTGCGGACTGGCTTGCGCTTGACGGCCCGGAATCCGGCTTTAATCCGGAATCCGTTATGGGTGGAACGGATGTGACGTTCCTCTGTTCGGCGTATTACTACAAATCTACGCTCTGCGTTGCGAAGGCGGCGCGTGCGCTTGGAAAAACCGCAGAATACGCGGCGTACAAGACGCGTGCCGATGAAATTCTCGATGCGATTCGCCGCGAGTATTATACGCCGGGCGGGCTTTGCGCGGCGGCGACGCAGACCGGCAACGCTATCTCGCTCGATTTTGGTTTGGCTCCGGCCTTTGCCCGTCCAAAGATTACGGCACGCTTGCACGCGCTGCTGCAAATGGCCAATATGCATCTGAAGACCGGCTTCCTCGGCACGCCGTCGCTTTGCCGCGCGCTGTCCGACAACGGCGCGAATGATGACGCGTACACGCTGTTTTTGAACGAGGATCTCCCGAGCTGGCTCTATGAGGTCAACATGGGCGCGACAACGATTTGGGAACGTTGGAATTCCGTCAATCCCGACGGGAAGATCAGCGGCATCGGCATGAATTCGATGAATCACTATGCGTACGGCGCGGTGTTTGAGTGGGTTTACAAAAATGTCTGCGGCCTGAATCCGGTCGAGGATTTCCCGGGATACAAGCGCGCGGTGCTGCGTCCGCAGCCGGACCCGCGTCTCGGCGCGGCCAAGGCGATGGTGTACACCGCGGCGGGGTATTACGAAAGCGGCTGGAAATACGACGGCGACGCCGTGACGTACACGTTCCGGATTCCGTTTGATGCGGAAGCGGATGTCATTCTCCCCGGTCAGAACGGGGAAACCGTATGCCAAACGCTCGGCGCCGGCACCCATACGTTTACGATTTGATGCGTCTGCGCATCAAATCCCTGTGCACAGAACGCAAATACAGAAAACGTCCCGACTGCTTGCAGCCCGGGACGTTTTTTTAGGAAACGACGCCCTTGTGTCAAAACTTTGATATTCGGTATGGGACGGTTTACCCATGATAGAATTTTGATAATTTATCGCAAAATACAGGTTGAAAACCAATCATATTTCGTGTATGCTGTACATGAAATCGCATAAAATGCGGGGAGGTATTGCGATGCAAATGCAGAAACTGCTGCCGGAACACCGGCACAAAAAATGCACGAAGGAACGTCTCGAACAGCGCCTGCGGGCGCTTGCCGCGGATATTCGCGAGAAGGGTATTCGATATCACAATGGGCGGCTTGTCGTGACAGGCTACGCCTACCATGAGCTGTATGACTGGGACATGTATTTTGAAAACCTGTTCCTGTCTTACCTTGGCTGCACGGAGTTTTGTCGAAACAATGTCGAGATGTTCCTCGACGAGCAGCATCCGTCGGGCTTTATAGCGCGCACGATGGGGATTGTTCATCCGCGGCCGCGCCACCATTTCAAGCCGTTTCTCGCGCAGACGGCGCTGCTTGGCTGCCGCCAGACGCAGGATTTCCGCTGGCTCGACGGCAAATATTACGAGAAGCTCAAAAAATATCTGGAATATTGGTTCTGGCACTGTGACAGCGACAAAAACGGTCTGTGCTTCTGGGATGGTTCCGACCACAGCGGCATGGACAATCAAGCGCTGCGTTTGGGCCTGGACGGGGTGATGGAATTCGAGGGTGTTGACCTCAACGTCTATCTGGTGCGCGAACTGCGCGCGATGGCACAGATTGCGCAGGAGCTTGGAAAATCGGCGGATGCCGAAGCGTTTACAGACCATGCGCAGCGGCTTGCGGCGCTGATCGACGCAGTATTCTGGGACGAGGAAACGGGTTTTTACTACGATCGCAGCGAAAAGACAGGAAAGCTCAACCGTGTGAAGTGCGTGTCCGGCCTGCTGCCGCTGTGGCTCGGTACGATCCCACAGGCGCGGGCCGAGCGTCTCGTGCGCGAACACCTTCTGAACCCCGAAGAATTCTGGCTGCCGTATCCGGTCGCCACATGGGCGAAAAACGAAACCGGTTACTATCAGGAACGCCGCGGCGGCGAATGCACCTGGATGGGCGCCACCTGGATTCCGACGAATTACATGATTCTGCACGGTCTGATGCGGCACGGCTTTCAAAAGGAGGCTGAGGCGCTCGCGGAAAAAACCTTCGATATGGTTCTGCTCGAAAGCACGACACGCGAATATTACAACGGCGAGACGGGTGTCGGGCAGGGCATGTGCCCGTTCTGGGGCTGGAGTGCCCTCGGCTATGTGATGGCGGCCGAAGCCAGGAGCGGTTACGATCCGGCCGATCCCATGCGCCGTACTTTCGAGACGCTCGATCTTTCGGGACTGGAAATTCTGTAGAGCCAATTCAATTTGAAAAGAAAGTGCACCGTCCAATCTGAACTGTGAACTACACCATGTTGTGCGGACAGTAAAAAGTTGAGGGCCTTTGAGAGAAAATCAAGACCATTCTATGCTTTTGGCGAATAAAGGGCTATTCAATTTAGGTATTTGTGATCGGTTTGAAATTTTGTTATAATATAACCATAATAACAGCCCTCCTCAAAGAAAGTGAGAAGTATTATGGATAACTTTACTTATCAATTGCCAGTCAAAGTGTATTTCGGAGAAAATGGTGTGGAAAACCATTTGGCTAATGAACTTACTCATTATGGTCCGAACATCATGTTGGCCTATGGTAAAGGCTCTGTCAAGCGCAACGGTATTTACGACCAGATTGTCAAGGTGCTGCAGGCATGCGGAAAGAATATCTTTGACTTTGGAGATATCCCCTCTAATCCCACCTATACAAAGGTACAGGAGGGCATCAAGCTTTACAAGGAGAACCACATTGACCTCATTTTGGCTGTAGGTGGCGGCTCTGTGGTAGATTGCTGTAAAATTGTCACTGCAGGCACTGAGGTGGATGAGGATATCTGGGAGCTGGAGATGAACAAACATATTATCCCGGAGAAGATGGGAAATTTTGCCGTTGTCCTTACTTTGTCTGGGGCTGGCGCGGAGATGGATCAGTTGGGCGCTTGTACCAATACAGCCATAAATGAAAAGCAGACCTTCGTGGCATCCTATGCTAAGTTTGTCATTCTCGATCCGACCTATCTCATGAGTGCTTCCCTTCGAGTGTTTATGCCTGGTGTGTACGATACCCTTTCGCATTGTATGGAGACATATTTTGGCCGCGGTACCAATGTTTCTGATCGAATGAACGAGGGTTTGATGCAGGATGTCATAGCCAATATGAGAAAGCTTATTGCGGGAGAGGATACGCTGGAAATACGCTCCAATCTGATGTGGGATGCTTCCCTGATCCAGACCTTCCTTTTTCAGTTGGGCAAGCCAGGCGATTTTCAGGCGCATGCCATGGAAAATATGCTGGCAGCCTATTCACACGGCAATCATGGCAGCCAGTTGGCGGTGCTGATGCCCAAGTATTATCGCTGGATCTATCGGGACGATCCAGAGAAATTTGCTACTTTTGCCCGCGTTGTTTTCGGTGTGAAAAACGAAAACGACGAACAAGCTGCCTTGCAGAGAATCGAGGCATTGGAGGAACTCATCAAAGCCGCTGGACTCAAGACAACCTTATCTGAACTGGGTTATGAACTCACCGAGGAAGTGGCAAAAGAAGTTTCCCAAAAGTGTGGGGTGTCAACTGGTAATGTTCGGCAGCTTAGTCGGAAGGAAATTTTCGAAATCCTTTGGAGTTGCAGGTAAGCAATGCCAGAAGGGATTAAAAGGTTGAAGAGCTTTTGACCTATAGGGGGACGGGCAAGTTCCTTAATTTTCTTTGGTAGAGCGGACGGGATAAACCCCCTTGAAGAGTATGGAAAAATAGAGAGAAAAGCGTTTTTATTTTTGGGGGGTATACATTCGTCACCGGCCTGATTACACAGAAAAGCGGTGAAGTTGTAAAGTCTACTGTAGGAGCACGAGAGGGAACCTCCTGAAACATTTCGATTTGAACATCATGGAAGACTAGAGCTATGCGGATTTTTATGCAAAAGGGCTGGGCGTAATCTCGGCCTTTTTGCATGTTCAAAAACAGAATATTGAGAAGCGCTTCCCGTTCATACGAGATGGAAACGAATCAAAAGATTAAAAGTACTTTGCCTAAATCCAGTGCGGAGTTAAACATTCCTGTCAATGACTGTTCAGGAAAATTGCTGTGGTAAATTGGTCGCACGATTGATCCTGATTGTAGAGCGGTATACCGCTACATCTAATCTGGTAAACGGTATAATTAGCATAAACTCTCTGGTTTTCTGGTAGACAGAAGACCTGTCAAGCCATTTCCCATAGCAAAACCTATAAAGCCGTTACCGCCGAAGTATATTAGCCCCATAGAGCCGAACCTAAATTAACCCACGGCTAAATACCTGCCATCCTAAAAGTGTGCCGAATACTTTTAAGGCGGATGACCGAAAATCCCGCAGCAACTCATTTTCCATGTGCATCCGCTGGATCTCATAGGCCTGTTCTGCCACAATGTCTCTGAGGACAGCATCTTTTCCTGATCGTCCTTTTGGACGTGGAAGAATTTCCATGTCCAACTTGCGTTTTTTCCTGCGCTCCCGCTCAAGCGGTCTTTTTATCACCTGCCTATTCTGGAATCCAGAATATTCTGCTACTTGTCTCAGTGCTTTTCCTACTGCCAACATAGCTCTAATTTTACGCAGCGACGCTTGAATCCGCGTGTATTTCCGTTTCTCCATAACAAGGCCCCCTGATGCAGTTTATTTTCCTACATCAGGGGGCTTTTTTACTGGACTTGTTCAGTCTTCGTAACTGGCGGTGATTTTTACGGGATGGCTGCTTAGCCGAGGTCGATGGCGCGCTGCGCGCAGGCGTTCAGCTCCATGCCGGCGGTGTGTCCGGCACGGTATTCGTAATACGCCTGTGCGCCGACCATTGCGGCATTGTCGCCGGTGAGGGAAAGGTCGGGCATGAAAAGCATGCGGCCGGTGCGGCTGCATTCCGCCTTGAGGCGGCGGCGCAGCAGCGCGTTTGCGGAGACGCCGCCTGCAATGACGAGCTTTTGGTGCCCGGTTTCGTCGGCGGCACGCAGGAAGTTTTTCACAAGGCAATCGACGACCGCCTTGCGATACGAGGCGGCAAGGTCGGCCGTGTTGATGGTTTCGCCCTTCTGCTTTGCGTTGTGCAGAATATTGATGACGGCGGTTTTCAAACCGGAAAAGCTGAAATCAAGCGGTGCACCGTCCACTGTAGGACGCGGCAAGCGAAATGCCTGATCGTTGCCCGTTTCCGCGAGACGGTCGAGATGAATGCCGCCGGGGTAAGGCATACCCATGGCGCGCGCGGCTTTATCAAAGGCTTCGCCGGCCGCGTCGTCGCGCGTCTTGCCCAGGATGCGCAGCGCTGTGTAATCCGTGGCCTCAATGATATGCGAGTGGCCGCCGGAAACAACCAGGCAGAGGAACGGCGGCTCGAGCGTGGGGTTTGTGATGTAGTTTGAAGCGATGTGGCTGCGCAGATGGTGTACCGGGATCAGCGGAAGGCCGGCTGAAAGCGAAAGGCCTTTCGCAAAATTGACGCCGACGAGCAGCGCGCCGATGAGCCCCGGTGCGTAAGTGACGGCTACGGCATCGAGATCCTTCAGCGTACAACCGGCCCGCTCGAGCGCTTCGCGCACAACGCCGACAATGGATTCGCAGTGCCTGCGCGATGCGATCTCCGGTACGACGCCACCGTACAGCTTATGCTCTTCAATTTGCGTTGCCACGACGCTCGAAAGCACGTGCCGCCCATTCTCGACCACAGCAGCCGCCGTTTCATCGCAGGAGCTTTCAATAGCCAAAATTTTCATAACCAGTCTTTTGCCTCCAATGCGCGCGCCGAAAAAGCGGAGAGCGCCTTTTGATTTCGAATTTCCAAAAATTTTTGCGGATAATTGGCCTGCAACTGCCGATACCGTTTTTTAGCCCGACGGGTGCGGCTGTCGAGCAGAATCCACTTTGCAAAATCCAGATCCATCTTTTCCGGACACCCTTTACCCATGTCCGGTCGAGTCTGTCCCCGATACTGTTTCGCGCGTTTTATAGCGCGGCACAGACAGACAAAACGGTTGAAGTTCAGAAAAACAATGCGGTCGGCCTTTTCCATCCGTTCCTCAAAAAACAGGGCGCTGTAATTGCCGTCGATCACCCACGCGTTATTCGTGTCAAGAAAAGCGCGCACCAGCTGGCGCTCCTCGTCGCGCGGGCGTTCCTGCCAACCAGGCAGCCAATGCACGCTGTCCAGATGCAGCAAAGGTGCGTCTGTGACACGACTGAGCTGTGCGGCGAGTGTGGATTTTCCACTGCCGCTGTATCCGATGATTGCGATGTGCACGAGGTGCGCCTCCTTTTTGCGCGTCGGCGCACCGAAAAAAACGGTGTGCGAACAGGATGGAATCTCCCTGTATTGTAGCACAGTGCGGCGCGTAAAACAAGTGTGAAACAACGGTTGACTGCGATAAAGCGCCTTGCTATAATGGAGCTACCGACATAAGGGAGGGATTGTATTGAAAAATTATGTTCCGGATTATCCGCGTCCGCAGATGATCCGCACAAGCTGGGAAAACTTGAACGGCACGTGGGATTTTGCCTTTGATGATGCAAATACGGGCGAGCAAAACGGCTGGGCGGTTGACTTCCAGCCGCAGTACGCCATTGCGGTGCCGTTTACATACGAGACGAAGCGGAGCGGCATCGGCATCGAAGCGCCGCATAGCCACGTATGGTACGCGCGCACGATTGTGGTCAGGCCGCATGACGGCCGTATACTGCTTCATTTTGAAGGCAGCGATTGGCATACGCGCGTTTTTGTGAACGGGCGTTTTGCCGGCGAGCACCGCGGCGGCTACGCGCGCTTTTCTCTGGATATCACGGCGCTGGTCCAAACCGGAGAAAATCGGGTTGCTGTGCATGTTGCAGACAGCCCGAGCCGCAGCCAGCCGCGTGGCAAACAGCGCTGGATTCCGGAAAACTTCGGCTGCTGGTATGTGCAGACGACCGGCATCTGGAAAACGGTTTGGCTGGAATACACGCCGGAAAGCCGCATTGCGGGGCTGAAGCTTACGCCGGATCTGGCGCAAAAGGCTGTTCGGGTCGAAGCCGCGGTGGAATCGGTGGAGGACGACCTGTATGTGGTTGCAACGGCGCGTTTTGAGGGGATAGAGGCGGGTTGTGCCATGGCTAAGGTGGAGGATGGCCGCGCAGATATCTTGCTGCATGTCGCCAGCCAGGCGGTCAGCGAATGGGATGTACGCACCTGGTCGCCGGAATCCCCGAATCTCTACGACCTTGAGGTAAAGCTGCTGCACGGCACGGAAGCCGTAGACACGGTGCTCTCGTATTTTGGCATGCGCGAAATCCATATTCAGAACAGTCGTGTCTGTCTCAACGGCGCCGTACTGTACCAGCGCCTGATCCTCGACCAAGGCTACTGGAAGGATTCGCACCTGACCCCGCCAAGCGAAGCGGCGCTCGTGGAGGACATTGAAAAAATTCTTGCGCTCGGCTACAACGGCGTGCGCAAGCACCAGAAGACCGAGGACGAGCGATTCCTCTACTGGTGCGATGTAAAGGGTTTGCTCGTTTGGAGCGAATTTCCCGCGACGTATGTATTCAACGACGAGGCAGTCGAGAATGTTACGCGTGAATGGACGGAAATTGTCCGGCAGAATTACAACCATCCCGCGATCATCACTTGGACGCCGTTCAATGAGAGCTGGGGGATTCCCGATGTTGCGCAGGACAAGCGGCAGCAGCGGTTCACCGAAGCGATCTACGGCCTGACCAAGGCGATCGATCCGATGCGGCCCGTCGTCTGCAATGACGGCTGGCGCCACACGATTTCGGACATCATTACGCTACACGACTACGAGGCAAGCGGTGAAAAGCTGTTTTCATACTACACGCAGAACCGGGAAGCCGTGCTGCAAAATGCGCTGCCCTTCAGCGTCAACGGCCAGTACTATCCCTTTGCCGAAGGCTACGGGTACCGCGGGCAGCCGATCCTGATCAGCGAGTTTGGCGGCATTGCGCTGGACAATGGCGAAAGCGGCTGGGGCTACGGTGATAAGGTTGCGGATACGCAAGCGTTCATCGCGCGGTTCGACGCGATCACAAGCGCGGTCAAGCGGCTGGACTTCTGCTGCGGCTACTGCTACACGCAGGTGACGGATGTCCAGCAGGAAATCAACGGTCTGATGGATATGGAACGCCATTTCAAAATTGAACCGGAAATCATCCGGAAAATCAACTTGCGGTAACCATCTGCGGCGGACGCTTTGTATGCGGCAAAGCGCCCGCCGTTTTTTAGAAATGGAATTGCCATTTGTGCCGTACCGTGCTAAAATGACAATATATTTTAGATATGGAGCGCAAAACCATGAAAATTTCGGAGATATTGAAAACCAAGGCTGTGACGGTTTCCTGCGAGCTGTTCCCGCCCAAGCTGGGTAGCGAGCTTTCCAATACGCGGCAGATCGTGCGCGAAATTGCGGGCTTCCATCCGTCGTTTATGAGCGTTACGTACGGTGCGGGCGGATCGAATTCCCACAATACGTTGTCTGTGGCGCAGGAGGTTCAGAAAAACGGTGTGACGGCGCTGGCCCACCTGACATGTGTCGGGCAGGACCGCGCATCCCTGCACAATGCGGTCCGTCGGTTTCAGGAAAGCGGTATGGAAAATATCCTTGCGCTGCGCGGTGATATCCCGGCCGGGCAGACGGCGCCGGAGGTTTTTCCCCATGCCAGCGACTTGATTCGGGAGATCCGCAGCGTCGGTGATTTCTGCATCGGCGGCGCATGCTATCCGGAAGGACATCCGGAATCCAAAAACAGCGCGGCGGATATCGAGGGGGTGCGCCGCAAGGTGGAGAGCGGCTGCGAATTTTTGACGACGCAGATGTTTTTTGACAACAACATCCTGTATAGCTATATGTTCCGGTTATTAAAAAACGGCATTGATGTGCCGGTGATCGCGGGTATCATGCCGGTGACGAACGCCAAACAGATCGGCCGCATCATCGGCCTCTCGAATACCGTGCTGCCGCCGCGTTTTCGCGCGATCGTCGATCGCTTTGCGGAAAATCCTGCGGCGATGCGGCAGGCCGGCATCGCTTATGCGACCGAGCAGATCATCGACCTCATCGCAAACGATGTCACGCACATTCATATCTATACGATGAACCGCCCGGACATTGCCGGAAAGATCATGGAGAATCTTTCCGAGATTATTGAAGACTATGCGGTTGAATGAGCGGGAGGCGCTGCGCTACCTTGGCCTGCGCGGAAAACCGGCGGATGAAGAAACCGTGCGCGCCGTTCGCGAAATCGGCGCGGCTTTTGTAAAGGCCCTTTCCCCCAAAAGCGTCAGCCGGCGTTATACGGTGGCTGTGACGGAGACGGTGGTGGAACTGGACGGCTGGCGTATCGAAAGCGTGAAACTCGCGCGCCATCTCCGCGGTGCGTCGGCTGCCCACCTCTTCGCCGCGACGCTTGGCGTGCAGGCGGATGCGATGATTCGCCGGTATGCGGTGCGCAGTGCGGCGATGGGCGCGGTGGCACACGCGGTCTGCAATGCCCTCATCGAGGATTACTGTGACGAAATGCAAACGCGCATCGCAGCGCAAGAGGCGGAAAACGGCCTCTTTCTCCGGTCACGCTTTTCGCCGGGGTACGGGGATTTCGCGCTCGAAAGCCAGCGGGAAATTTTTGCGCGGCTGGCCTGCGAGAAGCGCATCGGCCTGACGCTGACCGATACGCTTTTGATGGTGCCGGTCAAATCCGTGACGGCGGTGATCGGCGTGGCTGATTCGCCCCGCCGCGGTGAAAGCCGGTGTGCTGTTTGTACGCAGAAGGACTGCACCTTTTGCGCGCCGGCAGCGGATACGGAAGCGTGACCGCCAGAAACGGAAGATGAAAAAGGAAGGAATGAAATCAAAATGCATCCAGTCATCGAGCGATTCGGAAAAGACATCGTGGTTTTTGACGGCGGTATGGGCACGCTTTTGCAGGCGCATGGCCTGGAGGGCGGCGCGTTGCCGGAGCTGTGGAATATCGAGCGCCGGGAAGTGATCCTTGACCTGCAGCGCGCGTATGCACAAGCGGGCTGCGATATTCTGAACACCAACACGTTTGGCGCCAACCGCCTGAAACTTTCCAAAACGGGGTATACGGTGGCAGAGGTGATCGGTGCGGCATGCGACATTGCGCGTGAAGCAGCCGCGGGCCGTACCGCTGTGGCGCTCGACATCGGCCCGTCGGGCAAGCTTTTGCAACCGTACGGCGATTTGAGCTTTGACGACGCCTACGACCTGTTTAAGGAAATGGTGGTCGCCGGGCGCGACCGCGCGGATCTCGTTCTGATTGAGACAATGAGCGACACGTACGAGGTCAAGGCGGCATTGCTGGCTGCAAAGGAAAACTGCGATCTGCCCGTTGTCGTGACCTATACGTTTGATTCGACCGGCAAGCTTTTGACCGGCGGCAGCATCGAGGCGGCGGTCACGCTTGCGGAAAGCCTCGGCGCGGCGGCGGTCGGCATCAATTGCAGTCTCGGGCCGGAGCAGATGGCACCGTTTGTGCCGCGTCTTCTGGCGGCAACGCAGCTTCCGATTTGCGTCACGCCGAATGCGGGCCTGCCCGTCTCGGTCAATGGGGAGACGGCGTACCCGGTTGGGCCGGAGGAGTTTGTACACTGGGCATCAGGATTTGCCGAGGCGGGTGTGGCACTGCTCGGCGGTTGTTGCGGCACCACACCGGCGCATATGCGGCAGGTGTGCGCGGCGCTGCGCGGAAAGCCGGTTGCGGCGCGTTC
Organism: Ruminococcaceae bacterium UBA1417; assembly: GCA_002305575.1. Classification (GTDB taxonomy): domain Bacteria; phylum Bacillota; class Clostridia; order Oscillospirales; family Acutalibacteraceae; genus Hominenteromicrobium. The sequence continues at coordinate 56,489 of DBPP01000028.1, forward strand.
GGTTCCCGCGCGCACCGTGGTTTCTTCGTATACCCATACGGTGGTGTTTGGCACACGGCCTCTCCTGATTGGCGAGCGCATCAATCCCACCGGTAAGCCGCGGCTCAAGGAAGCGATCCGAGCGAATGACTTCGAATACATTTGCCGCGAAGGTATCGCACAGGCGGAAAGCGGCGCTGATATCCTCGACGTAAACGTCGGCTTGCCTGGTATTGACGAGCCGGCCGTTATGGCGCAGGCGATTACGGCGTTGCAGAGCGTGACCGATACGCCTCTGCAGATTGATACTTCCAACCCAGAAGCTATGGCACGTGCGCTCCGACTGTACAACGGTAAACCGCTTGTCAACTCCGTTAACGGAAAAGAGGAATCCTTGCATACGGTGTTGCCGCTCGTCAAAAAATACGGCGCGGCGGTCGTTGCGCTTACGCTCGATGAAAACGGAATTCCGAACAGTGCCGCCGAACGTGTGCGGATTGCGGAAAAGATCATTCACACGGCGGAAGTGTATGGCATCCGCCGCTGCGATATCGTTGTCGATACGCTTGCCATGACGGTGAGCACTGGTGCGGACAACGCGAACATCACACTTGATGCGCTCGATGAGATTCGGCACCGGCTCGGCGTGCACACGGTGCTCGGTGTTTCGAATATTTCGTTTGGCCTGCCGCGCCGCGAGCTGATCACCGGCACTTTCTTTGCCATGGCGATGCAGCGCGGCCTGAGCGCCGGTATTGTGAATCCCCTGAGCGGCGAGCTGATGAAGGCCTACCGCGCGTATTGTGCGCTGACCGGTCTCGACGACGGGTGCAAAACATATATCGAAGCCTATGCGAACACGGCGGCCGCTCCGGATATTGCCGCGGGCAGCACGGCGCAGACGGCGGGGCCGGCTTGTGAGATGACGTTGCACCGCGCGATTGTGAAGGGATTGCGGGAACAGGCGGGCAGTCTGACGGATGTGGCGCTCCGGGATACGCCCCCGCTCGAGATCATCAACGGTGCGCTGATCCCGGCGCTTGATGAGGTAGGCAAGGGGTTTGAAAAGGGGACGATTTTCCTGCCGCAGCTTTTGATGAGCGCCGACGCGGCGAAGGAAGCGTTCGACCGCATTAAAACCGAGCTCAAGAGCCGCGGCGTCGAGGAAGAGAAAAAAGGGCGTATTCTGCTGGCGACGGTCAAAGGCGACATCCACGACATTGGCAAAAACATTGTGAAGGTACTGCTTGAAAATTACGGGTTTGAGGTGCTCGACCTCGGCAAGGATGTGCCGCCGGAAACAATTGTGCAAACGGCGGTGGAAAAGGATATCCGGCTCGTCGGCCTATCTGCGCTGATGACGACCACGGTCGTGTACATGGAGGAAACCATCCGCGCCCTGCGCGCCGCGCATGACTGCAAGATCATGGTTGGCGGCGCGGTGTTGAACACCGAATATGCCGCATCGATCGGCGCAGACTTCTATTCGAAGGACGCCATGGGCAGTGTGCGCTATGCGGAAACGCTCTTTGCGGCGGAGAATAAGCGGTAGCAAAAGGGAAGAGAGGATACGTATGATTCGGGTTCGCAACGAAACACCGGCTGATTATGCCGCGGTAGAGAATGTGACGCGAAAGGCTTTTTACAACGTTTACGTGCCCGGATGCGTGGAGCACTACTTGGTGCATACCATGCGCACGCATGCGGATTTTGTGCAGGAGCTGGATTTTGTCCTGGAGCTGGACGGCCGGATAATCGGCAATGTCATGTATACGAAAGCGCGGATAACGGATGAAAACGGCAGGGAAAAGGGGGTCCTCACGTTCGGCCCGGTCAGCATTTTGCCTGAATACCAGCGCAAGGGGTACGGCAAAATGCTGCTCGAGCATTCCTTCGGGCGCGCGCTTGAACTGGGCTATGATGTAATCGTCATCTTCGGCAATCCGTCAAATTACGTGAGCCGCGGGTTCAAGAGCTGTAAAAAATACAGCGTGTGTGCCGAAGGCGGCCAGTACCCAACCGCGATGTTGGTGAAAGAATTGCAGGCAGGCGCGCTTGACGGCCACCGGTGGGTCTACCACGAGAGCCCCGCCATGGAGGTTGACGAGAATGCGGCACGAGCATATGACGAGACGCTGGAAAAAATGGAAAAGAAATGGTTGCCCAGTCAGGAGGAGTTTTACATCCTGAGCCATTCGACGATCGTCCGGTAAATGAAAAATGCAAAAACGGCAGAGGAGACGCATCTCCCTGCCGTTTTTTACGGTTGCACGTGAATGTCCATCTGTGGGAATGGGATGACAATGCCATTTTCGTCAAACGCTTTTTTTACGCCTTCGTTGATGTCATAAAAAACATCCCAGTAATCCTCCGGTGTGCACCAGGCGCGTAGCTGAAAATCAAGCGAGCTTGCGCTTTGTGCCTTGAGACGCGCCTCGGGCGGCGGGTCTTTCAGCACTTTTTCATGCGCCAACGCCACATTCAAAATCGTTGTTTTGACCGTTTCAAGATCAGAGTTATACGCGGCGGAAAAGACAATATCCACACGCCGCATCGTTTCAGCACTGTAGTCGGTGATCGCCGTGTTCGTCAGCGTGCCGTTCGGCACGGTGACGCGCTTGTTATCCGGTGTGACGATCACGGTGTACAGCACGTTGATTTCCTTCACGGTTCCCGCGATTTCCGTTGTCTCAATATAATCGCCGACACGGAATGGGTGGAAAAGCAGGATCATTACACCGCCGGCCAGATTGGAAACCGCACCCTGAAAAGCAAGCGCCACAGCGACGCCGCCGGAGGTGAACAGCGCGAGGAACGAGGTGGTTTCCACACCGAGCACGCCCAACAGGATCAGGATCAGCACGATGTACAGCCCAATTTTTGAGGCGCTGGCGATGAATGTGGCCAGGCCTGTATCCATGCGCGCGTAGAGCTTCGAGTGCCGGAACCGGTTCAGCAGGAATTTGATCAGTCTGGTACCCAAAAAGAGCAGAGCCAGTGCGAAGAGCAGACGCACGGCCAGATGAAAGGCCTGCTCGCCGAGCGATTCCAGCCATTTTTGCAGTTCACTGGCTGTGGGAATCTCTTCGAGCGGTGCGGTTTCTGTCAGTGCAGTAAAAAGACGCATCCCGATTTCCTCCGTTATTTGCCGATGCGCTCGGTGTCGATGATGATGTTGACCGGACCGTCATTCTGCACATCCACGTGCATGTGTGCGCCGAATTCCCCGGTGCAAACGCGTCCGATTTTCTGCTTTTTCACCTGTTCCACGAAGTAGTCGTAGAGGTGTCTGGCTTCCTGCGGCGGCGCCGAACGGCTGAAATCCGGACGGTTGCCGTGCTTCATGTCGGCGCTTAACGTGATGTTGGAGACGATCAGTGCGTCGCCGCCGATATCAATCAGCGAGCGGTTCATTTTGCCCTGATCGTCCTTGAAGATGCGCAGCGCGCAGACCTTCTGTGCGAGATAATCGGCCTGCTGTTCGCTGTCTCCGACCATGGCGCACATAAAAACGACGATGCCTTCGCCGATTTCGCGCGTTTCGTTTCCGTCTATCGTGATTACAGCGCCGTTGATGCGCTGAATAATGGCTCGCATGCGGTTATCTTTCCTTTCCTGTGCGGATGTATTTCGATTATAGCACGGATTCTCTCTTGCTTCAAGCGGTTTTCTTTGTTATAATAAACAGTACAAGATTACGGGCGGAAGGCCGGAAGCGGCCTGCGGATGCAGAAAGGAAAAAAATATGCTGATCCACATACAAAATGAAAATGTTTCGGCAGCCATCAATACGCTTGGCGCTGAACTGGTCTCCTTCAAGGGGGACGATGGGTTCGAACACATTTGGCAGGGCGATCCGAAATACTGGGGTGGGCATGCACCGGTTTTGTTCCCCATTGTCGGCGCACTGCGCGGCGGCCGCACGCGCATCAAGGGAAAATGGTTTGAAATGAACCGCCACGGCTTTGCGCGCCGCTGCGAATATACGGTAGCGGCGCAGCGTGAGGATGCCGTTTCCCTCGTGCTCGAAGGCAACGACGAGACGAAAAAGCAGTACCCGTATGATTTCCGTTTCACAGTGACCTATACGCTGACAGGCAGCAGCATCACCACGGAATTTAAGGTGGAGAATACGGGCAATGAGCCGTTGCCGTTCTGTGTGGGCGGCCATCCGGGTTTCAACCTCCCGGTTGCGGAAGGGGAAGTTTTTGAGGATTACGACATCGTTTTTGAAAAGCCCGAGACGCAGAAGTGCCCGGAAATCGATCTCAAGGAGTGCTTGATTGATTTTGATAAGGTGACATATACGCTCGACGATGAAAATGTTATCCCGTTGCAGCACAGCTTGTTCTATCGCGACGCACTCGTATTCAGCAATCTGGAATCCTCCTGCGTCTCCCTCAAGAGCCGCAAAAGCGGTCGTGGCGTGATGATGGAGTTCTCTGATTTCCCGATGCTCGGCATTTGGTCTGCCGCAAATGACGGCCCGTATGTTGCGCTGGAGCCGTGGACCGGTTGCGCGACGGCAGTCAGCGAAAGCGATGAGTTTCTTGAGAAGCGCGGTATGCGCACGCTGCAGCCCGGTGAAGAGGCGGAATACGCCTTCACAGTATTCAGCATCTGAGAAGGTGCGTTATGCCGGATTTTACAATTACGAATATGGTTTTGATTGAGAATCCCGAAACGGGGGAAGTTCTCGTGCAGGACCGTGTGAAGAAATATCCGGGCATAGCATTTCCTGGCGGCCATACGGAGAAAGGGGAAAGCATTTACGACAGCGCTGTGCGCGAGGTTCTGGAAGAAACCGGCTATTCAATCCGGGAACTCGAACCCTGTGGCTTTATCTACTGGGATCAAGCGGACGGCGGCAAGTATTTCACCTATTTCTATAGAACACACACTTTTTCCGGTACGCTCATTGGCGAGACGGACGAAGGGCGCGTGTTCTGGGTACGGCCGGAGGACCTGCCGGGGATGCGTCTCGCGCCAAATATGGATAAATATATGAAAATGTTTTCGGAAAGGTACAGCGAGTGCTATTGTCTGGAACGTGCCGGCGGGTACGAAGTGATTTACCGGTAATTCCATAGCCAGTTTTTTCTCCGAAAATTATTTGACCCGCAGTTTTTTCTTCGGGATATGTCCGCGATATAAGGACATGTCCCATGCAGAGAGACTGCGGGCTTTTTTTATGGTTTTTCCATGCTTTTTATGCGTCAAGTTTGTGAATTCTCACGGTAGAAAAAATGCAAAAAAAGCTTCCATTTTACAACAATCCCGCTATAATAAACAGAAGCAAAATGCCACGGCGCTATGACCCGGGCGTTGGGAAAATGTGTTTGTATTGAAAGGCAGGTCGTTGCAAAATGTTCCAGATCAAGTGGGTTTGGAAAAACCTGGAGGGGTGCCGAAAACGCTATGTTTTCGCGCTGTGCTCCACGGCGCTCATCTCCATGATGACGCTGGTCAATTCGTTTTTGACAGCGCAGATTATGGATACCGTTTTCACACCGGTTCAGCAGGGAGGCGGCGTAACGCCCGCGCTGTGGAACCATCTCGTGTTCCTTGTTGCCTTACTGATTGGCTTCACGCTATTCCGTACATCGTTCAATTATCTTTCGATCCTTACATACGAAACCTGTTCGCAGAAACTGCTTTTTAAGCTGCGCCGCGACCTTTACGCCAACATGCAGGCGCAGGACAGCAGCTTCTTCTCAAAGAACCGCACCGGAGACCTGATGACACGCCTGACGGGCGACCTCGATATGGTGCGCCACACGGTTTGCTATGTCATTCGCATGCTGATTGACTGTGTGGTTCTGTTCTTAACCACAACGATTACATTCCTGGTGGTCGACTGGCTGTTTGCACTTGCCATGCTTGCCGTTACGCCAATCATTTTTATCCTGACCAAAGCGTTTGCCAAGCGCGTGCATCCGCTGTATGTCGATCTGCGCGAGCGCCTTTCCCGTCTGAACACCGCGGCGCAGGAAAACATCGCAGGAAATCGTGTCGTCAAAGCGTTTGCCCGCGAAGATTATGAAATCGAGCAGTTTGACCGGAAAAATGAGGATTATAAAAAGGCGAACCTGAAAGCTTCGCTGCTGTGGCTGAAGTTTTCCCCGTATATCGACGGCCTTTCTCAGGCGCTCTCAATTGCCGTTTTGCTTGTCGGCGGGACTTTCCTGATCATCGGCCGTATCTCTGTGGGTACCTTTGCGCTGTTCAATTCGCTGTGTTGGACGCTCACAAACCCGATGCGTACGCTCGGCATGCTGATCAACGATTTGCAGCGCTTCTTCGCTTCAGCTTCCAAGGTGGTCGAGTTGTACTATGCCCGCTCCACAATTGTTTCGCGCGCCGATGCCGTGAAGCCGACGGATCGCGTTGCAGGGGCTGTTCGTTTCGACCATGTGAGCCTGAAGCTCAACAGTACAGAGGTACTGCATGACATCGATCTTGACATTCGGCCCGGAGAAACCGTCGCGATTATGGGACCGACCGGCGCGGGCAAGACCTCGTTGATCAACCTGATCCCACGCTTTGCGGATGCTTCGGCGGGTAAAGTCTGTGTGGACGGCGTTCCGGTCGGCCTGTACGATCTACAGGCCCTGCGCAGTTCCATCGGCATTGCGACGCAGGACGTGTTTCTCTTCTCCGATTCCGTGGATGGCAACATTGCTTATGGCGATCCGGATATGTCTGAGGAGGATGTGCAGCGCTTTGCGAAGATTGCCTGCGTGGATTTTGCCGGGAAGCTGCCCGAGGGCTTCGATACGGTCATCGGCGAGCGCGGCACGGGCTTGTCTGGCGGCCAGAAACAGCGTATCGCACTCGCGCGTGCGCTGGCTGTCCGTCCGTCAATCCTGATTCTTGACGATACGACGTCGGCGGTCGATATGGAAACCGAAAAGTACATTCAGGAACAGCTTTCAAACCTCGATTTTCGCTGTACCAAAATCATTGTGGCGCAGCGCATTTCCACGACGAAGCGCGCCGACCGCATTGTGATCCTCGAAGATGGCCGGATCACCGATGTCGGCACGCACGAGGAGCTGATCACACGCCCCGGCTATTACCGCGAGGTGTATGCGCTCCAGAACGGTATTACGGAGGAAGGGGGTGTTGCATAATGGCCAGAAATCGGTTTGACGTGGATGAAACACTGGAAACCCCATTCAACATCAAGCATTTGCTGCGTGCCGGCGTGTATATTCGGCGGCATGCGAAAAAAATGGTGCTGTCCATTCTGTTTTCTGCCATTTCGGCGGCGTGTGCGCTGGTTGGGCCGAAGCTGATTGAAATCGGCCTGAACGAAGCGGTGCCGAACAAGGATTTCCGCCAGCTTTTCCTGCTTGCGGGTATTATGCTCGTCTCCATCCTCCTCTCCATTTTCTTTTCGGTCAAGCGTTCGCGCTATATGACCGTGGTGGGGCAGGAGATTATCTACGACATCCGCAAAGACCTTTTCGAGCATTTGCAGCGTCTGTCCTTCCAGTTCTACGATGACCGTCCGCACGGCAAGATCCTTACGCGCGTCATCAATTATGTAAACTCCGTTTCCGATGCGCTTTCCAACGGTATCATCAATTTTGTTCTGGAAATTTTCAATCTGATTCTGATTGCGGTGTTCATGTTCCTCTGTGACGTGCAGCTTTCTCTGGTTGTTATGGCCGGCATTCCGCTATTTCTGGTCATCGTGCTGGTTTTGAAGCCAGCGCAGCGCCGCGCCTGGCAGGACGTCTCCAACAAGAGCTCCAATCTGAATGCGTATCTCCATGAAAGTCTCGATGGCATGAAGATCACGCAGGCGTTTACCCGGGAGAAAAAGAACGCAGAAATCTATCATGCGCTCAATACCAAGATGTATAAGAGCTGGATGAAAGCCCAGTACACTTCCAATCTCGTCTGGGTTTCCGTAGACAATATCTCCACGTGGGTGGTCGGCGCGATGTATCTCATCGGACTCTCTTTGCTTGGTCCGGCCGTGCAGATCGGTACGCTGATCGCGATTTCCGCATACGCATGGCGCTTCTGGCAGCCCATTCTCCAGCTTTCCAACCTCTACAATACGTTTATCAACGCGGTTGCGTATCTGGAGCGCATCTTTGAGATGATCGACGAGCCGGTTACGGTGGACGACGCGCCGGACGCTCAACCGCTGCCCGCTATTCAGGGTCGTGTGACGTTTGAAGATGTGACGTTCTCCTACGATGGTACGATCAATATCCTCGAGCATTTCAATCTGGATGTGCAACCCGGCGAATCCATCGCACTGGTGGGCCCGACCGGAGCCGGCAAAACGACGGTGGTCAACCTGATCTCACGCTTCTACAACATCAATTCGGGCCGCGTTCTGGTGGATGGACACGATATCTCGAAGGTTACGCTGCATTCCCTGCGTGCGCAAATGGGCATTATGCTGCAGGACAGCTTCATCTTCTCCGGCACCATTATGGACAACATCCGTTACGGCCGTTTGGATGCAACGGATGAAGAGGTTATTGCGGCGGCCAAAACCGTGCGTGCGCACGATTTTATCAGTCAGATGCCGCAAGGGTACAACACGCAGGTGAACGAGCGCGGCTCGCGCCTTTCGCAGGGACAGAAGCAGCTGATCGCTTTTGCGCGCACGCTGCTTTCCGATCCGAAAATTCTTGTGCTGGACGAGGCGACTTCTTCCATTGACGCGAAGACGGAGCGGCTGCTACAGGAGGGCCTGCAGGCGTTGCTTAAGGGGCGTACAAGTTTCATCATTGCGCACCGCCTCTCAACCATCAAGAATTGCGACCGCATCCTTTACATTTCGAACAAGGGGATTGCTGAGGCCGGCAGTCACGATGCACTGCTTGCGGCACGCGGCCAATATTACGAGCTGTACACGGCACAACTTGAGTCCTGATCAAAGACAACCACAAGCCCTAGAATTAAAAAATCAAAATTGTTATATAAAACGCCCCGCGCCGGAATCACCGGATGCGGGGCGTTTTTTTGCAGGGGAATATATGGGGAAATATAAGTGAGGAAAATTCACTTTTCGACATAAAATAAAACGTCAGGAGACGTTTTCCATTTCAAGACAGAGCTTGTCGGAAATCATCGCAATAAATTCACTATTTGTCGGTTTACCACGTGTGTTATGTATCGTATACCCGAAATAAGAATTCAGGACGTCCACATCTCCGCGGTCCCAGGCGACCTCTATCGCATGCCGGATGGCGCGCTCTACACGGGAACTCGTCGTCTCATACTGTTTGGCGACACTCGGGTAAAGCTGTTTCGTGACCGCGTTGATGATCTCCGGTTCCTCGATGGCCATGATGATCGAGTCGCGCAGATAGTGGTAGCCCTTGATGTGTGCGGGCACGCCGATCTGGTGCAGAATCTCCGTGACTTGGATGCGCAGGTCCGAACGGTTCGCAGCAGGCGAATTTGCATGGCCTGCATTGCCTGTAAGCGCAAAAACACGGTCAATCATTTCACTCTTGCTGTAGGGCTGGATGGCAAAATACGAAGCGCCGGCTTCCATCACCTGACGCTCGAGAGCGGGGGCGGAGTACGACGCGGTTACAATGAAAACTGGTTTTTCGAGCCCCTCGCTTTTGACCGCGTGCATGACACCGAGTGCGTCAAGACCGGGCATGAAAAGCTCCATGATAACGGCGTTTGGTTTTTCCTCCCGGATTCTGGAAAGCAACGCCGCACCGTTCCTTCCGACGATCATAACTTGTGCGCCTTTGGCCGAAAAAGCGTCGATATTTTCCCGGGTCCATTCGCCGTCATCCGCACAAATAATAATCTTTATTTGTTTTTCCATGACTTACCTCCTGCGTGATTTGAATTGTGAACAAATTCTACCATATGTGCGGCCCTATTTCAAGGGGAAAGACTGGAAAACGCGAAGAAAATTTGTTGTAATATCGCGTCGAAACGGGTATGAAAAAATCATAATAATAGTATTTATGGCGGTATGCGGCAAAATTTGCGATGGATTTTATGCGATATAGTTGCCGGCACGCCGTTTTACCGGCTTGCATCCGACTTCTAAAGCCGCTATAATGAAATAAAGCAGAGGGGGGGACTTTTAAAATGGAGCTGCGTGTTCTCCGGTATTTTTTGGTGGTAGCGCGGGAGGGAAACATCACGCGTGCGGCCGGTTTGTTGCACATGACACAGCCGACGCTTTCGCGCCAACTGATGCAGTTGGAGTCGGAGCTTGGCGTCCGGTTGTTTCAACGCAATAAGTACCACATGACACTGACGGAAGAAGGGCTGCTTTTGAAGCAGCGCGCACAGGAAATTGTTGCATTGTCGGACAAGGCAAAGCAGGAGCTGTCCCGCAGCGAAGGGGAGCTTTCGGGCGAGATCTCCATCGGCTGTGCCGAGGCGCGAAGCTTCTCGCTTTTGGCGGCGCAGATTGTGGCGTTTCGGTCGCTTTATCCGCGCGTGCGCTTTCGAATCTACAGTGCGACAGCCGATGACGTGCAGGATCGCATGGAGAAGGGCCTTCTGGATTTGGGCCTGCTGATGGAGCCGGTCAATGTACGCCGGTATGCGTTCCTCCGCATGCCTGTGCAGGAGCGCTACGGCGCTTTGGTTCGGGAGGATTCTCCTCTCGCATCCATGTCTTCGGTAGGCCCCGAGGTGCTTGCAAATTATCCGATCCTGTTGGGTGGGCGCGAGGATGTGCGGGGTGAGATTGCCGCTTGGTTTGGCGAATGCTTCGACCGCGTAGAGGTCGCGGCGCATTTCAATCTGATTCGCAACGGGGCTGCACTGGTAGAAGCGGGCGCGGGTGTGGCGCTGACCATTTCTCAGGAGAATTTGGGGGAGCATTTGCGTTTTGTCCCGCTTGCCCCAGAGCTGGAATTGGGTTCAGTATTGGTGTGGAAAAACTCTTTTTCATTTGCGCCGGCTGTGCACAGATTTATAGATCACTTAAAAAATGCCTTACAGGCATGATATTATATCGAATATAAATATTGGACAGTTTGCTGTTTCAGGATTACAATGAAGGCGCCCGGAAGCGGAGCGCCTTTTCCTTTGCGGTTTAGCGCGCCACCGCTCGGAGAATTCTCACATTATGGGGTGGAATTTGGTATGTACACGATTGTCCGCAAATGGATTGAGCCGAATATGCAGCTCCCGGCGGCGCACAAACGCTTCTCCAACGCTGATATCCGAAAACTGATTGTCCCACTTTTTTTTGAGCAGTTGCTCGTCATGCTGGTGGGAATCGCCGATACCTTCATGGTCAGCTATGCCGGTGACGCGGCGGTTTCGGGTGTTTCACTTGTCAACATGTTCAATACGGTTTTCATTTACCTGTTTACGGCGCTGGCGTCGGGCGGGGCGGTGGTCGTCAGCCAATATCTCGGCCGGCGGGAGCAATCGTCAGCCGATCTTTCCGGCAGTCAGCTTCTGGTGTGCTCCATTCTGCTGTCTGCGGTGCTGACTGCCGTTTCGCTCATCTGGAATCGGCAGCTGCTTGGGTTGCTGTTTGGCCGCGTGGAACCGGATGTTATGGAATCATGCGTTACGTACCTGCGTATTTCCGCGTATTCCTTTCCGGCCATTGCGGTCTATAATGCCGGTGCGGCAATTTGCAGAAGCATGAATCAGACGCGCGTTACGCTGTATGTCTCGGCGGCCTCCAATGTCCTCAATGTGGTGGGCAACGCCATTGGCATTTTTGTGCTGCACGCCGGTGTCGCCGGCGTCGCATATCCCTCGCTGGTTGCTCGCGTATTCTCCGCGGTTGCTGTCACGGCATTCTGTTTTGGGAAAGACCGCGCAGTTCGGTACCGCACCGCCGACCTTTTCCGCCTGGATACCCGTATGGTCTGGCGCATTCTGCGGGTTGCCGTGCCGGGCGGCGTGGAAAACGGTCTGTTTCAGCTAATCAAAGTGGCCCTGAGCAGCATCACAGCTATGTTCGGCACAGCGCAGATCGCGGCAAACGGCGTCGCTCAGAGCTTCTGGTCTCTGGCAGCGCTGGTGGGTGCAGCGATGGGACCGGCCTTTGTCACCATCATTGGGCAGTGTATGGGGGCTGGGGATTCCCTGGCGGCAACGTATTATATGCGCAAGCTGATGCGCATCACGCTGCTGATTTCCGTCCTCTGGAATGTGCTGGTCTTTGCTGTCACGCCGGTTTTTCTGCGGTTTTACCCGCTTGACCGCACGGTAACCGACCTGATTCTGGCGCTTGTATTGATTCACAACGTCTGCAATGCAGTGCTCTATCCGTTTTCGGGCGTCATGCCAAACGGGATGCGCGCGGCCGGTGATGTGCGCTATGCCATGCTGGTTTCGGTTTTTTCTACTGCTGCCTGCCGGCTCGTGTTGTCCGTCGTGTTTGGCGTCTGGATGCAGCTTGGCGTGATTGGTGTCGCGCTTGCCATGTGCTGCGATTGGGCGGTTCGCACGGTCTTTACGCTGCTGCGATACAAATCCGGGAAATGGAAGACGTTTCATGTGATCTAAATGGGCAGAAAGCACAAGTCAATCTGCAAAATCTTGGCAGCAGTGTGACTTGTGCGCCGCGCGCAATTGCAGTACAATGGCTTCATCAGGGCAAACTAGGTTTGCCGAATAGGAGGCGTTGTTATGTTTAATGGTTTGGGAATGCATATGGGCAATCTATCCCGGTTGTCCAATGCAAAAACCCGCTCAATCAGTCCGGAAAATCCCACCGGCGAAAAGGGAAAGGGCGGTATGTGTCCGTTGGATCAGGGCAATGCGCGGTATGCGGCGCGCGATCTGGGTACGGGCTGGAAAGTGAACCCGTATATTGTGATGCAGCCCGGAACAGTGGTGGAGATCGCAGATATCGAAGGGCCCGGTGCAATCCAGCACATCTGGCTGACGCCGACGGGTCAATGGCGCAATACGATCCTGCGCATGTATTGGGAGGAACAGGATAAGCCGTCGGTCGAGTGTCCCATCGGCGATTTTTTCTGCTGTGGTTGGCAGGAATACATGCAGATTTCGTCTCTTGCGGTCTGCGTCAATCCCGGCAGTGCGTTCAACTGTTACTGGNNCTCGAAAATCGGGCGGACGAGCCGGTGACGATCTATTACCAGATCGATTACACATTGACCGAAGTGGAAGAAGACTGCGCCTATTTTCACGCGCAGTTCCGCCGCGTAAATCCCCTGCCGTATGGGGAAGTGTATACGATCCTCGACGGCGTGCGGGGCAGGGGACAATACGTCGGCACCTATATGGCGTGGGGCGTGCACAACAACGGCTGGTGGGGTGAAGGTGAAATCAAGTTCTATCTGGATGATGATGGTGCCTATCCCACCATTTGCGGCACGGGCACAGAGGATTACTTCTGCGGTTCCTACAATTTTGAAAACCCGGAAACGCACGCAGACTATGTGTCCTTTACAACGCCGTATACCGGGATGCAGGTGGTGCGCACCGATCCGCTGTACCGTTCGCAGCGGCGTTTTGGGCTCTACCGCTGGCATGTGATGGACCCCATCCGTTTTGAGCAGGATCTGCGCGTCACGATCCAGGCGCTGGGCTGGCGC
>DBPP01000007.1 GCA_002305575.1 Ruminococcaceae bacterium UBA1417
GCCTGAATGAATTCAGGCTCGTTCGCGTTGAGTCTTTTGAGCTCGGCAAGCTGGTCGCTTACGTAAGACATTATGAATCGCTCCTTAGTGAAAAAAATGTGAATTCTGAAATCCCGGTGAAACGCAATTTTCAAAAAGAAATCCTGCAAAACCGGGATTGCCCCCCAAAATGGGGAACATGGGGCTATTTTATCACGTCTTCGCCAATTTTGCAAGGCATTTTGTGCAAAAAATTCCAAACTTCTGCACAGATTCTGCATGAATCTTCCTGNNGTTCCTGCAAGTTTTGGCCTTCTTTCTGTAAAAGCGCCAGTATTTTCGACCCCAAACAAATGAAATTGTACGAATCCTTGCGCCATGGATTTCGGAAAATGATTGACAATCGCCGCGGTTTTTTATAGAATTATCGTGTGTTGGAATGTATTCCGGTTTTGAGAATATGGGCCGCCTCTGCCACACGGCAAAAGGGCGGCTTCAAAGCAGAAAGGAAGATCGACCCAATGAGAGATACCTACGAATCCCCGCTTTCCTCCCGCTATGCCGATCAGGAGATGAAATACCTTTTTTCTCCCGATATGAAATTCAAAACATGGCGCCGCCTGTGGATTGCGCTGGCGGAAAGTGAAATGGAGCTTGGCCTGCCGATTACGCAGGAGCAGGTGGACGAGCTGAAGGCCCATGCGGAGGACATCAATTATGAGGTTGCCGAAGCGCGCGAGCGTCTTGTCCGCCACGACGTGATGAGCCATGTGTACGCCTATGGCCAGCAGTGCCCGAAGGCTGCCGGCATCATCCACCTCGGCGCAACAAGCTGCTATGTGGGTGACAATACCGATATCATCATCATGACCGAGGCAATGAAGATCGTCCGCAAAAAGCTGGTGAACGTCATCCGCGTGCTTTCGAAATTTGCGGATACCTATAAGGATCTGCCGACGCTGGCCTTCACGCATTTCCAGCCTGCCCAGCCGACGACGGTCGGCAAACGCGCGACGCTCTGGATTCAGGAATTCCTGATGGATCTCGAGGACGTGGAGTATCAGATTGGCAAGGCGAAGTTGCTGGGCTCGAAGGGTACGACTGGTACGCAGGCGAGTTTCCTGGAGCTCTTTGACGGCGACGACGCGATGGCCGCCAAGATTGACGGGAAGATTGCGGAGAAGATGGGCTACGAAACATGCTTCGCCGTTTCCGGCCAGACCTATCCCAGAAAGCTCGATAGCCAGATGCTGAACATCCTGAGCTGCATCGCGCAGAGCGCGGCAAAGTTCTCGAACGATATCCGCCTTTTGCAGCACCTCAAGGAGGTGGAGGAGCCGTTTGAGAAGAATCAGATCGGTTCGTCCGCGATGGCGTATAAGCGCAACCCGATGCGCAGCGAGCGCATTGCCTCCCTTGCGCGCTATGTCGTGGTTGACGCGCTGAACCCGGCGATTACGGCTTCGACGCAGTGGTTTGAGCGGACGCTCGACGACTCGGCGAACAAGCGCATCAGTGTGCCGGAAGCGTTCCTTGCGACCGATGCGATTTTGAACCTGGTGATGAACGTGGCAGATGGTCTCGTTGTGTACCCGAAGGTCATCGAACAGCACCTGCGCCGCGAGCTGCCGTTTATGGCGACGGAGAACATCATGATGGACGCCGCCAAGCGCGGCGCGAACCGGCAGGAGCTGCACGAGCACGTGCGTGTGCATTCGATGGCGGCCTCGAAGGTCATTAAGGAAGAAGGCGGGGAAAACGACCTGCTCGAGCGCATCGCGGGCGATCCGATCTTCGGCGTTACGCTCGAAGAGCTTCGCGGCATTGTGGACCCGCACAAATATGTGGGCCGCGCGCCGCGTCAGACAGAAATCTTCCTGCGTGAGACGGTGCAGCCGGTTCTGAACCGCTATGCCGATACGGAAGAAGAAACCGCTGAAATCAACCTGTAATCTGAAATCCGCCCGCCGCATTTGCGGGCATAGCGGGGCGGAGAAAAAAATATACATGAGAAAGGCTTGAACGATTATGGTAAAGGCAATCGTCGGCGCCTGCTGGGGCGACGAGGGAAAAGGCAAGATCACCGATATGCTCGCGGAGACGTCGGACATCGTTGTTCGTTTTCAGGGTGGCAGCAATGCCGGCCACACGATCATCAACGAATACGGCAAATTTGCGCTGCATCAGCTCCCCTCCGGTATTTTTCGAAAGAATATCATCAATGTCATCGGCAACGGCGTAGCGCTGTCTGTTGAGAATTTCCTCAATGAGATCAAGTCGGTTACGGACCGCGGTGTGCCGATGCCGAATCTGGTCATCTCCAACCGCTGCCAGATCGTCATGCCGTACCACAAGGCGCTGGACGGCATGGAGGAGGCCCGTCTCGCGGCGAAATCCTACGGTTCCACGAAGAGCGGTATTGCGCCGTTCTATTCGGATAAGTATGCAAAAATCGGCTTCCAGGTCAGTGAGCTCTTTGACGACAAGGATGCGCTGATGGAAAAGATCGACCATGTGCTCGATCTCAAAAACGTGCTGTACAAAGACCTGTATAAGGTGGAGCCGCTCAATCGCGAAGAAATTTATGCAAAGCTGATGGAATACAAGGCGGCGCTCGAGCCGTACGTGGCGGATACGTTCACGCTGCTGCACGAGGCGGTCAAGGCCGGCAAGACCATTTTGCTCGAGGGTCAGCTCGGTTCTTTGAAGGATCCGGATCTCGGTATTTACCCGATGGTCACCTCCTCTTCGCCGCTCGCCGGCTTCGGCGCAATCGGCGCGGGCGGTATCCCGCCGTATGAGATCAAAGAAATTGTCACCGTGGTCAAGGCATATTCCAGCGCGGTCGGCGCAGGCGAATTTGTTTCCGAGATTTTCGGCGAAGAAGCGGACGCGCTGCGTACCCACGGCGGTGACGGCGGCGAATACGGCGCAACGACGGGCCGCCCGAGAAGAATGGGCTGGCTGGACCTTGTTGCGGCGCGCTATGGCTGCGCGGTGCAGGGGGCGACCGGGGTGGCCTTTACGGTGCTCGATGCGCTCGGCTATCTCGATGAGATCCCGGTCTGCGTGGCCTATGAACTTGACGGCAAGCGCATCGACTATTTCCCGACTACGACGGAACTCAAGCGCTGCAAGCCGATTCTCGAGGTTCTTCCCGGCTGGAAGTGCAGCATCAGCGGCATCCGCAAGTACGAGGATCTGCCGGAAGCGGCGCGCAATTACGTGGAATTTGCCGAAAAACACATTGGTGTGCCGATTACCATGGTTTCGAATGGACCGGCGCGCGCCGATATTATTTACAGATAAAAAGTCGTTTAGCGGAAGGCGGGTGCTCTGGTGCCCGCTTTCCGTGGTCTGCTGAAAAGGCGGCGGCCAAGAAAGGAAGGGATACATTATGTGTGGTATTGTCGGTTATATTGGAGGCGAGCAGGCGGCGCCAATTCTTTTGGAAGGGCTTGAAAAGCTGGAATACCGCGGGTATGACTCCGCCGGCGTGGCGGTCTATTCAAAAGACGGCATCCGCGTTGCCAAGGCAAAGGGTCGTCTTCGCGTGCTCAGCGAGCTGATCGACGGCGGCAAGGCCATTGAGGGCACGCTGGGTATCGGGCATACGCGCTGGGCGACGCACGGCGCGCCGAGCGACATCAACTCACATCCGCAGACGAGCGAGGGCGGCAAATATGCCGTCGTGCACAACGGCATCATCGAAAATTATTTGTATCTGAAAAACCACCTGATCCGCCGCGGCGTCCAGTTTGTTTCTGAAACGGACACGGAAGTTGTTGCGCAGATGCTCGAATACTACGACCACGGCGATATTATGGAAACGATTGCGAAGGTCATTTCGAAGGTAGAGGGCAGCTACGCGCTGGGGATCATCAGCGCGGAATATCCGGACCGCCTTTTCTGCGTGCGCAAAGACAGCCCGCTGATCATCGGCGTGGGACAGGGTGAAAACTTCATTGCCTCCGACATTCCGGCGATCCTCGCGCACACGCGCGATATTTATCGCTTGAAGGACAATGAAATCGCCATTCTGACGCGCGATACGGTAGAATTCTTCAATGCGGACGGCGATCCGGTTGAGAAGACTGTGGAGCATATCGAATGGGACATCGAGGCAGCGGAAAAGGGCGGCTATGAGCACTTCATGATGAAGGAAATCTGCGAGCAGCCCAAGGCAGTGCGCGATACCATTGCGCCGCGCATCCGCAACGGCCGCGTCGTGCTCGATGACATTACGCTGACAGCAGAGCAGCTCCAAAGCTTCACGAAGATCTGCATCGTCGCCTGTGGCACCGCGTATCACGTCGGCGTCGTCGCAAAGTATGCGTTTGAAGAGCTGCTGCGGATCTCCGTGGAGGTGGACGTCGCTTCGGAATTCCGTTACAGGAAGCCGATCATCGACGAGCACACGCTGATGATCATCATCAGCCAATCCGGCGAGACGGCCGATACGTTGGCCGCGCTGCGCGAAGCAAAGCGCGCGGGCTGCCGTGTACTTTCAATTGTCAATGTCGTCGGCAGCACGATTGCCAACGAATCGGACGACGTGCTCTACACGTGGGCCGGGCCGGAGATTTCTGTCGCGTCCACGAAAGCGTACAGCACGCAGCTTGCGGTCGTTTACCTGCTGGCGCTCTATATCGGCGAAAAGCTCGGCCGGCTGACGGCCCAGGAGCTCGACCGCTATATCGCGGAGCTCGAGCAGATTCCAGATCAAATTGAGAAAATGTTGCAAAATAAGGAGCATATCCAGTTCTTTGCTTCCAAGTATTTCAATGCCGGCGATATGTACTTCATCGGGCGCAACGTCGATTATGCGGCGTCTCTGGAAGCGTCGCTCAAGCTCAAGGAAATCTCTTATATTCACTCCGAAGCATATGCGGCAGGCGAGCTCAAGCACGGCCCGATTTCGCTGATCGAGGACGGCACGCTGGTGATTGCGCTTGCGACAGACGCGCGTCTGTTCGATAAGATGATGTCGAACATTCGGGAGGTCAAGGCTCGCGGTGCTGTGGTGTTGGGCCTTGCGACGGAGGATAAGACTGAGATTGCCCAGCAGACGGACATGGTGTTCTACATCCCGAAAATCAGCCCATTCATGCTGCCTTCGCTGTCTGTTATCCCCATGCAGCTTTTCGCGTATTATGTGGCTTCCATGAAGGGCTGCGATATCGATAAACCGCGGAATCTCGCAAAATCTGTAACGGTTGAATAACCCCAGAAAAGGAAAGAAACGTATGGCAAAAAATGAAAAAGTTCTGGTCGTGGACTTTGGCGGCCAATACAATCAGCTTGTCGCTCGCCGGGTGCGCGAGTGTGGCGTATATTGCGAAATCGTCTCCTTCCGCGTCGGCCTTGAAGCGATCCGCGCAGAAAATCCGAAAGGCATCATTTTTACAGGCGGGCCGAACAGCGTCTATGCAGACGGCGCGCCGACGATGGATCCCGCTATTTTTGCACTCGGCATCCCGGTGCTTGGCCTGTGCTATGGCTGCCAGCTGATGATGCATCTGCTGGGCGGTCATGTGTGCCGCGCGCCGGAGCGCGAATATGGAAAAACGCTTGTGCATGTGGACACCGCTTCAGAGATGTTCCACGGCGTCAGCCCGGAAACCATCTGCTGGATGAGCCACAACGATTATGTGGAAACGATTGCGCCGGGCTTTATAGCTTCGGCATATACCGATAATTGCCCTGTGGCAGCGGCGGAAAACGCGGAAAAGAAGCTGTATGCGCTGCAGTTCCACCCCGAGGTACTCCACACGCAGGAGGGCAAGACGATGCTTTCCAACTTCGTCTATCGTGTCTGCGGCTGCAAGGGCGATTGGAAAATGGATTCCTTTGTGGAGACAAGCGTGCGGGCTCTGCGGGAAAAAATCGGTGGCGGCAAGGTGCTTTGCGCGCTTTCTGGCGGCGTCGATTCCTCGGTTGCCGCTGCGATGCTCGCGAAGGCCGTCGGCAAGCAGCTGACCTGCGTGTTTGTGGATCATGGCCTGCTGCGTAAGAACGAGCGGGAACAGGTCTGCCAGGTCTTCGGCGAAGGCGGCCAGTTCGACATCAACTTTGTCTGCGTGGATGCCCGGGAACGCTTCTATGCCAAGCTGGCAGGGGAGGACGCCCCGGAGCGCAAGCGCAAGATCATCGGAGAAGAGTTTATCCGCGTCTTTGAGGATGAAGCCAAGAAGATCGGGGCAGTGGACTTTTTGGCTCAGGGTACGATCTACCCCGACGTGGTGGAAAGCGGCCTGGGCGGCGAGTCTGCCACCATCAAGAGCCACCACAAC
>DBPP01000003.1 GCA_002305575.1 Ruminococcaceae bacterium UBA1417
CAGGAGGTACAGTTCTGCCGCGTCCGACATTGGATATCATGAGTTCTGCCGCGTGGAATTCTTACCAAGCATCCTCCGCGAAGGATCAAAGTACAGATACTGCAAGAGTTATTCCAAAGGAACCTGACAGTCCTGTGATTTTCCCAATTGATCCAAATACTTTCAATCCTGTTGGATTAGTTAAAGTGCCTAGAGCTGGGACAAAGAATGGAGCATTTATTAGTTGGATGGATCCACTCACAAATACTGAAGTATTTCGCTGGGATGAAAATCCTAATTATTCAAATGGGCCACATTACCATATACACGGAACAGGTCATTATTATCCAGGAATGATTGTGCCTGAACCTTACGCAACAATTTATTTCCCATTCAGATAGTCGGGAGGACGCAATGCCGAGATATAACAAAAATGATATCAAAGAGTTAAAAGAGTATTTATGCAACAGTTATGTTCATGATGCAAAATTGAAAAATATTAAATATGACTGTAGTGAAGATAAAATTAAAATTGAATTATTTAATCCAATTTTTGATGTTAAGATTGACTTAACCTTCCTCAATATAGGAATTACGCTTGCAATTAAAGGTGAATGGTCTGAAAATCGTGAAACAATCATTTCACTTACTGCGGAAGAAGATTTTTCATACTTACAGAATTATCTCATAAAGCACAGCGAATGTATGGAAGATTCTCTTTACCTACTGTTTCAAATGTTTTCCGGAGATGAATTGCATATTGTATCAAAAGAAGTAATTATTGAGATCACTGGGGAATATTGACTTGTTAAACACACCATCCCAAGCCCTTAAAGGTTTCAGGAATGTTCCTGACAAGTGCCGTGGTATCACAAAGGCGATGCTTGTTGGTCCATAGCAGGTACAGTGGCGGCACGTAAACGTTTCGTGAACCTTTAAAATCGAGGGTTGCATTTTACCTTAACCCCGACGCCCACACCTACGCCTACGCCGACACCGGTTCCGGATCCGGCGCGCACAATCCAGTACAGCTATGCCGAAAGCGGTTGGAAGGATTTGATGACGTCGTACAATGGACAGGCGATCACATACGATGCGATTGGCAATCCGTTGACCTACCGCGATGGGATGCAGATGACGTGGGAAGGCCGGCAGCTTTTGACGCTGCATACAGCCCACAGCTTGGATATGACGTTTAGCTACGACGGAGAAAGCGGACTCTACTATGTATCCAGCCGTTATTACGATCCTAAGGTTAGTCGGTGGATCAATGCAGATTCTTTGTTCAACCAAGAATCTGTATTAGGCAATAATATGTTTGCCTACTGCCTGAACAATCCTGTAAATATGACGGATGAAACAGGCAATCTGCCTTTTTTTGCTATAACTGCAGCTATAGGTGCGGTTGTAGGTGCTGTGGTTGGCGGTGTGGTTGCGGCGACGAACGGCGGTAATGTATGGGTCGGTATGGGGATAGGTGCTGTAGCTGGAACGCTAATTGGTACAGGTGTCGGGATGGCAGCAGGCGCTGCTTTAGCTGGAAGCATAACAGCGACTACAGGAGCTGTTATGGCTGGAGGTGGTGCGTTAGTCGGTACGGTGGCTACTGATGGGCTTGGTGCCGGTGTTACGTATATAGCGAATAATTTATCATAAGCCGTCAATAATGCTGCACCGGCTGTACAGGCGGGTGCCACCAAGATGCAACAGGTGGCGGCAAAAGGAAGATCAGGTGAGATAGCTTCTGGAATTGTAAAAAATACTCAAAGAATATATATTGCTGCCACAAAATATAGAATACCGGACGGACTCGACACTACTAATAAAATATTGAGTGAAGTAAAAAAACTATTCTGGAACATTATCATTTACTTCTCAACTGCGAGATTTCGTTTCATGGTCTCAAGCAAATGGTTACCAAATGCATTTGTATACTAATGCCCACCTAACTGGTCCATTGCAGCAAGCGGAAGATAGTGGATTAATACAAGTATTTCCTTTGAAGTAGTAGAGGTGGTATCGTGAGTAACTATGATATTAACAGCAATCCTGCTCTTGTTAAGCAAATGATTGAAAATTCAAAAAAAGCTTCTGAAAAATATTTTGCTGAACATGCAGATTCCCTTATTCCGCCATTCGAGCAGGAACTTCGCAATCTTGGATTTCGATTCGAAATATCCGAACAAATCAAACAGTTTTTGCCTAAGCACAAAAAAACGATTTTGCCCATTGCCATTAAATATTATCAACAAGCAACATATGATAATGAGAAAAATTTTTTTATTAGCCTTTTTCATTATAGGGGTTTTGCTGAGGTAGTACCAATGCTGTTGAATGATTTTTATTCGGATAAGATATCATCTCTTACACGTCAATTCATTGGTGAAGCTTTACGTGCTATACGTTCAAAAAAGTACATTGACGATTACCTCAGAATCATTGCAAAACCGCAATATGGACTGGCTAGAGTTCCAATATTTTTGCTTGTTGGCGACCTTAAGGTTGAGCAAGCCATTCCTATTTTGATTCATTTATTAGAAGTGGATGAGGAATTTGCACCCTGCGCATTACAAACATTAGGAGCTTATAAACGATTTGAATTGCGACCATACTTTGAAGGTTTTGCAAATAGCCCCGATGTACATTTGCGTAAAATTGCAAAAGCTGCTTTGAAAAAGCTAGGATAACCTCATATAAATGGCTTCAGGAATGTTCCTGACAAGTTTTGCCTTTTGTCCCCAAAAGGGGAGGCTTGCTGGTACATAGCAGGTAAGTGTCTGTGTGTAACGTTTTGTGAACATTCAAAACAGAGGGGGCATTTTTACCCTAACCCCCAACACCCACACCTACGCCTACGCCAACCCCAATGCCGGATCCGGCGCGTACAATCCAGTACAGCTATGCAAAAAGCGACTGGAAGGATTTGATGACGTCGTACAATGGACAGGCGATTACATACGATGCAATTGGCAATCCGTTGACCTACCGCGATGGGATGCAGATGACGTGGGAAGGCCGGCAGCTTTTGACGCTGCATACAGCCCACGGCTCGGATCTGACGTTTAGCTACGACGGAGAAAGCGGACTCTACTATCTGCAGTCGAGATATTACGATGCGAAAACAGGAAAGATACGCTTTCGGACAAGTCGGAAGGTGTTCAAGGATATAATCTTTTTTCTTACAGTGCAAACAATCCTGTTAACAATTCAGATCCTTCTGGGCATTGGATAATCAAAGACGCTATTCAATGGATTTCAAAAAACATTGTACGTCCAGCTGTAAAGAAAGCATTTGACATACGCGCAGAACACAAATATACGGTCGTAATAGGTATATCCGGTATAGTTGGCTTTGGCCCTGCCGGAACACTTTCAACTGGTATTGCATCGGATGACAAAGGTAACATGGGATTGATAGGTTCGTATGGATGGGGCAGTAGTACTCCAGTGCTTTCTGTAGGAGGGTTTGGAACATTTACCCCAGCGTCAGATATTGAGAGTTTGCAAGGAACTTCGGATCAGTTGGGGTTGTCTATAGGTGCTATAGGGGCAGAGATTATGAGATTTTACGATCCAAAGATGAATGAAACGGTTTTAGGAGGAACTTTTTCGGGATCTGTTGGTATGGTACCGTTTGAAATGCACAGCACGACTGCAGAGAGCACGGTATATATGTTTAGTCTCCGGGATTTTGCAGAAGAAGTGTACATCATAATTATGGAATGGTAGTGAGAGGAATGGTAGTGAGAGAAATGTATGTGAAAAAAACAGATGTTATCTTGGCCATCCTTTTGTTGGCTGCCGTATGTGTGTTCTATATCAATGCACCGCATGTGCAGATCAACGAAACGACAAGGTATGGCTTTGCAGTGGATTCCATAGGGCAAGTTTATGTGGGCAAGAAAGAGAAGATTGAGGTTTATTGTAATGGGAATCTGGTGCGCACAATTCATCCTGGAACAAATCGGGGATATGCATTTACAATCCAAAAGGATCAAACGATTTTGCTTGCGGCAGGCGGGATGGTCGATGTTCTAGATTTGGAGGGTAAATTGCTGGATTCTTGGGAGGATGAAGGAACACAACAACTGAACGCCTTGTTATGGAACTGGGAATATAGCACAGAGAATGGAGATACATATACACTCAGAAATATTGCTGGATACGAATGGATTGAAAAAAATAATCAGGAAGTTGTTTACAGCCTGTCCGTCACCGACTATATGCGTACCGTTGCTTTTTGTTTATCGATTGTCTACATACTGTTTGCTGTTCTCTATTTTCTGATCCGCTGGAGGTCGTCTCAGTAATACAGTGTATCCAGTGCATGGTATCGTTTATTTGTTATAAAGGTTTGATGGGGACACATTCCGCTATGATGCGGATGGGATGCGACTGTCCAAGTCGATGGCCGGCGGCCTGACGACAACCTATCAGTATGTCAACGGACAGCTGCTGGGAGAAGAGCATTCGGACGGAACAGCCCTGCGCTTCACGTATGATGCGCTGGGGGCCTTGTCGGGCATCCAGTACAAGAGTGCAAGCGGGAGCGTGACGAACTACTATGTGCGCTGCACGCTGAGTGGAGATGTAGACCAGATCTACGATACATCCGGCAATCTGCTTGCGCGGTATATCTATGACACGTGGGGCAAGACAGTATCGATCCTGAACGGAAACGGGCAGGAAATTCGGACAGGAGACCACATCGCGGTCGTGAACCTGATCCGGTATCGCGCCGAATATGATTCTTCAATCTTTACAAGAGAGCGAGAGCCATATGCAATTGAATGGACTGTTTTATATGATATATTTTGAATTCTTCCATTTATGGATCAAAAGGAAAGTGCACAACATGTGGATTTAGATGTTGAGGATCCAAGGGAAATGGTGTTCAATCTTATTGGCTTCTTGTTTGTATAATTTGTATAATATATAATGTTTAAGAGATTGGTGAGCTTTATGAAATATATAAATGCAATATCAATAGCAGTTTTGCCCGCCATTTGGGTACTGATTTTTATGCTTTTCTGCACATCAGGATCTTCTATTCTAGACAATTTGCCACGTGCGGCCTTGGTGCTTTTCGGTTTTGCCTTGCCTTTTGCGGCATCTTTGTTGGTTAACAAAATTTTGATACGAGGGGGAATAAAAGAAAAAGTCTTTTATGTGCTCAAGGCACAGGGAATCATAGTTGTTTTTGCGCTTCTGTATAGCCTTGTTGGTGGTTTACAAAGTGAACCAGAAGATTTTATGGTTGGGTTCTTCTTGCTGTATGTTGTTTGGACGGGCATTGTGACTTTAGCCTGTCTGCTTTTTTATCTGTTTATATATGTATTCAAAGCGTCCAGAGATATTTACGATGAGAATGAAAACACAAAGTAGGCGTTTTTCGGGAATGCTTTGTCGCAAATTTGCTTTCATTTCTGACAGTGCCAAGCATGTTGGCTTTGGTAATGAGGAAGAAGGAAAGGCAAGGCTTTATTTCTGGATCAAGGCAGTGAAACGTGGAACAGCTTTGGCTTTTGGATTAGAATAAGGAGAAGAAAATGAAGCATACATTGAAAATTATTCCGTTGCATATCTATTTTATAACAACAATTTTGTGTAGCTATCTTTTTGTTGTCGATTCTGATTTTCCATCCATTCCGATGTTTGGCGGAAGTACGTCTGTTATGTATGGATTTCTATACAGTATTGGAATGGCTTTAGATCAAAGAGATGTTGGTATTGCCCGAATCCTTCTGATCCTTATCATTTTATGGATCATGGGTTTGATTGTTTGTTATTTAATTGCGTGGATAGGAAGGCGGTGTTTGCCGTTTGTCGTTATAGTCGGAGCTAATATTTTGATTACAATATTTATAATCTGCTATGCTGTATATAGTGGATTTACGGAACTGGTACCTAAGATGTCTATTGAAACAGCTGTGAATTTTGCTTATTTTGTTTGGTTGTTATGGATTTATCGAAAAAAGCTCATGAATAATGGAAGCAAAAACGAATCCAGTTGATTTGGTCTGACACGGGATTTGAAATTGGAATCTGTGGATTCTCTGCAGGCGCTACTCCACATTGGTCGTAAAGGCAAGCTGGTTTGGGATTACGGGAAACTTTTCTTTCGGCGCAAGCGTTCACTTGTGAGACTGGCATACGTATGAATACGGATGCGAGAAAGTTGCGCCAAGATATCGTGATGTTTGGATAGAATAAATCGATAAAATTTAGGAGTCTTATTTATGAGTAGGTTCAAAGAAATCATTCAGCAGAACGGATTGATTGACGCACTGTCCAAGCGTTCGAAAACACAGCGGATTGCGCTGTTTATCGTGTTTTTCGTGCTATCGGTTGTGTTTTTTTACCTGCGATCTGTTGCAGATTACGCGATTCAATCGATTCCGGCGTTGCTGTATATCGTGTTTATGTGCCTTGCATGGCAGGTTCTGGCAACGGCGCTGCCAAAACCGTGGAAATATTATGCGGCGAATTTCATGTTGGCCGTCAGTCTAGTGGCCGGCGTGATGGGCATACTGACGTCGCCGCTGATCAAAGAAAACGAAAAGCTGCTCTGTACATCCATCAGCCCGGACGGTGCTTACGTGGCGAGCGGCTATCAGTATGGGGAGGAAGTGCCCTTTCCTGCCAAGGTGTTTGTTCGGAACACAGAGGCTAAGACAGAGGGAAAGTACAAGTATACAACGTATCAGGTGTATGCAATAGACAGCGCCCAGCAGCTCGTGCTGTCCTGGGCGGACAACACGACGCTGGTCGTCAACGGAGAGGTCGTGAAATTGGACTGGCTGTGCGATGGCTAATTGCGGTTGGCGCGGTATCATGGACATGCATTTTGCGCGAAAAGATTCGCGGGTGATATGGCTGCCAATTTTAAAAAATTCAGAAATCCTCCGGCGATGCGGATGGGCAAGAATTCCGACCATCTCGAGTAACATGTATTATCCGTCGCCGTCGTATTCCTACAATACGGCCAAGGGCTGCCGCACACAGATGATTTTGAATATGGCAATGTGCTCTGGCAGGACCGGATCACAGCCAATGTGGTTGCACTGGGGCGGACTGTACGGTTTTCTAGATTTGCGCAGGTGGAGAAGCTTCCAAGACAGTATCCGGTGGTGCGCTTGTGTCCCAGCGTATTGCGGAAATACCGGTTGACCTCTGTTCGCAACAGACTCGTTGGCCGGCTTATCCCAAACGCAAAGCCTTTTCGGGCATTCGGGAACCACCATGCTTGAACGACAGACAATTGCGAAGGTAGAATCGAATTGTGCGCCATGGAAAAGGAGGTGGAACAGTAAGTGCAACAGCTTTTTTGAATAGTTTAAAAATATATTGACAATTATCTATGTGTGGCATATAATATGACATAGACATTTATCTATGTGAGGCGAATCTGGTCTATGGATGAAAAGAAAATTGCCCTGATTTTCAAAGCATTTTGCGATGAAAACCGCATTAAAATTATACAATTGCTGCGTTCAGGTGAAAAATGTGCCTGCAAGCTTCTGGAAGAAATTCATGTTACGCAGCCCACGCTTTCCCACCATATGAAGATTCTCTGTGATGCCGAAATTGTTGTCGGACGCAAAGAGGGAAAATGGACCCACTATTCCATTTCCGAAAAAGGTGTGGAACAGGCAAAGGCCTGCTTACAACGGTTGACAACACTGGAAACAGAATGTGAGAGCAAGTCGTGCAGTGAAAAATAAAGCCATGCTTTATCTGCACGACTTATATTGAAATCACCAAATAGATACATTTCAATATGACTATATGAGAGGGGACGCCTATGGAAACACTAAAAACAGTTTGGGACTTTTTTCAAAATGAAGTCCTCGGGATGCGGTGGCTCAATGGCCTGATAGAAGCCCTGCTAAACGCCTGTGGCTTGGATACCACAAGCCGAATTGGCGGTAGCGTACAGTTCTTCCTTTACGATACCATAAAAATTATGGTATTGCTGGGTGTTTTGATTTTGGTTATTTCCTATATTCAAAGTTATTTCCCACCGGAAAGAACGAAAAAGATTTTGGGCCGGTTTCGCGGCATATGGGCGAATATCCTTGCCGCTTTGCTTGGAACGGTAACGCCATTCTGCTCGTGTTCCTCCATTCCGCTTTTTATCGGGTTCACAAGCGCAGGATTGCCGCTTGGCGTTACATTTTCCTTTTTGATTTCTTCCCCGATGGTCGATCTTGGCAGCTTGGTTTTGCTGATGAGTATTTTCGGCTGGAAGGTTGCCGTTTTGTATGTTGCTCTCGGGCTGGTTGTTGCCGTTGCCGGCGGTACGTTGATAGAGAAGTTACATCTTGAAAATCAGGTGGAGAGCTATATTCAAAACGGTCGCGTGGTTGATTTGCCACAAGAACAATTGCATTTCAAAGATCGTATGCAATACGCATGGGAACAGGTAGTCTCCACGGCGAAAAAGGTTGCGCCCTATGTTTTGATCGGTGTGGGGATTGGCGCGATCATTCACAATTGGATCCCTGAGGATCTCGTTGTAAAAGTGCTTGGCGACGACAATCCATTCGGCGTTGTGCTTGCCACGATTGCAGGTGTTCCGATGTACGCAGACATATTTGGCACCATTCCAATTGCAGAGGCACTGCTCGCAAAAGGGGCTTTACTCGGTGTAGTCCTATCCTTTATGATGGGGGTAACCACGCTGTCCCTTCCTTCCATGATTATGCTGCGCAAGGCAGTTAAGCCGAAATTACTCGGCGTTTTTGTCGGAATATGTACAGCCGGTATTATCGTTGTGGGTTACTTCTTCAACGCAATACAATATTTTATCGTATAATTTCAGGAGGTCTAGGTTATGGCAGTATTTGGTTTTGGTAAGAAAGAGAAAGAAGAAAAGAAAGTCCCCACTTGTGCCTGTGGCGATTGCTGTGGGGACGCAGCGAACACGATGGACGAGCACAGCTCCAATGGGAAAGCGCGTGGAATTTGCAGCATCAAAGTGCTGGGGACAGGCTGCAAATCCTGCCACGAACAGTATGAGAATGCCAAACAAGCCGTAAAGGATATGGGGCTTTCCGTAGAAGTAGAATACATCACCGATATGCAAAAAGTCATGGAATACGGCGTTATGAGTATGCCGGCTCTGGTCGTCAACGAAAAGGTTGCGGCTATGGGCAAGGTTTTAAAAGCGGCCGATGTGGTCGCATTGCTGCATAAGCTGGAGGCATAAACGATGAACAAGAAAAAGATAGCCTTTATTTGCGTACACAATTCCTGCCGCAGTCAGATTGCAGAGGCGCTTGGCAAGCATTTGGCGGGAGATCGGTTTGAATTTTATTCTGCTGGAACGGAGAAAAAACCGCAAATCAATGGGGATGCAGTGCGGATTATGAAGCAGCTTTACGGGATAGATATGGAGAAAACCCAATACAGCAAGACAGTTGATGAAATTCCCGCGCCCGACATTGCGATTTCAATGGGGTGCGACGTTGGCTGTCCATATATTGGCAGGGCATTTGACGCGAATTGGGGACTTGCCGATCCTACGGGCAAGAGCGATGCGTATTTTGTGCAGGTCATAGAGGAAATTGCGCAAAAAATAAAAGATTTATAGTGGCGCCGTCTTCCGTTTCGGCGCTTGAGTACGCAGACAGGCGTCTTACATCCTGATACGAGCGCGGACCCGCAAAGGCGCGGGTACACGGAATTGCCGGCATGGGTTGCGCCGCCAATATTGGTATTTATCGTTTTCGCATTCTGTATTGACAAAAAAGGAATAGGTGTGCTACAATCTATTTGATTTTGGAAGGATGCAATTTGGAGTCTTTTCAAAGCAATTGTTCTGGACCACTCCGCAACGGGGGTTAAGGCCATACGGACAGCCGGGTCCACTGCCGATTGGCGGCTCTGCGCCGCCGTTATTGATTGAGTTTGAAGCTCAAATTTTATAAGTTGGTTACTTCATAACCGAAATGCGCGTCAGCGCAAACTTGTGAAACGATCAATAAGAGTGGTAAAAGTATGATTGCTGTATAGACTCTGATCATTCCTATGCCTTCCAGCGCCGCGGCGAGGTCTGTTTGCCGGGCGGAATCTGCCGGATTTTTCTGTGGGTATAGACGCAAGTTGCGCGTTTGCGCGGCTTGCGTTTTTTGTTTGGTAGCCAACGGGAATGGGGAAAGTAAGATGCAGATGAAACGATCCCGGCTCGATCAGCGCCGTGCGCCCATTTATGAAGCGCTCGAGGAGTTCCGCAAGCAGCGCGTGGTGCCCTTTGATGTTCCGGGCCATAAGCGCGGGCGCGGCAATCCGGAGCTGACGGCCTTTTTGGGGCAGCAGTGCGTCGGTGTGGACGTCAACAGCATGAAACCGCTGGACAACCTTTGCCACCCGGTTTCGGTGATCCGGGAGGCGGAAGAACTGGCGGCCGATGCCTTTGGGGCGGCACAGGCCTTTTTGATGGTCGGCGGCACGACAAGCTCCGTGCAAAGCATGGTGCTGACCGCCTGCAAGCGCGGCGACGAAATTATTCTGCCCCGCAATGTGCACCGCAGTGTGATCAACGCGCTGGTGCTCTGCGGCGCAGTGCCGGTTTATGTGAATCCCGAGGTGGATCAGCGGCTGGGCATCAGTCTCGGCATGCGGCGTGAACAAGTGCAAAAAGCCATTCAGGAGCATCCGAATGCTGTGGCCGTCTTGGTCAACAATCCGACGTATTATGGTATTTGCAGCGATCTGCGTGCGATTGTGCGTATGGCGCATGATGCTGGGATGCTTTGCCTGGTTGACGAGGCGCATGGCACACATTTCTATTTTGGCGGCGGTCTGCCGGTTTCGGCCATGGCGGCTGGTGCGGATATGGCCTCCGTTTCAATGCACAAGAGCGGCGGAAGCCTGACGCAGTCCAGCCTGTTGCTCACCGGGCCGAACGTTCATACCGGCTATGTGCGTCAGATCATCAACCTGACGCAGACCACCTCCGGCAGTTACCTTCTGATGTCCAGTCTCGACATCAGCCGACGCAACCTCGCACTGCGTGGTCGTCAGGTGTTCCATCAGGTGTCCGATATGGCCGAATACGCCCGCGAGGAGATCAATGCTGTCGGCGGTTACTATGCGTTTGGCAAAGAGCTGATCAACGGCAACTCGGTATTTGATTTTGACACCACGAAGCTGAGCATCCACACGCTGGATATCGGTCTGGCGGGCATTGAGGTCTATGATATCCTGCGCGACGAGTACGATATTCAGATCGAATTCGGCGATATCGGCAATATCCTCGCCTATCTCTCTATTGGCGACCGCATACAGGAGGTTGAGCGCCTTGTGAGCGCGCTGGCGGAGATCCGGCGGCGCTATCATACCGATGGCACTGGCCTGCTCAATCAGGAGTATATCGATCCGGAGGTTGTCACGAGTCCGCAGGAGGCGTTTTATGCCGATAAGATCAGTCTGCCACTTAAGAAGAGCGAAGGCCGCGTGTGTAGCGAATTTGTCATGTGCTATCCGCCGGGTATTCCGATTCTGGCGCCGGGGGAGCGCATCACAGCGGAAATCCTCGATTATATTCAGTACGCGAAATCCAAGGGGTGCAGCATGACCGGCCCGGAGGATCCGGAAATCAACTATATCAATGTGCTGGCATAACGCCGCAGGAAAGGAGCACAACAATGGAGATGTGGTTCAGTGAGTTTCATACGCCGGATGTCAAACACAGCATCCGCGTGAATAAACAGCTGTATTCCAAGCAGAGCGACTACCAGCGCATTGACATTTTTGAGACGCCGGAATTTGGGCGCGTGCTGACGCTGGACGGCAACGTTATGCTGACAGAACGCGACGAATTCATTTACGACGAGATGATCACGCATGTGCCGATGGCGGTGCACACGGGCATACAGGATATCCTCGTGATCGGCGCCGGTGACGGTGGCGTCGTGCGGGAACTCACCCGGTACGATCGTGTGCGGCGTATCGATCTGGTGGAAATGGACCCACAGGTGGTCGAAGCCTGTCGCGCCTATCTGCCCGGCAACGCCTGCCGGATGGACGACCGCCGCGTGCACATCTATTTTGAAAACGCGCTGAAGTTTATCCGCCGCTGTGAGGAGGAGTACGACCTGATCATCGTCGATTCGACCGACCCGTTCGGGCCATCGGAGGGATTGTTTACCCGTGAGTTCTACGGCAACTGCTACAATGCGCTGCGCAAGGACGGCATCATGGTCAACCAGCAGGGCAGCCCGTTCTATGCGGAGGACGCCACCGCGATGCAGCGCAGCCATAAGCGCATTGTCAGCACGTTCCCGATCAGCCGCGTATACCAGGCGCATATCCCAACGTATGCGGCCGGGTACTGGCTCTTTGGCTTTGCCAGCAAAAAGTACCATCCCACGGATGACCTCGACGCTGAAGCGTGGAATGCACTGAATTTGCGCACGCGGTATTATACGACCCGGTTGCATGTGGGGGCGTTTTATCTGCCCGCCTTTTTGGAAGAGATGCTGTGCGAGGTGGAATAACCCGCCGGCGGAATGGAGAAAACCATGTTGGAAAGAAATGTTGAAACCTTTATCGGGTGTGACAGGGACTATGCAGAATCCCGCATCGTGCTGTATGGCGCACCTTTTGATTCCACGACGAGCTTCCGGCCCGGCGCGCGGTTTGGTCCGGCAGCCATGCGGCATGAGAGCTTCGGACTCGAAACCTATAGTCCGTATCAGGACGCGGACCTCGAAGATTGCGCCGTATTCGATAGCGGCGATCTCGAGTTGTGTTTTGGCAGCGCGGAGGCGGCGTTGGAAGACATTGAATCCCGCGCTGCAACCATTTTGAAAGACGGCAAGCTGCCGATGCTGCTGGGCGGCGAGCATCTTGTCACGCTCGGCGCCGTGCGCGCTGTATTGCGCAGATACCCCGATCTGCACATCATCCACTTTGACGCGCATGCGGACCTTCGCGACGATTACCTCGGGGCGCGGCTCAGCCACGCCTGTGTGTTGCGCCGCTGCCATGAACTGATTGGCGATGGACGGATCCATCAATTCTGCATCCGCAGTGGTGAGCGCGCGGAATTCCGATTTGCGCACAGCCACACGGATTTTCATCCCTTTACTTTTGAAGGTCTCGAAGAGACGGTGGAGGTGCTGCGTAAAGCGCAGGTCCCGGTGTATTTTACGGTCGATCTCGATTGTCTGGATCCCGGCGTGTTCCCGGGTACTGGAACGCCGGAGGCGGGCGGTGTGTCCTTTATGCAGCTGTTGAACGCCATCCGGACGGTTTGTACGGCGCGCGTTGTGGGCGCGGATGTGAATGAATTGGCGCCGATGCTCGATGCAAGCGGCGTTTCCACGGCGACCGCCTGTAAGGTTGTACGGGAAATGCTTCTGGCGCTGGATAAATCCTTGTAAAAGCAGAAAAGGAGTAGGTTTGTTATGAGCAGAGTTCTTGTCATTGGCTGCGGCGGCGTCGCGTCCGTCGCGATCCATAAGTGTTGTCAGCTGCCCGAGGTGTTCTCGGAGCTGTGCATTGCCAGCCGCACGAAATCGAAGTGCGACCGTTTGGCGGCCGAACTGGCGCCGAAAACCACAGCGAAGATCACTACGGCACAGGTGGATGCCGACGACGTGCAGCAGGTCATCGATTTGATCCGTGCGTATCAGCCCGATCTTGTCATGAATATCGCGCTGCCGTATCAGGATCTGACGATTATGGAGGCCTGCCTCGCGTGCCACGTCAACTATATGGACACGGCCAATTATGAACCGGAGAACACCGATGATCCGCAGTGGCGCGCCGTTTACGAAAAGCGCTGCAAGGAGGCAGGATTTTCCGCGTATTTCGATTACAGTTGGCAGTGGGCGTACCGCAAGCGTTTTGAGGAAGCCGGATTGACGGCGCTGCTCGGCTGCGGCTTCGACCCGGGCGTGACACAGGCGTATTGCGCCTACGCAAAGAAGCACGAGTTTGATACGATCGACACCATCGATATTCTCGACTGCAATGGCGGCGACCACGGATACGCCTTTGCGACGAACTTTAACCCGGAGGTCAACCTGCGCGAGGTCAGCGCGCCGGGCAGCTATTGGGAGAATGGCCACTGGGTCGAGATCCCGGCAATGAGCATCAAGCGCGAATACAATTTCGATCAGGTGGGACAGAAAGACATGTACCTTTTGCACCATGAGGAAATCGAGTCGCTCGCGGTCAATATTCCGGAGGTCAAGCGCATCCGCTTTTTCATGACTTTCGGCCAGAGCTATCTCGACCACATGCGCTGCCTCGAGGATGTGGGCATGCTGTCCACGACGCCGATCGAGTTTGAGGGCCAGCAGATTGTACCGATCAAGTTTCTCAAGGCGCTCCTGCCGGATCCGGCCTCGCTCGGTCCGCGCACGAAAGGTAAGACGAACATCGGCTGCATTTTCACCGGTAAGAAGGACGGCAAGGATAAGACGTACTACATCTATAACGTCTGCGACCATCAGGCGTGCTACCGCGAGGTGGGTAGCCAGGCCATCAGCTACACGACGGGCGTGCCGGCCATGTGTGGTGCGCTGATGCTGCTGACCGGCAAGTGGAACAAGCCGGGTGTCTATACGGTGGAGGAGTTTGATCCCGATCCATTCCTCGATGCGCTCGACCGGTACGGCCTGCCGCGCTCGGAAGACCGCAGCCCCGTCCTGGTGGACTGATGGCGGCGCCGATGATGCCGGACGTCCGGGCGCCTTTTGCGGGCCTGGGCGGGCAGACCCCCGAAACGCTGTTCGGCGCATTGCCCACTCCGTGCTACATTCTGGATGAGACCATCTTGCGAAAAAACGGCGAGATTCTGGCCGGTGTCGCGCAGCGGACAGGGTGTAAAATCCTGCTGGCACAAAAAGCGTTTTCGAATTACGATCTGTATCCCGTGCTCGAACCGTATCTGGCCGGCACAGAAGCCAGCGGCCTGTACGAAGCGCGGCTTGGCGCCGAAGAAATGCCCGGCAAAGAAGTGCATGTGTTCTGCGCTGCATATCGAGCGGACGAATGGGATGCACTGTTGCGTTACGCGGACCACATCGTTTTCAATTCGCCGCGGCAGCTGCAAAAATTCGGCCCTGCGGCCAAGGCCGCGGGCAAAAGCGTGGGACTGCGCATCAACCCGGAGCTTTCCACGCAGGAGGGGCACGCGATTTACGATCCCTGCGCGCCGGGCAGCCGGTTGGGAACGACCCGTGCCCAGTGGGACGAAGCGGTGCGCGTCGCGCCGGAGCTTCCGGCACTGCTTGACGGCCTGCATTTTCACACGCTCTGCGAGCAGGATTCCGATGCGCTGGAAAGCACGCTTCAGGTTGTCGGGGAGCGCTTCAGCGATTTGCTGCCGCAGATGCGCTGGCTGAATTTTGGCGGTGGCCACCACATCACGCGCGCAGATTATGATATTCCGCGTCTCGAGCGCTGTATCCGTATGGCTCAGGAAGCATGGGGTGTGCAGGTGTATCTGGAGCCAGGCGAAGCCTGTGCCCTGAACGCCGGCTATTTTGCCACGCGCGTCTTGGATGTACTGCAGAACGGGGAAACGAAAATCGGCGTGTTGGATGCCAGTGCGGCCTGCCATATGCCGGACGTGCTCGAAATGCCGTATCGTCCGCCGCTGTACGGTGCAGCGGACGCGGGAGAAAAGGCATACACCTTCCGACTTGGCGGGCCGACCTGCCTTGCGGGCGATATCATTGGCGACTACAGCTTCGATGCACCGCTGCAAGAAGGAGACCTGCTGCTTTTCGGCGATATGGCAATTTACACCACTTGCAAAAACAACACCTTCAACGGGATGCCACTGCCCGCGATCTATACGCGCGGGGAAAATGGCGTGCTGCGTTGCCTGAAGCAATTCGGGTATGCGGATTTCAAGGGCCGTCTGGGCAGTTGAAGCGGTGTGCTGTGTGTTTCCGTATAAAAGAGCGCTGCCGTTTGAAATGCGGCGGCGCTTTTTGTCACAGTGCCGGAAAACCCTTTTTTGCCCCGTAAAACGAAGAAAAATGTTGACAACTCCAAAATCTGTGGTATAATAATATTCGTTGAGCGCGAGTGCTGGAATTGGCAGACAGGCACGTTTGAGGGGCGTGTGTTTATGACGTACGGGTTCAAGTCCCGTCTCGCGCACCAGGATTAAAACCCGCATAAATACTGGAAAACCAGTGTTTATGCGGATTTTTGTTTTCTTTAGATTCGGTCCTATTGGATCTTATGCGGGAAAATTGTAGAAAACACAAGCTGCTCTTATCAATATGCAACACGAAAGTTGGGAATATGCGTGGGACGGGGACGTTCTCGTTCGCAGAAAATGCAGAGGGTCTTGAAATAGGGAAGAGGATATGTGCATGTTTGAATGAAATGTTCAGACACGAGAAAATGCATGACAAACTACAGACAGGAATGCATTGCCCTAGCGCATGCAGTCTGGTGCAGATGGCCTAAGCGCAAATACCGAATAACAGCTATTTTTTATGCTTCCTTTTTTGGATGTCCTGCTCGTCTTTGTGACACACTGGTGATACGATATGGTGTTCTGGAAGCTCCAGAATTTGATGAATGCACTTTGGATTTAATTCACTGCGGATGAAATTTCTGTACGACTCAAAGCTGCGACCGTATACAGTGTGGAGATACAAAGACCATGCTCCTCCTTTTCACATCTGTAGCGGACAATATCACTCGAAATTCAGCGCCCATTTGTACCAGTATTTCTTCCGCTTGCTGAATTTCTTGTATAGAAACATGAGGTCTGCCATTCTTGAATGATCGATCAATAGGGAACGCGTTGGCAATGCATGTGCGCAAACAGATTTCTCAGCTTTCATTGCGTTACACAAAATTAGCCGAGGCGACACATGTAGTTCACTTTTGTTGCGGCAATAAATTGAACGCGAAAAGCGTCCAAGAGACTTTTAGCGAACAATTGGATAGACATGATTTTATCCAATATTTTAAAGTTAAGATTTTTGAAATAATGCGTTAAAAAATAATTCGGTATTTAGATTGCTTTAGTTGACAAAACAAAACACTTCTGGTAATATATGTTATAAGAAGCAAATATCATAAAAATTTTAATCAAAAATAGAAAAAACTATTTTAATTTACGTATATGGCGATTATCGGTGCAAACGGCATGTGCTGTGTACAACAATAGGCGTAGCCTTTTTGGTTAACCGGCCGGAACGAAAGGGAGGGCCGCTAAATGCAAGGAGCTAAATTGCGTGAAGGAAACAAAACGGATCCTTGCGTTTCCCTTTGTACCGATTCTTGCATTTACGTCGCTTGCATTGCTCACGTCAGCTTCTGAGACGGAGAACGCCGAGCCTGTGCTTGTCCGTTGTGCGGTACAAGGACGGAAAAACGCGATACGTATGGAAAAATGGTGAAGGGATTGCCGTTGCTAGCTGCACCAAGGCAATGGGTGCGCATACACCTACCATTCAGAGGCAGTATCGAATTGAAGCTGCACGAACACGATTTGTCTATTTACAGCGATTCCTATACGGGCAACAGCAGGGGCGGCTTGCACGCCCAAAATGTTAGGTTGTAGTTTGCAATAGGAGTCCAGTCTATCAGATTGGACTTTTGTTGTATTCAGCGTATATTATATATCTATCCGCAGAACTGAAATGGACTTGTGGTGATTACTTTGAAAAAAGCATGGTTTTGTTACATGATCGTTTTTTTGCTGCTGGTTGCCGGTTGTGCCGAACTGCCGTCGGCAAGCTACGCAGACGGCCGTCTGGAAAGCAGTGCGGTGCCAACCCCGTCCGCTGCGGCTACGGAAATACCGGAGAGCGACGAGAAAGAACCTGTGGTAAATGAAGAAATCGACCCCAATGCATTGCGGATTTGTCTGGATGTTGGTCAGGGCTTGGCCTATACAGAACGGGATCTCACGGTGCTCGAGCTAAAGATTGCAGATGCGATTAAAATGGCTGACGGGCCGGAAAATATCATATTTGACTCGATTCCACTGGAGGGAAGCGAACGTGAGATCGCGCTGGAGCGGATCCGCACGGAGATCATGGCGGGCGAAGGCCCAGATGTTTTTATCATGACGGCAAAAACGGTCGATGCGCTTTTTCCAATCCCTGAAAAAGCAATGCAGGAAGGAATTTTTTTGACGTTGGACGATTATATTCAAAATGCGGAGCTGGGAGATTGGGACAACTTGACGCAGCCTGTTCTGGAAGCTGGGCGGACGGAAGAAGGGCAGCAGCTCGTTCCCATGCTGTACACGTTGCCCGTCACGGTTTATCCCAAAGAAAGCGTGCCGGAAATACCGCCGGTTGGCACGACGTGGCAGGATATGCTGGCGGATGAAAGCGGCATTCTTCGTCGTGCTGCGTTGATGCACAGATTTGAAAGCGGAGGGCTTGAGATGCTCTCGGAGGACAGTGTTCTGTCTGTTTTGGGAGAACTTGTGAATTATGAGACAGGCGAGATTTTGTTCTCGGAGGAAGATTTGCTGCACGTTATGAAGGCGTTGCTGACGTTGGAGGAAGAAATCGACACCGAGGGTGTTGCAGGGCTTCCGGAGTATTTTCAGGGACGGCTTAATCGCTTGCCAATGCTGACGTTGAGATCGGAAAAGGTTTTGTCTATGAATCGGGAAACGCCGGTGACGATGATCCCCGTTTATTCCCTGAACGGCGATGTGCTGGCTACAGTGCGGGCATATACGGGGATAAACCGGAATACAAAGCATCCGAAAGAGGCCTTCTTTGTAGTGGACTATCTGATGAGTACACAGGCGCAACAAACGTTGAAGCTTTTTCACGGTTTTGATGGACTTCCCATAAATGAAAAGGTATTGTCGGAGGAATATCCGCAGAGAGATGGGGGTGACCTCTATCTGATCGATGAAAATTTTGAGGCGCTCGGTAATATTCGGAACCAGATCTCAAAAGTGTACTTTGATAATAGCTTGTTGAGGGCAATAAGAAGTCCGTATTATACCGGCCAGGGAATACAATCCAGTGAAATAACGGATCAAACTCTGGAGGGCTTGGTTTCAGAAACGTATGACGCGCTGAAGCAGATACTCGGTGAATAAAACGGAGTTCAGCCGGACGGGAGATGGTCATCCATGCGCAAAACTTATCATGCATATCTGTTGATTGCGCCGCTGATGGTGGGGTGCCTGCTCTTTTACATCGTCCCGTTTGTCCTGATCCTGAGGCATTCCTTTTTGCGCGGCAGTGGGCGAACGGCGCAGTTCCTCGGGCTGGAGAATTACGTTGAGGTTATCGGCAGCGAGGTGTTTGCACTGGCTTTCGGCAATTCCATGAAGTTCCTCGCCGTAGGCCTGCCGCTCATCATGCTGTTTTCCTATCTGATCGCGCTGCTCTTGCAGCATCAGGTAGACCGGCATAAGCTGCTAAAATCTGTGTTTCTGTTTCCGTATATTATGCCGGTTGTAGGGAGTGTGCTGCTGATCAATCTGCTTTTTACGGAGGCTGGACTGGTGAACAGCCTGCTTTCTGTACTCGGCCTGCCGGTACAGCAGTGGCTGCGCGGGACGCACGCTTTTTGGGTCTTGATTCTCCTGTATTTGTGGAAGAGCACCGGATACAGCGCGATTCTGCTGCTGGCGGGTCTTATTACGATTCCAGCGGAGCAGTACGAATCTGCCGATCTGGACGGTGCTTCCGGATGGCAGAAATTCCGTTATATTACAACACCGCAGATGTGGTATTCCGTGTTCTTTGCAGCAATTTTTGCCGTGATCAATGCGTTTAAATGCTTCCGAGAGATTTTTCTTATTGGCGGGGAGCATCCGGTCGATGCGCTTTATATGCTGCAGCATTTCATCAATAACAGTTTCAGCAATCTCAATTACTCGAAGGTTGCCGTAGCCTCCGTGCTGCTGCTTGTGGTCACCGTTGTGTTTTTCGGTGTGTTCTACGCGTTTGTCAGCCGAAAGGAGGCGTTTCGGGAATGAAAAGAGTCCAAGCTGTTCTCACCGGTGCGTTCGCCTTTGCCCTGTCGGTTCTCTGTATCGTGCCGTTTGCCTACGTGTTGCTTCGCAGCTTCTGGACCGACGGTGGTATCACGTTTCAGTCGTATTACGATGTGTTCCTCGGCTCGCCACAGTATCTTTTCCGATTCTGGAAGAGCCTTGCCCTGGCGGTCTGCATCGCATTTGGCCAGCTGTTCATCTCCATTCTTGCCGGATATGGCTTTGCAAAATACAAGTTTCCGGGCAGGAACGCCCTGTTCTTCCTCATGATGATCCTCATGACGCTGCCCGTGCAGGTCATGCTGATTCCAAACTACCTGATGCTGAGCTATATGGACTTGCTTGATACATATGCCGCGCTGGTTCTGCCTTCCGTTTTTATCCCGATTGGCGCATTCATTCTCACGCAGAGCTTTAGATCCATATCGGAATCGGTGATAGATGCCGCTATGCTGGATGGCTGTGGTGTGCCGCGTATTTTGATTTGGGTGGCTGTTCCAATGAATAAGAGCGGCATCATCTGTGTCTTTCTGCTTTCCTTCCTGGACGCATGGAATATGGTGGAGCAGCCGATTGCCTATCTCAAGGATTTTGAACAGTATCCGCTTTCCGTTGCGCTGGCGTATGTGCCGCCGGCCGATACGACCGCGCATCTGGTATGTTGTATGTTGGTCATTTTACCTGCGCTGTTTCTGTTTACTCTCTTTAACAAGGAGCTGGTGGAAGGCATTGTCCTTGCGGAGGTGAAATAGAATGAAACGCAGAGTTGTGTGTGTATTTTCGTTGATATTCTGGTTCATTATTCTCTGTACGCTTCTTTCCATTCGTGTGGAACAACTGATGAAACCGACGGTGGAGATCAGGGAGATCCATATGCCTATGCCGAACACATCGATTTCGGCAGATGCCCTGTTTTATGACGAAGCGGGTATGCACCTGTATAAAGTGTCTCCGAGTTATGGATGGGACGCAGGAATGCGTGTTTCGGAGTATAGCGGGTATGTCCTACAGAACGACCGACTGTCCAATCTGGATAACGGTTCGTTCGTTCTCTATGCAACACATGATCTGCGACCAAATGATGAGGTACTGATCCGTGAGGAACCCTATCTGTATATGGACGATATCTGGGTGGCAACCTACCCGAATGGTATTCCGGCGTATAGTCTGGCAGCAGACAATATAACGGCGGAGGTGCAGACGGATACAGCGCTGCTGCTTTCGGTTCCCGGTGCAGATTATCCTTTTATGGAGGGGCGTGCGCGCACCTGGATTGAAACCGTTAAAAGTGAAGATTATTATATGCAAGCGCCGGAAAGTGCAGTTTACAGTTTAAATGATCTGTACCGGTTTATAAACAGTGCGTTACCGATGGCACTGTTGGTTTCGTTGATTCTGTTTTCCATAGCAATTTGGGCACGTTGCTGCAGCTTATCGAGAAGTTGCAAGGAAAATGGTAGGGCATTGCTGATCAACAGCATTCTGGCTGCAATGACTTTGTTGGGCATCATACTGACCCTGCAGTTTATTGACCTGCCTGGTTCGCTTTTACCGTCAGATCGCA
The DNA here is from genome assembly GCA_002305575.1 of Ruminococcaceae bacterium UBA1417. Lineage (GTDB taxonomy): Bacteria > Bacillota > Clostridia > Oscillospirales > Acutalibacteraceae > Hominenteromicrobium. Next base: position 21,510 of record DBPP01000003.1, read on the forward strand.
TTACACATATCACCTGTTATGTGGCGAAGCTTAGCGCGTTGTTTTCTGCGTTGCGCGACTTAGCGCAGAATGGAAGCGTCGCAGCGGACAGTGCCCTCCGCTTTGCGGAGAGCCGGCTGATTCTGTCCGGGCTTGCAGTGCTGACAGGCGCAGTTCTGTCTGCGGGAAAGCTTGTATTTGGCCGCAAATTGGATCGGACTCATTCCAAGCCTAAACCAAAACATGCAGCTTGGTGATAGCTGTGCCGCATTGTTTGTCCAGCTCGTGACAAAATCCGGCACGCGTAAATCAATCCACCGATTTCGAGCGGGTCTTGCTAAAATATCAGTGGATTCAACGCCTCGTGTGCCAGACCGATATCATCCGAATTTGTTTCCGCTGGGAAATGGGTTCGGATGATTCCTTTTTTGCTTGCTGCGCAGGCACCGGGTTCCGGGGAGGAAAAGTCCATCTTCGATTGCCCTAGCCTTCTTACTTGAACTTTTGGTCCGCCTTTTTTAAATTTTAACGGATACAGGGGCGCCCGGGAACGGTGCCGGATACGAAAGTGTTTTCCTTGTATGTGGATACGCTTTCCGGAAAATGCAGGCGCCCGTTTGTCCTTTACGCCGATTTGTGGTATAATCTAGGCGGTGTAAGTTTGCCGGTGTGCGGGCGGTTCCGATCAATCGGATGCACACGGAGAAAGGGAGGGCTTTGAGCATGGATGGAAAAAAGGACATGGATTGCATCCTTACGCAGAATATCCGTGGGGAACAGGTTTTTTATGCGGATATGGCGGTCGTATTCGCGGTTGCCGGCCCCGTACAGGTAATGGTCAACGGTGCGGACTACACGATGTGCAAGGGGGATGTCGTTCTGATCCATCCCGGTGAAAAGCATGCGATCCAATGCGCTGCGCCTGCAGCCGTGTGTATGGCCGTATATTCCAGCCGGTTTCTGGCGACGCTGTTCCGGCCATATGGCGGCGCGGCTTTTACCTGTAACAGCCTTTCGGACGCGGGGCGCGATTATACCCGGATTCGAGGGATTTTCCGGGAGTTAATCCAGGTGCGTATCGACACAAACCGGAAAAGCGAGTGCGGTGTGCGCAGCTTGCTTTACAGGGTGCTCGACTGCCTTTCGGAGGAGTTCTCTGCGGAAAAAGGGGAGAGGTGTTCCGTGCAGCGGGGTACGGAAGATGGGCGTATGCAGCAGGTTTTCCGGTATATCGACGAGAACTTTAGCGGGAACATCAGCCTGTCTGTGCTGGCAGAGCAGATGTATCTCTCGCCCTCCACGTTGTCCCGGCTCTTTAAGAAAAATACGGGCGTGTATTTCGCGGAGTATATCCTCCAGATGTGGCTCGATTATGCGCGGCAGGCATTATTGGACGCGGACGACAGCATCACAAGAATTGCTGTGGACAGCGGATTTTCCAATCTGTCGGCATTTAACCGCGTTTTCAAAGAACGCTTCGGCGTATCGCCGTCCGAATACAGACGGGCGGGCAGGCCGGACGCACGGGGGGAGCAGCCCGGACAACCCGCGGTATCGGAAAGCCTCAGAAAAGCAGTGGATGCGGTGCTGCTCGACCATCCGGTTTCGCAGGTGGACGTGGATGTGCGCGCGGGGCAGACGTATGAAAAGTTCTGGAATCGCGCGATCAACGCCGGCGCGGCCAGCGCTCTGCTGATGGCCAACGTGCAGGCGCACATCGTATTTCTTGCGGAAAATCTCGGCTTCCGCTATGTGCGGCTCTGGAACGTGTTTTCCGTTCCGATGCGGGTGACGGATGGCCGACATATTGGCAGCTACAGCTATGACCAGCTGGACAGCGTGTTCGATTTTTTGGACCGGCATGGCCTTTTCCCTTTTCTGGATTTCGGCGTGCGTCCGAGCACAGCGGTCAAAAACGAACGGGTCAACGTGTATTTCGGCGAGGAATGCGTCGAGTTTGCATCGCGTGAAGCTTGGGAGCGGATGGTGGAGGATTTTGTGCGCCACATTGTGAAGCGATATGGAAAAGAAAAGGCGGAGCGGTGGATCTTTGAGATTTCCTATGACATCCGGCACAAAAGCCCGTGTTACAAGGACGCGCGCTATGACTTTTTCGATGCCTACCGCCATTTGTACCGCACGGTTAAGCGCGCGCTGCCTGCGGCCGAGGTGGGCGGCCCGATGGCCATCGGGCATTGCGGCGACGATTTTGTCCGCAGCTTTCTGGAAAAAAGTAAGGCAGCTTTGTGTGTGCCGGACTTTGTCTCGCTTCTTCTGTTTCCATATGTGCCGTTCGAGGACGGGGGAGCGCTCGGTTACCGGCGGACCGCAGACGGCGGCCATGAGCGCCGTGAGCTGGAGCGGATGCACGCTCTGCTCCGGGAGGCCGGCGTATCGAGCCGGGTGTATGTTTCGGAATGGAACAACACGCTTTCCAGTCGTGATTTTCTCAACGATAGCTGTTACCGGGCTGCGTATTTTGCGGATAAACTGGCGGCGCTTTGGGGTAAGGCTGACCTGGCCTGTGTTTGGATGGCCTCGGATTGGGTGAGCAATTACTTTGATGTGCAGGGGGTCGCCAATGGCGGAAACGGATTGCTCACGAAGGATGCCATCTGCAAGCCGGCCTGCTATGCGCTGCAGTTTATGAACCAGCTGGGAGACGAACTGCTTGTCAAAGGCGAGAACTATTGGGTCACACGCTCCGGCCGACAGGATTTTTATATTCTGTGCGCACATTTTAAGCCGCTGGATACGGTGGGCGCGCTGCGACACGGATGCGCGGAGCATCCTACAGCGTTGCAGGCTTTGGCGCAGGATGAAGCCTGTTTGGAACTTGTGTTCCGGTTGCGCCATGTGGAGGGGACACGCTATGTGGTGAAACGGCGCATCCTCACACCGAAAGAGGGGAGCCTTTTGTGCGAGTGGGAAAAGCTCGGGTTCGACACCGCGCTCAACAGTCGGGACATCGCTTATCTGCGTCGGATCTCGTTCCCGCGCATCAGCATGAAAAAATGCGAAGCCACAGCGTCGGGAGAGTTGGAGATCCGCGAAAAGCTTGGCGCGCAGGAAACGGTTTTGCTGCACATTTATGAAGAATAAAATAAATGAGCACCGATTTCTCGGTGCTCATCTTCTAAAGGTCAGCTTTTAGATTGCTCTTGTAACCTTGCCGGAACGCAAGCAGCGGGTGCAGGCGTATACACGCTTCGGTGTACCGTTAACAAGTGCCTTTACTCGTCTGATATTCGGTTTCCACGTTCTGTTGGAACGTCTGTGAGAGTGAGAAACCTGAATGCCGAAGGATACGTCCTTTCCGCAAATTTCACATTTAGCCATCTGTCTGCACCTCCTTAAAGTGCCAAATCTTCATTGCAACATACGTATTGTAGCAGAAACAAACGCAAAATGCAAGATTTATTTTTGCTTTCTCAATTGTTTTTTAAAAGGGAATTGTTTTTTTTCGGCGTATGCTTTATAATTCATCTTGACCGGAAGCGGCGCAGGGCAACAGCCTGCGCCGTGGCGTCCCCGATTTTGTTCCCCCATTTTTGGAATACTCTAAAGAAATGACCTGAAGAAAGGAAACGCTTTTGCACGGCAAAAGCGGATGGTTGCGGTTATGCTTTTTAATTCGATCCTGAGAATCCTGTTCGGCGGCAGTGTGGATCTTGTCAGCGTGTTGATGCAGATTCTGGCGACGCTTGTCATTATCTTCCTGGTTTTGCCGTTTCACGAATTTGCGCACGGCTGGATGGCGAACCGGCTCGGAGACCCGACAGCGCGTCTTTCCGGGCGGCTGACCTTCAACCCGATTGCGAGCCTTGAGCCGTTTGGCGCGCTGTGCCTTTTGCTGTTCGGCTTTGGCTGGGCGAAGCCTGTGCCGGTGGACAGCCGGTATTTTAAAAATCCTCGGTCCGGCATGGCGCTGACGGCGCTTGCGGGGCCGGTGGCGAATCTGATCGCGGCATATATCGGCGCGCTCGTTTTCTACGCCGTGATGATTTTTGCGCCGGACAATATTGTGATCAGCTATATCCTTGTGTTTCTCCAGTACTATGCGATGATCAATTCCGTGCTCGCGGTTTTCAACCTTGTGCCCCTACCGCCGCTCGATGGCTCCAAGATCCTCGTAAGTTTCCTGAGCGATCGCGCGCGCTTCCTGTTCTATCAATACCAGAATGTGCTTTCGATGATCGGCATGGTGCTGCTGGTTTCCGGCACGCTTTCCGGCCCAATCAACACGGCTGAAAACGCCGTGTTCACAGGTGTACTCTGGTTGGCAATGTTGCCGTTCCGCCTGTTTGGACTGGTGTGACCGCGTATGGAAGCGGATAAAATGGAAACACTTTCCTATAAGCTCGACGTGTTCGAGGGGCCTTTGGACTTGCTTCTCACACTGATTGCCAAAAATAAACTCAACATTTATGATATTCCCATCACGCTGCTGCTCGAGCAGTATATGGAGCAGATCCAGCGGATGCAGACGGAAAATCTTGACGTTGCGAGCGAGTTCCTCGAGATGGCGGCGCGGCTTGTTCACATCAAGAGCGTTTCACTGCTCCCGAAGCGCGAGGAGGAAGAGATTTTGCGGCGCGAGCTGACGGGCCAGCTGCTGGAATACCAGCAATGCAAGGAAACGGCGCAGCGCCTTCGCGAGCGATTTTCTTTCGATCGGCTGGTGCGCCCGCCGTCCAAAATTCCGGCTGACCACGCCTACAAGCGATCGCATGAGCCGGAGGAAATGCTCGCCGCCTATCTGTCCGCCGTGGGAAGGAAAAGACGGTTGGCGCCGCCGTCGGCTGAAGCGTTTTCAGGGATTGTCTCGAGGCCGGTGGTCTCTGTTGCATCCCAGATAGTTTTCGTGCTGCGCCGTCTCTGGAAGCGCCGGCGTATCCCGTTTCGCGAGCTGTTTCGCGGGAAGCGAAACCCCTCCGAGCGCGTAGCGGCGTTCCTTGCGGTGCTGGAGCTTGTCAAGGGCAGGCGACTGCGCGTGGAAGGCGACGGCGACGATTGTGAAGTGCGTCTGATTCACGGGGGTGATTGATCTGAAAAAGGAAGAATTGTGCGGCGCTTTGGAAGCCATTCTTTTCGCGTGCGGCGATCCGATCGGTGTGGACAAGATCGCGGCCGCGCTCGGCGTAGAGGAAACGGCGGTCCTGGCGGCTGCACAGAAGCTGCAGGAGAAATGGAACACCCCGCAAAGCGGCATTCACTTGCTGACGTTCGAAAACGATTTGCAGTTTGCAACCAACCCGGCATTTATTGAGCCGGTACGTGCGGCGATGGATTTGCGCCGCAACACGCCGCTTTCACAGGCGGCCATGGAGGTACTCGCGGTTATCGCATACAATCAGCCGGTGACGAAAGCGTTTGTCGAGCAGGTGCGTGGCGTAGACTGCTCCGGCGTGATCGGCAGTTTGACGCTCAAGGGCCTCATCGAGGAACGTGGACGACTGGAACTGCCGGGGCGGCCGCTGCTGTACGGTACGACGGACGCGTTCTTGCGTTGCCTGAACATCAGTTCCCTTGCGGAGCTGCCACCGCTGCCCAAAGATGAGACGGCGGACGAGGCGCAGGAAGCGGAGCCGGATGGTGACGGCGTATGATTGCAGTCTATATCCTGTTGGGGCTTTTTGTGCTCATCGGCCTGCTTCTGTTGGCGCCGGTCCACGCACAGATCGGGTACAGGGAAACGCTCGAGGTGCAGGTGCAGTGGCTTTTCCTTCGGCGAAAACTCTTGCCGGAGCCGGAAGAGCCGGCGGAGAAGCCAAAGCAGGAAACGTCTAAAAGTGACGGTGCGCCTTCGAAACGGAACAAATCGAACGCGCTGCTCGAAAAGTTCCGGCGATTTCGCGCGGTGGAAGGGTTTTCGGGCTTTCTGCGTCTCGTGCAGGCGTTCGTGCGGTTGACGGGTACGTCGGCTGCAGCGTTGATCCGCCGGCTGCGTATCCGCGATTTTGACCTCTACGTGCTGACGGGTGGCGAGGACGCTGCTGCCGCGGCGATTTTGTACGGAAAGACCTGCGCGGTGGTGTATCCGGCCGCCGAAGCGCTTTTTGCGCTGGCGCCGTGTAAACGACGGCGTGTTTCCGTCGATCTCGATTACGGCGTTAAAACGCCGCGCGCACAGCTTTCGGCGGATGTCTCGATCCGGCTGATTTTTCTCGTTTATTATGGTTTGCGGTATTTGATCGGGCTATATCCGATCTATCAAAGATTCAACGCGCCGCACAGTGGCGCAAAGCGGAAAGGATAAAGCTATGAGTGAAAACAAAGTCAACAATCTTCTCGGCGCCTCTATGGATAAAATCAAGGAAATGGTCGATGTCAACACGGTTGTAGGCAACCCGATTACAACGCCAGACGGCACGACGGTTATCCCGGTTTCCCGCGTGAGCTATGGCTTTGCGGGCGGCGGAACAGATCTGCCCTCGAAGGCGCAGCCCGATAAGGGGCTGTTTGCGGGCGGCAGCGGCGCGGGCATCACGATTAGCCCGATCGCGTTTCTGGTGATCGCGAACGGCAGCGTGCGCGTCCTACAAATAGAGCCGTATCTCTCGTCTGTGGATCGCATTGTCGCCAACGCACCGGATATGCTCGATAAGCTGACGGATCTGTTCAAAAAGGACAAGGCGGAGGAGGATGTCTCCCTCCCGCCGCAGTATTAAGAGGGTATAAACCAATGCCTGCCGCCATAGAAATGAAAGCGGCAGGTGATGCGTTTGTTCAGAAAAATTTGGTCTGCGGTCTTGGTCGTTGTGATTCTCGCAGCCGCGGTGGTGCCGGTTTCGGCTGCGGCTGAAGCGCCGGAGGTTTCGGCGTATGCCGCCGTGCTGTACGATCCGGTAAGCGGCGCGGTGCTGTATGAAAAAAACAGCGGCGAAGTGCTGCCGATGGCGAGCACCACAAAAATCATGACGGCTCTACTCGCATTTGAAAGTGGTCGCGCCGATGAGGTTGTTGCGGTGACAGAGGAGATGGCCGCGGTGGAGGGGTCCTCAATGGGGCTACAGCCCGGCGATCGCCTCACGCTCGGCAATCTTGCGCGCGGTATGATGATGGCTTCCGGCAACGACAGCGCCAATGCCATCGCCGTATTTCTCGGCGGTGATGCGGCGAGATTTTCGGCGATGATGAACGACCGCGCGGCAGAAATCGGCATGGAAGACACATGCTTTGTGACGCCCTCCGGGTTGGATGCGCAGGGCCATGGCTCCACGGCGTACGACATGGCGTTGCTCGCTGCTGAAGCGATGGATTGCACGGCTTTTGCTGAAACTGTGGGCGCATCCTCGCTTTCAGTGGAATTTCTCGAGCCGGAAAAAACCGTCCGGTATGAAAACCACAACCGGCTGCTGTCTCTGTACGCGGATTGCACCGGCATCAAGACCGGCTATACGAAAAAAGCTGGACGTTGTCTCGTTTCTTCCGCGGAACGGGACGGCGCGCGCCTGATCTGCGTGACGCTGAATGCGCCGGATGATTGGAACGACCACATCGCGCTGTTTGAATACGGCTTCTCACAGTTTGAAACGCACACCTGGATGGCGGATGAAAACACGTATGCCGTACCGGTTGTCGGTGGAACAGCATCGTCGGTGCTTTGCCGTATCCAGGGAGAAGCATCGGCACGGCTGTATATCGACGCCCAGGTGACGGCGACGGTTTCCTTGCCGCGTTTTGTATACGCGCCGGTGGAGCCGGACGCACAGCTGGGGCAGGTTACATACCGGGTGGGCGATACGGTTGTCGCCCGCATGCCGATTGTGGCGCAGGAAAGTGTTTCCGCAGCGCCGGATACGCGGAACGGGATACAAAAATGGCTTGCGCGGATATTCCGTCCGGCGCAGGGGAAATAGAGAATTTTGGTGATGATATGGCAAAGGATACAAGACTGCAAAAGATGCTTGCGGATTGCGGTGTAGCCTCTCGCCGGAAGGCGGAGGAGATCATTGCCGCGGGGCGCGTTGCAGTTAACGGTGTGCGCGCGTCGATTGGCGATAAGGTGGATGTGCGAAAGGACCGCGTCACGGTGGATGGCGAGCTGGTGCGCCCGGTGGAAGAAAAGCTTTATATCATGGTGTATAAACCGCGCGGCTATCTGACGGCGATGACCGACGACCGCGGGCGCAAGTGCGTCAGCGAGCTTGTGGAGGAACTCGGTGTGCGTGTCTACCCCGTGGGGCGGTTGGATAAGGATTCGGAGGGCCTGTTGCTGATGACGAACGACGGCGCATTTGCGAATCAGATCGCCCACCCCTCCACGCATGTGCCGAAGGTGTATCGTGTTACCGTGCGGCCCGGCGTTACGGAGGAACAGCTTACACGTCTTGCTGTGGGTGTCGAGATCGACGGCCGAATGACGGCGCCGGCGGGGGTCCGTGTATTGGAGCAGCAGCCAGGGCGCGTCGTGCTTGAATTTGTACTGCACGAAGGTCGAAACCGCCAGATCCGCAACATGTGTGAGGCAGTCGGATTGGAGGTTGCGCGGCTCAAACGCACGGCCATTGGCTCGGTCAAGCTCGGTATGCTGCCCCAAGGGCGCTTTCGTGAGCTTACACCGGACGAGGTGCGCCGCTTGAAAAATGCGGCGCAGAAGAAAAAAGGCAGCCAGCCGGAAGGAACGGAGGCGAAACGCGATGCTGCAAATTCTTCCTATGGAGGAAAAGGACAGGGAAGAGGCCATACGCCGCGAAACGGCGGGCGCCGGCGCTGAGACGCGCGTACTCGTTATGACGGACGGAGCAGACGAGCTCGGGTATGTGGTGGCCGGCGTACAGGCGCAGACGCTGTGTATCCACGCGTTTTCTGTCGCAGGCAAAACGGATTTTTCGACAGAAAAACCGGATGCGCAGACCGTTTTCATCCTGGATACACTGTTGCGCGCCGCCGCGTCGTTTGGCGAAGTACACGGCGCCGACTGCATTCGGACAAGCTTTCCGGATTTCTTCAGCTTTTTTGCGCGCCGTGGGTTCAAATCGCACGATGCGTATGTCGAGGCACCGATGTCGGTGATCGTGCACTATACATGAAAAATGGAACGGGCTGTGGGGAATTGCGCTCCCTGCAGCCCGTTTTGGCAGAAAATTAAAGGATTTGCGCCCGTACAGGTTGCATTTTTGGAATAGAAATGGTAGAATAACTTGATAATGGATTATAGTCGGTTGGTATGTCCTTTTGGGCACGACCGGCGCTACAACGTCAGGAAAAGAGATGATCCTATGGTAAAGAGTATGACCGGCTATGGCCGCTGCGAAGAAACTGTTGACGGCCGGCGCATCACGGTGGAACTGAAATCGGTCAACCACAAATATTTTGAGTTTTCACCCCGTGTGACGCGCGGCTACGGCTTTCTGGAGGATAAACTGAAGAATTATGTGCAGAGCCGGGTGGCACGCGGTAAAATCGATCTGTTCCTCAGCATCGAAACGCTGGAGGACGCCGATGTGATTGTCAGCGTCAACCACTCGCTTGCTGCGGGATATATTGCGGCGCTCCGGGAAATCACCGAGCGCTATAAGCTGCCCGATACGGTTACGGTGAATTCGCTTTCGCGCTATTCCGATATTTTCTCCGTCCACAAGGCGCCTGAGGATGAAGAGGCGATCTGGACGGCTGTCCGTGCGGTGACGGAGAAGGCGGTCGACGCGTTTATTGCGATGCGGGAAACGGAAGGGCGCCGCCTGTATGAAGATGTCATGTCGCGTGCCAAGGTGATTCTCGCGCTCGTGGACAAAATCGAGGCGCGCTCGCCGGAAACCGTCCGGGAATACCGGGAGCGCCTTGAAGCCAAGCTGCGCGAGGTTTTGAACGATACGACGATCGACGAACAGCGTATCCTTACGGAAGCGGCCATTTTCGCCGATAAGGTCGCCGTTGCCGAGGAGACGGTCCGGCTGCGGAGTCATTTTGAACAGCTTCAGGCGATGCTTGAGGCCGAGGTGCCTTCCGGGCGCAAAATGGACTTTCTCGTGCAGGAGATGAACCGGGAGACAAACACAATCGGCTCCAAGGCGAGCGATGCGCAGATTGCGTATATGGTTGTCGATATCAAGGCGGAGATCGAGAAGATTCGCGAGCAAATTCAGAACATCGAGTAAACCGGAAGGAGCTGGAGAACCGTGCAGCTTGTGAACATAGGCTTTGGCAATATGGTTTCCGCCGATCGCGTGATTGCGATTGTTGGACCGGAATCCGCACCGATTAAGCGTATTGTACAGGATTCCAGAGAGCGCGGTGCGCTGATCGATGCGACATGCGGCCGAAAGACACGGACTGTGATCATCACGGACAGCGACCATGTCGTGCTTTCCGCGTTGCAACCGGAAACCGTTTCCAATCGCTTTGGTGGACGCGCCGCCGCAGAGGACGAGGCGGAAAGCGCGCTGTGAGGCCGCGCTGTACCGAAAGGGAATGGATGCGTGCAGGCACGGCGGCTGAAAAACGGCGGTCGCCTGCTGAATAGGACGGCTTCAGGAGAAGTCAGGGGGAATACTGAATGAAAAAAGGTCTGTTGATTGTTGTTTCGTCGCCTTCCGGCGGCGGAAAAGGCACAATCCTGAAAGCGCTTTTCGCGCGAAACAAGAACCTGCGCATGTCGGTTTCGGCGACGACGCGGGCACCGCGCGCGGGCGAGCAGGATGGCGTGCACTACTACTTTATCACCAAGGAGCAGTTCCGGCAGAACATCGCAGACGGGGCGATGCTGGAATACGCCGAATACTGTGAAAATTTTTACGGGACGCCGAAGGCGCCGATCCAGGCCTGGCTCGACGAAGGGTACGACGTTGTGCTTGAAATTGAGGTGCAGGGTGGCCGGCAGATCAAAGCCGTCGCGCCGGATTGCGTGAGCCTGTTTATCCTGCCGCCGTCGCTCGAGGTGCTCGAAAAACGGCTTCGGGGCCGTGGTACGGAGACGGACAGCGTCATCCGGAAACGCCTCCATGCAGCGGAGGAGGAAATCCGCTGTGTCAAGGATTACGATTATGCCGTCATCAACGACACGGTCGAGCAGGCCGTGTGCGAAATTGAGTCAATTTTAGCCGCGGAGAAGCTTCGCGTTTCCCGTGAAGCCGATATCGCAGAAAGGATTTTGAACCATGCTTAAACCTTCTTCCAACATCATCAAAACACCGCACAAGAGCTACTATTCTGTTGTGATCGCCGTTGCCAAACGCGCAAGACAGATTGTCGAGCAGGCGGAAGAGAACAACGAAATCATCGTGGAAAAGCCTGTGGATTTGGCTGTGCAGGATTTTGTGGAGGATAAGTTCCGGATCATTGAGCCGGAAATTGTGGATGACAACGTGTGATTTAAAGGAGTTTTGAAGTTGCTTCTGGTCCAGTTGGCGGTCGAGAACACGACCTACCGTTTTGATAAGCCGTTCACCTACCGGGTACCGCAGGCGTTGGCCGCCAAGGTTTGCCCGGGCGTGCGCGTGACGGCGCCATTTGGCGCAGGCAACCGCATGCGTGTGGGGATGGTGCTTTCCACACAGGAGGCGCCATCGGCGGACGCGCGGCTGAAGACGGTGGAAAGTGTTTTGGACAGCGAGCCGCTTTTGAGCGCGGAAATGCTGGCGCTCGTCCCATGGATGAAAAGCCGGTATTACTGCACGCTGTTTGAGGCGGCCAAGCTGATGTTCCCGGCTGGCATCGGGTACAAGATCGTCAACCGATACCGGATCAGCGCGGCGTTTAAGGATTATGACCGCGACGCCTACGATGCGCTTGCGTGGCAGATCATCCGGTTGCTTTCGGAAGAGAAGGCCGGTCTGACCGGCGCGCAACTTTCTGCAAAGCTTGGTGTGGACGAAAAGTGCGAGGCGATGCAGGCGCTGCTTGAGCGCGGCATTGTCATCTGTGAAAACGCTGCGTCGCGCAATTTGAACGATGCGACAGCCCGAATGGTCTGCGCTGTACCGGATTTTTCCGGTAAGCTTTCGTCAAAGCAGCAAAGCGCTTACGATACGCTTTGTGCGGCAGGTACGGTATCGGTGCGCGAGCTGTGCTATTATACGGGTGTGAGTACGGCGGTGGTCAAGGCGCTCTTCGATAAGGGCGCTGCGGAAAGCTTTACGGTTGAGCGCTTCCGCCGCCCCAAATTTTCGGGCGGCGGAAGCGTCGTCTTGCCTGAGGCGCTTTCCCCGGAGCAAGCGCGCGTTGCAGAAAGCATTGTGCGCGAATGCGACGAGCCGGCACCCGCCATGGCGCTGCTCTACGGCATCACCGGTTCGGGTAAAACGGCGGTGTTCCTGCATGTAATCCGCCATGTCCTCCGGTCGGGGCGCGGTGTGATCGTCACGGTGCCGGAAATTTCGCTGACGCCCCAGACGCTGGCGGTTTTCACAGCGGCATTTGGCGATACCGTGGCGGTGTTTCACAGTGGCCTTTCGATGGGCGAGCGCATGGACGAGTGGAAACGGGTGCGCAGCGGCCAGGCGCGCATCGTTGTGGGCACGCGTTCGGCTGTGTTTGCGCCGGTGCACAACCTTGGCCTGATCGTCATGGACGAGGAGCAAGAAAGCACCTATAAGTCGGAGAGCAGCCCGCGTTACCATGCGCGGGAGATCGCGAAGTTCCGTGTTCACTACAACAATGCGTATGGATTGCTCTGCTCCGCGACGCCATCGCTGGAATCCTATTATCTGGCGCAGAACGGAAAATACCGTTTTCACGCGCTTTTGAACCGTTACGGGGACGCGCTTGTACCCGATGTGCAGCTTGTCGACATGAACGGTGAAGACGTTTATCGCGGCAAGCCGTTGATCAGCATGGCACTGGCACGTGCGATTTCTGAAAATCTTGCGATCGGGCGCCAGTCGATCGTCTTGCTCAACCGCCGGGGATACCACACTTACGCTGTTTGCAAAAACTGCAAGACGGTTGTCACCTGCCCGAACTGCTCGATTTCGATGACCTATCATGCGGCGAATCACCGCCTGATGTGTCACTATTGCGGGCATTCCGAACCGGCGCAGGTGCGCTGCGCGGTCTGTGGCGGGACGGATATCGCGTTTTCTGGCGGCGGCACGCAGAAGGCGGAGGACCAGTTGTCCGAAGCTTTCCCACAGGCGCGTATTCTTCGTTTGGATACCGATACGACCGCCAACAAATACGCGCTTGAAAAAAAGCTCGCTGCATTTGCGCAGGGCGAATACGATATCATGGTCGGCACGCAAATGGTCGCCAAAGGACTGGATTTCGAAAATGTCACCCTGGTCGGTGTGCTTTCAGCGGATCAGTCGCTCTACAGCGACGATTATCGCAGCAACGAACGCACCTTTGATTTGCTCACACAGGTAGTGGGGCGCGCGGGGCGCGGGCGGTATCGCGGTACGGCGTTGATCCAGACCCATGTGCCGGAAAACCCCTACCTGCGTCTGGCGGCCCGACAGGACTACGCGCGATTTTACGAAACGGAAATTCGCTTTCGGCGGGCGATGCTGTACCCGCCGTTTTGCGATATTTTGCAAATCGGATTTGTGGGGGAGAAAGAGGAAAATGTCCGCGATGCGGCAGAATGCTTCTCGGCCCGCCTCACGGAGACCTTCAGCCGGGACTATCCGGCGCTGCCGCTGCGCCTGCTGCGCGCTTCGGCTGCCTCGGTTTCCCGAATGGGCGGCAAGTACCGCTATAAAATCATCATGAAATACAAGAATACAAAGCAGTTTCGGGAAATCATTGCCGCGCTGCTCGCGGATTTTGCCGCAGACAGGCGGTTTCAGGCGGTGACGGCGTATGCCGACCCGAATCCCGACACGATTTTATAAATAGAGGAAAGGAGCCATGTTCATGGCACGCAGAAACATTGTGAAGGCCGGCGACGAGGTACTGACCAAGATGTGCCGGCCGGTGGAAAAATTTGACGCCAAGCTTTGGACGCTGCTCGACGATATGTACGAGACGATGACGGCTGCCAACGGTGTTGGCCTTGCTGCACCGCAGGTTGGCCTGTTGCGCCGCGTGGTGGTTATCGATGTTGGCGAAGGCCGTATTGAGCTGATCAACCCCGAGATTGTGGAAACTGCCGGCGAGCAGGACGGCGCGGAAGGCTGTCTGTCGTTCCCGGGCGAATGGGGCATGGTTTGCCGTCCAATGCACGTCAAGGTGCGCGCGCAGGATCGCCACGGAAAGACGTTTGAAATTTCCGGTTCCGAATTGCTTGCACGGGCGTTTTGCCACGAGATTGACCACCTGAACGGCGTGTGCTTTACCGAGCGCGCGAGCCGGATGCTCGACCCGGAGGAGTTGGAGCAGGGGGGCAACGCATGAGAATTGTTTTCATGGGGACGCCGGATTTTGCGGTGCCGAGCCTTGAAGCGTTGCTCGCGCGCGGGCATGAGATTGCGGGGGTTTACACGCAGCCCGATAAGCCAAAGGGACGCGGGCAAAAGCTGCTGCCGCCGCCGGTCAAAACGTTGGCGCTCGAGCATGGCATTCCGGTATATCAGCCGGCGACGCTGCGCACGGAAGAAGCCGCACAGACGCTGCGCGCGCTCCGGCCGGAGTTAATTGTTGTGGCAGCGTATGGTAAATTGCTGCCGCCTGCTGTGTTGACCATCCCGCCGAAGGGGTGCATCAACGTGCATGGCTCCTTGCTGCCGAAGTACCGCGGCGCAGCCCCGATTCAATGGGCCGTCATCAACGGCGAAAAGACGGCTGGCGTTACCATCATGCAGATGGCTGAAGGCATGGACACCGGCGATATGCTCCAGAAGGTTGAGACGACTGTCGGCGAAAATGAGACCGCCGGTGAGCTTTTCGACCGCCTCAAGGTGTTGGGCGCTGAGCTGCTGGTTGATACGATCGACCGGCTTGACGATATTGTGCCTGAGCCGCAGAACGAGGCGGAGGCCACGCACGCGCCGATGATCCAGAAGGATATGGGCGCAGTCGATTGGACGCAGCCGGCGCAGACGGTGCACAATCTGGTGCGCGGGCTGAACCCGTGGCCAGCCGCGTATTTCACACTCAGCGGCAAACGCATCAAACTCTATCGCACGCAGATTGTGCGAGCGCAGGGAGATCCCGGCATGTTGACGGAGCGGGACGGAGAAATGACCGTGTTCTGTGGCAGGGATGCTGTACAACTCACGGAAATACAACCCGAAAACGGAAAGCGCATGCGCGGCAGTGCGTATCTGCGCGGCCATCCGCTTATGGGTGATATGGTAAGGGTACGGTAATATGGCAACTTCATCGCGGAAAGCGGCGCTCGCGGCTCTCAATGCCGTGACGCAGAACGAAGGGTATTCAAATATTGTGATCGATCAGGCGATCCGCACCGCGGGGCTTGCCCCACGCGATGCTGCGCTTGCGGCCGCCCTCTTTTACGGTGTGCTGGAAAAACGCATGACGCTGGATTATGCGATCCGCCGTTTTCTGGCGAAGCCCAAGCAGAAAATGGACGAGACGGTGCTGAATATTCTGCGCATTGGGGCGTATCAGATGCTGTACCTCGATAAAATTCCGGACTCCGCGGCGGTCAATGAGGCTGTGCTCTGTGCTGAAAGTTACCAGCACGGGCGATACAAGGGGTTTGTGAATGCCGTTCTGCGCAGCTTGGCGCGTGGAAAAGCGGATATTCCATCGCCGGAAAGCGAGAGCGTCCGGTGGAATATTCCGCAGGCAGTGATCGATATCTGGCGCAGGGATTACGGCGCGCCGCTTACGGAAAAGCTCTTGGAAGCGATGGCCGGACGTGCCGAGACTTTCTTGCGTGTGAATGCTTTGAAAACAACGGCGGCGCAACTGCTTGAGAAGCTGTCCCCATCCGTCGCCGCACCGGTTTCGGCGTTGCCTGAAGCGTTGCGCCTGCATGGCGCCGGGGACCCGACAGCGCTGCCGGGATTTTCCGAGGGCCTGTTCCATGTGCAGGACCTTTCCTCGCAGCTCCTGTGCGCGCTTGTTGATCCACAGCCGGGAGAATGCGTGGCGGATGTATGCGCGGCACCCGGCGGAAAAAGTTTTACGATGGCCGAACGGATGGAAAACCGCGGAAGGCTCGACGCCTTTGATTTGTACAAGGGTCGGGTAAACCTGATCCGTAAGGGCGCGCAGCGGCTGGGGCTTTCCATCCTGTCGGCGGCGGTGCGTGATGCCGCTAAGGGTGCGTGCAGCGCACAATACGACCGCGTGCTGTGCGATGTGCCGTGTTCCGGTTTGGGCGTGATCCGGAGGAAGCCGGAGATCCGCTATAAAAAGCCCGAAAGCTTTGCGGCGCTGCCGGCGCTGCAACTCAAGATTCTCACGCATTCCGCGGGGCTTGTCCGGCCGGGCGGTTTGCTGTTCTACTCGACCTGCACATTGCATCAGGCTGAAAATGGCGCGGTTGTATCGGCATTTCTCGAACAAAACCCGGCGTTTGAACCGTATGCGCTGCCGGTGTCCGGTGTGGCGCGTTCTGTTCCGGCGGAACCGGCGCACATGCTGACGATGATGCCGATGGATTTCGGCGGAGATGGTTTCTTTGCTGCCGGCCTGCGCAGAAAAGAAAGTCCGGTGACGGAAAGGACGGGATAAAGGCTTGGAAAAAACGGATATCAAGTCGATGCAACTCGAGGAGCTGCAGTCGGCCTTCCAGCAGCTTGGACTGCAAAAATACCGGGCGGCGCAGGTTTACCGCTGGCTGCATCAGGGCGGTGTCTCTTCCTTCGAGGAAATGACGGACCTGTCCAAGGCGTTGCGCGCTTCGCTCGCTGAATCCTTCGAAATCCGACATGCGGAAATTGCGATTCGCCGCGTTTCAAAACTGGACGGTACGATAAAATATCTGTTTCGCCTGTACGACGGTGAAACGGTTGAATCGGTGCTCATGCAGTACAAGCACGGCTACACCATTTGTATTTCCACACAAGTGGGCTGCCGGATGGGCTGCACGTTCTGCGCGACCGGCAAGAGCGGGTTTTCACGCAATCTTGCGCCGAGTGAGATGCTCTCCGAAATCCAAACAGCACAGAAAGATCTGGGCACGCGGATCTCCAATGTGGTTTTGATGGGTATGGGGGAGCCGCTCGATAATTATTTGAATGTTTTGCGATTTTTGGAGCTTGTTTCGTCCGAAAACGGGCTTAATATTGGTATGCGGCACATTTCGCTTTCTACCTGTGGGCTTGTGGATAAGATCTACGACCTTGCAGACCGAAAGTTGCAGCTGACGCTTTCTGTTTCGCTGCATGCCCCAAACGATGAAATCCGGAACCGTACAATGCCGGTCAATCGAAAATGGAATGTGGAGGCACTGCTCAAAAGCTGCCGCTATTATTCCGATGTGACCGGTCGGCGGATCTCCTTTGAATATGCGATGATCAGCGGCGTCAATGACAGCGACGCATGTGCGCTCGAGCTTGCGTCTCGACTGCGCGGTATCATCAGCCATGTGAATCTGATTCCGGTCAACGACGTGACCGGGACCGGCTACCGCAAAAGCGGGGAGGAAAGACTCAGAAAATTTACGGCGATACTCGAAAGAAAAGGTATTACCGCTACGGTCCGGCGCACGCTCGGATCTGATATTGAAGCGTCCTGCGGCCAGCTTCGCAGGCGCAACCAACAAGGAGGGACATTATAAATGTACGCTGTGTGCAAAACCGATATCGGCCAAATGCGCAGCATGAATCAGGATGTCTGCTGTTGCGGCATCTTTGAGGACGGCAGCGCGTGGACGGTGGTCTGCGACGGCATGGGCGGCGTAAACGGCGGCAACATTGCGAGCAGCCTGGCCAGCGAGGTCATTGCCAAAAGCCTGCAGGCAGGATTCACCCCGGACATGGGCGAGGACGCGATGCGTGAAATGATGCTTTCAGCAATTCGGGAAGCGAACGCCGCGGTCATGCGCCGCACACAGGAGGAGCCGGCGTTGTACGGCATGGGCACAACGGCTGTAGTGACCATTGCTTCCAACGGCGTGCTGCATGTCGCCCATGCCGGAGACAGCCGATGCTACCTGAAAACCGCGCTTGGCATCAAGCAGATCACGACGGATCATTCGTATGTGCAGCAGCTTGTTGAAAGCGGCGCCATCACGGAGGACGAAGCGCGCATCCACCCGCAGCGCAACCTGATCACACGTGTCGTTGGCGTGCATCCCGAGCTGGAGTGCGATTACGGATGCTTTGTATTTGCCCCGGGCGATATGGCCATATCCTGTACGGATGGCCTGAGCAATTATCTTGAGCGCGATACGTTGCTGTTCTTCATCAGCAATTTTGAGGGTGAGCAGCTTGCAGAGGAATTGATTCAATTTGCCAACAGCAAGGGCGGCAGCGACAACATCACTGTTGCACTCATCGAAAACCGCTGAATACAGGAGAAAGGAATGGCCTTTGCACAGTACAAGGGAATAAGGTGATCAACATGGATAAATACATTGGGAAGCGCCTTGACGGCCGCTACGAAATCCACGAACTGCTTGGACAGGGTGGCATGGCATACGTTTACCGCGCGTACGACCGGATCGAGAACCGCTGGGTGGCGATCAAGATTCTGAAAGAGGAGCTTTCGAACAACAGCGATTTTCTCCGGCGTTTTCGGAACGAGTCAAAGGCAATTGCCGTGCTGTCGCATCCGAATATCGTCAAAGTGTACGACGTCAGCTTTGGCGATCGCATCCAGTATATCGTCATGGAATATGTAGACGGTATTACGCTCAAACAGTATATCGAGCAGCAGGGGGAGATCAAATGGCGTGAAGCGCTGTATTTTACGGTGCAGATCCTTCAGGCGCTGCAGCACGCGCATGAGCGCGGGATCATCCACCGGGACATCAAGCCCCAGAACATCATGGTGCTCGAGGACGGCAGCATCAAGGTGATGGATTTCGGCATCGCGCGCTTCACGCAAGCCGAAACACAGACGATGACGGATAAGGCGATCGGCTCCGTGCACTACATTGCGCCGGAGCAGGCACGGGGCGGCCACATCAACGATAAGGCGGATATCTACTCCGTCGGCGTCATGCTGTATGAGATGCTGACGGGTCAGCTGCCTTTTGTCGCAGACAATGCGGTTTCGGTTGCCATCATGCAGATGCAGGCGGATCCGATTCCACCCACGCGCATCAACCCTGCAATCCCGAAGGGGCTTGAGGAGATCACGATGCACGCGATGGAGAAAAACCCCGCGCAGCGATTCCCTTCGGCAGCTGATATGCTCGAGGATATCGAGCGGTTCCGCCGCAACCCGGAGATGGTCTTCAACTACGGCGATCAGGTGGATCACGCCTATGCACGCTCCTCCAACATTTACGACAATGTCGGCGGCGGTCAGCAGGCGTATAACGACAATTACGAATACGAAGAAGAATATGTTCGTTCCAAAAACGGCGCCAAGGTTTCTATGGTGGTGACCGGTATTGTGGCGGCGGTTATCGTGGTCGGCCTTGTGGTTGGTGGTATCTTCTTGTGGGGGTATTTCCAGAACGGCTTTAACGACGAGACCGACGAGGTGATCCTGCCGAATTTTGAAGGCAAGATCTACGAGACGGAAATCAAGGATAACCCGGAATACGCCGATTTTGAATTTGAAATTGTGGAAGGCAATGTGCCGAGCAAAGCGCCGGGCGAGGTCTTGAGCCAGACGCCGAAGGCTGGCATGGCGGTCAAGAAGGGCAAGACCATCACGCTGACGGTTAACGGTGGTTCGCTCGAGGAGGTCGTCGTGGAGGACGTGGCGGGCGATAAGCAGCAGGAGGCCTACGATAAACTCGAAGCGCTTGGCCTGAAGCCGAAAATCCAGGCAATCGCCGATGAGGAGACGGCAGTGGGCTATGTGGTGCGAACGGATCCCGCTGCGGGTGCAACGGTTACCGCCGGTACGTCCATCACCATCTTTGTCAGTTCCGGTCCCGCTACGGAACAGGTGCAGGTGCCGAACGTCGTCGGCTCTTCGCTCTCCGCGGCGGAAAGCGATCTTTCGGCGAACGGTTTGGTGCGCGGCTCCGTCACGTATGACGACGAGAGCGATCAGCCCGAAGGCACGGTGCTTTCCACGAATCCGGAAAGTGGCGAGAAGGTCGATAAAGGCTCTGCGGTCGATATGGTTGTCAGTTCCGGTAAGGGTGCGGAAAAGACCGTGCATTATGATATTCCGCTGCCCAGCGGCGTTTCGGAGGATCTCGAGATGCGCATTTACGTGGACGGCGAACTGTACGATACGCGGGTGGTCAACCCGTCGGTATCCCCGTATTCCGGCGCGGAGTTCACAGGAACCGGACGCTCCAGCTTGACCGTCCGACTGAATGGCGAGGACTATATTACGGCGGAAATCAATTATGAGACAGAGAGCATCGAGGTTCTCTCGCAGGTGTCCTTTGCGACGCCGACGCCGGAGCCTACGCCGACGCCGGAACCGTCTACAGACAGCGGCGATGAAGGGGATACCCCGAGCGGCCAGATCACGACGCACTGAGGCGAACGTATGCAGGCAGAACGAACTGGGCTGGTGCTCAAAGGCATCGGCGGCTTCTACTATGTACAGGACGGCGAAAATTTGATTTCATGCCGTGCGCGCGGTAAGTTTCGCAAGGACCGCGTATCGCCCTATGCGGGCGACCACGTTCGATTTACTGTGGATGAGAACGGCGAGGGCTATCTAGCTGAGATCCTGCCGCGCCGCAATTTCCTCGTGCGGCCGCCGCTTGCGAATCTCGACAAGCTGTTTGTTATTTCTTCCGTCAGCGATCCACAACCGAGCACGCTGATCATCGACAAGACCATCGCGGCGGCTGAGCTCAAAAATATTGAGCCGGTTCTGGTTTTCACAAAAACCGATCTCGAAGATGCTTCGGTGTTGCGCGAGATTTATGGCGGCATCGGCCTGCGCACCTACTTTGTCTCTGCGGAAAGCAGCGAGGGGATGGATGCGCTGCGCGCGGAGCTCGCAGGCTGCATCTCTGCGTTTACGGGAAATTCGGGCGTTGGAAAGTCCACGCTCCTCAACCGCCTGATGCCGCAGCTCGTGCTGGAGACCGGCGAAATCAGCCGCAAGCTCGGGCGCGGCAGACATACGACGCGTCATGTGGAGTTGTATCCGGTGGAAAACGGTTACGTCGCCGACACGCCGGGCTTTTCTACCCTGGATATCGAGCGGTACGAACTCTTCCGCAAGGAGGAGTTGCCCGGTGGATTCCGTGAGTTTGAACCGTACCTCGGTCAATGCCGGTTTTCCTCCTGCTCGCATACCTGCGAAAAGGGATGCGCAGTGCTGGCGGCGGCGCAGGCGGGCAAAATCGCGCGGTCGCGCCTCGAAAGCTATATCGCCATGTACAACGAAGTCAAGGATATAAGGGAGTGGCAGTTATCAAAGACAAGAAATGTATGATCATCGGCGCTGTGCCGATGGAATCGGACGCGGTTTTCAAAGAATTCAATCCGACGGATTATTATGTGATCTGTGCGGACGGCGGCTATGACAACGCCGTGCGCTTTGGGATCACCCCCGATCTCGTCATCGGAGATTTTGATTCGGCTCAAAAACGGCCGGCCAAAGATATCCGCACGGTCACGCTGCCCGTGCACAAGGATGTGACCGATACGATGGGCGCGGTGTTGATTGGTCAGAAGCTTGGAATGACCTCCTATGTGTTGGTTGGATGCATTGGCGGTGCGCGCTTCGACCATTCGATCGCCAATCTGCACGTGCTGCTGTATATCGCCAATCACGGCGGCAGCGGCGTGCTCTGTACAGAGGATACGAAAATCTTTGTGCTGCGCGGCGGGCGGGTTGTTTTCACGGAGCTGAAGGGCGCGACGGTCTCCGTTTTCCCATTTGACGGCTCCTCCTGCAATGTCACGTATGAAGGGCTGGAATACCCGCTCTATCAGAAAAATCTTATGACGGCCTCTACGCTCGGTACGAGCAACAGCATTGTGGCCGACCGCGCGGAAATTCGCGTCAATATCGGCTGTGCCGTCGTTGTGCTCTATACGCCAAAGGCATAGCGCGCAGCGAGGCGAACGCCTTGTAACACTTTCCGGCACCTGCGTATATACTGGAATAACCCTTCGGGGCGAGTTTCAGGAAACGGAGGTGCCGGTTTTGCGTAAACCGAAGTTTAGCTGTATGCATGGCTGTCTTGCGGACCGCCGCCAGCGCGCCGTTTGTGCCGCCGCGTTTGGTCTGGGCATGATTCTGGCGTGCATCAGCCCCTCGGGGTTCACCTTGTTTGTTGCTGCTGTAATTATGGTGGCGCTGGGTGTTATGATTGTCCGCTGTTAGCGGTGCGCACCACACAGAAAAGGGAGTGACCACACGCATGAAAGTTGTCGTACTTAACGGAAAAGGTCTGGTCGGTTTCGTATTGCGCTGTATGTTCGGTATCAAAAAGCTGCCGAAAGAGCCGTGAAAAAAGCATAAGGCCACACAAGCCGGAGGCGCCCTGAAGGAGGGAGCCTCCGGCTTGTGTTTTCTGCGTGCATATTGTCCCACATCCGCTCATAGTAATGGAGCAGAAACCAAAGGGCAGTGAAAGGATGAGAAGAAATTATGCAACTCACAACAGGCAATCAGCTCTACGAAGGCTTTGAACAGATTATGGAGTCCAACCATGAGTGCCCCGTGGATACGGAATACAGCCTGCCGGATTACTGCGCGGATATTCAGAAAATTCTCAAGTGCATTGTCACGCCGGAGGTGGTTTCCGCTGCCGTCATCGGGGACAGCTTATCGGTGGACGGCACGGCGGATATCCGCGTGCTGTATCTTGACGCAAAGGGCGAATGCGTCCGCGGCTTTGATACGAAAAAGCCGTTTTCGTTCAACATGCGACTGAATGGCAGTGCGGAGGGGGCTACGGCTGTGGTGCGGCCGTTTGTGCAGCACATCACCTGCCGCGCCATGAACGCCCGGCGGGTGGATATGCACATCACGCTTGGCTTTGCCGTTTCCGTGACGGCCGTGCGCAAAACGGAATTGGCCGAACGCATTGAAAACGAGTTGGTGGAAACGCGCTGCGATACATATGAGGCTTCCAGCGCTGTCGGCTGCTGTACGCACACGTTTATCCTGGAGGAAAATATCGAGTTGCAGAACGGCAAGCCGCCGGTCGAAACGGTGTTGCGGCGCAGCGTGCGGTATCAGATTGACGGTGTACAGCTGACTTCCGGCGCAGCTACCATCACAGGGCGCGCCTGTGTGGAAATTCTGTACCGCCCGTTTTCCGATACGGCGCTGCCGGAACGGATGGTCTGTGAACTGCCGTTTACACAGACCGTGGAGTGCGCCGGCGTGGATGGAGCGTGTATGGCCTCGGTCTGCTGTCCGGGCGGTGAGTGTGCTGTGCAACCGCGGGAAGACAGCGTTGGCGAATATACCATTCTGAATCTTTACTTAAAGCCGACCCTCAGCATAAAGTTCACAAGACCGTGCACCGTTTGCGCCGTCAGCGACGCTTACTCAATTCGCGGTACGCTGACTGCAAAATATAAAAACGCTTCCATTGAGCGTTGCACGCAGCTGCCGCCGCGTTCCATCAAAGTGACCGAAACCATCCGCATTCCGGATAGCGACCTTGAGCGTGTGGTGGATCTCTGGTGCGAGGGTCTCACGCTTTCCGCCTTTACAGAAAAAGAGGGCGTGGCTGTTCGAGGCAAATTCAGCGTGTGCTTGCTCTACCAGACGAAGGAAAAACGCATGGCGTTTTTGGAGCGCATGCTCGATTTTACCGACAGCCGCGAAGTGCCCGATGGCGGCAAGTTGAGCGCTTCAGGGGAGATCACAGGCGTCCGATTCACAATTACGGATGCGGGTGCGATCGAATGCACGGCAGAGATTTCCGTCACAGAGCAGGTGCGGCAGATCCATCCGGTTCGCGCGGTGGAATCCGCGGAGCTGGATGAAACCGACGTGTGTGGCGGCTGCTGTGCGGCGGTATACTACGCATCCTGCGGCGAGCGGATTTGGGACATTGCGAAACGCTATCAGGCGCGCGTCTCCGCCGTTCGGGCCCACAACAACTGCACGGCGGATGTCCTGAGCGAGGATCGTCCGATGATCATATGCCGAAAATAACGCGCACAAAAACAGGCAGAAAGGAAAGGTTTCACCAGTATGGAAGGCTTTAACGTATATCGGGATATGCAGGCGCGCACAAACGGCGAAATTTACATCGGCGTTGTCGGCCCTGTGCGCAGCGGCAAATCCACCTTTATCAAGAAATTCATGGATACGATCGTAATCCCGAACATCACAGATGAGGCGGCACGCGATCGGGCGGTGGATGAATTGCCGCAATCCGCGTCCGGCCGGACGATCATGACGACGGAGCCCAAATTTATTCCGGAGCAGGCCGTCACGGTCAAAATGGATGACACGGCAGAATTCAGCGTCCGGATGATCGACTGTGTCGGATACATCGTACCGAGCGCGCTCGGCTACATTGAGGAGGATCAGCCGCGCATGGTCCGCACACCGTGGTTCGATGAACCCATCCCATTCAACATGGCGGCGGAAATCGGCACGCAGAAGGTTATTACGGAGCACTCGACCATCGGCCTTGTGATCACGACGGACGGCAGCATCAGCGACATTCCGCGCGAAGAGTATGAGGAGGCCGAAGAACGCGTTGTGCAGGAGCTGCAGGCGACCAACCGCCCGTATATTGTCCTGCTGAACTGTGTGTATCCGAATACGGACGAAGCGCGGCGCCTGGCGGCAGAACGTTCCGCACGTTACGGCGTGCCTGTGCTCCCGGTGAATTGCGTGGACATCACGGAGGATGATATCCGCAACATCCTAGCAAAACTCCTCTACCAGTTTCCGATTCGCGAGATCCGGCTGGATATTCCCGGTTGGATTATCGACCTCGACGACGATCATTGGCTCAAAAAGGAAATCCTCGATCGACTCAAGGATTCCTGCGCGATCCAGCGTGTTTCACAGGTGGAGCAGGTTGCGGCGCGCCTTGCCGAGTGCGAACAGCTCAAATCGGTACGCGTATCGAAGATGAACCTGGGCAGCGGCTCTTGTGTGGTGGAGCTGAACCCGCAGCAGGCTCTGTTCTTTAAGATCCTCGGCGAGCGGACCGGCATTGAGGTGGAGGACGAAACTGCGCTGATGGCACACTTAATCGAGATGAATGAGATCAAGAAGAAATTCTCGAAGCTGCAGAGTGCGTATGACGATGTGATGGAAACCGGCTATGGAATCGTCATGCCGGATATGGAAGAGCTTTCGCTCGAGGAGCCGGAAATTATCAAGCAGAACGGAAAATTCGGCATCCGTCTGAAGGCCGCCGCACCGTCTATCCACATGATGCGCACCTGCATCAAGACAGAAGTCACGCCAATCGTCGGCTCCGAGCAGCAATCGGAGGACCTCGTTCTGTATTTGCTCAAGGAATTTGAGGAAAATCCGGCGCAGATCTGGGAGTCCAACATTTTTGGCAAATCACTGCATGAACTGGTTAACGAGGGAATGCACAATAAGCTGTATCGTATGCCGGAGGATGCGCGCAGCAAGGTGCGGGAAACCATCGAGCGGATTATCAACGACGGCTGCAACGGCCTGATCTGCATCATTCTGTGAAACGGCGGCTGGCGGAAGAGGGGGATATTCATGGAGGTCTACGAACAGATTACACCGGCGGAACACGAGGCGGAACAGCAGGCCGCCTCCAAACCGCACGGCCGCGCGGTGAGTCTGACACTGTTTCAGGCTGTCCTTTGCCTGATCGTTTTGCTTGCAGCGCTGCTGCTCAAATCCTGTCTGCCGACAGTCTATGAAACGGCTCGCAGCTGGTATGACGACCAGATGCAGCGCTCCATCCTCATCACGGACAATGACCTTTCGGATCGCTGATACGGCGGTGACGGCGCGCTTCGGCTTTTTTGCGGCGATCGCCGTCCTGCTTTGCCTGGATGGCGGCGCACACGTTTTGCCTGCCATGTTGGCCTGTGCCGTGCACGAAGGGGGGCATCTGCTTGCGGCGCGTCTTTGCGGCATGCGCATTGAAGCGGTTTGCTTCGGTGCGCTCGGCATCCACATGACCGGTGATGCACGGAGTCTCAGCCACCTGCGGTATGCGGCGGTTTCTCTGGCTGGGCCGCTGACAAATCTGCTGTTTTTTCTGCTGTTGATGCCGCTTTCCAAGGCGTTTAGCACCGTGCAACTCCTCCTGTTTCTGTTTCATGTATTGCCTGCCGTCCCGCTGGACGGCGGCATGGCGCTGCACGCCCTGCTTTGCAGCGTCACACAGCCGCGGCGTGCTGCATGGATCAGCACGGCGATTTCGTCCGTTTTGGCTTTCCTGATCGGGACGCTCGGCTTTTTCGTTTTGCTGCGCACCCGGTACAATTTTACATTCCTGCTGGTTGCTGTGTACATCCTGTTCTATTTGATTTTCAGACAGCGGGAAGCGCCTTGAACCATTCCTTTGCAAGAAAGAAATGCAAAAAGAAAGGGAACGCCCTGATCCGGGGCGTTCCCTTTTGGCTGTGTTTAAAGTGGAATCAATCGAGCTCGAGCGCGCCGGTGTACAGGCGGTAATAGGTGCCCTTGCGCGCGATAAGTTCGTCATGTGTGCCACGCTCAATGATCCGGCCGTGATCCAGAACCATAATAGCGTCGGAATTCTGGACGGTGGACAGTCGGTGCGCGATGACGAACACCGTGCGATTGGTCATCAGCGCGTCCATACCCCGTTGCACAATGGCTTCTGTACGCGTGTCAATCGAGCTTGTCGCTTCGTCCAGCACCATGACAGGCGGATCGGCCACGGCGGCGCGAGCAATCGAAAGCAGCTGGCGTTGGCCCTGCGAAAGATTCGCGCCGTTTCCGGTCAGCGGCGTATCGTAGCCCTGCGGGAGACGTGTGATGAAATCGTGCGCGCCGGCCAGCTGTGCCGCTGCAATACATTCTTCGTCGCAGGCGTCCAGCCGACCATAGCGGATGTTGTCCATCACCGTGCCGGTGAACAGATTGGTATCCTGTAGCACCATGCCGAGGCTGCGGCGCAGATCGGCCTTTTTGATCTTGTTGATGTTGATACCGTCGTAGCGGATCTTGCCATCCGCGATGTCGTAAAACCGGTTGATCAGGTTGGTGATTGTCGTTTTGCCTGCACCGGTGGAGCCGACAAACGCAACTTTCTGTCCCGGCTTCGCATAGAGCGAAACGTCATGCAGCACGGTTTTCTCCGGCGTATAGCCAAAGTCAACGTTGAACATGCGCACGTCACCGGCCAGTCGCGTATACGTCACTGTACCGTCCGCATGCGGATGCTTCCATGCCCAGACGTTCGTGCGTTCCTCGCATTCTACGAGCGTGCCGTCCGCCTTCTCGACGGCGTTGACCAGCGTGACATAGCCTTCATCGACCTCCGGTTCTTCGTCGATCAGATCAAAGATACGCTGCGTGCCGGCCAGGCCCATGATGACGGAGTTCAGCTGGTTGGAAACCTGGCTGATGTTTCCCGAAAACTGTTTTGTCATATTCAGGAAGGGGACGACAATGCTGATGCTGAAGGCCAGACCGGAAATGCTGACGTTTTGAGCATGGCTCAGCAGGAAGACGCCGCCCATGATGGCGACAAATACGTACAGCACGTTGCCGATGTTGTTCAGGATCGGCATGAGCATGTTGGCGTAACGGTTGGCCTTTTCCGCGTCGGCAAAGAGCGCGTCGTTGATCGCATCGAAATCGGCCTTCGTTTCTTCCTCATGGCAGAATACCTTGACGACCTTCTGGCCGTTCATCAGCTCTTCTACATAGCCCTCGGTGCGGCCGATGGCCTGCTGCTGACGGACGAAGTACCGGGCGGAGTTGCCGCCGATTTTGCGCACGACGAAAATCATAAACACAACGCCGAGCAAAACCATCAGCGTCATCCACAGGCTGTAGTACAGCATGATGGCCAGAACCGTGATGACCGTCACCGTCGAGATGATCAGCTGCGGCATGCTTTGGGAGATCATCTGGCGCAGCGTATCGATGTCGTTCGTATAATAGCTCATGACATCGCCGTGGTTGTGCGTATCAAAGTATTTGATTGGCAGGTCCTGCATGCCGTTGAACATTTTTTCGCGCATCTTCGCCAGAGAGCCTTGTGTGATCACCGCCATCAGCTGTGTGTAGATGAAACCGGCGAGAAGACTCAGCCCATAGAAAATGGCCAGAAGAACCACAAGGCCGAGAATGTCGGCGGATACGCTGGCCCAATCTCCGGTCTGCCAGCTCTGTTCGACAGCCGCAATGACGTTCTGCATGAAAATGGAGGGAATCGAGCTGATGATCGCGTTGAGAAGGATACAAAGGAGCGTGATCGGCAACAAAACAGGGTAGAAGCTGAACAGCATCCGAATCAGACGCAACAGTACGGTCTTTCTGGAGCCGGTGCTCTTCTTTTCACTCTTATTTTTCATCGCTGTTTCCACCTACCTTATTCTGCGAGGTGTAGACCTCGCGGTAAATCTCGCTGGATTGCATGAGCTCTTCATGTGTGCCCATGGCGCTGATACTGCCGCCGTCCATCACGATGATGCGGTCGGCATCCTGCACGGAGGCGATGCGCTGTGCGATAATGATCTTCGTGGTCTCGGGAATAAATTCCCGGAAGGCCTTGCGGATCAGTGCGTCGGTGCGCGTATCCACCGCGCTCGTCGAGTCGTCCAGAATCAGGATCTTCGGCTTTTTAAGCAGGGCGCGTGCGATGCACAGGCGCTGCTTCTGTCCACCGGAGACGTTGCTGCCGCCCTGTTCAATGTGTGTATCGTAACCGTAGGGGAACTGCTGGATGAATTCATCCGCCTGCGCAAGCCGGCAGGCTTCCACCAGCTCTTCGTCTGTGGCGTCCTTGTTGCCCCAGCGCAGATTCTCCTTGATGGTGCCGGAGAAAAGCTCGTTTTTTTGCAGCACGACGGCTACGGCATTGCGCAGCGCCGTAAGATCATAATCGCGAACATCCACGCCGCCCACTTTCACGTGGCCAACCGTGGTATCGTACAGACGCGGGATGAGCTGAATCAGGCTGGATTTGGAAGAACCCGTCCCACCGATCACACCGATGATTTCGCCCGAGCGAATATGAATATTGATGTTGGAAAGCGCCATTTTTGTTGCGCGTTTCGAGTACCGGAAGCTGACGTTTTCAAAATCGATGGAGCCGTCGCGCACGGTGGTCACAGCGTTCTCCGGGCTTTGAATGGTACTTTCCTCACTCAGCACTTCAACAATACGCTCCGCGGATTCAGCGGCCATTGTGACCATCACGAAAACCATGGAGAGCATCATCAAGCTCATGAGGATCTGGAAGCTGTAGGTCAGCAGGGAAGACATCTGGCCGACATCGAGATCCAGTCCGCGCGAGGTGATGACGGTATACGAACCGAAGGCGAGCACAAAGACCATAACGCCGTAAACGCAGAACTGCATCAGCGGATTGTTAATGGCCAGAATGCGTTCGGCCTTGGTGAAATCCGCCCGGACGTCCTCAGCGGCAGCGTTAAACTTCTTTTTTTCGTAGTCCTCGCGCACATACGATTTGACGACGCGCATGCCGCGGATATTTTCCTGAATGGAGCTGTTGAGCGCGTCGTATTTTTTAAATACGCGCCGGAACAGCGGCATGGTTTTGCGGATGACAAAAAACAAACCGAGGCCGAGAATCGGGATGGTTAAAAGGAAGATCAGCGCCATTTTTCCGCCCATGATCACACCCATCGTGAAGGAGAAAATCAACATGAGCGGGCAGCGGATCGCTGTGCGAATGATCATCATATAGGCTATCTGCACGTTGGTGATGTCTGTTGTCAGTCGGGTGACAAGGCTGGAAACAGAAAAGCGATCGATGTTTTCGAAGGAATACCCTTGGATTTTATAGAACATATCCTTGCGCAGATTGCGCGCAAAGCCGCAACTTGCCGTGGCGCAGGCAGAACCTGCAAGCGCGCCGAAAGTCAAGGAGAGTGCGGCCATGACGATCAGAACGGCGCCGTAGCCGAGCAAAACCTGCATGGAGCATCCGTCTTTGATCTCGTTTACAAGGTTGGCGATGAGAAATGGAATGATGCATTCCATGATGACCTCACCGGTCACAAGCACCGGCGTGAGCAGAGAGGGCTTTTTGTATTCCCTTATGCTCTTAGCCAAAGTTTTGATCATAAAAACATTCCTTTCCTAAATGTAATGTATTTGGGAGAGCAGAGCAGCTCCCGCCAGGCTGTGTATTACGGAAAGACGCCGCCTGGTAAGAACAATTTTACGACGAAAAAATATTTAAATCAATAATATATGGGAAGTTTTTTGGCGAAATTTACTTTTCGTAGCTTTATCCAACTTGCGGTGGAGTTTAGAGGAAAACTGAAAACAAAACCCAATAAATTTGTTGCAGTTTGGAACAAAGTTAGTCGCTTAACTAATAGAACACGCCGGATGAAAATTTGAAATGAAACCGAGTTGTACAGGCGGGGAAAGTGTGCTATAATAACCTAGCGGTTGAGCAAACCGCTAGAATTCCGCTTGGCAAAGCCAAAAGCGCAATGGAGGAGATCCTATGGAACTGAGCCAGAAGCTGGACCACATTTTGCCCAAGGTGCAAAAGCCGGGGCGTTATGTTGGCGGCGAGCTCAATTCGGTCGTGAAAAACAAGGCGAATGTGGATGTGCGTTTTGCGTTCTGTTTCCCAGATACGTATGAAATCGGCATGTCCCATCTCGGCATCAAGATTTTGTATTCGCTGCTGAATCGCGTCGAATACATTTGGTGTGAACGCGTTTTCGCACCGTGGGTAGATATGGAACAGGCCATGCTTGAAAATGAGATTCCGCTTTATGCGCTCGAAAGTGGGGATCCAGTCAGCGATTTTGATTTCATTGGCTTTACACTTCAGTATGAATTGAGCTATACGAATATTTTGAACATGCTGAAGCTTTCGGGGGTGCCGCTTCGGTGCAGCGAACGTACGACGCTCAAAAACATTGTTGTGGCTGGCGGTCCGTGCGCATGCAATCCCGAGCCGCTCACCGACTTTATCGATATTTTTTTCCTCGGGGATGGCGAAGAAGTCGATCTCGAAGTGATCGAACTGTACCGTCGCTGTCGCGACCAGAACAAGACGAAAGCCGAATTCCTGCGGGAAGCGGCGCAGATCGAGGGGGTCTATGTACCGGCGCTCTACGACGTCGAATACAACGAGGACGGTACGGTAAAGCGATATATCCCGAAAGACGGCGCGCCGGCGACGGTCCGCAAACGCGTTGTGAATGACGTGGACAACATGTATTTTCCCGAGACCTTTGTCGTGCCGTTTCTCGATATTGTTCACGATCGCGCCGTTGTGGAGGTGTTGCGCGGCTGTATTCGCGGCTGCCGCTTCTGCCAGGCCGGTTTCTTGTATCGCCCATTCCGCGAGAAGAGCGTGGAGACCATCAACCGACAGGCGAAAAGCCTGTGTGAAACAACCGGCTACGATGAGATTTCGCTTTCGTCGCTCAGCACGAGCGATTACGGTTGCCTGTTCGAACTGCTCGACACACTGCATACCTGGACGGAGGACGAGCGCGTCAGCGTGTCGCTGCCTTCGCTTCGCGTCGATAATTTTTCTACCGAATTGACGGACAAGATCGCCTCGGTTCGCAAAAGCGGGCTGACATTTGCCCCCGAAGCTGGTACCCAGCGGCTGCGCGATGTCATCAACAAAAATGTACGTGAGGAAGAACTGAAAAACACCGTGTCCATCGCTTTCGAGAACGGGTGGACTAAGGTAAAGCTGTATTTCATGATTGGTTTGCCAACGGAAACCGACGAGGATGTTCTCGGCATCACGCAACTTGGCCAGCGGGTCATCGATTGGTACTACGAGACGGAAAACCGGGAAAAGGGCAAGCGGCCGGCGGTAACGGTCAGCGCGGCAGCCTTTGTGCCGAAACCTTTCACGCCGTTCCAGTGGTTCGGTCAGGATACGATGGATACGCTCGAGCGCAAGCAGAAGCTGCTGAAATCGTCCGTCACGTCGCGCAAGCTGACGGTCCATTACCACGGTGCGGAGACAAGCTTCCTCGAAGCAGTTTTTGCGCGCGGAGATAGAAAGCTGAATGCGGTTTTGCTGGAAGCGAACCGCCGCGGCTTGCGCTTCGACGGTTGGTCCGATTGCTTCGATTTTGACGCCTGGATGCAGATCTTTGTCGACCTCGGAATTGATCCGGCGTTTTACGCCAACCGCCAGCGCAGCTTCGACGAGGTGCTTCCATGGGATCACCTCGATTACGGCATCCGAAAGTCGTTCCTCGTAGAGGAATGCAAACGTGCCTATGCGGCGCAGACCACGCCGAACTGCCGTGAAAAATGCTCGAACTGCGGTGCGGCTTGCTTTAAGGGAGGGCTTTGTGTTGAGAAAAGATGTTAGGGTGTGGTTTTCGAAGACCGGCACAGCTCGGTATATTTCGCATCTCGACCTGAATCGCTGCATGGCCCGCGCTTTTCACAAGGCCAAGCTGCCGCTTTGGTATACGGAGGGCTTTAATCCGCATGTGTTCCTGACCTTTGCAGCACCGCTTTCACTGGGCTTTGAGGGATGGCACGAATCGATGGATATCCGCCTGATTGAAGAAATCCCGTACCCAGAGTTGATCGAAAGGCTGAACGCCGGGCTGCCGCGCGACATTCGCGTCTATGCGGTGACGGAACCGGAAATGAAGGGGAACGATGTCGCAAACGCCGAATATGTTCTGCGCGTCGAAACAGAAGATCCGGAAGCTCTGTATCAGGCACTGCTTGGCGTGCTTGCCCTGCCGGAACTGCCGGTGCAGAAGCACACGAAAAAAGGTGAGCGCACCGTGGACATCCGCCCATATTTTGCAAATATGGATTTTAAGGTGTCCGACGGCTGCCTCGCGATGACGGTTCGCCTCCCGGCCGGTAATCAGGGCGGCATTAACCCCACGCTGTTTCTTGACGCCGCAGAAAAGGAGCTTGGCTGTGCGCTGTACGCGCGCGTGGAACGCACAGGGCTGTTTGACAACCAGTTCCGACCTTTCCGATAAACTCGACGAATATGACAGCAATCGTATTCAAATAAGGAGGAACCTGTGTGTTTGAACCGTTCCAGATTGTTTAAACAGGACCCAAAATCCCCTGTACAGGTATATTGGATTTAGCAGGCGTGGCGCAGCGTCAACGGCGCCACGCCTGCTTTGCGTTAGTACGCTTTAGCGCAACGACAACC
>DBPP01000024.1 GCA_002305575.1 Ruminococcaceae bacterium UBA1417
TTAAAATGTTTCAATCTTTCACCTTTTCACTTGTACTCCCCCCATTTATATAGTATAATAATATACTGCATAATTGAAAAATGATGTTCAACGCGAAATAATACACAAAACGTACTTTCAATGGAGAGAATAAAATTGCCGAAAAACGATAAAGATAAAATACTTGTCCCGCCGCGGGAGATAGAGCGGCAGCGCGAGTACACGGAGCTTGTAAAAAGCGTACTTCTGGCGAGGTTCGGAGGCGAGCCGCTCGCCTTTGTCCACACCTACGGCTGTCAGGGCAACGTATCGGACGGCGAGAGGATAAAGGGAATGCTGCGCCAAATGGGCTTCGGCTTCACCGACGACATTAAAAACGCCGACCTTGTGCTGTACAACACCTGCGCCATACGCGAGCATGCCGAGGACAGGGTTTACGGAAATATCGGAGCCTTGAAGCCTCTTAAAATTAAGCGCAGTCATATGAAAATTGTCCTCTGCGGATGTATGATGCAGCAGGAAAGGGTTGTCGAACGCATTAAGAACAGCTATCCGTTCGTCGATATGGTGTTCGGTACGCACGTCGCGCACAGGCTGCCGGAATTTATGTACAAGCTGTATCAAACGGGCAAAAAGGTGTTTGAAACAACGGAATCAAGCGGTGTTATAGCCGAGGGTCTGCCCGTCCTGCGCGACAGCGGCTTTAAGGCGTGGATACCAATAATGTACGGCTGTGATAATTTTTGCAGCTACTGCGTCGTGCCTTATGTGCGCGGTAGGGAGCGAAGCCGCGACACCGGGGCTGTGCTTGACGAGGTTCGCGCGGCGGTGGGCGACGGCTGCCGAGAGATAACGCTTTTGGGGCAAAACGTCAATTCCTATGCGGGAGACGGCGGCACTGTAAACTTTTCGCAGCTTCTCCGCATGGTAAACGATATAGACGGCGACTTCATAATACGCTTTATGACCTCCAACCCGAAGGACTGCACCGAGGAGCTGCTTGACACAATGGCGCAGTGCCAAAAGGCGGCAAAGCACCTGCACCTGCCGTTCCAAAGCGGCAGCGACAGAATATTAAAGGCGATGAACAGGCGGTACACGCGCTCTAAATATCTTGAGCTTGTTCGATACGCCCGAAGCGTAATGCCCGACATTTCAATTACAAGCGACGTTATAGTCGGCTTCCCGGGCGAAACGGACGACGACTTCAGAGAAACGCTCAGTCTCGTCGACAAGGTGAAGTTTTCATCGCTTTTCATGTTCATCTTCTCCCCACGCGAGGGAACCGCGGCGGCAAAGCTGCCCGACAACGTCTCACGGGAAGAAAAGGTTAAGCGTTTTCAGGAGCTTGAACAGCTTCAGGCGGAAAATTCAATCGAAATTGCCCGCTCAATGGTCGGCAAAACCTTTCGCGTGCTGTGCGACGATTGCTGCGGAAACGGGCTTCTTTCCGGCAGGACGGAGGGCGGCATGACTGTAACGTTCGCAGGCGACGCCAAAACTGTCGGCAGTTTTGTAAACGTCACGGTGGAGGAAAACAGTGCATGGAATCTTAAAGGCTCAATTGTAAAAAAATAAAAAACAAGGATGGCAGTAAAATGGATCTTATCAAAATGACAAGGGAACTCGGCGCGGCAATTCAGCAGGACGAGCGTTACACCAGGTTTATGGAAGCGCATGAAAACAACGAAAAGGACAGCGGGCTTAACGAGCTTATAGGAAAGATTCAGCTTGTGCATATGTCATATCAGCACGAGGCGTCAAAGGACAACGCCGACGACGAAAAGCTAAAGGCATACGACAAGGAGTTCAACGGGCTTTACAGCGAGGTCATGAGCAACCCGAATATGAGAGCATACGAAAAGGCAAGAAACGAAATCGACGAGCTTATGAAAACAATAACGGGTATTTTAACTCTGTGCGTCAGGGGCGAGGACCCGATGACATGCGACCCGTCTTTTGAGGCCGGCGGCTGCGGCGGCGACTGCGGCNNACTGCGGCTCGTGCGGCGGCTGCGAGTAATTTAGCATCCGGCTGCAGCAAAGCGCAAAAAAATATAAACGACTATGATATTTTACGGTGTAGGGGCGACACTAATGGCTGCGGGCTTTGAATAACCTGTGACTTACAGTGTTAACGCAAAACAATGAAAATATTGTACGATATGGCTTTGGTTTTCTATATTAAATAACTTTTGCCTGTTTGGGGTCGTTCCTACGATTATTTTTAACAGCAATGACTTTCATTTTGTGAAGAATAATAAACGGATGTGGAAGCGGATATGGCGGAAATGACGCCCATGATGAAGCAGTATCTCGAAATTAAAAGCCGGTACGAGGACGCTATACTGATGTTCCGTCTCGGCGATTTTTACGAGATGTTTTTTGAAGACGCAAAGACGGCTTCGCGCGAGCTGGAGCTTGTGCTTACAGGGCGCGACTGCGGTCAGGAGGAACGCGCGCCCATGTGCGGCGTGCCGTTCCACAGCGCCGACTCATATATCGCCCGCCTTGTGGCAAAGGGCTACAAGGTTGCGATTTGCGAGCAGACGGAGGACCCGGCTCTTGCGAAAGGGCTTGTCACCCGTGAGGTCACAAGGGTGTTGACGCCCGGCACGGTCATTGAAAGCAGCATGCTCGACGAATCAAAAAACAACTTCCTTTGCTGTATTTTCTGCGGCGAAAAGGACGCCGCCGTCTGTTTTGCCGATATTTCAACCGGCGCCGTTCATCTGACAACGGCGGAAAACTACTCAAACGGCGCGAAAATCGCCGACGAGCTCGGCAGGTTCACGCCGTCCGAAATAATCTATAACGGCAAAACCGTAAAAGCCGCAAGGGCTGTCGATTTCATTAAAAACAGGCTGGGCGCCGCCGCCGAGCTAATGGACGACGACTATTTTTCATACTCCGCCTGCGCGGCGGAGGTCATGCGCCGTTTCGGCGAACGTGCTTTTGACGAAATAGGAATCGGCGACGAGCAGGAGGCTGTATGCGCCCTGGGCGCTACGCTTAAATACTTAAAGGAGTCGCAGAAGTCCGACCTTTCGAACATCAGCGGCGTTGATTATTACAGCGACTCCCAGTTTATGCGGCTCGACGTTTCGTCGCGGAGAAATCTTGAGCTTACAGAAACAATGCGCAGCCGTGAAAAAAAGGGCACGCTGCTTTGGGCACTCGACAAAACAAAAACGCCTATGGGCAAAAGGCTCATAAGAAGCCGGATTGAGCAGCCGCTTCTGAGCATCGCGCGGATAACAAAGCGCCATAACGCGGTAGCCGAGCTTCTTGAAAAAAGCATCACAAGGCGCGAGCTGAGAGAGTGCATGTCGGATATTCGCGACATCGAGCGTCTGATGGCAAGGGTTGTTTACGGCACGGCGAACGCAAAGGAGCTGAAGGCTCTTGAAATTACGATTAACGCCCTGCCCGCTATCCGCGACGCGTTGAATGACGTTCATTCCGGGCTGCTTTCGGAGATTAGAGCTAATCTTGACACACTCGGCGACGTCGGCGCGCTGATAGGCGAGGCTATTGTCGACGACCCGCCGTTCTCGGTTCGCGAGGGCGGCATGATTCGCGATGGCTTCAACACGGAGCTTGACAGCCTGCGCGAGATAGTTACAAACGGAAAGGGCTATATCGCATCCATCCAGTCGAGCGAGCAGGAGAAAACAGGGATAAAAAAGCTCAAAATCGGATACAACAGGGTGTTCGGCTACTATATAGAGGTTCCGAATTCCTTTTCGGCGCTTGTGCCCGACGATTACATAAGAAAACAGACGTTAGCTAATTGCGAGCGTTACATAACACAGGAACTGAAAGAGCTTGAATCAAAGGTTCTCGGCGCGCAGGACAGGATAACGGGGCTTGAATATGAGATTTTCAACGCCGTCCGCTCGTCTGTCGCCGACGAGTTTAACAGAATACAAAAAACGGCAAAGGCGTTGGCGGAGCTTGACGTGCTTTGCTCTTTTGCGCAGGCGGCGGACGCGAACGGCTACGTCTGCCCCGAAATGACGGCGGACGCAACGATTGAAATTAAGGAGGGGCGTCACCCCGTTGTCGAGCTTATGCTCGACGGCGCGCCGTTTGTGCCGAACGACACGATACTCGACTGCGGCGAAAACAGATGCGCCATTATAACAGGCCCAAATATGGCGGGCAAGTCCACATATATGCGGCAGGTCGCGCTTATATCGCTTATGGCGCAAACGGGGAGCTTCGTTCCCGCTTCCGCGGCGCGTTTAGGCATAGTTGACAGCATTTTTACGCGCGTAGGCGCGTCGGACGACCTTGCTTCGGGGCAGTCGACCTTCATGGTGGAAATGAGCGAGGTGGCGTCGATATTGAAAAACGCCACATCAAAAAGCCTTATAGTCTTTGACGAAATCGGCAGAGGTACGTCAACCTTCGACGGAATGAGCATAGCACGCGCCGTGCTTGAGTACGCAGCGGACAAAAAGAAGCTCGGCGCGAAGACGATGTTCGCCACGCACTACCATGAGCTTACGGAACTGGAGAATGAGATAGAGGGAGTCAAGAACTACAACGTGTCCGTTAAAAAACGTGGCGACGACATAACCTTCCTGCGAAGGATTGTAAGAGGCGGAGCCGACGGCAGCTACGGAATAGAGGTGGCGAAGCTCGCGGGAGTACCCGTTTCGGTGGTCAACCGCGCTAAAGTTATACTGAAAGGTCTTGAGGATAACGGACACCGTGAATCCACGTCTGTAAAGCAAGAGAGCTTTACAGACGAGCCACAGATGTCGTTTGAGAGCAACAGGGAAAACGAGATTATTGAAAAGCTGAGGTCTGTCGACGTCAACACACTTACGCCCATAGAGGCGCTTACAATGCTGTTTGAACTGACGAACGAAGCAAAAAGCATCTGAATGTAAAACAGTGAACCGGGGTGAAGAGAAATGGCGAAAATTAATATCCTGTCAAGGCAGACGGCGGAGCTTATAGCCGCCGGCGAAGTCGTGGAGCGTCCCGCTTCCGTCGTAAAGGAGCTGCTCGAAAACTCCCTTGACGCCGGAGCGACGGCGGTAACTGTTGAAATTAAGAACGGCGGGATAACCTACATACGCATAACCGATAACGGCTGCGGCATTGCAAGGGACGACGTCCGCACTGCATTTTTAAGCCACGCGACAAGCAAGATATCGGACGCCGACGACCTTGAAGCCATATACACCCTCGGTTTCAGGGGCGAAGCTCTTGCCTCCGTAGCCGCCGTTGCCCGCGTGGAGCTGCTTACAAGAACGCCGGAGGAGGAAACGGGCACACACCTTGCGGTTGAGGGCGGCGTGCAGGGCGAGCCGGAGGACGCCGGCTGCCCGAAGGGCACGACGATTGTTGTAAGAGACCTGTTTTACAACACACCCGCGCGAATGAAGTTTTTGAAAAAGGACGTGGCGGAGGCAAACGCCGTAGCGGGCGTTGTCGACAGAATCGCGCTTTCGCACCCTGATGTATCGTTCCGTTTTATAAGGGACGGCAAAGAGACGCTGTTTACGTCGGGCGACGGAAAGCTTGACGGCGCTATATATTCCGTGTTCGGGCGGGAGTTTCTTTCGGAGCTTGTACCCGCCGAATATGAAAGCAACGGTGTAAAGGTAAGTGGATTTACATCCAAGCCATCCGCCGCGCGCCCCAACAGGAGCATGCAGTTCTTTTTTTTAAACGGCAGGCTTATAAAAACGGGCACAGGCTCCGCTGCTCTTTCCGAGGCTTACAGGAACTCCGTGATGACGGGGAAATTTCCATCATGCGTTTTGAACATAAGCGTATCCCCGCATACTGTTGACGTCAACGTCCATCCCGCGAAAATCGAGGTCAGGTTTTCCGACGAAAAGGCGGTTTTCAACGCTGTTTATTACTGCGTAAAAAACGCGCTTGAGGGCGACAGGTCGCGCGTGCAGTTCGTCAAAAAGGACGACAGGCGGGCAATAAATAATTTTCTGGGAATGCTGCAGGAGCAGACGGTAAAGTCGGAGCAGGCGGAGCAGCTAAAAATGCCACAGCCGCCGGAACGGAATAACGACGATTTTTGGAGCAGGATAATTAACAAACCTCTAAAACCGAAGCCGCTCGGAAAAGATGACGGAGATGACGAAAACAGCGGCTTTGTCCTGCCTCTTGACGATAAAACAAAAAGCGGACTGAACGCGGAAAAGGGCGGGGAAAACGACTTCCTGCTCAAAGACAGAAACATGACAAACGAAAGCAGAGCTGATTCCGAAATCGCACCGCCGACGGCGGAAGAAGCGCCGGCACTGTCAGACGATACGGCCGTAACTGAGCAGGAGGAGCCTGCTGAGTTTCGAATAATAGGAGAAGCCTTCAAGACATATATCCTTGCTGAGTGTAAAGATAAAATACTTGTCATTGATAAGCACGCCGCGCACGAGCGAATGATATTCGAGCAGCTTAAAGCGTCGGAAGGCGCGGCGGACAGGCAGCTTCTTCTGGAGCCTGTCACAGTGACGCTTAACAAGGAGGATTATTCGGCGACGCTTGAAAATCTTTCGCTGCTGAAGGAGAGCGGCTTTTCGGTTGAGGACTTCGGCAACGGCACGGTAATAGTCGGCGAATGTCCGATGATTATTGACAGCGGAGATATAAGCGACATCATTACTGAGCTTGCGGGATACCTTGCCTCAAACAAAACGGGAGTATTTTCCGAAAAAATCGACAGAATATATCATACCGCCGCCTGCAAGGCTGCTGTAAAGGCGGGCGACTTTACATCGGAATACGAAATGCGCAAATTCACCGAAAAGCTTTTGTCTATGCCCGAAATACGCTACTGTCCCCACGGCAGACCTGTTATTGTCGAGCTTACACGCAGGGAGTTGGAAAAGAACTTTGGCAGAGTGCAGTAAAATACCCGTTATAGCTGTTGTCGGTCCTACCGCGTCGGGGAAAACTGCTCTTGCCGTCGGACTTGCGCAAAGATTCGGCGGCGAGGTGGTGTCCGCAGACTCTATGCAGATTTATAAGGGCATGGACATTTCGACGGCTAAGCCGACTAAGGACGAGCTGCGCTCCGTGCCGCATCATCTTATAGGCTTTTTGCCTGCCGACGCGACGTTCAGCGTAGCCGATTACTGCGAAGCGGCAAAAAGTTGTATTGACGACATAACTTCACGCGGAAAGACCGTTATCCTCTGCGGAGGTACGGGGCTTTACGTCAGCTCGCTGCTTGACAATATAGATTTCGCGGGCAGCGGAGCGGACCGCGGGCTGCGCGACGAGCTAAGACATCGGGCAGAGACGGAGGGCGCGGAATCGCTTTTAAAGGAGCTTTACTCTTTCGACCCCGAAACGGCGTCGTCGCTACACAAAAACAACGTCGGCAGAATCATAAGGGCTATTGAGCTTTACAGGACGACGGGCGTCACGATGTCGGAGCAAAAGCGGCTTTCAAAAAGAAATCCGTCGCCGTACAACGCCTGCTTCATATGCCTTGACGCAAAGGAGCGTTCGTTTCTGTACGACAGAATAAACAGGCGCGTCGACAAAATGCTTTGCGACGGTCTTCTCGGCGAGGCAAAGGAATTTTTCGAAAACCGTTCGGAGGGCACTTCGTGTCAGGCAATCGGCTGCAAGGAGCTTGTGCCATATTTTGCGGGCGAAATAACGCTTGACGAGGCAGCAGAAAACATAAAGCGCGCGACAAGGCGCTATGCGAAGCGACAGCTCACATGGTTCAACAGGATGGACGGCATAAATAAGATTTACATCGACGAATATCGGAGCGGGGAAGGCGTGCTCCGGGCTGCTGTTGAAATTATCGGCAGGTCGGGAATACTTAACGGGGGAGGCTGTTAAGTGGAAAGCAATAAACAATTAAGCGAAAAAGAAAAGCGGCAAAGGCTGAAAACGGAAAAGACGGTTTTAAAGGGAATCGGAGTTATCCTTTTCGCGCTTGCTTTCTGCTATACGATATATGAGATTTACGACGTCAGCAGGCAGGGCGTAGTAACGCGGACCGCCGTGGAGCATACGATTTACGAAACTCTTGACATGGAGGTTTTTATAATCCGCGACGAAAAATACATAGAGGGCTCGCCCTCCGGCACCGTTGTCCCGCTCGTCGGCGACGGCGAGCGTGTGGCGGGCGACGCCGATATAGCCGCGGTGTTTAAAAACGACGACGACGCGGCGAAATACATAGAGCTTCAAAGAATGAAAAAGGACCTCGCAAGGTACGATTCTCTTACGAGCCAGGCAACCTTTTCGGGGTTGAAGGTCGGAACGCTTGAGGCGGACGTCAAGGCCGGCCTCTGCGACTTTCTCGGCTCCGTTTACGGAGGAGATATGGCGTCGGCTTTTGAGTGCGCCAACGATTTCCGCGACAAGGCGACTACGCTTGAGATAGTAACAAAGGGTACTTTAGACCTTACCGAAAGGCGTCAGGCTCTGGCGCAAAAAATTGCATCGCTTGAAGCGTCGCTTGGCGGTTTTACAATGGTCGGCACGGGAAACAAGTCGGCGGGCTTCTACATGAGCGAAACCGACGGGTTTGAAAACACGCCCGGCTATGCCGAGGCATCAAAGCTCACTCCCGCCATTGTGAACAATATGCAAAAAGCAAAGTCTACGGGCAAAACAACGGGGCTCGGCAAGCTTGTCTGCGGCTATCGCTGGTATATGGCGGCGGTGCTGGACTCGAAAAAGGCGGCCGACATTGTGAAGGGCTCTGTTGTAACGATAAATCTTCCCGAATCCGACGTAAAAAGAATAACGGCAAAGGTTTATGCAAAGAATGAGGATAAAAAGGGCAAAACGGCGGTAATTTTTGTCTGCAGCGATATCAATCCGCAGATTCTCCGCCTCCGCAGGGAAAAGGCGGAGCTTGTGATGAAAGCCCACACGGGATTTGTAATCAACAGCGGCGAGATAAGGGTTATAGAGCGTGCCGACGGAACAAAGATAAACGGCGTTTACATTCTGAGGGGAAACATAGTCAGCTTCAGAAGAATTAACATGATTTACTCGGGGAACGGGTTTATTTTGTCCGGCAGCACGTCGCAGGGCGGCTATGTTAAGCTCTACGACGAAATAATCACATCAGGGAGGAATCTTCGTGACGGAGCAGTCGTTTATGATTGAGAAGCTGAATTCTGTTGAGGAGAACTTCAAAAGGATTAAAAACGAGGTGGGCGAGGCAGCCGTCAGAGCCGGCAGAAGCGCCGAAGAAATAAGACTGATGGCGGTTACAAAAACCGTCGAGCCGGTTTTCATAAACAGGGCGATAGCCTGCGGAGCCGACCTGATAGGCGAAAACAGGGTGCAGGAGTTTCTCTCTAAAAAAGACGGGCTTGACCTTGACCGCTGCGAGGCTCACCTTATCGGTCATTTACAGACAAACAAGGTAAGGCAGATTGTGGGCGAGGTGTCGCTTATCCAGTCGGTCGACAGCGTTAAGCTCGCAAAGGAAATAGGCAGATGCTCGGTTAACAAAAACATCGTTTCCGACATTTTGCTTGAGGTAAACATCGGCGGCGAGGACAGCAAGTTCGGTTTTTTGCCCTCAGAGGTTTATGAAAAAGCATGCGAAATATCCGAAACAGAGGGAATAAAAATATGCGGATTAATGACGGTACCACCTTTTGATGCCACAAAAGAACAAACAAGCACATTTTTTTCAAATATGAGGCAACTGTTTATTGACATCGGAGAGAAAAAAATACATAATGTTAGTATGAGTGTATTGTCTATGGGTATGTCCGGCGACTACCGCGAGGCAATCGCGGCAGGTTCGACACTCGTCAGGGTCGGCACGGCAATATTCGGTTCAAGGCAGTATAATTGATATCGGGCTTTGTCCCGCGGTACAATTATTTATTCATAGATTTAATAAGAACCAGAAAACTTATTTGTTCGGGAGGAAATATCAGATGAAGGTTTTTGACAAGCTTAAGGAAATAGCCAAGCTTACGGACGAGGATTACGCAGAGGGAATGGACGATCAGGATTACGGATACACCGACGGATATCAGGACGACGGCAGGGATATATACAGCAGCAGCGAAACAGAGTATTCAAGCAGAAAGCACGCCGCGTCTTATCCCAGCTATCAGCCCGAAAGGCCGTCAAATCTTGTCGACATCAGCGCATCGTCGGCTCGCCCCAACGTGGTCTTTAAGCAAATCGAGCGTTTTGACGACGTGGCGTCGGTCGCCGACGAAATAAACGAAAAGCGAATAGTAATATTAAACCTTGAAACATGTCCGAACGACGTTACAAGGCGCGTGCTTGATTTCCTGTACGGTGTTGCTTACGCCAACGCCGGCAAGATAAAAAGGGTTGCCGGCCGCGCGTATATTATAAATCCAAGCAATGTTCCTCTCACGGGCGAACTGCTCGACGAAATCGAAAACTCCAATACGGGCGGATATTGATTATAAAAGATGTGAGGAGATAGGATATTATGCTTACACCCGTGCAAATCAAGTCATACAGGTTCCAGTCCGCCGGCAGGGGACTTTATAAATCGGACGAGGTAGACCAGTTTTTTGAAAAGGTGTCGGCCTCCTACGAGCATATATTCAGGGAAAACAGCGAGCTTGTAAAGAGAGTCGGTCTTCTTGCCGACAAAATAGAGGAGTACCGCAGGGACGAGGAACTGATAAAAAAGACTCTGATTGTGGCGCAGAGAAAAGCCGACGAAATTGAAAACGAGGCGGCAGCCGCAAGCCGCAAGCGCATAGCCGACGCCGACAGGGAGGCGGAGGAAAAGCTTTCGGCGGCAAGGGCAAAGGCAGACGGGCTGCTGCGTTCCGCCGAGGCTTCGGCAAGCCAGCAGATAGCCGCCGCCACCGGCAAGGCGGAGCTTATAAAGATGAACGCCGAGGAAACGGCGGAGGCGAAGCTTGCGGAGGCGCAGACAAAGGTTGACGCCATGCTCGGCGGTCTTCAGAAGGAGGTCGCGCGTGAGCGCGAGGCGCTGAAAAGGATAAGATACGAAAGCAAATTCTTCAGAAAAAAACTTACCGATTCATATAACGAGCAGCTTCAGAGAATAAGCCAGA
This sequence comes from Ruminococcaceae bacterium UBA1417, assembly GCA_002305575.1. GTDB lineage: Bacteria > Bacillota > Clostridia > Oscillospirales > Acutalibacteraceae > Hominenteromicrobium. Next base: position 11,024 of record DBPP01000024.1, read on the forward strand.
TTCTGAGCTTCATTGACGAGGAAGTCCCCGCGGACTATGAAATCGCCGCCGAGCCGGTTGAGCCGGAAGCGGAAAAGGCTGTTTTAAATGTTGCGGCAGCCGATACAACGCAGCAGAAGCAGGAAGAGCGAATCGAGGACAGGCTTCAGGCGGTGCTGAACGCGGAGCGCCCGACAACCGCGAATACGGAGCCGACAGAGCCTGAAACCGAAGCTCCCGAAACGGCCGAAGTGAGCGTTGAGGATATAATCGAGCCGGTTAAAGAGCCGGAGGTCCCGGCAGCCGAGGAAAAGCCGGTATTCGCACAAGCCGACGAGGAAAAGACAGAGGAGCCGAAGGAGCAGGCATCAACAGAAGCAAAAGAGGATTCCGAAGAAGACGCGGTGTTTGTCTACGGCGACGAAAAAACCGACGTAGAAAGTACCTCTTACATAATGCAGACGCCTCAAAAAGCAAGGTCGGTAGACGAGCTTGCAAGCAAATACGGTAATGCGGAGGGCGATTTCGACGGCTTCAATAACGCTGCCGAGGAAACGGCGTCAGCCACCGAAGCCGAAGACGATACGGCTGACGACAACGACGACGAGGGCTTCAGAATAAGCCTTGAACAGTTTGTGGCGGAGGAAGACGAGGAAGAATCAAAGGCCACGGCGGAAACGGTGGAAAGCAGGCTGCGCAGGTCGTTCTTCGGCCGCCGCGACAACGATGACGACGATGACGACGACGATGATGACGAATACGACGAAGATGATGACGACGATGACGACGAATATGATGATGACGAATACGACGATGATGATGAAGATGACGACGAAGATGACGACGAAGATGACGAGCGTCCGCGTCGTTTCAAGGGCTTCTTCAAAAAATAAAAAGCGGTTTTCCGGGGTGAGATAATGCGAAGAGCTTTAGCGTTCACGGTCATTGCGGCGCTTGTCGCGGCGGACCGTCTGATAAAGGCGGCGGCCGAGTCGGCGCTTCGGGGCCTGAACGATTACCCGAAGCTCGACGGATTTATCGCCCTGCGCTATATAAAAAACACCGGCGCCGCGTTCGGCATATTCAGCGGAAAAACAAAGATTCTCGCTTTGTGTACAGGCATTGTGCTGCTCGCCGGCTTTGTTTTGCTGATGTCGGGCAGAATAAAAAGCAACCTGCTTTTCGCCGCGGCGGTGCTTATAGTTTCGGGAGGCCTCGGCAACCTTTACGACAGGGTCTTTATAGGTTATGTTGTCGATTATATAGAGCTGCTTTTTGTAAGCTTTGCGGTGTTTAATTTTGCCGACTGCCTTATAACAGCCGGCGCGGCGCTTATAATCATTTATATCATAGCCGACACTGTCCGCGAGGCAAAGGGAAAAAGGAGTCGTCGGGCTTGATACGCTTTACCGTTACAGATGAACAGGCGGGCATGCGGCTCGACAAAATGATGGCGGCGGAATATCCCGACGCTTCGCGCTCCTTCGTTCAGAGGATGATAGAGGAGGGCGGCGTCACGGTAAACGGACGCGTCCCGTCAAAGAGCGAAAAGCTTAAAGCAGGCGACGAAATTCTTATTACTCCCTTTGAGGTAAAAGAGCTTTCGGCGGAGCCTCAGAATATACCGCTCGACATCCGCTACGAGGATGACGACCTGCTTGTCGTTAACAAGCCGAGAGGCATGGTGGTTCATCCCGCGGCAGGCAATTACAGCGGCACGCTTGTAAACGCGCTTCTCAGCTACTGCAAAAACAGCCTTTCCGGCATAAACGGCGTCATAAGACCGGGCATAGTCCACAGGATAGACAAGGACACAAGCGGACTTTTAATAGTCGCGAAAAACGACTTTGCGCACTGCTCGCTTGCGAAGCAGATAAAGGAGCACAGCTTTAAGCGTGAGTATTCGGCTGTTGTCCACGGAAGGCTTAAGGAGCCCGCGGGCACAATAAACGCGCCCATCGGCAGAAGCGAGCGCGACAGGAAAAAAATGTGCGTAACATACAAAAACTCGCGCGAGGCAACAACACATTTCGAGGTTATATACGAGTATGAAAAGTTCAGCCTTGTCAGACTGCGGCTCGAAACAGGCAGAACGCATCAAATAAGGGTGCATATGGCATATATCGGTCATCCAGTGGCGGGCGACACGGTTTACGGGCCGAAAAACGGCGTCAGGCTCGGCGGTCAGTGCCTTCACGCAGGCTTAATCGGCTTTTGTCACCCGCGCGACGGCAGATACATCGAAATAGTGTCCGAGCTGCCCGATTACTTTGAAAGCTTTCTCGGCAGTCTCACGCGTCCGTTATCGCAATAGAAAAGAGGGGTCGTTATGGGAAAAAGCAATAAGATTCTCACAATACTGATAGTTGCGATTTCTGTCGTCTCGGTGCTTTTTGCAACTACCATCGGAATTCATTATCTGCTCGGAAACCCGCTTGAGGTTGTGATTCCGGCAGACATGAACGCCTTTACCGTAGTAAACGGCGGCGATTTTTCAAACCGCGAGTTTGCCAGCTTAATAAGGGGAATGAAGCGGCAGAATCTGAATTATATGCAGGTTGCCGACTACTGCTACTGCGCGCGCGGCGAGCACACATACGATTACCTCAACGAAATGATGTCCGAAAACGGCTACGAGTACATAGGCCGCAACAGCAGCGACAAGAACATGCGTTGCTTTTACAAGGCGGGAGTTAAAAGCATAAGATGGGTGCGCGTAGAGTACGACATACACGGCGTCTGGGCGACGTGGAATCTGGGCGACCTTGAAAAATACGATCTGGCAAAGGACGGGTACAAAACAATGGACTAAATCCCGTTTTACATTGTATATATTTTGGAGGTGGCTGTATTGGATGCAGCGGCAAAAAAGCAGCTAAAAATAACTGCATGTAAAGTAAGAATGGGCATAATAGAAAGCGTATATAACGCCAAGTCCGGTCATCCGGGAGGCTCGCTATCGGCGGCCGATATCATAACCTATCTCTACTTCGCGAAGATGAATATCGATCCGTCAAAGCCACAGTGGGAGGACCGTGACCGATTTGTCCTCTCAAAGGGTCATATCTCGCCCTGCCTTTACTCGGTGCTCGCACACAGGGGCTTTTTCCCGGTCGACGAGCTTAAGACCTTCCGCAAGGTCGAGTCAAGGCTTCAGGGTCATCCGAGCATGAGGTACACGCCGGGCGTCGACATGAGCTCGGGCTCGCTCGGTCAGGGCATTTCAACCGCCGTCGGTATGGCTCTCGGCGCGAAGCTCGGCGGCAAAAAACTTCGTGTTTATTCTGTTCTCGGCGACGGAGAAATACAGGAGGGTCAGGTCTGGGAGGCTGCCATGTACGCCGCCGCAAAGGGGCTTGACAATCTTGTCGCCGTTGTAGACAACAACAATCTTCAGATAGACGGCTCAATAGCGGAGGTCAACTCGCCATATCCTATTCCCGAAAAGTTCAAGGCGTTCGGCTGGAACGTCATTGAAATCTGCGCCCACAGCTTCGACGAAATCGAGGCTGCCTTCAACGCCGCGGAGGAGTTCAAGGGAAAGCCGACGGCTATTATCGCTCAAAGCATAAAGGGCAAGGGCGTTTCCTTCATGGAAAATCAGTACTCGTGGCACGGCACGGCGCCGAACGCCGAGCAGTACGAGCAGGCAATGAGCGAGCTTAAAGCAGCTCTTGCGGAATTGGAGGGTTGATTATGGCAGATACTACTTTAAAGATAGCAACGCGCGACAGCTACGGCAAGGCACTTGTCGAGCTTGGCGCGAAAAACGATAAAATAGTCGTTCTCGACGCCGACCTTGCGGCGGCCACTAAAACAGGGGCGTTCAAAAAGGCTTACCCCGACAGGTTTTTTGACACGGGCATAGCCGAGGCTAATATGATGTGCATAGCGGGCGGTCTTTCAACAATGGGCTACACCGTTTTCGCAAGTACTTTCGCCATGTTCGCGGCAGGCAGGGCGTTCGAGCAGGTAAGAAACACAATAGGCTATCCGCATCTTAACGTAAAAATCGGCGCCACTCACGCGGGCATATCCGTCGGCGAGGACGGGGCGAGCCACCAGTGCTGCGAGGACATTGCGCTGATGAGAACTATCCCCGGCATGGTCGTCATTAATCCGGCCGACGATGTCGAGGCGAGAGCGGCGGTTTATGCCGCTGCCGGATACGAGGGCCCCGTTTATCTGCGCTTCGGCAGGCTTGCAACGCCCGTGCTGTTCGATGACGGCTACAGCTTTGAAATAGGCAAGGGCGTCATGCTCTGCGAGGGCACCGACGTTACTATAGTCGCGACAGGTCTTATGGTGGGCGAGGCGGTAGCCGCGCGCGAGCTGTTGGCGAACGATGGCATTTCCGCGGCCGTAGTCAACATGGCTACCATAAAGCCGCTTGACAGGGACATAATAGTGAGCGCCGCCGAAAAAACAGGAGCCATTGTCACCGCTGAGGAGCACAGCATAATAGGCGGTCTCGGAGCGACCGTAGCCGAAACAGTGTGCGAAACGAAGCCCGTTCCCGTTGTCCGCGTAGGAGTCGAGGATACCTTCGGGCGTTCCGGCCCCGCCGTCGAGCTTCTTCACCTGTTCGGGCTTGACGCCGCGAATATCGCGGAAAAAGCAAAGAAAGCCGTTTCGATGAAATAATCACAAAACGTACGGTAATTGTATGCCGTCGGCAATAATGAGGACAATAATTATGAGCGACGAAAGAAAAGATATACGTTTCAAAAAGGCGTTTATAGGCGGCTTCAAACGTCAGAGCGTTGCGGGCTATATAGAGGAGCTTCAGAAGGAGCTTTTTGAAAGCCGCGCGGCGGAGGCAAAGGCCGTCAGGGACTTTGAGGAATACCGCGTCAGGGAAAGCGTAGAGAAGCAAAATGCGGCGCTCGACTCCAACGAGAATCAAAGGCTGCGTATGGAGCTTGAGGAGGCAAAAACAAAGCTTGCCGCGCTCGAGAACAGCGGCAGTCCCGCCGAAGCCGACGCGTCTGAAATTGAAGCAGAGCTTATGCGTGAGCGCGGCATTTCCGAGTCGCTCCGTCTGAATGTCGCGGAGCTTAAAAAGCAGCTCAGCGAGGAGTATTCGGCAAACGAACTGCTTGCCGCCGGGTTAAACGAAAAAAACAGCGAAATAGCCGCGTTAAACGAAAGGCTGTCAGCCGTAGGGGATATCGGGAGCGACGCCATTGACGCCGAAGGAATAAAAGCGGAGGCGGCGGCGGAGCTTGAAAATGTCCGCGATGAAGCCGCTGTCCAAATAGAAAAGGCAAACGCCGAAGCCGCAGTTCTCAGAGCGGAGCTTGAAAATGTCCGCAATGAAGCCGCTGCCCAAACAGAAAAGGCAAACGCCGAAGCCGCGGTTCTCAGAGTAGAGCTTGAAAATGCCGAAAGGCAGTTAGAAGAAGCGCGCGAATCCGCAGAGGCTTTTTCCGCCGCGGTATCGGAACAGGAAAGCAATGAAGCTGCCGACACGGAAGAAATCGTAGTTGAGGACGCGGTCGGGCAGGCTGAGACTGTAACGGCGGAAGAATCGGAAGCTCCCGAAACTGCGCCCGCAGACGCGATACCTCAGGAAGCGCCGGCTGAAGAACAAAACGGGGCTGAGGAACAGGCAATTCCTCAGGAGGTAACCCCGGAAACGGCGCGCGAAAAAGAGGAGCAGGAGACAAGAGCGGTCGAAGCGGATAAGGCGGGCGAAAATACAGACCTTCCGGAAGAAGCCAAAAAGTCGCCGCCGGCAGCTCCCACCGTATATGACAGGGATAAAATCGCCGGTATAATAGCAAAATATACAAGTATCCGCAACAAGTCGGATAACAATCATCAATAAGGACGTTTATATGGCGGAATACAGCATCAACACGGCGGATATAAAAGATAAGGCAAAAGACTTAAGAGCCGGAGACAGAGTGTTGCTCTCCGGCTTTATCTTCACGGCGCGCGACGCGGCGCACAGGCGCATATGCTCGCTTATAGACGAGGGCGGCGAGCTGCCCTTTTGCCTTGACGGAGCGTGTATTTATTACGCGGGGCCAACTCCCGCTCCCCCCGGCGCAGTTATCGGAAGCTGCGGCCCCACAACCTCCGGGCGCATGGACAAATTTACTCCGAAACTTCTCAAACTGGGAATTGCCGCCATGATAGGCAAGGGTGAAAGAAGCCGCGAGGTAACGGACGCCATTGTGAAATATAAGGCGGTCTACCTTTGCGCCGTGGGCGGCGCGGGCGCGCTGGCGGCGGAGTGCGTAAAAAGCTGCGAGGAAATAGCCTTTCACGACCTCGGCTGCGAGAGCGTCAAGCGCCTGACGGTCTCGGATTTTCCTCTTATAGTCGCGATTGACTGCGAGGGCGGAAATCTGTTTGGGCGAGGCGCAAAGAACGACGCTGAAAACCCGGAAGCAGTCTCACATATATAACGGAGAGCAGTAAAATGTTATGGTAACATTAACGGCGTTTTTACAGCAGCTTTCTACTAACCCCGCGCTGCTCGTAACAACAGTTCTGACACTCGGCGTAATTCTCGTCAACGGCTGGACCGACGCGCCTAACGCCATTGCCACATGCGTTTCCACACGCTCGCTTGGCATAAGAACGGCAATACTGATGGCGGCGGGCTGCAACTTTCTCGGCGTGCTCGTTATGACCGCCGTCAACGCGCAGGTGGCGCAGACGATATACAACATGGCCGATTTCGGCGGAGATTCCCACAGGGCGCTTGTCGCCCTTTGCGCCGCGATGGTCGCCATAGTCCTCTGGGCGTCGGCGGCGTGGTATTTCGGCATCCCGACAAGCGAGAGCCACGCGCTGATAGCAGGAATATCGGGAGCGGCGATTGCCTTAAACGGCGGTTTCGGAGGAATAAACGGCGGCGAGTGGATTAAGGTAATTTACGGGCTTGTTCTTTCAACGCTGCTCGGCTTTTTTTCGGGGCTTATAACGGTAAGAATTGTCGAAACAATCTGCAAAAACATTCCGCGTCAGAAAACAATAGGCTTTTTCAAGGGCGGACAGATTTTCGGCGGCGGCGCAATGGCGTTTATGCACGGCGCGCAGGACGGGCAGAAGTTCATGGGCGTATTTCTTCTCGGCATGAGCCTTGCAAGCGGAAACGCAAAGACCACGGAATTTTCAATACCGCTGTGGCTTATGGTGCTCTGCTCCTCCGTTATGGCGCTCGGCACGTCCATAGGCGGCTATAAAATAATCAAATCTGTGGGCATGGACATGGTCAAGCTTGAAAAGTACGAGGGGTTTTCGGCCGACCTTGCGGGCGCGTTCTGCCTTTTGTTGTCCTCGCTTACCGGCCTGCCGGTCAGCACGACACACACAAAAACAACAGCCATTATGGGCGTCGGGGCAAACCGCAGGCTTACGAACGTAAACTGGGGAGTAGTAAAGGAAATGCTTTACGCATGGGTGCTTACGTTCCCCGGCTGCGGAGTTATAGGATATTTTACGGCGTTCATATTTATGCGAATATTTTAAACGGGAAATGGTGCCGATGCTAACGGGAAAAAAAGAAAAACAGGTAGACTATTTTGATTCGTTCATACAGCAGGCGCGGTACGCGTGCGATGCTGCCGAAATAATCGTTAAGCATTTCAATAGTTTCGACACGTTCGACATACCGAAAACGGTAGACATGCTTCACAGCGTCGAAACGGCGGGCGACGCCGTCAAAAAAAAGCTTACGGAGGCACTTGCAAGGGAATTCCTGCCGCCCATAGAGCGCGAGGACATCCTGACATTAGCAAACGAGCTTGACGAGGTTACGGACAATGTCGAGGATATATTAAGGCATGTGTTTATGTACAACGTGTCGTCGATAAAGCCTGAGGCTCTGGAGTTTGTCGGCGTCGTTTTTGATATATGCCGCGCCATGTGCAACATGATTGAGGAGTTCAAAAACTTCAAAAAGTCCGAAAAGCTGCACGGGCTCATAGTCGAGGTAAACCGTCTTGAGGAAAAGGGCGACGAGCTGTATATGCGCGCCATACGAAAGCTTTATGTTTCGGCGTGCGACCCGCGCGAGCTGATTGTCTGGACGAGGATATACTCGATTATCGAAAACTGCTGCGACTGCTGCGAGCATGTCGCGGACGCCGTTGAAATGGCGGCGATGAAAAACACCTGACGGATTCCGGGTGCAGACGCAGGGGCGCCCTTACATGCGTTCAATTATGCCAATTCAGTTCATTCTCCGCACGGCATAAAAAAATACATTCGCAGGGAACGCATTTATACGTTCCGCTGAATAACGCTATGAGGCAGGATAAAATGGGGCGTCGAGGACGCCGGCCCCTACGAAATATCGGTTCATCGGCTTATACCACTCTGAAAAAATCACCCGGTCACACCATTTGAAAGGCACGGAATAAAAATGGCTTTACCCGTTGTAGCAATAGTCGGACGTCCCAATGTCGGCAAGTCGACGCTTTTCAACAAGCTTGTCGGCAGCAGGCTTTCAATAGTCGACGACACTCCGGGCGTTACAAGAGACAGAATATACGGCGAGTGCGAATGGCTCGGCAGAAAAATGCTGCTTGTCGATACGGGCGGCATCGAGCCGTTTTCAGAGGACGTTATCCTGTCGCAGATGCGCAGGCAGGCGCAGCTTGCCATCGACAGCGCCGACGTTATTATATTCGTAACCGACATCCGTACGGGCATAGTCGCCACAGACGAGGAAGTGGCGCAGATGCTTATTAAGTCCTCAAAGCCCATAGTGCTGTGCGTAAACAAGTGCGACAGCGTCGGCGAGCCGCCCGCGGAGCTTTACGAGTTTTATAATTTAGGTCTCGGCGACCCGTTCCCAATATCCTCCGTCCACGGTCATGGCACCGGCGACATGCTCGACGAGGTGCTTAAATTCCTGCCGGACGAGCAGGAGGAGCAGGAGGAGGACGATACCGTAAAGGTCGCTGTTATCGGCAAGCCGAATGTGGGCAAGTCCTCTCTTATAAACGCCATTGCGGGCGAGGAGCGCGTCATAGTATCCGATATCGCGGGCACAACGCGCGATGCTACCGACACGCTTATAGAAAACTCCCACGGTAAATTTGTATTTATCGACACGGCGGGGCTTCGCAGAAAAAGCAGGGTTGACGACGCCATTGAAAAATATTCTGTCATCCGCGCGAGAATGGCTGTCGAGAGGGCGCATGTGTGCGTCATAATGATTGACGCCGTCGAGGGCTTTACGGAGCAGGACTCAAAGGTCGCGGGCATAGCCCACGAGCAGGGCAAGGGTTGTATTATAGCCGTCAACAAGTGGGACGCCGTCGAAAAGGACGGCAAAACGATGGATTCATACAGAAAAAAGCTGATGGACGATTTTTCGTTCATGTCCTACGCTCCGATTATATTTATATCGGCAAAAACAGGTCAGCGGCTCGACAGGCTTTTTGAGCTTATCAAGTACGTCAATGACCAGAACGCCGTAAGGATTTCCACGGGCAAGCTTAATGATATACTCGCCGAGGCTACGGCAAGGGTTCAGCCGCCGACGGACAAGGGCAGGCGCTTAAAGATATATTACATTACGCAGGCAACCACCAGACCGCCTACGTTTGTATGCTTTGTAAACAGGAAGGACCTGTTCCATTACAGCTATCAAAGGTATATCGACAACCGTATCCGTGAGGTGTTCGGGCTTGAGGGCACGCCGACGCGGATGATAATAAGGGAACGGGAGCAGAAAAAATGATAATCTTAGGCATCGACCCCGGCTACGCCATTGTCGGCTACGGGGTGATAGATTATAACGCCTGCCGTTTCAGTGTTCTTGATTCCGGCGCGATAACCACGAGGTCAGACGCGCCCTTCAACGAGCGGCTTGAGATTATCTACGACGGCATTGCCGATATAATAAGCCGCTTTCCGCCTGAAGCTATGGCTGTCGAAAAGCTTTTTTACCACACAAACGCAAAAACAGTAATAGACGTCAGTCAGGCGCGCGGCGCCATAATTCTCGCCGCCCAGAAAAACGGAGTCAGGGTTTTTGAGTACACGCCCTTGCAGGTTAAGCAAAGCGTCGTCGGCTACGGCAGGGCCGATAAAAAGCAGGTTCAGGAGATGACAAGGGTAATTCTCGGGCTTAACGAGGTGCCGAAGCCCGACGACACTGCCGACGCCCTTGCAATGGCTATTTGCCACGCCCATTCAAGCGGCTCGCTTATGAACGGCGGGTGCGGAAAACTTAAGGTAAGAAACGGGATTTAAGCTATGTTTTACAGTCTTACGGGTAAAATAGTACATACCGATGAAAACGGCGTCGCTATTGACTGCGGCGGCGTCGCGTTCTACTGCTTTGCGTCTGTGAATACGCTTAAAAGAGTAGGGGGCGCGGGCGACGCCGCCACGCTGTACACATATCTGTATGTCCGCGAGGACGCCATGGATTTATACGGCTTTCACGACAGGCACGAGCTCGAGTGCTTCAAGCTGCTTATAGGCGTTACGGGAGTCGGTCCGAAGGCGGCTCTTTCCATACTGTCGCAGTTCGAGCCTGATAAGCTCGCGCTGTGCATAGCCTCCGGCGACGCGAAAAGCATTACAAGGGCGCAGGGGATAGGCCCGAAGATTGCGCAAAGGCTTGTGCTCGAGCTAAAGGGCAAGCTGGCGGCAGGCTTTTCCGGCACAGCGTCCGAAGATATCGGCGCGGCGGGAATTGCGTCCGCATCCGGCAACAGCGAGGAGGCTGTAAGCGCGCTCGAAATGCTCGGCTACAGCCGCTCCGAGGCTTCCGTCGCAGTAGGCAGGCTTGACGGCTCGTTGCCGGCGGAGGAGCTTATAAAGCAGGCTCTGAAAACTCTTGCGAGGTTTTAAGGAACGCTCCGAAAGGATAAAGACGTTATGGACATGGATTTCGAAAACAGGATAGTCGCGCCGGAATACTCGCCGGAAGATTCGGAAACGGAGCTGTCATTACGCCCGAAACGTCTTTCCGACTATATAGGGCAGGACAAGGTCAAGGAAAACATGAGCGTATACATAGAGGCGGCGCGCCGCAGGGGCGAGGGCCTCGACCATGTTTTGCTTTACGGACCGCCCGGTCTCGGAAAAACGACGCTGGCAGGTATAATCGCCAACGAAATGGGAGTAAATATAAGAGTGACGTCAGGCCCCGCCATTGAAAAGCAGGGCGACCTTGCGGCGCTTTTAACAAACCTCAGCGAGGGCGACGTGCTTTTCATCGACGAGGTTCACAGGCTGAACAGAAGCGTCGAGGAGATACTTTACCCCGCCATGGAGGATAACGCGCTTGACATTATCATAGGCAAGGGTCCTTCGGCGCGCTCGATAAGGCTTGAGCTGCCGCGGTTCACGCTCGTGGGGGCAACGACGAGGGCAGGTCAGCTTTCCGCGCCGCTGCGCGACCGCTTCGGCGTCATATGCAGGCTCGAACTGTACACTCCGGAGGAGCTTGCGCAGATAGTAAAGCGCAGCGCGGGGATACTCGGCATAGAAATCGACGACAGCGGGGCTATGGAAATAGCTGCACGTTCAAGAGGAACGCCGAGAATAGCCAACCGTCTGCTAAAGCGCGCGCGCGACTTCGCGCAGATTATAGGCGACGGTGTGATAGACATAAAAAACGCCAAACAGGCGCTTGACAGGATGGAGATTGACGCTCTGGGGCTTGACTCTGTTGACAGGCTTCTGCTGACAGCTATGATTCAGAACTATAACGGCGGCCCCGTGGGGCTTGAAACAATAGCGGCGGCGATAGGCGAGGAATCGGTAACTATCGAGGACGTTTACGAGCCTTATCTTATGCAGATAGGCTTTTTGAGCAGAACACCGCGGGGCAGAATGGTTACCCCGGCGGGATACAGGCATCTCGGCATACCAATGCCGGGGCAGCAAAAACTGTTTTAGGAGGCAGCAATGGGAAGGCTTTTCGGAACAGACGGTGTGCGCGGCGTCGCAAACAGCGAGCTTACATGCGAGCTTGCAATGAAAATCGGGCGCGCCGCCGCGATGGTGCTTATGAGCGAGGACATAAAAAGACCGCGCGTTATGATTGGCAAGGACACAAGAATGTCGTCGGATATGCTTGAGTCGGCAATGGCGGCGGGGCTTTGCTCCGTCGGCGCCGACGTCGTTCTACTCGGCGTTGTGCCCACTCCGGCAGTGGCGTTCCTTGTTAAAAACGAGGGCTGCGACGCGGGTGTTATGATTTCCGCCTCCCACAACCCGTGCGAATACAACGGAATTAAAATATTCAAGTCCGACGGCTACAAGCTGCCCGACGAGCTTGAAGAAAAAATAGAGGAGCTTCTGCTCGACGAAACGGCGCTCCCGCCCGTCAAAATAGGCGGCGAGGTAGGAAAGGTTTACAAGGACAAAAAGGCGTGCGATATTTATATCAACCATATATGCTCCACTGCGGAATGCAACTTCCGGGGGCTTCGCGTGGCGTTCGACTGCGCAAACGGCTCGGCTGCCGTAACGGCCCGAAGCGCGTTTACACGGCTCGGCGCCGAGTGCAGCTTTTTGTTTTCCGAGCCGGACGGCGTAAACATCAACGACTGCTGCGGCTCGACGCATCTTGAAAACCTCCGTGAATACGTCGTCAAAAACGGGCTTGACGCCGGCTTTGCCTTCGACGGCGACGCCGACAGGCTGCTTGCCGTCGACGAAAACGGCAATGTTGTGGACGGCGACATGATAATAGCGCTGTGCTCAAAGCATCTGAAAAGTCAGGGAAAGCTCAAAAAAGATACGGCGGTAGTTACCGTCATGAGCAACATGGGCTTTTTCCGCTTCTGCGAAAAATGCGGCATCGCCTGCGAAACAACGAAGGTCGGCGACAGGTATGTGCTCGAAAACATGGTCAAAAACGGCTATTCGATAGGCGGCGAGCAGTCAGGCCACATCATTTTCCTCGACCATGCAAGTACGGGCGACGGGCAGCTGACGGCTGTTCAGATTATGAACGTGATGAAGAGTACCGGAAAATCTCTCGGCGAGCTTGCGTCCGTTATGGAGGTTTTTCCGCAGATAATGATAAACGTAAGGGTATCAAACATCGGCAAGGTGCGCTATGCCTCCGATGAGGAGATAAAAAAGTCGATAGCCGAGGCGGAAAAGGTACTCGGCGACTCGGGGCGCGTGCTTGTCAGGGTGTCGGGAACGGAGCCGCTCGTCCGCGTTATGCTTGAGGGCAGGGACGAGCTGCTTATAAAAAAGCTCGGCGAGGAAATCGCCGAGGTCGTAAGGGAAAGACTTATTTAGATTATTACCGGAGGTAAACTCGATGAGGGTTGCTGACAAATGGATTGATTACGAGCTTATCGACTGCTCGGAGGGCGAAAGGCTCGAACGCTGGGGCGAGGTGGTTTTAGTCCGCCCCGACCCGCAGGTGATATGGAAAACCGAAAAGGAGAACCCAATCTGGAAATCGCCCCACGCGCAGTACAGGCGCTCAAACACCGGCGGCGGAAAGTGGCATAACTTCATAAGTCTGCCGGGATACTGGAAAATAAGCTACGGCGAGCTTACATTCAACATAAAAACAATGGGCTTCAAGCATACGGGGCTGTTCCCCGAGCAGGCGTCAAACTGGGATATGACAATGGAGCTTATTCGCTCGGCCGGGCGTCCCGTCAGCGTATTGAACCTGTTCGGCTATACGGGCGCGGCGACGTTGGCGGCGCTTAAAGCGGGCGCGTCAGTCGTGCACGTCGACGCCTCAAAGGGCATGGTTCAGTGGGCAAAGGAAAACGCCGCGTCAAGCGGCGTCGGTGACGGTCAGGTGCGCTGGCTCGTCGACGACTGCGTGAAGTTTGTCCAGCGGGAGATCCGCCGTGGCAACCACTACGACGGCATCATCATGGACCCGCCTTCCTACGGGCGCGGTCCGGGCGGCGAGGTCTGGAAGCTCGAGGAGCAGCTGTTCGGCCTCGTGGAGATGTGCGTTCCGGTATTGACCGAAAACCCGCTCTTTTTTATCCTGAATTCCTACACGACCGGGCTTTCGCCATCAGTGATGGCGTACCTGCTCGGCGTGCTTTTGAAGCCGCGTTTCGGCGGCGTGGTTTCCGCCGATGAAATCGGCCTGCCGGTTACGGCGACTGGGCTCGCGCTGCCCTGTGGCAGCACGGCGATCTGGGCCGCCGAACCGTAAGACGGCGGAGAAAGGCATGGTGATCACACAGTGAACTTTATCGAGTGCAGGGCGCTGCGCTTTGCATACGGCGAGGAAAGCGGCGAGGTGCTGCACGGCGTGGATCTCGATATCCGTAAGGGCGAATTCATCGCGCTGCTCGGGCACAATGGCTGCGGCAAATCGACGATGGCGAAGCTCTTTAACGGGATGCTCGTGCCGACCGCCGGGACGGTCCTGGTAGACGGCATCGACACCGCCGTGGAGGAAACGCAGCTCGACGTGCGCCGCCGGGTCGGCCTTGTGCAGCAGAACCCGGACAACCAGCTCGTCGCAGGCATCGTCGAGGAGGATGTGGCGTTCGGCCCTGAAAATCTCGGCGTGCCGCCCGCAGAGATCCGCCGGCGCGTAGATGCGGCGCTGAAGGCCGTGAACATGTACGAATACCGCGAGCACGCGCCGCACAAGCTTTCCGGCGGCCAGAAGCAGCGCATTGCGATTGCTGGCGTTATCGCGATGGAGACGGAGTGCATCGTGCTCGACGAGCCGACCGCCATGCTGGATCCGCGCGGCCGGCAGGAGGTCATGGATACGATCACGTATCTGAACCGCGAAAAGGGCATCACCATTGTGCTCATTACGCATTACATGGACGAGGCTGTGCGGGCGGACCGCGTCGTCGTCATGGACGACGGGCAGGTATTGCTCGACGGCGATCCGCGCACGGTGTTCGCGCAGGTGGAGCTTTTGAAGCGCCATCACCTCGACGTGCCGCAGGCCACGGAGCTTGTGTACCGCTTGAATGCGGCGGGATGCTCGATCGCGGGAACGCCGCTCAACGAAGACGAATGCGTCGCGGCGATCGAAGCGTATATCCGGAAAAACCATTTGCCGGTGACCGGCCGCAACGCCGGAAACGCGGTTTAACCCAACGATTTCGGGGCAGGATCCGCAGGACCTACACCCGGCAGCAGAGGAATCCATATGGCAATTTTAGAGACAAAAAACTTAACCTATACGTATGGCATCGGCACGCCCTTTGAGAAAACCGCGGTGGACAACGTTTCCATCGCCGTGGAAAAGGGCGAATTTGTCGGCGTAATCGGCCACACGGGCAGCGGCAAATCGACGCTGATCCAGATGCTCAACGGCCTGATCCGTCCCACCGCCGGGCAGGTGCTGCTCGCCGGGCAGGACATCTGGGAAAAACCGAAGGAAATCCGCCGCGTGCGCTTTCAGGTGGGCATGGTGTTCCAATACCCGGAGTACCAGCTCTTTGAGGAAACGGTGCTCAAGGATATCATGTTCGGCCCGAAAAACATGGGGCTTTCGGATGACGAGGCGATGGAGCGCGCAAAGGAGGCGGCACGGTTTACGGACCTGAAGCCGTCCCTGCTCGAAAAATCACCGTTTGAGCTTTCCGGCGGCGAGAAGCGCCGCGCGGCGATCGCCGGCGTCATTGCGATGGACCCGGAGGTGTTGATCCTCGACGAACCCGCCGCGGGCCTCGACCCGAAGGGACGCGATGTCATCCTCGCGCAGATTTCCCAATACCACGCGCACCGGAATAACACGGTGCTGCTTGTTTCACACAGCATGGAGGATATCGGCCGCACGGCCGACCGCGTGCTCGTCATGAACGGCGGCCGGGCCGAAATGCTCGAGCCGACCCGCACGGTGTTTGCGCGCGGCGATCAGCTGGAGCCGATGGGCCTGCGTCTGCCGCAGATCACCGCCATTATGCGCCGTCTGCGCGCCATGGGCCTGCCGGTTAGCGAAACGGTGCTGAGCGTCGACGAGGCGCTCATGGAGCTTATTCCGCTGCTTGTCGGCCGAAAAGACGGGGAGGTGCAGCCAAAATGATTTCCGATATCACGATGGGGCAGTTTTTCCCCGGTAAATCCGTCATCCACCGGCTGGACCCGCGCGTCAAGCTGTGCCTGACCGTGTATTTTATCGTGCTGATTTTCTGCGCGCAGAATTTCGTCACTATGGCGGCCACCATTTTTATGTGCCTGCTCGGGATCGCGTTGTCGCGGGTGCCGCTCAAGCTGTACCTCAAAAGCCTCAAGCCGATTCTGTTCATCGTCGTGTTCACCGGCGTGCTCAACCTGTTCTACGGCACCGGGGAGCCGCTCGTGCAGCTCGGCTTTATCACGATCACGCGAAACGGCATTTTGAACAGCATCATGATTGCGGTGCGCATCGTGGTGCTGATCCTCATCAGTTCGATTCTCACCTTCACAACGTCGCCGACGCAGCTTACCGACGCGATTGAGCGGCTTTTGAAGCCGCTGGCGCTTTTGCATGTGCCGGTGCACGAGTTCGCCATGATGATGACGATTGCGCTGCGCTTTGTGCCGACGCTGCTGGAGGAAACGGAAAAAATCATGGCGGCGCAGAAGGCGCGCGGCGCAGATATGGAAAGCGGCGGGCTGGTGCAGCGCATCCAGGCGCTGATTCCGGTGCTGATCCCGCTGTTCGTTTCGGCGTTCCGCCGCGCGTTTGATCTTGCGACGGCCATGGAGAGCCGCTGCTACCACGGCGGCGCGGGACGCACCAAAATGAAGGTTTTGAAATTTGGCCGGGTCGACTTTGTGTCGCTGGCCATTTGCGCCGCATTTCTGGCGGCATTTATCGCGCTGAATATCCTGATCCCGCCGGCGGTTGTCCGCTGAAGGCGGGCGGCGGAAAGGAGACGGCCATGGAGCGCAATCTGCTTCTCACCCTACAATACGACGGCAGCGGCTATCACGGCTGGCAGGTGCAGGAAAACGCGCGCAGTGTGCAGGGCGTTTTCCAACAGGCGTTGTTTTCCGTGCTCGGCGTGCGGCCGGACATCAAGGCGTGCAGCCGCACGGATACGGGCGTGCACGCGCGGGAGTTCTGCCTGAGTATGAAGCTCAGCCATGGCATCCCGACTGAGCGGCTCGTCGGCGCGCTGAACCACTTCCTGCCGCCGGACATCGCGGTGACCGGCTGCCGGCCGGTGCCTCCGGATTTCCACGCGCGGTATTCGTGTCGGGGCAAGCGGTACGTCTATGAAATCTGGAACCATCCCGTCCGCAACCCGTTCCTCTACGGACGCGCGCTGCACTATTACCATCCGATTGACGCCGAATTGCTGAACCGCGCGGCGCAGCACTACCTTGGCCGTCACGATTTCACGGCCTTCTGCACGCTGGACAAGCGCGAGGCCGGGGATTTCTGCCGCACGGTGACGGAAAGCCATGTCGAGCGCGACGGCGACATGGTGCGGTTTACGGTGGCGGCGGACGGCTTTCTCTACAACATGGTGCGGATCATGACGGGCACGCTGCTTGGCGTGCAGCAAGGACGCTTTGCGCCGGAGGACATCCCGGCCATCCTGCAAAGCCGCGACCGCAGCTGCGCCGGCGTGACCGCACCGGCCTGCGGCCTGTATCTGCAAAAGGTTTTCTACGATCTGCCGGAAGAAGCGGCAGCGAATGAGGAATGATCCATATGGCAAACAACGGAAAAATTTTCAAGCTGCCGGTTGGGAAGAACGGAACCACGCCCAAAAAACAGCCGGAGCACGCGCGAACGGATACGCCTGACACAGCGGAGCATCCGGCCTTGCAGGAAACGCCGGCGCCGCGTGTTTCCAAAAACCTTTACAAAATTGCGGCGATTTTGCTTGCGGCGATCGTGCTGCTTCTGGTGCTCGAAAACTGGCAGAATCTTTCGCCGGCGAACATCGGCAACTGGATCCGCACCAAGGCCGTCGGCCTCGGGTTTGGCGATGGTTATCCGGTGGATCTCGTCGGCAGCACGGCGGATCCCGGCAATTTTGGTACAAATGGCGGCAATGTCTATGTTGTCAGCGATACGGCGCTCACCGTGATGAACAGTTCGGCCAAAACGCTGTTTACCGCGCGCCACAGCTACAACAATCCGGCGGTGTCCGTTGCGAGCGACCGCTACCTGCTCTACAATATGGGCGGCAATGGGTATCAGATTGAAACGGTGTCGGGCACGCAGGTTTCCGGCACGAGCGAAAACGGCAGCATCACCGTCGGCGCCATCGCGAATTCTGGAAAATTTGCGCTTGCCCTCCAGCCGGTTGATAAGGCCTCCCAGCTGTGTGTGTACAACCGGGACGGCAGCCTGCAATACCAGTACGATTTTGCCGATATGTATATCAACGCGATTGCGCTGAACAGTGACGGTACCCGGGGCGCTGTGGCGGCGGTTACAAGCCGCAGCGGCAGCCTCGTCACGTGCATCACGGTGCTGGACTTTTCCGAAACGGAGCCGATCGCCTCGTATGAGATTGAAAACAATCTGGTGCTCGGCCTGCTTTGGACGAACAACAACCGCATCCTTGCCATTGGCGATCAGGCGGCGTTTGTCAGCGACGGCAGCTTCACGTTTTCGTCCTGCGATTACGGCGGGCGGGAGGTCACGGCGTTTTGCCTCACGGAATCCCGCGCGATCGTTTCGGTGTCAAACTATGCGTATGGCGGCGACAGCACGCTTCTGATTTTCAGCAACAGTGCGGAGCCGGTGGAGGCGGAGCTGTCCGGTCGCGCCACGGCGTTGTGCGCGGCGGGCTCCAAGGTGTCGGCGCTCCTGTCGGACCGTGTGGTCGCCGCCGATTTGATGACCGGGCGTGTGGAGTATTACTGCGAAAGCTCGTCCGATACCAAGGGCATTGCCATGGCGGACGAGGGCAGCGTGTATATGCTCGGCGTGCGCGAAATACGGAAAGAAAATCTTAAGGGAATTCCAGTTGAGGAAGAGTTGTCCTCGGCGCCCTGATATGCTATACTAATTTTATTGAAAAGGAGATGAAGGAACATGCACCTTTTGCTGGATGCCTGCGCGGTTGTCCTGATTGTGCTTCTCGCGATTCTCGGCGCGAAAAAGGGCCTTTTCAAATCCTGCGTGGATTTCTGCGGTTCGCTGCTCGCGATGATTGGCGCGGGCATTCTGAGCGGACCCATAGCCGCATGGATTTACAGCGCCTTTTTCCGCGCGCCGCTGGAGGATAAAATCGCCGCGGCTGTGCAGGGACTCGGCGCGGCGGACGCCGTCGGCGCCGTTTTCAGCGATTTCCCGGAGGTGATCCAGCGCGCGCTGATGGCGGCGGGCGTCACGGAAGGGAGTGTCATGGCCCAGCTGCAAAGCGGTACGGCGGGCGTGGCACAGGGCATTACGGACGCGCTCAGTCCGATGCTGACCGGCCTGATTCGCGTGCTGGTGATGCTGGTGCTGTTCGTTTTGCTGACGGTGGTGATCCGCGCGCTCGGCTCGCTTCTGGCCGGCCTCTTTGAATTGCCACTGCTGCGCGGCATCAACGGCGTGCTCGGCGCGGTGTTTGGCGCGCTGCTGG
Source organism: Ruminococcaceae bacterium UBA1417 (assembly GCA_002305575.1). Taxonomy (GTDB): domain Bacteria; phylum Bacillota; class Clostridia; order Oscillospirales; family Acutalibacteraceae; genus Hominenteromicrobium. Next base: position 30,469 of record DBPP01000024.1, read on the forward strand.
GCGTTCTGTTTCTGTGGGTCGGGTTGGCCTGCGTGCAGGTTTTCTCGCCGATGCTCAGTGCGGACATTCAGAAAGTTGTACAGGCAGCGGTGGACCAATCGTATTTGGTCGGGGCGTTGTACCGCTTTAACCCCGCCTATTTGCTGCTTGGATAAAGATGGGTGATTTTTGTGGAGATTATGAAAATGAAGGAAAGGGATTTCAAGATGGGTTTCAAAAAAACGGAAGACAGGAGGCTACACAATAAAAATCTTACGGTTCCAAACGCGATGTCGCTGTTTCGCATCCTGGTCATACCGTTTTTCGCCTACTTTTTTCTCACGGACAATTTGCCGGCGGCGATTGTCGCCCTGGCGCTTTCGGGCCTTTCAGACGCGCTGGACGGCCTTGTGGCGCGCCGGTTCAACCAAATCACGGAGCTTGGCAAAATGCTGGACCCCTTTGCGGATAAACTGACGCAGGGTACGGTGGCGGTCTGTATCGCCATCCGCTATCCGGCCATTTGCCCGCTGTTGTTTTTGCTGGTCATTAAGGAGCTTGTGATGCTCTGCGGGGCGGTCTTTTTGCTGCGCCGCGGCAGAAAGCCCTGTGCCTCGAAATGGTACGGCAAGGTTTCCACAACGCTGTTCTATGTGTCGATCGCATTGATCGTCGTGATGGACGGCTTCCTGCAGGTGCCGGCTGAAACCTTTACCCTGGTTTCCAATATTGCGCTGGTCGTGACCGCGGCGTTTATGGTGTACACGTTTGTGCGGTATTTCGCCATTTTCCGCCAGATCCTCCGCGATCCGGACGACCACCAGTATGATATCAATCTGCCTGAAGAACTTTGGGAGAAAAAGCAGAAGCCGTAAGGCTTTTTGCCTTTTCGGAAAGGATATTTTACGCTTATGATGATGTGTACCCGATGCAAGAAGAGGCCGGCCGTCGTTTTTGTGTCGCCTTCCACCGACATGCGCGCCACGCAGGGTTACTGCCTGGTTTGCGCCAAGGAGCTTGGCATCAAGCCGGTCAACGATATTATGGAGAAAATGGGTATCACGGAGGAGCAGCTCGAGGCGATGACCGAGAGCATGTCCAACCTGATGAACCCCGAGGAGGATGGCTTTGAGCCCGGCGGCGCCGTGCCGTTTCCATCCGAGCTGCTTGGCCAGTTCGGCATGAACGCCGACGGCGATACGGCCCAGGGACGCGCGCCGGACGGACAGGTCGAAGGCCGTGGTCCGAAGAAGGAAAACTTCCACAAGTCCAAGCGCAAGCATATCGCGGCGTACTGCACGGACCTGACGATGAAGGCGCGCCGCGGCGAGCTCGACAACATCATCGGGCGCGAGCGGGAAATCGAGCGTGTGGTGCAGATTCTCTCGCGCCGCACGAAAAACAACCCGTGCCTGATCGGCGAGCCGGGCGTCGGCAAAACGGCGGTCGCCGAGGGCCTCGCGCTGCGCATCGCAGCCGGCGAAGTGCCGGCCAAGCTGCGCAAAAAGGAAGTGCAGCTCCTGGATCTGACGGCGCTCGTCGCGGGCACGCAGTTCCGCGGCCAGTTTGAGAGCCGCATCAAGGGCCTTGTCGACGAGGTGAAGCAGGACGGCAACATCATCCTGTTCATCGACGAGGTGCATAACCTTGTCGGCACCGGCGACGCGGAAGGCAGCATGAACGCCGCGAATATCCTCAAGCCGGCGCTTTCGCGCGGCGAGATTCAGGTGATTGGCGCGACGACATTTGCCGAGTACCGCAAGTATATTGAAAAGGACGCGGCGCTTGAACGCCGTTTTCAGCCGGTCACGGTGACGGAGCCGTCTATCGAAGAGGCGGCTGCCATCATCCGCGGCATCAAGGGCTATTACGAGAAATACCACAGCGTCACGGTTTCCGATGCGATTGCAAAGCGCATCGTCGTGCTTTCGGAGCGATACATCAGCGACCGTTTCCTGCCGGATAAGGCGATCGACCTGCTCGACGAGGCCTGTGCCTGCGCCGCGCTGCGCAACAAAAAGTTGGCCGATTTTGAGGAAACGACGCTCGCGCTCGAAAAGGAGCAGAAGCAGCTTTCGGACATCGAGGGCGCGCAGAACGTTGACTACGAGAAACTGGCCGAAGCGAAGTACAAGGTGGCGGCTCTGGCTGAAAAACTCGACGGCTTTGCACCCGAGGAGGTCACGGCCGCGGTCAGCGAGGCCGACCTCGCCTATGTCATCGAGCTTTGGACCGGTATCCCGGCGTCTAAAATCGAGCAGAGCGAGCTGGGCAAGCTCGCCCACATCGAGGATAAGCTCAAGGAGAAGATCATCGGGCAGGACGAGGCCGTGCGGGCCGTTTCGGCGGCAATCCGCCGCAGCCGCGTGCAGATCAACCCGCGCCGCCGCCCGGCGTCGTTCATCTTTGTCGGCCCCACGGGCACGGGCAAGACCGAATTGGTTCGGGTGCTCTCAAAGGAGTTGTTCGATTCTCCGGAGACACTGATTCGCCTCGACATGTCCGAGTTTATGGAGAAGCACTCGGTCTCGAAGATCATCGGCTCGCCGCCGGGCTACGTCGGCTACGACGAGGCTGGCCAGCTCACCGAAAAGGTGCGCCGCCGCCCGTATTCTGTGCTGCTGTTTGACGAGATCGAAAAGGCGCACCCGGATGTGATGAATATCTTGCTGCAGATCCTCGATGAGGGCCGCATCACGGACGCGCACGGGCGCACGGTGAACTTTGAAAACACCGTGATCGTGATGACGTCGAACGCCGGCAGCAACAACCGCGAGGCGCTGGTCGGCTTCAACCGGACGACGGCGGATATCAGCCGCGAAAAGGCGATGCGCGCGCTTTCCGACTTCCTGCGCCCCGAATTCCTGAGCCGTGTGGACGAGGTCATCGTATTCCGCCCGCTCGATGAGGCGGATTACAGAAAGATCGCCGTCCTGATGCTGAAGGAATACGTTTCCACATTGGAGGAACGCGGCATTTCGTTGAAATGGACCGAGGAAGCGGTCAACTGGATCGCCCATAAGGCCATCGGCGGCAAGAGCGGCGCGCGCGACATCCGCAATACGATTCGCCGCACGGTCGAGGATAAGATCACCGCACGGATCGTAGAGCAGGGCGAGGGCGCCATTTCCGGCATCGCCGTCGTCGAAAAGGACGGCGCGGTCGACGTCGAAGTGCTCTGAAACAGAATAGATGCAAGGTGCATAACAAAACGCGCTGTGGCCAGCAAAAGCCGCAGCGCGTTTTTTCAAAGGGGCGCACTCTACTGTATGGATTGAACGACAACAGCCTGTTCACTCAGGGCTGTGTAGGCGGTTTCCACGGCGTCTTTGTCGTACCAGACGTCCGCGCCTGCAAGCGGGTCGTTGAACCGATAGCCGTCTGCGTCGTACCCGGTCAGCACAAGACAGTGCAGCGGGCCGATCCACGTGATTTCCCGGCCGCTTTCCGGTACGGTCCAGGTGAGTCCGGCGTACGGTTCGTCCATGTCGATGGTCGCCCACAGCAGGACCGGTGTGTCGTTGTCTATGTATGTCTCGCACAGCGTGTCGAGCGAAAGGCCCGCCAGGTATTCGGCCTCGTAGCCGGAACCTTCGAGGTAGGCGTTGAGCGCGGTTTCCATCACCGGGGCATAGCAGCCCCAGCCGTCTTCCGAGCGCGGATCGCCGGGGAACGCTTCCCATGGGTCGCAGCCTGTCCACTGGCCGAAAGAATCCTCTTGCGGTGCGTCGCCGAGCGGCAGAAAGCCGTCAATGAAGGCGCCGGGTGTGACCGCGAATCCGTAATACTGGAGCACCATGGTGGCGCTGACGCTTTCGCATCCGGTCGGGAATTCGCCGATCTGTGAAATGTAGGGGACGTCGTCGATTGTCCGGCTGGATTTCGGCGTGGGCCAGGCGATCTCTTCGGGGAGAATTTGGGTTTCTGAAAGCAGCATCAGTGCAAACAGGCCGACGGTCATCAGCAAAACGGCGAAGCAGGCCAGCAGGATCCGCTGGCGTTGGCGGCGCTGGCGGCGTGTTAAAGCGCGGATGTGCCGCGCGGGAAGATTCAAATTTTCGAGGGGCTGAGCAATCATGGGCAGGCCCTCCTTTCTGTAAGATGGTTCAGGACGCATAGCGCGTATAGAAGGTCACCTCCGCATCGGCTTTCTTCAGGTCCTCGTAGGTGAGCGTGCGATCCCAGGCGATGCGGCAGGTTTCGTAATCGGCGTTCACATCTGTGACGGCGACGGCCTTGTTTTCGGCATCCACCGCTGTCACGAGCATGGTGTGCATGGCGTTGGGCAGCTGGATGACGTCGCCGACGCGTATCCTGGAAAAATCGCTGTAGGCGGTAACGGGTGCGTCCACGCCGAACAGCAGATCGCTCAGGAGCGAAGCGTAGCCAAAGCATTGTGTGCCGATAAAATCGGGAAATTTGGAGAGCAGTGCGCCCTTATAGATGTTGCAGGTGTCTTCCCCGGCGGCGCTGTGGGCGCACGGCGTATCCGTGACGCAGAGTACCGGGTCCAGCCGGTCTGTATCGGCGGCGTGGTTCCAGTAGCGGCCGTCCTCAAAGACGGTGCGGAGCACCGCGAGCTTTTCCGTGACGTCGGCCGCGTCCACATCCTCGCGGGAGGCGGTGTCGGGTTCGGCGACCTTTGGGGTGGATATGCGGCCGATGCCGAAGCCCGCAAGCAGGCCGATGCAGAGCAGGGCGGCCGCGAGCAGGGCGCGTCGGCCGTTTCGTATAGCCCGCGCCCGGCGCAATTTCTGACGCAGCGCGCTTTTGCGTCCGCGTTCCGTGTGGCTTGGCATATCAACGCCTCCTCGCTGGTTTCAAATCAGGGTAAAAACATCTTCAAAAGGTATAAAACGATAAAATGCAGCGGATAAAACAGATAATACCCCCACTGCAGCGCCTTGCTTTTCCGGCCCAGATTTCCCCCGTATAGCTGGAGAATCGGCAGGGCAAGCAGGACAAACGGCCGAATCCAAAGCGGCGTGAGCGACCCGTGCAGGAAATACTGGAAGCCATACAGCAGCGATACGGCGGAAAAAGCCAGCCACTTTTCCACCGGGTGGCTGCGGAAAAGACCGAAGGCGAGAATCCACAGCACGGCTATGTAGTTCCAATTGGCGGAATAGGCCAGCAGTGAACAGCACAGGGTGACCAGAACACGCAGCGCGGCGTTTTGAAGCTGTCTCCACAGGGTCAGCGCCAGCAGTCCGAGGAACAAGCTCCACATGATGCTGGTGGCGGTCCAAACACGCAGCGGACAGAAGTTGAAGCAAAGGGTGTACGGGATATGGGAAAGCAGCGCCGCAAGCAGCAGGCGGCCGAGATAGCGCCGCAGGTTTGTGGTGTGCCAATAACCTTCAGCGATGAAAAAGCACATCACCGGAGCAGCAAGCTGTCCGAACGCGTGGATCCATAAGCTTATAGGGGTATTCAGAGGAAGAAACACCGTAGCGCAATGGTCGAAAACCATGACCACAACGGCGAAAAACTTGAGCGCGTTGGCGCTGAGCGTCAGACGCGGCAAAAGGGAAACGCTGTGCATAAGCGGGAAAAAGCCTCCAATCCGATAGGCCAGTGAATGATTCTGCCTATACTATACGGCACGGGCTGCAAAAAAGTCCCCCGAAACTTGCAAAAGAAATGCAAAAGTTTCGGGGGACCTGGAAAACCGGCGCTTTTTCTGCCGTTTTGCGTTCAGCGCTGTTCGGTTGTCTGCTCCGAGTAGCCGAGCGTGGCGGCGTCAAAGCCGAAGCCGGTCACACGATTGTGGGCGCCGTCGAAATAGATCGTGCAGGCGCGGTTGAAGTTGTTCGTCAGGACGATCACCGTCTCGTCTTCATAGGTCAGGGTATAGGTATCCAGCATGGCATAGAGCGTGTTCTGCCAGGTATAGGCTTCCTCAACAAAGCGGTAATAAAAGAGGGAGTCGGCGTTCAACGCGGAAATCTGTCGCAGCGGCATGCTGAAGAAATCGACAAAAATGCGCGCGCGGTCTTCTGCATCCATCTCCGCGGCCTGCGCATCCATTTCGAGCAGCAGCTGCTGTTCGATGGCATCCGAAGTTTGGGACAGTTCGATCCAGAGCGCCGCAGCGTTGCTGAAATCTGAGAGGAGCGTATCGGGGGAATCGACCGGCGCGGTGTCGTAGGTCGTGTTGCGGACGTGGAGGTAGAGCGGAGCGAAGGTGTTCATCAGGAGCACCACATCGAGCGTGTAGCGATCCCCGCAGTCCAACTCGTAATCCCGCAGATACAACAGCTGGTCGTTATACACATACAGTTTGGCGCAATAGTCTTCGTAACGGTCTTGCGCCAGGCCCAGCTGCTCGACCAGCATGGCGATATAGGTGTTGAGATCCGCCGAATCGAGATCGACATCGTTGGTATAGGAGGAGAGCGGCACGCCTTCGCCGGAAATTACGTCCCAGGGCGGCAGGGCGATGTCGGTATCTGTTTCCAGATACAGCGGACTTTCCTTGCCGGCAATCGCGACCGTTTCCACCTGTCCCTTCTGATCCGGCACAAGCCGGTTGAACAGTGCGGGCGCGCCAAACCCAAGGGCGAGGATGAGGGCGCAGAGCAACAGTGGAAAGACGGCGGTATGCAAGATTTTCATAAAAGCTCCTTTCGCGCGGTTACGGGTGATATTCAAGGCCAAACCCCGTGACTGTGTTTTGTACGCTGTCCAAATACAGGATGTAGGGGTTGTTCTGCGCGTCCGTCAAAACGATGACGATTTCATCCTCATAAGGGATCGCATAGCTGACCTGCAGAAAAAACGACTCGGTGACGATCGCGGTGATGGTTTGCTGCGCCTCGTCATAGTTCTCGAAAAACGCTTCGTACCCGCGCAGAAAGTCGCAAAACGACCGGAGCATCGACAACGAAAACGAACTGTCGGTTGACCATATGGCGCCTGTGGCAGCTTGTTCTTCCATTATTGCCAACATCTGGTCGGCGTCCGCAGCACCATTCATCATCCAAGTCTCCGCAGAGTTCTGCCACAGGATAAGCGCATCCTCCACTTGTGCAAGAACGGTGTCGGCGTCCGCCGCTGGCCGCGTCGCTTCGGCACGTGGCCGCACGTGCACGCACAGCGGATGGCCGAAGTAGAGGTCGATCACGAGGTCGAGCGTATAGCGGGTGCCCCAGATGTCAGCAAACGCGTAATCGTGTAAAAAGGCCAGCCGATCGTTGCTGACGCGCATATCCGCGGCGAAGTCCAATGATTCCGGCAGTTCGGGTACAAATTGGGAAACCAGCATGTGCGTAAAATCATTGATCAGATCTGTGCTGCCGGCTTCAGACTCCGCATCGGCGAAGCGGGACAGGTAGTCCTCCAGCGTACGGCTGTCCGCTTCGGAAATTTCGTCCCAGGGCGGCAGGGCGACGTCGGTATCTGTTTCCAAATACAGCGGACTTTCCTTGCCGGCGATTGAAACGATTTCCACCGTTTCTTTTTGATCGGGCACAAGGACATTGAAAAGCATCGGCGTGCAGAACCCGACGGCGAGAATGGCCCCACAAAGTATAAGCGGAAGAAAAATCGTGCGCAGTATTTTCATGGCTTGTGTCTCCCTCCGTGGCGCCGGTCCGGTCTGCGGCGCGTGGCGTCCGGCTGGGGCGGCTTTTTCTCCGCGTCCTTGGCCGGCGACGCGGCATCGGTCGGAGCGACGCCCATGTGGATCAGGATCGTCGTGCCCTTCCTGTAGGTGGAACGGATTTCGAGCCGTGCACCGTGGCGGCGGCAAATGTCGTCGCACAGGGCAAGGCCGAGGCCCGCACCGCCCGCTTTGCGGCTGCGCGCCTTATCCTCCATGTAGAATGCCTCGGTCGCGCGGCGCACCGTGTCGGGCTTCATACCGATGCCCTGGTCGATGACGGAGAGCACGACGTGTCCATCCAACACGGACTGTGCGAGCCAAACCGTCGAGCCAGCCGGCGAGGCCTTCGCGGCGTTGTCGATGAGGTTATAGAGCAGCGAAAGGAACAGCTCGCGGTCGACGCGCAACGCCGCGTTTTTGTGCAGCGTTTTGAGCCGGATGCCGCGGCGCGCGAGGATCGGCGCCATCGTGTGGGCGATGTCGGCGAAAAGCTGCGCCACCTCGATGTCGGTGAGGTCGAGCTGGGTGCTGTCTGTGGAAGCGAGTTGCAAAAGCTTTGCGGAAAGGCTGCGCAGGCGCTTGGCTTCCTCGACGATCGTCGTCGCATAATCGCGGCGCTGTGCGTCGGAAACGGTGCTCTTGATGCGCAGGATGTCCGCAAAGCCGAGGATGCTGGTCAGCGGCGTTTTCATTTCGTGGGCCATGGCGTCCGCAAAGCGCTTGCGGCTGTCGGCGATTTCGCGCAGCTTCTGCTCGCGCTCGTCGATGGAAGTGGACATGTCGTTGATGCTGCGCGCCAGCGTTTTGAGCTCGCTGCTGCCGTGTTCCGGCACGCGCAGGCTGTAATTGCCTTTGGCGACAGCCTCGATCGTCTGCACCGAAACCTTGAGCGGATGCAGGAAGATGAGCACCATCACCAGCATGGCAGCCGAAATCGCGGCGCCGCAGATGAGGCCGATCATGCAGGCGGCGTCGAGATCCTGTTCGCGCGTCGCGTACACATCTGAAATGTCATACGCCGTGTAAAGCGCGTAGGGCATCGTTTCGAGCTGCACCGTGGAGGTGATGATCAAATAGGTCGCGCCGCCGACGTCGCGGATCACGGATTTGCCCTCGTCGATGGCGCCGCTCGGGACCAGATCGGAAAGCAGGCCGAGATCTTCCTGGAAAAGCGTGGTTCCGGCGCATACGACCAGGGTTTCGTTGAGAAACACAGCGATGGACGATGCGGTCGAGATGTCCGCTGTGACGGTGCTGGTGAGCAGATCCGCGATCTCATCGGTGCTTAAAAGCAGCTTTCCGGCCTTGAGCCGCTCGTAGGCGGCGTGGTTGGAAAGCGAGGCGCTGAGCGCCTCGTGGGCGGAAACGGCGGTCTGGCGCTCACGCAGCAACGCGTTTTCAAAGCTGCGTTCCAAAACGAGGAATTGGGTTATCTGAATGGCGAGCATGACGAACAGGAGCGCAGTCAGCGAGACCTTTTGCCATAGCTTCATAGGCGATTTCCTTTCTGCGTCCGGTTAGCTGCGGCGTTCCAGACGGTAGCCGAGCTTCGGGATGGTGATCAGCTTGCCCTGCAGCGCAAGCTTGCGGCGCACCTGCTGCACATGAATGTCTACCGTGCGCGATTCGCCGGTGTAGTTGTATTCCCAGACGTTTGTGAGCAGCTGCTCGCGCGTGATGGCGACGTCCAGATTGCGCATGAAGAAGACGAGCACGTCGAACTCCTTGGGCGTCAGCACCACCGGCTGGCCGGCTTTTGTGACGGTGTGGCGCTCGATGTCCACCACAATGTCGTCGTAGGTCAGGCGCATTTCGCTCTTGCCGGCGCGGCGCAGCACGACCTCAATGCGCGCGAGCAGCTCTACGGCCTCAAACGGCTTGACGATATAATCCTCCGCGCCGCCGCGCAGCCCCTTGACCTTGTCGGCCACAGCGCCGAGTGCCGTGAGAAAAATGACGGGCGTTTCGCAGCCTTTGGCACGGATTGCGTCGAGCACGGCGAAACCGTCGGTGCCGGGCAGCATGACGTCGAGCAGAATCAGGTCGAAACTGCCGGTTGTGATGCGTTCGACAGCCTTTGTGCCGTCGTCGCATTGTGCGCATCGGTAACCGCCGATGGACAGCGTGGCAGCGATCATCTTGGAAATGTTCGCGTCATCCTCGACAATCAAAATTTCAATCATGGTATGTTTCTCCTCTTTTCGTGAAATGACCCGCCGGAAGCCGTGTGCTTCATCGGGGACCGCCTTTATTCTAACATAGAAAAAAGCGGGCTTCAACTCAGTGAAGCCCGCCGGAAGAGCAGCAAAAGCAGTTTTTGCAAAAATTTTGCATTTTATACATGACGGTCCTAAGACTTTTTGTGACGGTAGCCGCCGGCCTGTCAATCCATTTCGGGAATGTATCCGTCGGATTCGCGCTCGATGCGCAGGAGGGAAAAGCCGAACGGCGGGAGCTTGAAGTCCGCCGGGCCGCTTGAGTCGTTCCCATAGGGCGTGCCAAAAATAAACTGCGCGTGGCGGTAGTCGACGTTGGGCAGCACGGCGTTGTCGCCGCTGCGGTTTACCGCCACGAAGAGCGCCTTTTCCCCGTGTTCCGTCTCCACGTAGCGCTCAAAGGAAAAGATGTCGCCGTGCGCATAGATGCTGCGCAGCTTGCCATGTGCCAGAATGTCGTTGTGCTCGCGGCGCAGCAGCGCGATGTAGCGGTACCAGGCGATCAAATCCTCCTCCTCGCGGCCCCACGGGTAGCACGCCCGGTTGAAGGGGTCGCGATAACCCTCCATGCCGGCCTCGTCGCCGTAATAAATGCAGGGCACGCCCGGCAGCATGAATTGCAGCAGGGATGCCAAACGCAGACGCTCCAGCGCCGTTTCGCGCTGGTCGGGCGTCATGTGCTGCGCGCTCTGCCAGGCACGGCCGCGTTCGCCCGCAGGCTCCCCGCCGAGCACCGTCAGTGCGCGCTCGGTGTCGTGCGTGCCGATGTGGTTCATCAGAATATCGATGACCTGCGGCGGGTAGTTTTCCACGATCGTCTCAATGCGGTCCATCATCAGGGAAGCGTGTGCGCCGCACAGAAAGCCCAGAATCGCGTCGCGGAACGGGTAGTTCATCACGCTGTCGAGCTGGCCGCCCATCAGGTAGCGCCGCCGCACGCCGTAGGCGGTTTTGTTGGAGGCGTCCTCCCAGACCTCGCCGAGCACCACGGCATCCTTGTCGTAGCTTTTCACCGCGCGGTTCAGGCTGTCGATAAAGCAGTCCGGCAACTCGTCGGCCACGTCCAGACGCCAGCCCGAGGCGCCGGCCTCGAGCCAGTGGCGGATCACGCCGTGCTCGCCGTTGATATAGGCGTCGTACTCCGGGTTCCCCTCGCGGACATTCGGCAGCGTGGTGAAATTCCACCAGCATTCGTAATCGTTCGGCCAATGGCGGAAGGTGTACCAAGCGTAGTACGGCGATTGCTGCGAGCGGTACGCGCCGCCATCTCCATATCGGCCCTCACGGTTGAAGTAAATGCTGTCGCTGCCCGTGTGGCTGAACACGCCGTCGAGCAAAATGTGGATGCCGCGCGCCTTGGCCGCCGCGCAGAGCGAGCGGAAATCGTCCTCGGTGCCGAGCAGCGGGTCAATTTTCTCGTAGTTTGCGGTATCGTAGCGGTGGTTCGAGTGCGATTCAAAGATCGGATTCAGATAAATGCAGGTCACGCCGAGCGATTCCAGATAGTCGAGCTTCTGTTCAATGCCCTTGAGGTCACCGCCAAAAAAGTCGGTGTTTGTAATTTCGCCCTCAGCATTCAGCCGCCACTCGGGCTGCTCGTACCAGTCTTTGTGCATGGTACGACCGCAGGGAATTTCGGACTTTTTCTCGCCGGAGCAGAAGAAGCGGTCCGGAAAAATCTGGTACAGTACGCCGCCGGCCAGCCAACGGGGCGTTTCAAAATCCGCGGCGTAGGCGGTCAACTGCCAGTCTTCACTGCCGCCCGCACGGGCCTCGCCGCCAATGTCCTTCTTCAGCACGAAGTGGCCGCGGGAAGTGCGCAGCTCAAAATGGTAGAAGAACAGGCCGGCCGTCTGCGGCGGAAAATGGCATTCCCACCATTCATGGTCGTTGCCGTTCATGCCGCACCAAAACATATCGTAGCAGACGGTTTGGCCATGGGGGTCCCGCATAAGCAGGTAAGCGGCGGAGCAGTACATGCTGCGCGGAACGGTGATTTTGAAATGAACGCGCGTGCCGACCGGTACGGCGCCGGTGGGGCTGCGGTATACGGGGTTTCTGGAATTAAAGAACGTCATCGCGAGGGCTCCCTTGCAGTTAGTTGGAAAGGGCAAAAAGGGCGCCGGAAGTATATTCCGGCGCCCTTTAGAAGGTTGCAGATCAGGTTATGCCTTTTTCTTTGCGCCGCCGTTGTCGACAGGTGTAGCAAGCCAGATGGTGTTTGCATAATCGCGGATGGAACGGTCCGCCGCAAAAATGCCGGCCTTCGCCGTGTTGACGAGGGACATCGTATTCCATTTTTTCTGGTCTTTATACAGGCGTTCCGCTCTCTGCTGGGCGTCGCTGTAGGAAGCGAAGTCGGCCAGCGCCATATACTGGTCCACATTGAGCAGCGCCTGATGCAGGTTGGAGAAGGTTTTGCCGTCAAAGCCGCGGCCGAGCGCATCGATCGCCTTGCGGATGACAGCGTTGTTTTCGTACTGGTTGCGCGGGCGGTAACCGGCTGCGCGCAGGCTGTTCACTTCCGGCGTCGTCATGCCGAAGAGGATGATGTTGTCATCGCCGACCGCCTCGTGGATCTCCACGTTCGCACCGTCGAGCGTGCCGAGCGTGATGGCGCCGTTGATCATGAATTTCATGTTGGAGGTACCGGAAGCCTCGGTGCCGGCCAGCGAGATCTGCTCGCTGATTTCGGCGGCCGGGGTCAGGAGTTCCGCCCAGGATACGCAGTAGTTTTCCACAAAGATCACGCGCAGCTTCTGGTTGACGCGCGGGTCGTTGTTGATCGTGTTTGCAAGACATACGATGAACTGCAGGATCTCCTTCGCAAAGTAGTAGCCCGGCGCCGCCTTTGCGCCGAAGAAGTAGGTGTGCGGTGTGTATTCGGCGTTCGGGTTCTCGAGCAGCCACTGGTAAACGGAGAGGATGTGCAGCGCATTCATGTGCTGGCGCTTGTACTCGTGCAGGCGCTTGACCTGTACATCAAAGATGCTGTTCGGATCCACGGTCTGCCCCTGAATACGCTTCACATAGTCGGCGAGGCGCTTCTTGTTCGCAAGCTTGATGGCTGCGAGTTGATCGAGTACAGCGCTGTCGTCCTTGAAGGCCATCAGCTTCTCAAGCTGCATGGCGTCGTGGATGTAGCCGTCACCGGTCAGCTCCGTGATAAGATCGGCGAGCTTCGGGTTGGCCTGATTCAGCCAGCGGCGGTGCGCGATGCCGTTCGTGACGTTCTTGAACTTACCCGGCATCTCGGTATAGAAATCATGGAAAACGCTTTCCTTGAGGATTTCACTGTGCAACTCGGAAACGCCGTTTGTGCTGTGAGCGGCGAGTACGGCGAGGTTCGCCATGCGCACATAGCCGTCGCACAGCGGCGCCATGCGCCAGATCTTGCCTTCATCGACGCCCTTGCGGCGCATTTCCTCCCAGAAGCGGCGGTTGATTTCCTCGACGATCTGGTAAATGCGCGGCAGGCGGGACTTGAACAGCTCCACGCTCCAGCATTCGAGCGCCTCGCTCATGACCGTATGGTTTGTGTAGGCAATTGTGCGGCACACGATATCCCACGCAGCCTCCCAACCGTAGCCGCATTCGTCGAGCATGATGCGCATCAACTCGGGGATGGCAAGCACCGGGTGTGTGTCGTTGAGGTGAATGGCCGCGAGCTTCGGCAGGTCGTCGAGCGAGCTGTGCGTGTACAGGTGACGGCGGACGATGTCCTGCACGGAGGCCGAAACGAGGAAATACTGCTGCGCCAGACGCAGGCTCTTGCCCTCGTAGTGATTATCCTCCGGATAGAGGACCTTGGTAATCGTTTCGGCCATGGCGGTCTGCTCCATGGCGCGGATGTAATTGCCGCTGTTGAAGAGCTTCATATCAAACTCGTTCGCCGCAGCGCGCCAGATACGCAGCACGGAAATGCCCTTGCCGTCCATACCGGAAACATACAGGTCGTAGGGAATCGCGAGGATGGAGGTGTAATTCTTGTGGCGCACGGAATGGTACTGGTCGTGCCACTGCTCCTCGATAAAGCCGTCGAAGTGGACCTCAATGGCGTTTTCGTCGACCTTCTGCATCCAGATCTCGCCACCCGGCAGCCAGAAATCCGGCAGCTCCGTCTGCCAGCCCTCCACGAGCTTCTGGCGGAAAATACCGTACTCGTAGCGCAGGGAGTAGCCCATCGCCGGGTAGCCCTGCGTTGCAAGGCCGTCGAGGAAACACGCTGCGAGACGGCCCAGACCGCCGTTGCCGAGGCCGGCGTCCGGCTCCTGCTCGTAAAGCGCGTCGAGCTTCACGCCCATTTCGCTGAGCGCCTTGCGGAAGTTTTTCTCAAGGCCGAGGTTAAACAGGTTGTTTTTCAGGGAGCGGCCCAGCAGGAACTCCATGCAAAGGTAGTAGATCTGCTTGGTATTGCTCTTTTCCGCGTTGCGGATAAATTCATCCCGGCCGCGCATCAAAAGGTCGCGCACAACCAGCGCGGACGCCTTGTAAAATTCATCGTCGCTGGCGTTCTCACAGGAAACGCCGTAAATGTGGGAAAGTTTTTCCTGAATCGCGGTCTTGACCTGAGCGACCGTCATGCTGTAATTCATATGGTACCTCCTAAAGTTGTTACAGACGCAAATTGCGAGATTTTTATGCATATTGCATAAAACAAAATGCTTTAGCACACGAAAATAAGGGATTTATTTAAATTATATACTAAAAACCTTGTGGATTCAAGACCAAACAAGACGAACTTTGCCAATTCGCTTTGTATGGTTTCTACAGAAAAACGGCGCAAAAGCCCCGCCCCGCTTTGCGGAAGACGCGCAGTGGAGGCGTGGAAGGCTTTGGAATTTCTCTTTGCCTATTATAGGATACTTTTGAAAAATTAACAAGTTGTTTTTTGAAAAGTATCAGCAAAGACGCCGGTTTTCGGCCGTTTTTGACGGTTGCTGCGTAAATTTTGCATCCGCTCTCTTTCTTTTTTATCTGAAATGCAATATAATAGGAAAAAGGTAAGCGGTGCGCCGTGTAGAAAGGAAGGCCCAGGAGATGGAGAAGACAAGATGTAAGTTCAATATATGCGGCGTGGAGGTCACGGTTTCGGGCGATGTGGACCGCGACGCGGCGGAACAGATTGCCGAAACGGTGCGCGCACGCATGCAGGAGGTGCTCCGCACGGCATACGCGGCTTCGGTGGAGAAAGCGGCGGTGATCACAGCGATGAACCTCTGCGAGGAGCTGGCGCGGCGCGAAACGGCGCTTCAGGAGAGCGAGGAAAGGGCGGCACGGCTGCAGGAGGAACTGCGGCAGCTCGGCGGTGCGCAGGGGTTGCGGGCGCGGTTGCAGCAGGCCGAGGGCAAGCTGAAAATCGCCCAGGAGCAGCTCGAGCGGCTGCGCGGACAGGCGGATGCAGAGAAGGCCGTCCCGACCGCTGCGCCGGCCGGAACAATGCGCAACCCGCTGCGGCCCGATATTGGTGACGAGTCGGGGCTCGTGAGCTTTTTCGCCAAGGAATGAGCGGACGGATGCGGAAAGGACGGGAAACAACGCTTTGACAACGAAAAAAATAGAAGTCCTGGCGCCGGCGGGGAACCCGGCGGCGCTGCAGGCGGCTGTATTCGCGGGTGCGGATGCGGTGTATATGGGCGGCGCGCTCTTCTCGGCAAGGGCGAACGCCGTCAATTTTTCCCGGGAAGAGATGCGAGAGGCCGTCGCGTTTGCCCGGGAGCGCGGTGTGCGCGTCTACGTGACGGTCAATACGCTTGTGAAGGATGCGGAATTTGCGCAGGCGCTCGATTTCTGCGCGTATCTGTGCAGCCTGCCGGTGGATGGCATCCTTGTGCAGGATATGGGGCTTTTCGCGGCTTTGCGCGCGGCGTGCCCCGCTATGCCGCTGCACGCTTCCACACAGATGAGCCTGCATACGCCGGCGGGCGCGGCGCTGCTGCGGGAGCTTGGCGCCACGCGCGTGGTGCTCGCGCGGGAGATGTCGCTGGAGGAAATCCACGAGGTTGCGGTACAGACCGACGTGGAGCTCGAGGCGTTCGTGCACGGCGCGCTGTGCATGTCGCTTTCCGGGCAGTGCTATTTCAGCGCGATGCTCGGCGGCCGCAGCGGCAACCGCGGCCGCTGCGCGCAGACGTGCCGCCTGCCCTTTGCGGCGCCCGGCGGTACCGGACACGATTTAAGCCTAAAGGACATGTCGTTCATTGCGCATATCGGCGCGCTTGCAGAGGCCGGCGTATGCTCGGCTAAAATCGAAGGCCGCATGAAGCGCCCCGAATACGTGGCTGCGGCAGTTTCCGCCTGCCGCCACGCCGCAGACGGCGAAGCCGTGCCGCCCGAGCTGATGGAGGATCTCGGCGCGGTGTTTTCGCGTTCCGGCTTTACGGATGGGTATCTGTCCGCGAAACGTGGACGCGATATGTTTGGCATCCGCACAAAAGAGGACGTGGAGGGCGCGTCCGGCGCGGTGTTTGCAAGCCTGCACGCGCTTTATAAAGGCGAGCGGCAGCGCGTTCCGGTCGCGTTCCACGCGCGCATTTTTGAGGGCGAGCATCCCGTGCTTTCCGTTTCGGACGGCGCGCATACAGCGTCGGTCAGCGACGAAGCGCATGTTTGTGCCGCGGCCCAACGGCTGCCGGTCGATACCGCGCGCTGGCAGGCCCAGCTGCAAAAAACGGGCGGCACGCCGTACCGCTGCACGACGGCGGAGATCGAAACAGACGGGCGCACGGCGATACCGGTTTCCGTTTTAAATGGGTTGCGGCGCGCGGCGCTCGAGGTGCTCGGCGCGCAGCGCCGCGAAAAAGCGCCCGTTCCGTTTGCGATGCCGGTGCTCGATGTGCACCCGCACCGCGCCGAGACGCTCGCGCTGCGCGGCGCATTTCGCAGTTCGGAGCAAATTCCCGAAAACGTCGGCGTGCTTGAAACCGTCCAGTTGCCGCTCGACACGCCGGTTGAGACGCTCGACGCGCTGCGCCGCGGTGGGCAGACGGTTCTTGTGGAGATCCCGCGCGCGCTCTGGGGGATTGAGACGGCTGTGCGCGCGCGTATGGAATCGTTCCGAAGCGAGGGCTTCACGCACTTCTGGTGCGGCAACCTTGGCGCCGTTGCGCTGTGCCGCGCGCTCGGTGTGTCCGCCCACGGCGGATTTTCGCTCAACATTTTCAACACGGAGAGCCTGCGCTTTTTTGAATCGCTCGGCCTGTGTGATGCAGAGCTTTCGTTTGAACTGACCGGCGGGGAGATTGCAGCGCTCGGCGGTACATTGCGGCGCGGCGTACTTGTCTACGGGCGGCAGCCGCTGATGCTTACGCGCAACTGTCCGCTTGCAAATTCGAAAAAGGGCTGCCTGCACTGCACGCGGCCGCTTTCCATCCGTGATCGGCGCGGCGTGGAATTTCCCGTGCTTTGCACCAAATTTGCGGGAAAACCCGTTTTTTCGGAAGTTTTCAACAGCGTGCCGCTGACCTTAACCGACACGCTTCGCGCGGGAAATGGCGCGGATTTTGGCGTTTTGCGGTTTTCTGTGGAAAAATCTGTGGAAACCGGGGAAATCCTGCGCCGCACGATTCGACAGGAAAAGCCGCATTCCGACTATACGCGCGGCCTTTTTACACGCGGTGTGCTGTGATTGTGGAAAACTCGGTGGAAAGCGTGAAAAACTTTTTGCCCAAAAGGAAAAAAGCGGTAAAAAAACCGCAGCATAAAGCCAAAAACTTTTTTCCACAATGCTGTGGAAAGGGTTATGCACAAAAATCAACGGTTTTGAAAAGGAGAGACGCAATATGGAAAACAACAGTGAAATGGTTTTGAAGCTCCTGCGCGTGCGGGAAAACGCCGTGTTGCCCCGGCAGGCGACAGCCGGCAGCGCGGGTTACGACCTGTGTGCCTGCATCGACGCCCCGCAGACCATCGCACCCGGCGCGCGCGCGGTGTTCCCGAGCGGCCTTGCGGCGGAAATCCCGCAGGGAACGGCCGGATTTATCTTCACGCGCAGTGGGTTGGGCATCAAAAAGGGGATCCACGTGACAAACGGCGTCGGTGTTGTGGACAGCGATTACCGCGGCGAGATCTGTGTCGGCCTGCACAATTTGAGCGATGAGCCGTACACGGTGCAGCCCGGTGAGCGCATCGCGCAGATGATCATCCTGCCGTACTTTGCCCCGACCATCGTCGAGGTGACGTCGCTTTCCGAGACGGACCGCGGCGCGGGCGGCTTCGGCAGCACCGGAAAATAAAAATCAAGATATGGGACGGCTCCAAGGCCGCGCCGCATATCTTGGGATTTTCAAGAAAAGTTACAATTTGTAAACTTTTTCGGTTGAGAACACGCCGATTTTTTGCTATACTTGAATGTGTGATTTTTGCGCCTTTGGCGGTGTGCGGCGGCCGGGGCGCGCTGGGAGGCTATACGCATGGGTTCGATTCGCGCAGATCTTTTCGCGGGGTTCTCCTCGCTTTTTTCGGTGTTTTCCCGATCGGTCAAGGATATCGGTATCGATCTAGGAACAGCCAATACGCTCGTCTATGTGCGCGGGCGCGGCATCGTGCTGCGCGAACCGTCCGTCGTGGCGGTGGACGCGCGCACGGAAGAGGTCCTGGCTGTCGGTAAGCAGGCCAAGGAGATGCTTGGCCGCACGCCGGATTCGATTGTCGCGGTGCGCCCGCTCCAGCACGGCGTTATCGCCGATTTTGAGGTGACGGCGGCGATGCTCAAGTATTTCGTGCGCAAGGCGCTGAAATCGGGCGCGTTCAGCCGGCCGCACATCGTCATCTGCATCCCCTCGGGCGTCACCGAGGTGGAGCGCCGGGCCGTGGAGGATGCGGCGCGCAGCGCCGGCGCCGGCCGTGTGGAGCTGATGCTCGAGCCGATGGCCGCGGCGCTCGGCGCCGGCATCGCGATCCACAAGCCGCGCGGCTGCATGGTGCTCGACATCGGCGGCGGCACAAGCGAGATGGCGGTCATCTCCTACGGCGACCCGGTCGTGGCTGAATCGGTGCACGTGGCGGGCGACCGGTTTGACGAGGCCATCGTTGCGCACCTGAAGAAGAAATACGGCGTTGTCGTCGGCGAGCGGACGGCGGAGCAGATCAAAATTCGCATCGGCTCGGCGTATCCGCTCGAAAAGCTGCGCAGCGTCTCGATGAGCCTGCGCGCCGCGAACGCCGCGGACGGCCAGCCGCGCGATATCACTGTGACGGCCGAGGATGTGCGCGAGGCGCTGATGCTGCCGCTCAAGACTGTATTCGAGGCGATCCACAGCGTGCTCGAGCGCACGCCGCCGGAGCTTGCGGCGGACCTGCTCGACACGGGCATCGTGCTTACGGGTGGTGGCGCGCTGCTGCGCGGACTGGACCGCTTCCTGCACGAGGCGACCGGGCTGCCGGTACATATCGCCGAGCACCCGATGGACTGCGTGGCGCTCGGCGCCGGTAAGACGCTCGAGGGAGGGGCGTTCATCCCGGCCAACGCGCGTCGGGCGCAGGAGGCCTGAGCCGGCGGGGCCGCGGTTTGGTCTGCCCGGTTTTTAGGAAGGACGTCTCTCCCCCGAACGGGGCGCGGAGACGCGTATCGCGGAGGTGCATATGGAAAAATTTTCAAGCCGCACGTTCAAAATCCTGATTGTGGCGGTCGTCGTGCTGCTCGGCATCCTGATTTACAGCCCGAGCGCGGGAAGCTCGATCTTTGCGAACCTGTTCGGCACGGTATCTGCGCCGCTGCTCACGGCGGGTACGAGCATGACGGAGGGCGCGAAGGAGTTTGTCGATCTCGACGGCATGTCGCGGGAAGACCTGAAGGCGCTGTACCTCGAGCTTTCCGAGGAAAACCGGAAGCTGCGCGAGCAGCTGGTCGATTACTATGAGATGAAGGAGGAAAACGCCTCCTATGAGAATATCCTTTCGGTTAAAGACGCGATGCCGGATCTTTCCCTTACGGCCGCGAGCGTTGTCGGGCGCGACCCGGGCGACGTCTTCTATGATTTTACAATTGACCGTGGGTCGCTTTCCGGCATTTCGGTCGGCGACGCGGTGATTACCGAGATGGGTGTCGTCGGCGTTGTCGAGGAGGTCTATGCCACCTCGAGCCGCGTGCGCTCGATCCTTTCCGAGGAGACGCAGATTGGCGCCATCGCGAAGGAAACCGGTGAAAGCGGCGTCATCTCGAGCGATATCCAGTTTGCAAACAGCGGCAAGGTGCGCCTGAATTACCTGACGCGCGACACGCAGGTGCAGCCCGGCGCGATCATCACCACTTCGGGCACCGGCGGAATGTTCCCGGGCGACCTTCTGATCGGCCGCGTGGACAGCGTCGAGCGCAGCAATACGGATTCGTCGTTTTACGCGATCGTGACGCCGTACGTCGACGTGAAAACGGTGTCGGACGTCTTTGTCATCACGGACTTTGACGGCAAGGGCGACGTGCAGGCCAATCTGCCTGAGCCCTCGCCCTCTCCGGAGGCGGAGGACCCGGCGGCCACAGCGCAGAAGGGTGAGGCGTAAGGTGCTTTTGCGCGGCCGGAAAAGGCTGAGGAGGTGAACCGCATGGCGGAACGGAAAAAGTGGATGCGTTGGGTGCTGTACGCGGTGCAGCTCCTGGTTTTGTTTGTATTGCAGGAGACGCCGGGGTTGCTGCCGTTTGTGATGGGCGCGAAACCCATGCTCATTTTGGCGGCGGCGCTCACCATCGCGATGGTGGAGGACTGCGTGCCGGCGATGGCATTCGGCATTTTCGCAGGCCTTCTGGCCGATTTCGGCGGCGGCAGCGCGATGGGGTACCATGCTTTGGTCTTCGGCGTGCTCTGCTTCCTGCTCAGCGGTCTGTGCGGCACGCGCATTCAGATCCACCTGTTTACGGCGATTCTGATGGGGCTGTGGAGCTGTGCGGTGGCCGTGCTGCTCGACTGGCTCGTGCTCTATGTGGCGCGCGGCTACAGCCTTGCGGCGTATGCGCTGCTGAACGCATACCTGCCCATCTATTTTTACACGCTTCTGATGATTTTTCCGTGCTACGGGCTGCAATTTTTAAACCGACGCTTTTTGGGCAGGCGCTGAAAAAACGGAAAAAAACGGGAACACTAAACGGGTGTACACACCGGGAAAGGAGACGGCGAAATGCTCAAAAAATGGGGTCGCTATTTGGTGTGCGGCGTGCTGGTGGCTGCGATTTTTCTCGTGTATATTGGCCGCCTCGGACAATGGCAACTGCTGGACGGCGCGACGTATGCGCAGGAAGCCGTGGTGTCGAGCAGCTTCATCAAGCTGACCGGCGTGCGCGGGGAAATCCTCGACCGCAACGGCGAGGTGCTGGCCGGAAACCGCCCGGTTTACAACATCGTGTACAGCCGTTTGACGGAGGACGAAACGCAGCGCAACGCGACGCTGCTTGCGTTGGTCAAGCTCTTGGAATCGGTGGGCGCATCGTGGAATGACCGCTTGCCCATTGTGCTCGACGCGCGCGGCGCGTACGCCTTTGATTCGGAGCGCCAGAGCGAAATTGAAACGTTGAAATCGGAGAGCATGCTCGATCTGCCCGCCGATGCAGACGCCACCGCGTGTATGGCGGCGCTCGTCGAGCGGTATGGGATCGACAATACGGCGGATAAGGCCGATGTGCGCCGGATCGCGTCGGTCCGCTACAATCTGGAGCGCAGCGCGTTCAGCCGCACAAATCCGTGTGTGATTGCGCGCGACGTCGCCATGGAAACGGTTGAGATTGTCAGTGAGCGCGCGGCCGATCTGCCCGGCGTCGAAACGCAGGTGGACCAGACGCGCACGTACGGCGACGGCACCACGGCGCCGCACGTCGTCGGTACGCTCGGCGCGATTTCCGAGGAGCAGTACGCGGCGGCCGCCGAAGCGGGCAACACGTATTCCTCCTCGAACGTGTCCGGCTATGCCTACACGGATACGGTGGGACAAAGCGGCATAGAATTGGTTTTCGAATCGACGCTGCGCGGCAAAAACGGCAAGGAGACGATCGAGACGGATTCCACCGGCGCGGTCGTTTCCACCACGGTGACGGACCCGCCCGAAGCGGGCGATTCCGTGTGGTTGACGATCGACAGCCGCCTGCAGCGCGCGGCCAACACCTCGCTGGAGGCGTACATTTCGTCCGGATTGACGGAAGACTGCGTGGCGGGCGCGGCGGTCGCGCTCGATGTGAATTCCGGTGCGGTTCTGGCCTGCGTCTCTTACCCGACGTTTGACCTGAATCGCTACGCGACCGACGACGAATATCTGACGGAGCTTTACGCCGACGAGACACAGCCGCTTTTCAACCGCAGCCTGAACGGCATCTTTACGCCCGGTTCCTGCTTTAAGCCCCTTGTGGCGCTTGCGGCGCTTGAGGAAAATGTGATTGATCCCGAGGACACGCCCGTCGACTGCGACGGCGCGTACCATTATTATGCGCCGGATTACGAGCCGCGCTGTCTCGGCGAGCACGGCGAGGTCGATCTCACCGGCGCGCTCAGCCATTCCTGCAACAGCTATTTCTTCGATGTGGGCCGGATGCTGACCATCCACCGAATGAGCACTTACGCGGAGCTTTTTGCGCTGGGCGAGGCGACTGGCTGCGAGTTGCCGGAAAGTGTGGGCATCATGTCGGATCCCAAGGAATACACGGAGCGCCACGGCGCCACGTGGTACGACGGCCTGACGATTCAGGCGGCGATTGGCCAGTGCGACGACATGTTCACGCCGATTGAGTTGGCGACGTATTGCGCGATGATTGCGAACGGCGGCGTCCGCTACAAGACGCATTTCCTGGAGAAAATTACGGATTACGACCGTGTGCTCACGCGGGAAACGGCTGAGCCGGAGATTGTGGAGAAAGTGGAAATTGAACAGGCGCATTTTGACGCCGTGCGCGCGGGCATGCGCGCGGTTTGTACCGAGGGTACCGCGGCCTCCGTCTTTTCGGATTTCGGCATTGCGGTGGCGGGCAAAACGGGTACCGCCGAAAACGCCGGCCATTCCGACAACCTGACGTTTATCGGCTATGCGCCGTATGATAACCCTGAGATTGCGGTGGCCGTCGTCATCGAATACGGCGGATCGGGAAATGCAGCCAAGGAAGTGGCCAAGTCTATTTTCGAGGCGTATTTCTACGGCGAAACGGAACCGGCCGACAACGACGGGGACAAGGGGCTTGCCGCGGCCGATACAGACGGGACGTCGGCCGAAGCTTGAGGGGGATGCTTTGGATGCTTCGACAAAAAATGACCTTGATTTTTGTTCTGGTGTGCTAAAATTTCAGAAGCGCCATTTTTATTTTTGACTATTGTGTTTTTATATGCTATTATATTCAATGAGGTAATATCTATGGGGACTGCTATCGTTGTCACATCCGGAAAAGGCGGTGTCGGGAAATCTACGGTTTCGCTCGGTTTGGCCGCGCGTTTTGCCGAAACCGGCGAACGCGTGCTGCTGATCGATTGCGACGCGGGCCTGCGCAGCCTCGACCGCATGACGGGCACGGAGGAAACGCTCGTGTTTGACAGTTCCGATGTGGTTGCCGGGCGGTGTGCGCCGGCAGAGGCCATTTACCCCTGTGCGGCGATGCCCGGGGTATCTCTGCTGCCTGCCCCACAGAACGGGGAGGATCTTGTTCCAGCGCATGTGATGCGGCGGCTTGTGCCGATGCTCAAGCGATATTTTGACCGTGTGATTCTCGATTCACCGGCCGGCGTGGGGCGCGGGTTTCGTGCGGCTGCGGCTGCGGCGGACGGCGCGCTCATTGTGTGCAGTCCCGATCCCGTCTGCATACGCGACGCTTCGATCGTCCGCAGGCTTCTGCTGGAAATCGGCGTCGAGAAGCAGCGGCTGATCATCAACCGGTTTCAGAACACGTATTTCCGGCGTATTGCAGCCGCAGAGGACGGTGCGGCGCACGGCGTTTGCCGCGATCTGGATGATGTGATCGACCAGAGCGGCGTCCGCCTGATTGGCGTGGTGCCGGAGGACCCAAAACTCGCGGCGGCGTTTGCGCGCGGCCATCTGCCACCGGTGGATGCGCCGGGCTTTATGGCGCTTTCGCGTATTGCGGCGCGCGTCGGGGGCACACCCGTGCCGATCGGGATCTAAAGCGGCGGTTTACTTCTTTTCATACATATTTGTTATAGATGGATGAGCAACATACGAAAACGGCAGATTAGGCTTCGGATTCGGAAAATTAAGGGAGGAAATTTTTATGAACATTGCACTGACCGCCCATGACGCGAAAAAAGAGCTGATGGTTCAGTTTTGTATCGCTTATTGTGGCATCCTGAGCCGCCACACGCTTTGTGCGACCGGTACGACCGGCAAGCTTGTTGCGGACGCTACGGGCCTCAACATACACCGCTTTTTGAGCGGCGAACAGGGCGGCGACCAGCAGATCGCGGCGCGCATCGCCTGCAATGAAATTGATCTTCTGCTCTTTTTCCGCGATTCCATGCAGGCGCAGATGCCGGAACCCCCTTATGACAAGAATCTGTTGCGGCTGTGCGACGTGCACAACATCCCGGTTGCGACGAACATTGCCACGGCTGAAGTGTTGATCCACGGCCTCGAGCGCGGCGACCTCGACTGGCGCGAGATCGTCAAGCTGTAAATCGGTTGACAACCGCATGAAAATGCGGTAGAGTATAGGCAATATCCGGCAATGACCGGGAGAAGTACCTGTGCGGACGGCACGGACAGAGAGCGCGGCCCGGGCTGAAAGCCGCGCGTGCAGGGCATGGGGAAAGACACCCGCGAGCCACACGAAAGTGCGTTTTCCGCGTTAAGGAGCTTTGAGGGAAAAGGGGGAAGTCTGCCCTTTTTTCGAAAAAGGGTGGCACCACGAAGGAAATTCGTCCCTTGTCGGCCGGGCAGGTCACATCTGCCGGCGGATAAGGGATTTTTATTTGCGCGCGGGTTCGCGCGTCAGAGTCAGAAAGGAATCGATATGGAATTGATCACAAAAGCGCCGAAAGGCACGAGAGACATTATCCCGGGCGAGTCCGAAAAATGGGCGTTCGTCGAAGACGTGATGGCCGGCGAGGCCGAGCTCAACGGCTTCTCCGAGATCCGCACGCCGGTGTTTGAGCACACCGAACTGTTTGAGCGCTCGGTCGGCGATACGACGGACGTCGTCGAAAAACAGATGTACACATTTACGGATAAGGGGGGCCGCTCGATCACGCTGCGCCCCGAGGGTACGGCCGGCGCGGTGCGCGCCATGCTCGAAAACGGCATGTACAACAACGGCTATCCGATCAAGATGTACTACAAGACCTCCTGCTACCGCTACGAAAAGCCGCAGGCCGGCCGCATGCGCGAGCTGCACCAGTTCGGCGTCGAGATGTTCGGCGCGGCGGAACCGGCGGCGGACGCGCAGGTGATCCTGCTGGGCAAATCCATCTTCGAGCGTCTCGGCCTCGGCGACGATGTGACGGTCGCGATCAATTCGATCGGCTGCCCCACATGCCGCGCCGAATACCACAAGGCGCTGAAAGCGTATTTTACGGCGCACAGGGATAAGCTCTGCGAGACCTGCAATTCGCGCCTGGAACGCAACCCGATGCGCATTCTGGATTGTAAGAGTCCCGTCTGCGGCGAAATTGCGAAGGGCGCGCCGAAAATTCTCGACTACCTCTGCGACGACTGCCGCGCGCACTTTGAGAAGGTGCAGGCGCTGCTCACCGCTGTCGGCGTGGATTTTACAGTCGATCCCGGCATCGTCCGCGGCCTCGATTACTACACGCGCACGGTGTTTGAGTTTGTTTCCGAGCGCTTCGGTTACGCGCTCGGCGGCGGCGGCCGCTACGATGGGCTCGTCGAGGAAATCGGCGGCAAGCCGACCCCGGCGCTCGGCTTCGGCCTCGGCTTCGACCGCATCATGCTCGCGCTCGAGGAAGCGGGCGCCGAGTTCCCGGACGATGCGAAGTGTGAGCTCTATATTGCTTCCATGGGCGAAGCGGCGCAGCGAAAGGCCTTCACGCTGATCAACGACCTGCACCGCTGCGGCATCGCGGCGGACTGCGACCTGTGTGCCCGCGGGCTCAAGGCGCAGATGAAATATGCCGATAAAATCCGCGCGAAATACACGATTGTGCTCGGTGACAACGAGCTCGAGAGCGGCAAAGCCGAGCTGAAAAACATGAAGACCGGCGAGAAGAAGAAGCTCTCCATCGGCGAGGATTTTGTCGACGTTTACCTGACGGAAACCACCGCGCAGGAGGATCTGTCCTTCTGACGCGTCGCCACAGGCGGCCGATGGCCGCCGCGCTATCCCATACAGAAAACAGAAAGAGGAAAAACTTATGGTTCAGTCCAGAACACATACCTGTGGAGAGCTGCGGCTCTCCGACGCGGGCAAGACGGTCACGCTTTCCGGCTGGATGGAAAACATCCGCGAAGTCGGCAGCCATTTTGCCTTTGTCGTGCTCCGCGATTTTTACGGTACGACCCAGGTCGTCATTGAAACCGAAGAGATGATGGCGATCGTCAAACCCCTCAACAAGGAATCGACCATTTCGGTCACGGGCGTCGTGCGTGAGCGCGAGAGCAAAAACCCGAAGCAGCCGACCGGCGACATCGAGGTCGCGCCGACTGAGATCAAGGTGCTCGGCCGCTGCCGCTACAACGAGCTGCCGTTTGAGATCAACCGCTCGCGCGAGGCCGATGAAAGCCAGCGCCTCAAGTACCGCTACCTCGACCTGCGCAATCCGGCTGTGAAGAAAAACATCCTGCTGCGCTGCAATGTTGTTTCCGCGCTGCGCCAGGCCATGACCGAGCACGGCTTCCTCGAGATCACGACGCCGATCCTCACGGCTTCTTCGCCGGAAGGCGCGCGCGATTACCTCGTTCCGGCCAGAAAGCATCCCGGCAAGTTCTACGCGCTGCCGCAGGCGCCGCAGCAGTTCAAGCAGCTTCTGATGACGGCCGGTTTCGACCGCTATTTCCAGATCGCCCCGTGCTTCCGGGACGAGGACGCCCGCGGCGACCGTTCGCCCGGCGAATTCTACCAGCTCGATATGGAGATGGCGTTTGCCACGCAGGAGGACGTATTCGCCGTGCTCGAGGATGTGTTGCCGCCGATTTTTGCGAAATACGGCACGTACAACATCGCCTCCACCGCGCCGTTTACGCGCATCCCATACAAGCAGGCCATGGAGGAATTTGGCTCGGATAAGCCGGACCTGCGCATCGACCTGCGCGTGCAGGATGTCACGGACCTGCTGGCCGGCTGTGGATTCGGCCCGTTCGAGGGCAATGTCGTGAAGGCTGTGCCGGTCACAAACTGCAAGCTCGCGCGCAAGGCGGTCGATAAGCTCTGCGCGGATGTCGAGGTGCAGGCCGGCCAGAAGCCGTACTGGTTCAAGATGGACGAGTCCGGCGCGATTGCGGGCGGTATCGCAAAGTTTATCAACGCGAATCCGGAAACGGTCGCAGCCGTCACCGCGGCGCTTGGGCTGAAGCCGAACACGCTCGTCTTCCTTTCGGCCGGCAAGCTGACCGAAGCGCAGAAGACGGCCGGCGTGATGCGCCGGATGCTTGGCGCGGCCTGCGAGGGGCATATGGATAAGGAACGCTACGAATTCTGCTGGATCGTCGATTTCCCCATGTACGAGATCGGCGAGGAATCCGGCGAGCTCGAATTCTGCCACAACCCGTTCTCGATGCCGTCTGGCGGTATGGAGACGCTGTTGAAGGCCGAGCGCGGCGAGATTGACCCGCTCGACATTCTGGCCGACCAGTACGACCTCGTCTGCAATGGCGTGGAGCTCTCCTCCGGCGCAGTGCGCAACCACGACCCGGAGATCATGGTCAAGGCTTTCGAAATGGTGCGCCTCGGCGAGGACGATGTGAAGGCGAAATTCCCGGCCATGTACAACGCGTTCTGCTACGGCGCGCCGCCGCATGCGGGCATCGCGCCTGGCGTGGACCGCATGGTTATGCTGCTTTCGGGCGAGGAATCCATCCGCGAAGTCATTGCGTTCCCGATGAACAAGAGCGCGCAGGACGTTATGATGGACGCACCTTCTGCCGTTACGCAGGCGCAGCTTGACGAGCTGCACATCGCGCTGGTCGAGCCCGAAGCGTGATGGGATTTTCCGAAGACCAAAAGGTGTATGTGCGCGAGCGGTTCACGGATACGGACTTTACCGACAATGCGCTCACCGGCTTCACTTTTACAAAATGCGATTTCCGCGGCGTCGTGTTTTCGGGCGCGCTGCTGGAGCGCTGCCGGTTTACGGCCTGCACGTTCGATTTTGCGCGGCTCAACGACACGCTCTGCCGCGGCACGGCATTTGAAAACTGCACGTTTGCGGCGGCGAGCCTGTTCGTCGCAGAATTCAAGGACTGCCGGTGCACGGGCTGCACGTTTGCGGGCGCAGATCTTACCGGCTGGACGGTGCGCGGCGGCGTGCTCGACTACTGCGTGCTGGACGGCTGCATGCTCCGCAAGCAGGATTTTTCCGGCGTGAGCCTTGTCGGCACGAATTTCAGCGACGCTGATCTCGAGAAGGCCGATCTGTCGGGCTGCAATCTGACCGAGGCTGTTTTCCGCAACGCCAACCTCAAGGACGCCGACCTGCGCCGCGCGCAGTGGGACCGCACCGATATCCGGTACGTCAAATTGCAGAACACGGCGATCGATCTGGACGGCGCGGTATATCTTGCGCACTGTCTCGGCGCCGTCGTGCGGTGATCCAAAAAAATATATGGCCTGCGGCAGCGCATTTGCCGCGGGCAGAAAGCCGCCGGATGCTTCGCAGCGTGCCGCGCGGCTTTTGTGCGTTTCGCTCAAATTCTGCCCTTCTGCCGAATTATGTATATCTTGTATTTTTTATTTGAATAAACACTACATCTAGTGCGCATCCTCTTGACAGCGGTGGCGAAATGGACTATAATCAAAACTGCACGGATACGCGGCAATCGGCCGCGTGGAGGAAAACAGCAAGAAAGGATCACGGGAGAATGGTCAAATACATTGTCAAACGCAACGGGGAGAAGGTTTCCTTTGACGCCAAAAAGATTCGCAACGCCATTTTTAAGGCCAATATTCGCATTGCGGCGGAGCGCATGAGCGACGCTGATCTCGATAGCCTGACCGCGGAAGTTATCGCGGTGTTTGAGGATGGCAAAACAATCCCCACGGTTGAGCAGATTCAGGACGTCGTGGAGGAAAAGCTGATCGCTGCCGACTACGCAAAGACGGCGAAAGCCTATATTCTGTACCGCGCGGAGCACCAACGCCTGCGCGAGATGGACGACGAGCTCGTGAAGATCTATCAGGATCTCACGTTCAAACCGGCTGAAGACGCCGACCTCAAACGCGAGAACGCGAACATCAACGCGGATACCGCGATGGGTACGATGCTCAAATACGGTTCCGAGGGTGCGAAAAGCTTCTATGACAAGTACGTCATCCCGCCCGAGATTGCCAAGGCGCACGCCGAGGGCGACATTCACATCCATGACAAGGATTTCTACACGTTGACGGAAACCTGTTGCCAGATCGACCTCATCAAGCTGTTTGACGGCGGCTTTTCCACCGGCCACGGCTACCTGCGCGAGCCGAAGGACATCCGCAGCTATGCGGCGCTCGCCTGCATCGCGATTCAGGCAAACCAGAACGAGATGCACGGCGGACAGAGCGTGCCGAATTTTGACTACGCAATGGCGCTCGGCGTCAAAAAGACGTACCGCAAGCAGTATGCCGCGGCGTTCACCCAGTACTTTGAGGTGCGCCATGGCATGCGGCACGAAGATGCCGCGCTGCTGACGGCGGCTGTACGGCAGGCGCTTGGAGACGTGACGATGGGCACGGCCACCGATTATGCGGCGCGTGTGGAGGACTTCCTGCCGCGGCACCAGCGCGAGAACGGTTTCGAGGAGATTTCCGCGCAGGAGGCGCGCGATGCGGCCGAATACGCCGCGCGGACAGCCTGGCGGGAAACGGACAACGCCACAAAACAGGCGATGGAGGCGCTTGTCCACAACCTGAACACGATGAATTCGCGCGCCGGCGCGCAGGTGCCGTTCAGCTCGTTGAATTACGGCACCGACACATCCCCCGAGGGCCGCATGGCTATCCGCAACCTGCTCGACGCGACCGAGGACGGCCTCGGCGACGGCGAAACGCCGATTTTTCCGGTACAGATTTTCAAGGTCAAGGAAGGCGTCAACTACAACGAGGGCGACCCGAATTACGACCTGTTCAAACATGCGATGCGCTGCTCGGCGAAGCGGCTGTTCCCCAATTTCAGCTTCCTCGACGCACCGTTCAACCTGCAATACTACAAGCCCGGCGATTATAACAGCGAGGTGGCGTATATGGGCTGCCGCACGCGCGTCATGGGCAATGTGCATGACCCGAACCGCGAGGTCACCTGCGGGCGCGGCAACCTGAGCTTCACCTCCATCAACCTGCCGCGGCTGGGCATCGAGGCGAAGGGCGACATTCAGAAATTCTATGCGATGCTCGACGAGCGGATGGCGATCGTCGAAGAGCAGCTGATGCATCGCTTCAAGATTCAGTGCAGCAAGAAGGCGTACAACTACCCGTTCCTGATGGGGCAGGGCGTGTGGATTGACTCCGAAAAGCTCGACCGCAACGATTCCGTCGCGGAAGTCTTAAAGCACGGCACGCTGTCCGTCGGCTTTATCGGCCTGGCTGAAACGCTCAAAGCGCTTACCGGCAAGCACCACGGCGAGAGCGAGGAGAGCTGGAAACTCGGCTACGAGATCATCCGCTACATGCGCGAGTGCCTCGACAAAAAGAGCCGCGAGACGGGCCTCAACTGGACCCTGCTCGCAACGCCGGCCGAAGGGCTTTCCGGCCGTTTCCTGCGCATCGACCAGAAGCGCTACGGGAAGATCGAGGGTGTGACGGACCGCGAGTATTATACGAACTCCTTCCACATCCCGGTGTATTACAACATCAGCGCATTCCAGAAGATCCAGAAGGAAGCGCCGTTCCATGCGCTGACGAATGCCGGGCACATCAGCTATGTCGAACTGGACGGCGACATCTGCAAGAACATTGACGCGTTTGAGAGCGTGATCCGCTGCATGAAGGAGGCCGGTATCGGCTACGGTTCGGTGAACCATCCGGTCGATCGCGACCCGGTGTGCGGCTACAACGGCATTATCGGCGACGTTTGCCCGCGCTGCGGCCGCCATGCCGGCGAGGGCGTGCCGGTAGAGAAGCTCGCAGAGCTTCGCAAGAAATACCACGACGTGCCGGATTATTCCCACCTGATCCGTTGAAGGCGGAAAACACGGGCGCTTTAAAGCGCGTGGTGCGCAATTGAAATCCCATACGGCGGTTTCCCCCGTGGGCGGGCTGCCGATGACAACGATGGATAGAAACAATGAAAAATCGCCGGCGGCCGTCGGGCTGCGGCGCACAGATGCAGGAGGTAAAGCATATGACACCGAAAATTACAGAAAAAACCGTGAAGAATCATACGGTCCTCGTCGGCGAGGGCCTCGGGTTTGAGCGCATCCGCCGCATTACCGGCTATCTCGTCGGCACGACGGATCGTTGGAATAACGCGAAACGCGCCGAGGAACGCGACCGCGTGAAGCACAGCTTGTAAACCGCAGAAAAATCCGAAAGCTCCGGCTTTTGGATTTTTTTCTGCGTCGGGAAAGGAGAGAGACCATGAAGATCAAACTCGCCGGGCTGGTCCCGGATTCCATTGTGGACGGTCGTGGTATCCGTCTGACCGTGTTCGTGCAGGGCTGCCCGCACCACTGCCCCGGCTGCCACAACCCGCAGACACACGATTTCGAGGGCGGCACATGGGACGACACCGACCGCATCTTCGCGGCGTTTCGCGAAAACCCGTTGTTGCGCGGCATCACGTTTTCGGGCGGCGAGCCATTTTGCCAACCGAAACCGCTCAAGGCGCTTGCGGATCAGGTGCACAGCGTCGGCAAAGATGTGACGGTGTACACGGGCTGGACGCTCGAGGCGCTCGAAGAGATGCACGATCCCGACGTGGACGCGCTGCTCGCCGCCTGTGACGTGCTCGTGGACGGGCCGTTCATTGAGGCGCAGAAGAACCTTGACCTGCCGTTTCGCGGCAGCGAAAACCAGCGGCTGATCGATATGAACAAGACGCGGGCTTCGGGGCGCGTTACACTGCTGGATCTCGGCTGGTGAAGCCGTTTTGCCGCCGTTTTCTGCGTGACGCGCAAGGACTGAGGATGATATGCAAAAAGGCCTTTCCATACGATAAAGATATATCAATATATCGAAATTGGAGGGGCGAATTCATAAATTGGTAATTGATTCCCCGCGGAATATGTGGTAAAATAATAACAGATTAGGTCATTTGCAAAACATTTGCCTTTTCGGCGAAAGGAGAAATCAGAATGACAAACAATAAGACAGTCCTCTCTTGGATTGACGAGATGAAAGCGCTTGTCAATCCGGATCAGGTCGTTTGGATCGATGGTTCTGAGGAGCAGCTTGAGGCCCTCAGAAAGGAAGCCTGCGAGACCGGCGAAATGATCAAGTTGAACCAGGATCTGCTCCCTGGCTGCTACTATCACAGAACGGCCGTAAACGACGTTGCCCGCGTTGAGGATAGAACCCTCATCTGCTCGAGAAAAGAAGAAGACGCAGGCCCGACCAACCACTGGAAGGACCCGCAGGAAGCCTACAAGATGCTCTATGACATCGCCCGCGGCAGCTACAAGGGCCGTACGATGTATGTTATCCCGTATTCCATGGGCCCGATCGGTTCCCCGCTCGCGAAGATCGGTGTTGAGCTGACCGACTCCATTTATGTCGTTCTGAATATGGCTATCATGACGCGCGTCAGCCAGAAGGTTTTCGACGTGCTCGGCGACAGCAACGATTGGGTGCGCGGCCTGCACTGCAAGTGCAACGTCGATGCGGAAAACCGCTGGATCTGCCAGTTCCCGGAAGACAACACGATCATCTCCGTCAACTCCGCTTACGGCGGCAACGTTCTGCTCGGTAAGAAGTGCTTCGCGCTGCGCATCGCTTCGTATCAGGCGAAGAATGAAGGCTGGATGGCTGAGCATATGCTCATCCTCGGCGTCGAGAATCCGAAGGGCGAAGTCAAGTACGTCTGCGCGGCGTTCCCGTCTGCATGCGGCAAGACCAACCTGGCCATGATGATCCCGCCGGAAGGCTACAGAGCGAAGGGCTACAAGGTCTGGACCGTCGGCGACGATATCGCTTGGATGCGCCCGGGCGAGGACGGCAGACTGTATGCCATCAACCCGGAGAACGGCTTCTTCGGCGTTGCACCGGGTACGAACATGAAGTCCAACCCGAACGCGCTGATCTCCACGAAGAAGGGCACGATCTTCACGAACGTCGCCCGCAACCTCGACGACAACACCGTTTGGTGGGAGAGCCTCGACAAGAATCCGCCGGTCAACGCGGAAGAGTGGAAGGGCTCCAAGGTAAACGGTCCGGAATATATCGCAGCTGGCAACAAGCTTGCGCATCCGAACAGCCGCTTTACGGCGCCGACCGCAAACTGCCCGTGCCTCTCGAGCGAGTTTGAGAACCCGAAGGGCGTTCCGGTTTCCGCCATCATCTTCGGCGGCCGCCGTCCGGATACGGTTCCGCTGGTTTATCAGTCCAGAAGCTGGAACAACGGCGTGTTTATCGGCTCCATCACGGGCTCCGAGACAACCGCTGCCGCTGCCGGTGCAGTGGGCGTTGTCCGTCGTGACCCGATGGCCATGCTCCCGTTCTGCGGCTACAACATGGGCGACTACTTCAAGCACTGGATCGAGATGGGCCAGATCCTCGGTGACAAGGCGCCGAAGATCTTCAACGTCAACTGGTTCCGCGTGGACGAAGACGGCCACTTCATTTGGCCGGGCTTCGGCGACAACCTCCGCGTGCTCGAGTGGATGCTCAAGCGCTGCGACGGCGAAGTCGATGCGGTGGAGACGGCAATCGGTTACGTGCCGAAGCCGGAGGACATCAACCTCGAAGGCCTCGACAACTTCTCGATCGATACCCTGAAGGGCATTCTCGAAGTCGACAATGCGAAGTGGGCCAAGGAAGCGGCTGGCATTGAGGAATTCTACAAGAAGTTTGGGGACAAGCTTCCGGAAGAACTCAAGGCGGAGCTCGAAGGCCTCAAGGCGCGCGTTCAGGCGTAAGCGTCCGGTTTCGATTTTAACAGCATAAACACACCGCCCTGTGGGATCTCCCACAGGGCGGTGTGTTTATGCAGAAAAGTGTGCGGCAAGCGCGTGGTTTCCTGAATGGGCGCGCGAAGGACACAAAAGGGAAAACGCTTTGCGCGCAACTGGATGTATTGGGGGCTGGCGGTGTGTACGGCGACGCGATTAAGCCGCGCAGGGGTTCAGGGTCCGTCGGACGCGCGTTGGATAAAAGCGTGCAAAGCTTGCGTGTCCAAGCATTTTGCGGGCAATTCCGCGCCGCCATGTCGGGGGAGGCCGCTGTCGTAGCGTGTTTTATGGTCCCATTGGCCAAGCATCCTTTTCCGCATATATCCAACTTTTTTCACCCATCCAGTAGGCCATGCAGCGTTTTGCGCCGAGCTTGCCGTACCAGTCCTCCAGCCAGGTGTAGCCGATGTACGCCTGCTTTGCGCCCTGCGCCTGAAGACGGTCCAACGCGTCCTGGCACAGCCGCATCCCAACGCCGCGGTTACGGTACGCTTCGAGTACGCCGAGCGGCCCAAAGGTGTTCGCATCCGGCCACGCCTCGGTATACAGGCAGTGTTCCATGGAAACGCCGCAGCCGCCGACAACGGCGCCGTCCCACGCGGCGAGCAGAACGTCCGGCAGACGGGCGAAGAAATCGCCGAAGTTCTCAATCTGCGCGCTGCATCGGCCGGCTTGCGCGCGGTCCTCGGGCGTATTGCGCCGCATCCGTGTGATCAGGCGCGGATCGTGGCAGTCGAGCGATGGCTGGTGCGCGTAGGCCGTGAGGTCGAGCGCCATGTCGCAGGCGGTCCAGCTGTAGCGGTAGCCACGCTTTTCGAAAAACGCGTGTGCATCTGTGTGGCGGTCCATCGGCACGCCGGGAAAAATGTATGTGTCCGGCGCATGGCCGAGCACAGCGCGCCCGCACGGCCGGAGCAAAGTCTCCGCCTCGCGCAGTAGCGCGCTGCCAATTCCCCGGTTTCGGTGCGGCGGCGCGACGCAGAGCAGCAGCAACGCGTCCGCCCGCACGACGGCGAAGCCTACAGGGGCACCGTTCGGCCCGGCGTATGAGAGGACCTGCGAGCCCGTGTCGATGCCGAGACGGTGCCGCAGGCTTGCGGGGTCGGTGCGCAGAGCCGGAAAGCACAGGTTGTATAAAGCGTGCAGCGCGGTAAAATCGGCTGCGTCATGTGTAGACGCGCCCCCGCAGAAGCTGGTATTCATGGCGGTTCACCTGCCGTTTTAAGCTGTTCTAATTATAGCGGAGAAAAGCGAAAAAGCCAAGATGTGCGCGCCGCGCCGTAGAAATATTTTCGGCGGGGCTTGCGGAGCCGCAGAAAATGTGCGATACTGATAGAAGAAACGATCAGGAGGAAAAAATTATGGCGTTGACGTATAAAACCATCACGGAAGTGCTCGATTTTGGGCCGCACATTACGAAGGTTATTCTTGAAACCGGACGGCCGCTTACCGGCGCGCAGCTCGATCCCGCGCAGTTTGAAGTCTACGTAAAACGAACCGCGAAGCCCGGCGAGGAATTCACCTGGCCGAAGTTTATGGGCGAACGTCCTGTGGATCTGATGGAAGGCACGCGCACGATTGAAGCGCTGTATGTTTCCGATGCTGACGGGACACCCGCGGCGGACGGCAGCTGCATTACGCTCTGCATGGTGTGCTCTCCGATGGCCGGCATTGGCTCCATCATTCAGTTTGACGGCAATTTCAATATTTTTCTCGACGTGCATTACACGGTCACACAGACCGCGCCGATCGAAACGGCGGGCGGCACGGTGACCGGTCTGGTGTTCGATGTGGACGGCGGCAACCGCATTCTCTACTGCGAGGATTTGCAGACCGGCACGTTCAAGCACCCGGATTCGGACTTGTTGTACGCGTACTACGAGCCGGCGCACAAGGCGGAGGAAAAGCTGCCACTGATCATCTGGCTGCACGGCGCGGGCGAAGGCGGCCATGCACCGCTGATTGCCGTGGTGGCCAATAAGGTGGCCAACCTGCTTTCGCCGGAATTGCAGGCGTATTTTGGCGGCCGTGCCGCGCTGCTCGTACCGCAGGCGCCGACCATGTGGATGGATGATGGCAGCGGCGAATACACGCAGGACGGCCGTTCCAAATATGTGGACGCGCTCGACGCGCTGATCGACGCGTATATGGCGTCGCGCCCGTGGATTGACCGCAGCCGGGTCTACATCGGCGGCTGCTCGAACGGCGGCTTCATGACGATGAAGATGCTCATCCATACGCCGGATCGTTATGCCGCAGCTTTCCCGATCTGCGAGGCCCTGCGGGATGACTGGATCACGGATGAGCAGATTGCGGCGATCGCGAAAAAGCCGATCTGGCTGACGCATGCTGCGACCGACGACACTGTGCCGCCGAAAACGCATGTGCTGCCGACGTACAAGCGGCTCAAGGCGGCGGGCGGTGAGAACGTTCACCTCACATACTGGGATAAGGTGGTCGATCTTTCCGGCAAGTACAACAAGCCGGACGGCACGCCGTTCGAGTATTACGGCCACTGGAGCTGGATTTACATGCTGAACAACGACTGCAAGGTCGATCTGGATGGTCAGCCCGTCACGATCGATGGCAAGCCGGTGACGATCGTCGAATGGCTTGCCGCGCAGCGCAACGCCTAAAGCAACGCCTGTATTTTATTTCATCGAAAACGCACAGGGAGCTTCCGCATAGCGCGGAGGCTCCCTGTTTGTCTATTCCGTTTCGGTCAGGGGGAAGGTGATGGACCAGTCGCCCTGTATCTGCGTGTCACAGGTCGTAAAGTACCCGAATAGCGTGTAGTCCGCAAGCTGTTCGGGTGGCACGTCGAAGAGATAATCCTCATAGCTGTCACGGCCGTTTTCGTGGCTAAAGCTGGCGTTTACGAGGCAATCGATTTTTTCCGCGCCGTTCTCCAGCCAGAGCAGGCCGTGGTTGTCGGTTTCGAGGATGTTGTCGTACAGCACCTGGATGTGCAGCAGTCCGTCAATGTATCCCATCGCCGTGACGGTAACGCCGGGCGTCGGCGCGGCGAGCGTGCCGGTGGGCACGAGCATGGCGTACACGCCGCTTCCCGCACGGTCGGTGTCAAACACATCCGGAAACAGTTCCTGCGCCGCGGTACCGCCGAGTCCGCGCAGCCCCACCGATTGTGTGGCCGGCGACAGCGACGCCGCCGTCAGGTCGATGTCTTCGAGCGCGCCCTCGAATTCCGACTTGCCGCTCAGAATCCGTCCAAGGGAAAAGGTCAGCTTTTTACCCTCGATGCGCTGCCCGTCAAAGGTGGTGATGGAGATCAGAAACCGCACGGTATGCGTCGCTTCGTCATAATCGACGAGCGTACAGCTGGCCGCACTGTCGAAGCCGCGGCCGATGCGGTAACTGTCGAACAGGTCGGTCGTCTCATCGAGGCGGTCGCCGGTCACGTCCTGCAATGCGACGTACACCGAAACGGTGTCGTCAGCCAGATGAATGGATTCAACCGTGAGGCGGATGCCGTTGTCCTCGTCGCTTGCGTTGACCGGCCTGAAAAACTGCGCGGCGGCCGGGGAAATGCGGTATAAAAGCGCGTAGCCAGTGGGGTCGGCGGCAAGCGCCGGCATTGCAAAGGCCGGCACGGCGAGCGCGAGGCAGACCAATACCGCCGCGAGGACGAGCATCGGACGCAGCCGCCGGGCGCGGGTGTGCCGATGTTCGGCCAGTAGTGCGCGCGTGCGCTGCAATAAAGCGCTGTCGGGCCGGATATCGGCCTGCATGGCAGCGTAGGTTTTCCGGAAGATCATGGCGTTCATCCTTTCTGGGTCAGGTTTCGTCCCGCAGGAGGGCGGCCAGCTTTTGGCGTGCGCGCGTCAGCTGCGTGCGGACGGTTGCGGGCTTCTGACGCAGCAGACCGCCGATTTCCTCGGCCGTGTAACCTTCGTAGTAAAACAGGTGGAGAACGGTGCGGTATTTCGGTGCGAGCGTCTTGAGCGCTTCGTGCAGCTCCAGCATTTCCGGCGCTGAAAAGGGAACTGTGTCCGTCGTCTCCGGCCGGTTATGCGGCAGAACCCGACGGGCCAAACAGGTCTTGGCGCGGTTGATCGTCACGCGCAGCAGCCACGCCTTGCGGTGCTCCTCGGTCTTCAAAACCGGTGCGCGCCGGAAATATCGGAAAAAGACCTCTTGAAAAATGTCGTCCGCATCTGCCTTGCTGCGCACATAAGCGAAGGCAAGCCGGTAGACCATGTCGCCATATTGCGCGAGCACGGCGTCAAAGCCGTCCGCTGGATTGTCCTGCATATGTGTGCCCCTCCCTGTGTGTTTGCCGAAAAACATGTCTTTCAAAGAGAATACCCTGTAAACCGGACATTTGCTACATCGTGCGCAAATTTTTCAATACAAAAAAGGGATTGCCCGCTTTAGCCGAGGTGCGATAACGAAGGAAATATGTAAGGTGGCGGAGCAGCCGAAGGGCTGTGCCGCCGCTTTGCGTTGTCAGGCTGTTTTCTTCTTTCGGTTTTGCATACCGAGTCTGCCGTCGAGGGCAACGCAGTCCTCATCGGCAATATTGATAATGCCCGCGGTCTTGTAGTAAATCTCTATCTTCTGTTTTCTGTGGCCGCTGCTCTTGTCGGGAGCGTGTACCACAATTCTGTCAACCAGATCGTTCAGGATTTCCGCAGTGAGTTCCTCAGGATCGGTGTATTTGCGTACATTCCTCAGAAACTGCTGAAGGTCGTGCTGTTCCTGCTCGCCGCTGTCAATCAGCTCCTGTAATTCAAGGATTGCCGCTTTGACATTCTGCTGTTCTGTTTCGTACTCGGAGGAAAGCTTGTCAAACCGCTCCGCCGATAGCCTGCCCGACACCATATCTTCATAGATTCGCTTGAAAAGCGTGTCCAAGTCTTCATCACGGCGCTTCAGCGTCACAATGTCAACCTGTGCCTTTTCAACGGATAATTTTCGTTCTGTATTGGCTTTTTCCATTTCCTTTTTGACAAAGGACGCTTCAAACTGCTGGATATAGGACAGCACGCCCTGAATGTGGCGAAACACCAATCTGTCCAGCGTTACTGCTCGGATATAGTGCCCGGTGCAGGTTCCTGTATTGCTTCGGTAATTAGCGCAAACAAAGAAATCCTGATTCCCTTTGAAAGCGTTTGTTGTGCAGTAGTGCAGTTTTGCTCCACAGTCTGCACAGAATACCTTGCCCGAAAAAATGGAAATTTTGCCTGTTGCTGTCGGTCGGCGTTTGTGTTTGCGGATTTCCTGTACCGTCTCAAAAATATGCCTGTCAACAATGGCAGGGTGGGTATCCTCAAATATCCGGCGGTTTTCCTTTTCATTCCACACACGCTTTTTGCTGCGGTAATTCTTAGAGGTTGTCTTGAAGTTTTCGGTATGCCCGATATATTCCAGCTTCTCTAAAATCCCTGCAACGGTTTTCTGCGCCCACTTGTACGGCTCGGCAGGAAGCAGTTTTCCATCCTTCTGTGTTTTGTATGCCGTTGGAGTCAGCACTTTTTCCACTTTCAGCTTCTTAGCGATCTGCGTAGGCCCAAGTCCGTCATAGCACAGCTTGAAGATATACCGCACGGTTTGCGCCGCTTCTTCGTCGATCAGCCACTTATCCTTATCTTCGGCATCCTTAACGAATCCGAATGGCGGATTGGTAGTCAGGTGCTTACCACTTTCGCCTTTCATTCGGAAGGTGGACTTGATTTTCTTGGCGGTATCTCTGGCATAAAGCTCATTGCAGAAGTTGCGGATCGGCGTCATGTCAAATTCCGTCTGTACGGCGGAATCCACATTGTCGTTGACAGCGATAAACCGCACATCATTTTCGGGAAAAACAATGTCCGTATACATCCCGACCTGCAAATAGTTCCTGCCAAGCCGGGACATATCCTTGACGATAACCGTTCCCACCTTGCCGCTTTCAATAAGCTGTTCCATTTCCCGAAAAGACGGACGGTCGAAGCTTGTACCTGAATACCCGTCATCCACAAAGAATTGCAGATGTTTGAAGCTGTGCCTTCTCGCATAGTCCTTTAACAAAGCCTTTTGGTTGACGATACTGTTGCTTTCGCCCTCACGCCCGTCGTCCTGACTTAACCGGCAGTAGAGGGCGGTGATTTTGTTCTGTTCTGATTGTCTGTTGTTCAAAGTAACTCCTTTCCGACAATCGGATACAGTATATTGCGTAATTGCAGTATACCATATCCGGAGTCTCGATTCAACGCTTTAAAGCGATAACATCTATCATTCCTGTCTGAATTTGTATCCGAGTTTTCGGATAATGGTATTGATTAAAAATTCGTCACTGTCAGGATTGAACATACCGGCTACTTCATATTCCGTGTTACCGTCTTTTACTGTAAAGTCCATATCCGGCGGAATGCGGCAGAGTTTTTTTGCCGGTCTTTTTGTATCCATAACAGTAGGACGGCTTAAAATCCTGTCAATCTCAGGACGCTGTTTTTCTAACCTTGCAAGGATTTCTTCCAAATCTTTTTCTCTGTCTGTCATCGTGCGTCACGCTCCTTTCGCTGTGATTTTCTGTTCTGTTCGGCTTCTTTGGCTCTGTATTCGTTGGCATAGAGCAGGTCGGTTTTCTCCTGTATTTTAATTGACCGTTCCTCAATGCCCATGTTTAGTTTCAGCTGCTTTCGCAAAGTGGTAATCTGCTCCGTAACCCTTGCTTTTTCTTCCCGCAAAATTTCTTTTTCGGCTGGTGAGGCTCGGCGGATCTTGTTTTGCAGCTTGGTGCGGTAAGCGATCAGTTTATCCATTTCACCCTGCAATCTCTCCCTGTCCGCATACAGGTCGTCAAAGGTTTCAATGCCGTATTTGCTCATATACCGCACCTGTTCGGACAGCTCCTCCAGCTTTTTTAAATCCTCTTTGAGATAGGGGCTTGTGGGGCGGTAGGTGGTTTTCTTCGGGAGAACGCCGAGCAGATAGCAGTAGTGCAGATACAGCCGGTAGATATGGCTCGTCTTTTGAAACGGCTTGAACCAGTCCCGCAGGCTCTTCGGCATTTGGGGCGGATAGGTGATTGCCGCCCTGCGGTTTCCGAAGGAAGCGTAAGCGCCCATTGTCCTTTGGATATGTTCGGGCGTCCATCTTTCATCCAGCGTGTCCAGCATTGTAAAATGCTCATACTGCGGCAATCGTATCTTCCAATGCTTTCCTGTGAAGTCGGTAATATATCCTTTCCGCCGCAAATACTCCTCCATATAGTAGGGACGGCGGCTGAAATTGATGGCTTCTTTTACATCTTCACGGTAAACATTGTATCTTGTCGGCCTGCCGCTTTTCTCATCCAGCCATACCTGCCTTGATGGTGCTTTATGCGGTTTTTCGATAACCGACAAGCCGTGCTCCCGGCAGATTCGGTCGGATGCTTCACGGAGTTTTCTCTGCTCTGTTTTGGAATAGTTGTATTTCCTGCCGTCTAAGAAGGAAACCGAATTGAAGCAGAAATGATTGTGCAGATGGTCTTTGTCAAGGTGGGTAGTGACGATGATCTGATACTGTTCTCCCCACATTTCCTTTGCCAACTGTAAACCGATTTCATGTGCCTGTTCGGGTGTAACTTCGCCGGGCTTGAAGCTTTGATAACCGTGCCAGGCGATATATCCGTNNGTTGCTTCGGGGCGGCTGACATAGGAAAACATATCCCACAACGGCTGTAAGTTCGGATTATCAGCTTTTGTCTTTTCGGGATTTTCCACATAGGCAATCAGGTCTTTCAGCCTGCCTTCGATGTGCCATAAACTTGTAGTAGCCATTATCCTGCCTCCTGTAGATCAAGGATTAGGCGCTCGATTCCCTTGCAGATTTCAAGGGCAGACGGCTCGAATTTTGCACAGCTTTTGAAACTGTTATGGACAGAGTAGAGTGCTTCAAGCAGTTTCCAAAATTCTTTTTGGGGTTGTGGTTTGGGCGCTTTGCCTTTGCAAAGCTGCCTTATGAACTCGGACTGCGATAATCCGCACAGGTTAGAGCAATACTCTAATTTCTGTTTTTCTTCTTCGGTCAGTCTTACTGTTATGACCTTTTTATCACTTTGTTTCTTGCTCAAAATATATCATCTCCATTCTTGTGTTTTAACTTTGTAAAGGGGTATTCAGGGGTGCGGGTGTCCGGTGGACACCTCTAAGCGAAGCTTAGAAGCACCGACCGAGCCGGCAGGCGAGACTTTCCCCTGAGTTAAGTCCACACGCCTTTAGGCTGTGGATGGATTTTGGTATCAAAATCCGATGCTCGTTATCCCTATGGACACATTTTCTCTTCTTTTTTCGCCGGTTTGCCTAAATGTCGTTTTTCTGTTCCTGCCCCGGAATCTTACCGCAGCGTCGTTTCGCTATCTCTGTTCACACAAGAGGTCATCGCAAAATCATATCCCATCCAGCCGGTCATTCCGTTGTAACCGGCTTTCAGGCAACAAAAAAAGCCGGCACACAAATGCGTACCAACTTCCCGCAAAAGGATAGACTTATCCCTGCGGTGTGGCTTCACATTCATGTAACCGGCTTTGAAATTCAAAGTCGAAACTGTCCTTTACGCTT
>DBPP01000023.1 GCA_002305575.1 Ruminococcaceae bacterium UBA1417
CCGATGATCTTGATGGAGTTCTTGTTCGCACCGACGGTACCGTCCGAACCAAGGCCCCAGAACTTGCAGGACTTCGTGCCTGCCGGCGCCGTATCCGGATGCTCGGTCGCGTCGAGGGAGAGGTGCGTCACGTCGTCCACGATGCCGATCGTGAACTTCTTCTTCGCGTCGTCGCCCTTCTCCATGTTGCGGTAAACCGCGATGATGTCCGCCGGCTTCGTATCCTTGGAGCCGAGGCCATAGCGGCCCGTGAGCACCTTCACGCAGCCAAACTGCGTGCCGTTGATCGCCGCCAGAACGTCGAGGTACAGCGGCTCGCCGATGGAGCCCGGCTCCTTCGTTCTGTCAAGCACGGAAATCGTCTTGACGGTCTCCGGAAGGACATCGAGCAGGTACTTCGCAACAAACGGTCTGTACAGGTGGACCTTCACAAGGCCAACCTTCTCGCCGGCCGCCATCAGGTAGTCGATCACTTCCTCGATGGTTTCGCAGACGGAACCCATGGCGATAATGACCTTCTCCGCATCCGGCGCACCGTAGTAGTTAAACGGCTTGTAATCGGTGCCGATCTTTTCGTTTACCTTATTCATGTACTCGACAACGGTTTCCGGAATCGCGTCATAGTACTTGTTGCACGCCTCACGCGCCTGGAAGAAGATGTCGCCATTCTGCGCCTGGCCACGGAGAACCGGATGCTCCGGATTCAGCGCATGTCTTCTGAACGCATCGACAGCGTCCCAGTCAAGCATCTCGCCAAGATCCTCGTAGTCCCAAACCTCGATCTTCTGGATCTCGTGGGAGGTGCGGAAGCCGTCGAAGAAATGGAGGAACGGAACCTTGCCCTTGATCGCGGAAAGGTGCGCCACAGCACCGAGATCCATGACCTCCTGCGGGCTATTGGAGCACAGCATTGCATAACCGGTCTGGCGGCACGCATAGATGTCCGAATGGTCGCCGAAAATGTTCAGCGCATGGGAAGCCACGCAGCGCGCAGAAACATGGATAACGCTCGGCAGCAGCTCACCGGCCATCTTGTACATATTCGGAATCATCAGGAGCAGGCCCTGAGACGCCGTATACGTAGTCGTCAGCGCGCCGGCCGCAAGAGAGCCGTGCACAGCGCCAGCCGCACCGGCTTCGGACTGCATTTCCGTAACACGGACTTCACGGCCGAAAAGGTTCTTTCTGCCGGCAGCCGCATACTTATCGGTTTCATCAGCCATAACCGAAGACGGCGTGATCGGATAGATGGCGGCAACATCTGTAAACGCATAGGAAACATGCGCGGCAGCGGTGTTGCCATCCATGGTTTTCATTTTTCTTGCCATTTAATAAATTCCTCCTTTAAGGATTATCAATTGGGAGTGTACCCGCAGCAAAGCCGGCCTTCTGCGTCCGCCTCTGCCGTTTGCAGCGCCGCACGCACAGGCCGCCCCCTGCTGTACAGTTAAATCTTATCATTTTTTTGGCCGTATGTAAAGGAAAAATCGATGATTTTTTTATTTTATACTCCAAATTTCACAAGCAATTTTCAAGCTCCGCCTTTTCCCCACGCTTTCTGCGCCGACGCCGCCTCCCGTGTTGACAAGCCGCGCTTTTTGCGCTAAAATTTCTAATATGAGCTGAACAATTCAGATCAGGAAAGGATACAGGTCCCATTATGAACGACGACCCTTCTGGTACAATCCCGCTGATTTCCCCCCTTCTCCCGCTGCCGGCCGCCATTGCGTTTCTCGCCGTGTTTTTTCTGCTCGGCATCCTCTACGCCATGTGTGAATCCGCTGTAAGCACGGCCAACGAATCCCGCTTGAAGCGGGACGCCGAAGGCGGAAGCCGCCGGGCGAAAAAATTTCTCGCCTATCTCGATGCAAACGAAAGCTTTGCTTCGCCGCTGCAATTTGGCCTGATGTTGATGGGCTTTTTTGCAGCCGGCGTTTCGGTGATCGGCTTTACGCCCTTGCTCGGCAACGCGTTGATTACCTCCGGCATGCAGCTCGTTTTTGCCGCCCCCCTTGCCGTTGCGCTCTGCACGCTGCTTTGCGCCGCGCTGTTCCTGCTTCTCGCAGATTTCACGCCCAAAAAATTTGTGGCACACAAATCCGCCCGCAATATGCAGTACAGCTACAAGCTTATGCGGCTGATCCGTGTGCTCGGTGCGTTGATGCGCCCATTCATGAAGCTGTGCGATCTGATTTCCGATGGAATCATGCGGCTGTGCGGCAACGATCCGAAAGCGCTTACCGAAACCGTCACGGAAGAGGAAATCCTCCACATGGTCGGTGAGGGTGAAGAAAAGGGTGTGATCGAAGAGACGGAGCTCGACATGATCACCAACATCTT
The DNA here is from genome assembly GCA_002305575.1 of Ruminococcaceae bacterium UBA1417. Lineage (GTDB taxonomy): Bacteria > Bacillota > Clostridia > Oscillospirales > Acutalibacteraceae > Hominenteromicrobium. The sequence continues at coordinate 2,341 of DBPP01000023.1, forward strand.
CGATTTCAACGACACGACGGTCAGCGAAATCATGACGCACCGCACGGATATCTGCGCCGTGAGCGAGGATTCGTCGATTGAGGACGTCACATCGATCGCTGCTGAAGAAGGCTTCTCCCGTCTCCCGGTTTATCGGGAGGATCTTGACACCATCGTCGGCATCTGCTATGTAAAGGATTTTCTTCCCTATGTTGGCAAGCCGGTGCCGGATTTCATCCAACTGCGCGATATGGTTCGTCCGGCATATTTCATCCCGGAAACCAAAAAATGCAGCCATCTTTTCCGCGAATTGCAGGAGCGGCGTATCCAGATCGCCGTGATTGTCGACGAATACGGCGGCACCTCGGGACTGATCACGCTGGAAGACCTGATCGAATCGATTTTCGGCAACATTCAGGACGAATACGATAACGAAGCCGAAGAAATCTTCCGTGTCAGCGAAAACGAATTCACCGTGGACGGCACCACCTCGATTGATGAAATCTCCGACTTGACCGGTGTGGAGCTGCCCGAGGGAGATTACGACACGATTGCCGGTCTGGTGACCGACCTGCTCGGCCGCATTCCGAAGGAAAACGAACACCCGAGCGTGCGGGTCAAGAATTTGGACATCACGGTGCTGGCTGTGGAAGATCAGCGCCTCTCACGCCTGCTGATCGTTCGCAACGAGCCGGTCGAGGAAGAATACGACGAAGATCACGACGAAGACGAGAGATGAACGGCTTTGTCCCGCTTTGTTGAATATCGCTGCAAATACGTCAAAATCCCCGAAGGCAATTGCCTTCGGGGATTTTCCTGTCTATTCCGGTTTGTCGCCTGCGCATCCGCCAGCGCGAGGCGCAGGGCCGGAGCATTTCCGTGAATACCTGCAAAATTGCATATTGCATCGCGAACCGCCCGCTTTCCATTTCAGTTTTTCATCTGGCCGCGTGCATAAAGGGCCGGAGAAACGCCGGTGGCTTTTTTGAACTGGCGGCTCAGGTAGAATTCGTCCGAAAAACCGGTCAACGCTGCGATCTCAGCAAGCTTCATATCCGTCGTCTTGAGAAGCTCCTTGACGCGGTTGATGCGCACGCGATTGAGATATTGAAACACTGTCTTTCCCGTAACACGGCGGAAAGTTCTGTTCAGGTAATCAAAATTCATCCCGGCTTCTGCCTCAATGATGCTGCCCGTAATTTTCTCCGCGTAGTGCGTGTCCAAATACGCGCACAGATCCTGAATTTTACCCATTGTGCGCGAAGGCAGCGCGCTGCCGACGGCCTCTGCCCGCGCATCGGAGCTGTTCTGCGCCAGCGTCGTCAGGATCTCCAGCAGCTTGCAAGCCCAAAAAACGCGATAGTGCTTCGCGCCGGAACGCCCCTGCTCGATGCAGGCGTCAAACAGCGACGCGATCTGCGCGCGGACGGCCTCATCGCGCACACGGATGTGCTTGGGCAGCATACAGTGCTCAAAATCAAACACACTGTCCACGGTATCCTCGGCGAGCTGGTGGTCGGCGATTTCCAGCGCTGTCCCTTCCCCGTAGTCAAATGGAAGCAGGGAGAGATTGCTGAAGTGCACGAAATAATAGGCGCAGGGCGCGGGACGCGTTCCCACATGCTCGAGATAGGGCTGTAAAAAGAAAACATCGCCGGGCAGCAGCACGTACTCTGCCCCGTTTTCCTGGATGTGCATCTCCCCCTCGGCAATGAAATACATGATGTATTCCACATTCCGACGCCGAAAGTGAATCCAATCGCCTTTCGGGCTAAAATAGTTCATGAAACTGACGTGCGGCAGCGTCGTCAGGCTGCACAGATACTGCATAGCGCTCCCTCCCTCTCAGGAAATCGACGCGAGAAAGCTTTCATATGCATCGCCAAACGCGTCATACGGCGTTGGATTTCCGCCGTTTGTGCTTTTGCACTGGTTGTCCGAATATTCTTCCCCCACAGCAACCAACTCGCCGGGCGTCAGTTCCACACCTACCGCCTGCGCCAGACGGCAGAACGACACAAGCGGGTCGTGGGCCGCTCTTGTGTCCAGCAGGCGAATCCGCAGTGACTCATCGGTCTTCGCCCGCACCGTCAGCACTTCCAGCTTTTCAAAGGTTGTCATCTCCAAGCGCCTCTCTTTCTCCGGGTTTTCTTTTTATTTTAGCAGAAAAAACAGCCGCATGCAACGCACACGCGCCTATCCTGCAAAAAAGAGGCAGGCTTTGGGCCTGCCCCCTTGCAATCCGTTTTTATTCTGCGTGGCTTTTTACCCGCTCATGGACCTGCACGCAGATTTCCTGCGCCATCAATCCGTCCGCTTTTGTGACGGTGATGTGCAGATTTTCATACGAAAACGCATGCCCGGCTTTCGGGATGCTGCCGATCTGCTCGGTCAGCCACCCGTTGACCGTCAGCGCCTCGGTTTCTGACGTATCCTCCAGAGAGAAAAATTCAAAAAAATCCTCGATGGAGGTGGAACAGCGCACCGTATATGTGTTTTCACCGGTCTTTTGAATCTCCTCCACGGCTTCGTCCCGCTCATCCCAGATTTCGCCGACAAGCTCCTCGAGGATATCCTCCATCGTGACGATACCGGCTGTTTCGCCGTACTCGTTCACGACGATCACCATATGGTTGTGGCGTTTCTGCATATCTTTAAACAGGGAATCCAGATGCGCCGTTTCCGGCACAAAAACCGGCGGCAGCATGACCTGCTCAATCGTGAAGCCCGGCGTACCGTGCTTCAGCAGATAGTCGCGCGTATGAAGGATGCCGACGATATGGTCTGACTTCTCCACATACACCGGCATACGGGAATAGCCCTCCCGCTCGATTTTCTCCATAATGGCCGCTTCCGACTCGTTCAGCGCAACGAACGTGACGGTCTTTCGCGGTTTCATAACGTCCTCGGCCGCCATACCGTCCAGCTTAAAGACGTTTTTGATGTATTCAATGTTGCTCCGGTCCAGAGAGCCTTCATCCGCGCCAGCGTCCAGCATCAGCACAATGTCCTCCGCGGAAACCGGCTCGTCTTTTGCATGTGGGTCAATCCCGAAAAGGCGAAGAACGCCGTTCGTGGAAACCGTGAGCAGCCAAATAATCGGCTTGAGGGCAACGGTAAGGAACGAGATCACGCCGCAAACCGCCTCCGCCAGCTTCTCTTTATGGCGCATGGCGACGCGCTTGGGCACGAGCTCACCGAGCACCAGCGTGAAAAACGAAAGAATGAGCGTAATCACAACGACAGCCACCGTATTGACGGCGCCAATATACGACTGCGCGATACCGAAAGTCTCTACAAAGAAACCGGAGAGCCGCTCTGCAAAGTTATCCGCCGCAAACGCAGAGCCCAAAAAGCCGGCCAGTGTGATACCGATCTGGATGGTGGAAAGGAACCGCGTCGGCTCCTCGATCATGCGGAGCATTTTGACGGCTTTTTTGTCTCCGTCTTCTGCGCGTGCCTTCACTTTCTTTTCGTTGAGCGAAATCACGGCAATCTCCGTCGCAGCAAAAAAAGCGTTCAAAAGGATCAGAACAAGCTGTAAAAGTAATTGATTGATTAAATCGGACATGGTTAATGACAAGCCTCCAAAAAATTATTCAGACATCCACATTTTTACTGCAAGCGCGCCATCAGTTCAGATCCACCGCATAAAAGCGGAAGCGACCCGCCGCACAAATGCTGCACCGATAATATTCCAAAGGCTTTCCTTCTGCTATCCCACAGCGACATCGGGGAAGCGGATCCACAAAACCATCTCCTTTGCATTAGTTTTGTCTAATCATACCATAGCACCGACTTGTAGTCAATATGTTCCCATGCATCCGAACCGATTTTTATAAAGCAAAAGCCCCGCCCAAAAGGACGGGGCCAAAGCCGTCGGCTTTATATATTACTTGGAAGCCTCTTCCACCGCAACAGCGCAAGCGACGGTCGCGCCGACCATCGGGTTGTTGCCCATGCCGATGAGACCCATCATCTCCACGTGCGCCGGAACAGAGGAAGAACCTGCGAACTGCGCATCGGAGTGCATGCGGCCCATGGTGTCGGTCATGCCGTAAGAGGACGGGCCAGCCGCCATGTTGTCCGGATGGAGCGTACGGCCGGTGCCGCCGCCGGAAGCCACGGAGAAGTAGTTGACGCCGTTCTCCACGCACCACTTCTTGTAGGTGCCGGCAACCGGATGCTGGAAGCGGGTCGGGTTCGTCGAGTTGCCGGTGATGGAAACGCCGACCTTCTCGAGCTTCATGATCGCAACGCCTTCCGGAACGTTGTCCGCGCCATAGCACTTGACGTCCGCGCGCGGGCCGTTGGAGTACGCCTTCTCGCTGACGACCTTGACTTCCTCGGTGTACGGATCAAACTCGGTTTCCACATAGGTGAAGCCGTTGATTCTGGAAATGATGAACGCCGCGTCCTTGCCCAGACCGTTGAGGATCACGCGCAGAGGCTTCGTTCTGACCTTGTTCGCATTCAGAGCAATCTTGATCGCGCCTTCAGCCGCCGCAAAGGACTCGTGACCGGCGAGGAACGCGAAGCATTCGGTCTCTTCCGAAAGGAGCATTTTGCCGAGATTGCCGTGGCCAAGGCCCACCTTGCGGTTTTCCGCAACGGAGCCCGGGATGCAGAACGCCTGCAGGCCGATGCCGATGGCGGCAGCAGCGTCCGCAGCCTTGGTGCAGCCCTTCTTAATTGCGATTGCGCAGCCAACCGTATAGGCCCACTTTGCATTCTCAAAGCAGATCGGCTGGGTTTCCTGCACGATGGTGTAGGGATCAATGCCCTTTTCCTCGCAGATCGTCTTGCACTCGTCGATCGAGGAAATGCCGTATTCCTTCAGTACGCCGAGGATCTTCGCCTCGCGTCTCTCGTAACCTTCAAATGTTGCCATTCTTCGTGCCCTCCTTATTCCTTGCGCGGGTCGATGTACTTGACGGCGTCAGCAAATCTGCCGTATGTACCCTTGGACTTCTCGTACGCTTCGTTCGGCTCCATGCCCTTCTTGATGAAATCGGTCATCTTGCCGAGGGAGACGAACTCATAGCCGATCACCTGATCGTCAGCGTCGAGCGCCATTCTGGTGCAGTAGCCTTCGGTCATCTCGAGGTAACGAACGCCCTTTGCCTTCGTGCCATACATGGTGCCCACCATGGAGCGCGCGCCCTTGCCGAGGTCTTCCATGCCTGCGCCAATGACGAGGCCGCCTTCGGAGAAAGCGGACTGGGAACGACCATAGACAATCTGGAGGAACAGCTCGCGCATAGCGGTGTTGATCGCGTCACATACGAGGTCCGTATTGAGCGCTTCCAGAATAGTCTTGCCCGGGAGGATTTCCGCCGCCATGGCCGCGGAATGCGTCATACCGGAGCAGCCGATCGTCTCGACGAGTGCTTCCTCGATGATGCCATCCTTCACGTTCAGAGAAAGCTTGCATGCGCCCTGCTGCGGTGCGCACCAGCCTACGCCGTGGGTGTAAGCAGAAATATCCTTGATTTCCTTTGCCTGTATCCACTTGCCCTCTTCCGGGATCGGAGCCGGACCGTGCTTCGGGCCCTTGGCTACAGTGCACATCATTTCCACTTCTTTGGAATAATTCATCAGTGGTACTCCTTTCGGTTCCAGTTTATTTGGCAGACAGCGCCGAACACGGACCGCGTGCGAACGCTGCCCGTATCCTGCAGGATGCCATATGACTGATTTTCTTCATTATAGCTTTTTTTCGGGATTTCCGCAAGAGGGAAAACACAGATTTCCGCAGAAAAAGCATCAAACCGCACAAAAAATGGGAGGAAAAGCCACTCCCTCTCACGCTCTCACCGGAAGCCAACGCGCAAAAAAGGGACTGCCCGAGAGCAATCCCTTTCCCATCCATCAACGGCCGCGTTACTTCGCTTTTCGGCTGCGCACGATCAGCCAGACCGCCAGCGCAACCACCGCAATGCCCGACACAACGACAATCGCGATGATCAGCCCAAACGGCCGTGTGTCACCGGTGGGCGGTACAGGCGCAAAGCCGCACAATGCCGACACAGTCACAAGTGTCCAGAGCAGCGCCAAAATATTCTTTTTCACCATGCATCCACCTCTCAAAACTCAAAGCAGGGGATCCTCATCCGCCTCATCACCGCCGGGGCCGAAAAATTCTCTGCCTACGATGCCGCGTTCCTCACGCGCCTTTTCCACCCATCGGGAAAGGTTGTTTTTGACCCGGATGGAATCCTTGATGTTTCGCATGAAAACGACGCGTTGGGCGTCGCCCTTACAGGTCAGCGTGATCGTACCCATACCGCAAAGCTTCTGGCCAAGCGTACGCGTCAGGCAGATGTCCGTCACGCGGTAGAGCAGCAGCTCATCATAATGCGTGCTCAGGAGGCCCTTCTGGGTGTAAAGACGGTCTCCCGTCAGCGCATACTTGGTGAAGGACCAGGGAAACCACAGCCAGTGCTTGCGCCCCTCCCAGAGGATTTCATCATCTGTGAACTCAACGGCCATCCGTCTGCACCTTCCTTATCCAAGCTCACTGCCAGAGCGGGTCCGTATACTTCCCCGCCTGCATCATATCGGCCAGCGCCTGCATGACAACCGGCTTATCTTCTTTATACGTCACGCCGAACCACTTGTCGGCAGACTTCAGCACGCGCACGTCCGCTTTACCCATACGGATACAATCGTTGACAACAAACGGGAGAAAATACTCCGCCTTGAGCGGATTCTTCGGCATATCGTTCTGCAGAAATGCCTCGAAGCCGCGCTGCAAATCGTCGATAAACTCCGGCGTAAATCCCCAGAAATTCATGGAAACCGTGGCATCCTCCGGCAGCGCGTTCCACGTTGTACCGTCATCCTCTGTGTAGGCGATGCCCTCCGGCCGGCGCTCAATGTGTGTGCGCTCCACAACGGTGTCGAGCACGCCGTCCTGCTCCACGCAGATGCCGCGCGCGACATGACCGTTTTCGCTCAGCGTATTCTTGAGGTGGTAGCCGACCATCGCCCAGTGAGACTTCGAGTCCGGCTGCGCCGTCTGCAAAAAGGCGCTGATCTTCTGGAACGCTTCCGCGCCATAATAATCGTCGGCGTTGATGACGGTAAACGGCGCATCAATCTGCGCGCGGGCCGCCAACACCGCATGGCCTGTGCCCCACGGCTTCACACGCCCTTCGGGCACCGTATAGCCCGCCGGCAAATCCGTCAGCTTTTGAAATGCGTACTCCACGGGAATGTACTTAGAGACACGGTCCCCCACGACCTCTCGAAAATCCGCGTACAGCTCTTCCTTAATGATGAAAATCACCTTGGAAAAGCCGGCGTGCAGCGCATCAAATATGGAAAAATCCATGATGATTTCTCCATTCTTGCCCACCGGGTCCATCTGCTTCAGGCCGCCGTACCGGCTGCCCATACCGGCCGCCATAACGACCAAAATCGGTTTCTGCATACCACTATCGCTCTCCGTTCCTCATTGATGATCTATGTGAATATGTAAAGCATCGTTCCGCACGCGGGTTCCGCCGACGCTTATCCGACAAACTTGTCCTCGTAAATAAACCGGCGGATGTGCGCACCGGCCACATCTACATCATAAAGCCACATCCAGCCGCCACCCTCGGCATAGCCGGATTCGTAACCCTCTTCTTCACTCGGAATCGACAGGCGCTCAATCTCAAAGCCATTGAGCACGATCGGTGCAAAGCTGAGAATTTTGTCCATGCTGAGGGATGTCTCGCACAGCGGCGCGAGCTTGCTGATCAGCCCCGGATACTCCAGCTTGGAGATTGTCGGCAGCTTCTCAAGCAACGCAGACAAAACCTCCTGCTGCCGCTCAACACGCTCGTTGTCATCGCCGATGTAGCGGATACGCCCGTAGGCCACCGCCTGATCGCCGTTCAAATGGGCTACACCCGCACTGCCGGAATACGGCTCACCATTCCCCGCCAAAGATTCCGGGCTGGAAGACGCCAAACTCGCAAGGTTTTTATTCATCTGGGTGATTTCATCATCCGTCAATTCAATGTCCACACCGCCGAAGGCATCGACGATTTCTGCCATCGCCGAAAAATTCACCGTAACATAATCCTCAATATCGAGGCCAAAATTCTGGTTGATCGTCTTGATGGCCAGTTCCGGACCGCCGTAGGCATACGCATGGTTCAGCTTGTCATAGCCGGAATCATACCCGCACTGCTCGCCGATATAGACGCGCACGTCGCGCATGATCGAGGTCAGCTTGATTTTACCGTGGATGTTATCGATCGACATGACCATGATCGCATCGCTACGGCCGGAGAAGGTCCCATCATACGACCGTGCATCCACGCCGAATAACGCGATATTCGTGATGCCCTGCGCGCTCTCCGTCTGCGCCTGCGCCTGTTCCGAAATGCCGAGTTCCGTCTTATCTTTCGTAATGGTGGTCGTTTTCAGGCCGCCCAACATAAAGGTGGACGCATAGACCAGAAGACCGCCAACCAAAATGCACAGCGTAAACAGAAAACCGAGGAAAACCTTCAGCCCGGTTCTTTTTTTCTTTTTCTGGTTCCTGTACAAAGCCCGCTTGGAAGTATAGCTCGAGATATCCTCAAAGTTATCGCGGCGCTGCTTTCCCTTAGCCATTCCAATTACCACGCTTCCGCATCAGGCGAAAGCCATCCTTTCCAAATGAAATCCGGCCCGGCACGGCGGCCGGCTTTTCTTCCGCCAAAGCGGATTTACCGGTTTGCTTTATTTTACATATTATAAGCCTGTCAGGCAGATTCGTCAACGCCCCGTTTCTTACGAAAAACGAGCCACTTGCTCAAAATATAATTCGTGAGAATGACAATCACATTCGCCGCAAGCTTCACCACCTTGTCGTTGATGTGCAGCAAATCGACACCGGCGAACATCAGTCCCATCTCCAAAAAACCCGAAAACAGTCGGCAGGCAAAAAAGCGTGCAGCCTCCAGACCTACGGCGCGCAGGCCATGCGCCCGGCTTTCAAACACCCACCGCCGGTTGGTGCAATAGGCAAATGTGACCGAGACAATCCACGACAGCGCGGTGGAGGCCATATAGGGGATATGAAACAAATCCACAAAGCACCAGTAGGAAAAAAAGCTGACGAGCGTCGTCAGACCGCCAAACACCACATAGAGGATTATTTCGCGGTACTTATCCCAAAGCCCTTTCCATTGATTCAAAGCCACCGCCTCTTTCCCGCTCAGGACAAATACGCTTCCGCGGCATATGCAGCTACCGCCCCGTCCGCCGCAGCCGTGACAATTTGACGCAGCGGCTTTTTACGGCAGTCCCCCGCTGCAAAGACACCGGGCAGATTCGTCCGCGTATCCTCGCCGGCTGTGAAGTAACCGGCGGAATCCAGCTCTACTGCACCGCGCGCAAAATCTGTGGCGGGCACATTGCCCACCGCCACAAACAGACCGTCCAGCGCCAGCTCGCGCTCCGCCTGCGTTTTGACATTTTGCACCCGAATGCCGCAAACACGCCCGTCTTCCAAGATCTCCGTCACAACGCTGTCCCAAAGGATCTCGACGTTCGGTTTATCGAGCTTTCTGGTATAGCTCTTGGAGGCGCGCAGTGTATCGCGCCTGTGAATGAGATACACCTTTTCACACAGCGAGGAAAGAAAAACTGCGTCCGCCGCCGCCGTATCGCCGCCACCAACAACCGCCACCGTTTTTCCCCGATAAAACGCGCCGTCGCACGTGGCGCAATAGGACACGCCCTTGCCCCGCAGTGCCGTTTCATTCGGCAGACCAAGCAGGCGCGGCGCAGCGCCCGGGGCGAGAATGACGCATCTCGCGCGGTAAACGCCGTCCTTGGTTTCCAGTCGTTTGGTCTCTCCGTCCACGCGCAAGGCCTGCACCTCCGCATAGGTCTGCTGCACACCGAACTGCTCCGCCTGAATCTTCATATTCATCGCCAGCGTAAAGCCATCGGTGATGCCGGGAAAGCCGGGATAATTTTCAATTTCATTCGTCGTGGCCATCTGACCACCCGGCGAAAGTTTTTCGAGCACCAGAGTATCCAGTCCGGCTCTGCCGCAATACAATGCTGCAGTAAGGCCTGCCGGTCCCGCACCGACAACAATCACATCATACACTTTATCAAATTCAGGTTTCATAGCCAAAAAATTCCTTTCTGACGCATTATTCCGTTTATAGGCTGCCCCCGCACAGGGAAGGCATGCGTTTGTGCTTTCAGTATAGCATAACTTTTTGCTTATGACAATTCCTTTCTGGCCGAACAACCCTTTCGTGCTCACCGAGCCTGCCTAGAACTGCAAAAGGAGCCCTTCCGTTTCCGAAAGAGCTCCCTGTCGTTTTGTTTTATGCGGTTATCTTAAAGATGAGATCAATGCGTTTTCTTTGCATCTAGTTTCTTACTGCATGGGTTTATCCTCTGCCGAAACTCAATGGTTTGGTTCCTTGCTCTTGCTGTTTCAGATGGACAAATCATCTCTTCTGAAACTTACAGGTTATTTGCTTTCGCCCTTCTTCAGTTTCCTAAAGAACCTCACCTGTACATTGCAAACAACTCCAAACAAAACTTATTTTTCTCGTTCCTCAATGAACTACGCACATTATATATTAAGTTTTACTTTGAATCGTTATCATATCCTAGACTTCTGGAACTTACCTGGCCAATCGCTTGTACGTTCGAGATTTTCCATCTCGCAGCTTTCCTAAAGCCTGAAATATTGCGTGTGCAGATTTCCGAAAGTCCATTTTGCTGTTTTTCTTTTCATGATCCGTTCTCTTTAAAACAATTCTCTGTTTCTTCCGAAAGCTTTGCTGACACACAAAACCTTCTTTCTACAGATCAATTGTCTCACAGATTCTCCAATTCTTTTAGATTTTTGTTGTTCCAACAAAATCACTATACGGAATCAGATTCCTCTGTTCTCAGGATTCCTGTTGAAAACTTTCTCCTGAGGAAAACGGAAACGAAATTGCAGCCGATACTTTACAATTCGATTTGTCTGCTTCCAATATTCTTTGGAAAAACACGCTGAACTCTTCCATTTTCGTTTAATCTGCTTTTACATCGAAGCCTTTCCGTTTTCTGTGCCGTCTTTTCGACATTTACCAGACCTTGGAACATTGCTTTCCCGAATGCCAGCAAACCAAACTTATGGAATTTTCAACTTGTTCTACAGACGCTCTTCTTTATCTGTATATTATCCGAGGCACAATGTGCCGCGGATAATATACTGCTGCGTTTCGCTGACCATTGGCCCCACCAACTTTCTTTGTAATATTTGCCTTTTCGGCTCCCACAGCTTTCTTAGAATTTCCGCGCCGCCAAAATCAATTCTCTCGAAATCTCCGCCCCAAATATTTTCCTCTGTTTTGCTTTTTGCTTTGTTTCCTGCTTTTCGCTTATACCTCTTGATCCGCTTTTGCGGTATCTTCGGTTTTTCGCTTTTGCTTTGATCCGTTTTTCAAGGAATGTTTCGCTTCAAGCAAAGAGTTAAAATATGGAGTCTGACGCCGGATGCCTTCTTCCGATCCGGTTCTTACTACGCTTCATTGCAAAGCAGCCATCGGATCTTCATGAAAGACTGTGCATCCAAGAGTTTTCACCTCATGCACTTTCATCGCCTTTTCAGAACCTCTTCATTTCTGACTCAGATTCTGCGTGCTGGAACCTATTCGATCTGCTCTTGAAACTTTTTTGAGTTTCCGCTCTTCAATTACAACTGCTTGCGCTTTGTAATTTTTTGATCTACTTCGCGTACCTTGAGGCTTTCCTCTTGTTCATCTATATATTAGCACTTGTTTTCTATTTTGTCAACAGTTATTTTAAACTTTTTTGAAAATAATTAGTAACATATGTCACTGGCATTTCTTGTGCAATATGGTGAATCCCTTTTGTCCCCCGGTGCAAGGTTTCTTTGCGAACGCTGCTCCGCATCCGTCCAAGATCGGCCGCACGGCGGATATCCATCAGCCAATTCATGCGCACAATTCACACATTATTTTCGAATTGATGCGAAAGGTTTTTGGAAAACGCCTTGACTTTGTGGGAAGTTCACGATAAAATAAAGATGCGGATTGTGGAATCCGCCCCAATACAGAAAGGACGGTTTGAACCATGAGCATAGAAAACGAACAGGATTACGAGGCGGATCTCGTCGTCCTTCTCGACGACGAAGGCAACGAACACGAATTCGAAATCATCGATGAGATCGAAACGGATGATGGCTATTTTATGGCGCTGATCCCGACGCTCAACGACGCCGAGGATGACGTCGCAGACGCCGACGAGTATTACATCTTTGAGCTCGTCAACGTGGACGGCGAAGAGCAGCTTTCCGAAGTGGAAGATGAAGCGCTGCTCGACAAGCTGGCGGATATTTTTGAATCGCGTTACGCACAGGCCATGGAGGAAGAAGAGGAATAAACTTCCGCTCATAGGCGTCCTGTACGCGTAAACAATAGAATTACCTGCCCGATACGCGGACCGTGCAAGAATAACCCTACACTCAAATAATCGGGAGCCCGGCTCCGCAGGCGGACTGCAGACCTCCCGGCGTCGGCTTTGGCCGGCGTTGGACGAAGGGAGCGAGAACCCTGTGGGAGGGCACCCACCTGCTTTTTCAGTAGCAGGTTATTGAGAGCACGTTACGGTCGGGCGGGGATTTTTATGACTGTTTCAAGGCGGTGAAAACCGCCTTTTTTCAATGCTTTCCCCATAAAAGGCGGAAAGCCCAAAAGGAGAATCGCATAAAATGCTGACGAAAGCACAGAACTTCCGGGCGGGCCTGCGCGACGGCCTGCCCATCTGTTTCGGATATTTTGCGGTGTCGTTTGCCTTTGGCATTCAAGCCGCAGGCATCGGCCTTTCCATACCGGAAGCCGCCGTAATTTCCGCTGCAAACCTGACTTCTGCCGGGCAATTCGCCGCGCTGGGCATCATCGCCGCCGGCGCGTCATATCTCGAGCTTGCCTTCACGCAGCTCGTCATCAACCTGCGGTATTTTCTGATGTCCTGCGCACTCTCGCAGCGTCTTGCGCCCGAAATGCGCTTTGCACATTGGTTTGGCATTGCCTACGGCATGACCGATGAAATTTTTGCCGTCAGTTGCAGCCGGCCGGCGCCACTTTCGCCGTACTACAGCTATGGCCTGATCGCAGCGGCCGTTCCGGGCTGGGTGCTCGGCACAACGCTCGGCGCTGCAGCCGGCAATATACTGCCCTCCGTGCTGACAAACGCACTGGGCATCGCGCTGTACGGTATGTTCATCGCCATTGTTGTGCCGCCTGCCAAGGAAAACCGCGTGGTTGCCGGCGTGGCGGTGCTCTCCATGATTGTTTCGGCTGTATTCACCTTTGCGCCGTACCTCAAAACCATCTCATCGGGCTTTCGCATCATTCTCGTGACGCTGCTGGTGGCCGGTGGGGCCGCCTGGCTCTTCCCCATTCCGGACAAGCCGGTAAAGGAGGACGATCATGCGGCCTGAAATCCTCGCTTATATCGCGGTGATGGCGCTCGTCACCTATCTGATTCGCCTGTTGCCGTTGACGCTGATCCGGCGCAAAATCACCAACCGATACATACGCTCATTTTTGTACTACGTGCCGTATGCCACGCTTTCGGCCATGACGTTTCCGGCCATTCTTTCCTCCACCGGCAGCATGTTCAGTGCGGCGCTCGGCTTTGCAGCGGCGCTCTTCCTGGCTTTTCGAGGTAAAAGCTTGCTGCTGGTCGCCGTATGCGCCAGCGCCGTTGTGCTGGTTTGCGAGCTTCTTTTGCCCTTGCTGCCGCTTTGATTTTCCCCGCACATTTTCCGCAAATGACAAAAGGATGACAGCCACCCTCGGTGACTGCCATCCTTTTCTTTAATGCCGCGTCATACGGCGCAGGCCTTCATTTTTCAATCAATACATGCCGCCCATGTCCGGTGCTGCCGGTGCTCCTGTCGGTGCCGGCTCCTTGATATCCGCCACGAGAGACTCGGTGGTCAGGACAACGGAAGCCACAGAAGAAGCGTTCTGCAGCGCGGAGCGCGTAACCTTCGTCGGGTCCACAATGCCTTCGGAAATCATATCGCCGTAGGTATCGGTCAACGCATTGTAGCCATAACCGACGGTGCCCTTCGCCTTGAGGTGCTCAATGATGATGGAACCCTCGACGCCCGCATTCGCTGCGATCTGGCGAACCGGCTCTTCCAGCGCCTTGAGCACGATAGCCGCGCCGGTCTTTTCGTCGCCCTCGGCGGAATCGACATACGCTTTAACAGCCGGAATCGCGTCGATGAGCGCGGTGCCGCCGCCTGCGACGATGCCCTCTTCCACAGCAGCCTTTGTCGCCGCCAGCGCATCCTCAATGCGGAGCTTCTGCTCCTTCATCTCGACCTCGGTTGCCGCACCGACCTTAATGACTGCCACGCCGCCGGCGAGCTTCGCCAGACGCTCCTGCAGCTTCTCACGATCGAAATCGGAGGTCGTCGTCTCAATCTGGCTTCTGATCTGGCTCACGCGGCTCTTGATGGCCTCGCTGTCGCCAGCGCCGTCGACAATGATCGTATTTTCCTTGTCGATCTTGACCTGACGGGCACGGCCCAGCTGGTCGATCGTCGTATCCTTGAGTTCGAGACCGAGCTCGCTGGAAATAACCTGACCGCCCGTAAGCGTCGCGATATCGACGAGCATTTCCTTACGTCTGTCACCGAAGCCCGGCGCCTTGACGCCAACGCAGGTGAACGTGCCGCGCAGCTTGTTGAGGATCAGCGTGGTAAGCGCCTCGCCCTCGATATCCTCGGCAATGATAACGAGCTTCTTGCCGCTCTGGACGATCTGCTCAAGCAGCGGCAGGATCTCCTGAATATTCGAAATCTTCTTATCGGTGATCAAGATGTATGCGTCATCGATGACAGCGACCATCTTGTCGGTATCTGTGACCATGTACGGCGTGATGTAGCCGCGGTCAAACATCATGCCCTCGACAACCTCGCTGTACGTTTCAGCCGTCTTGGACTCCTCAACGGTGATGACGCCGTCCGCTGTAACCTTCTCCATCGCATCGGCAATCAGTTCGCCGATCTGATCGCTTGCGGAAGAAACCGCCGCAACACGCGCGATGTCCTTCGACCCGGAAATCTTCTTGGAATTCTTGATAACGGCGTCCACCGCAACGTCGGTCGCCTTCTGCATGCCCTTTCTGAGCACCATCGGGTTTGCACCAGCCGTAACATTCTTCATACCCTCGCGGATCAGCGCCTGTGCGAGCAGCGTCGCCGTCGTGGTACCATCGCCTGCGACATCATTCGTCTTCGTAGCGACTTCCTTGACGAGCTGAGCACCCATATTCTCATACGGATCCTCGAGCTCCACTTCCTTCGCAATCGTCACACCGTCGTTTGTGATGAGCGGCGCGCCAAACTTCTTGTCGAGCACGACGTTTCTGCCCTTAGGGCCGAGGGTGATCTTAACCGTATCCGCGAGCTGATTGATGCCGCTGAGCAGCGCCTTTCTGGCATCTTCTCCGTAAATAATCTGCTTTGCCATGATGTGTAATTCCTCTCTTTCTGTGCGGCGTCTAGTTTACAATTCTGCCAAAGGCCATGCCGGCACGCCTTCTGTCCGGCTGGCAAGCGATGGGGCACAAAGTCTGCGCCCCGCAAAACACTGTTTTATTCGACAATTGCGAGCACGTCGGACTGACGAACGATCGTGTATTCTTCGCCGTCGATCTTAACCTCTGTGCCGGTGTATTTGCCGGTGATGACGCGGTCGCCAGCCTTGAGCTGCATAACGACTTCCTTGCCGTCTACCATGCCGCCCGGGCCCACAGCGATAACGCGCGAAATCTGGGGCTTCTCCTGGGAAGCACTGGTGAGCACGATGCCGCTCTTTGTGGTTTCTTCCGCTTTCTCAGCCTGAATAAGCACTCTGTCTGTCAAAGGTTTAATAGTCATGGTTTCTACCGCCGGCGCCAACCGAAGCGCCGTATCCTTTCTCCCCGCATTTTTAAATCTTTATTTCGCGCCCGCGGAGCTCTGTGCGAAACCCGCCGGCAACGCAGCCGACGGTAAAGCATTACCGTTTTGTAAGCCTCCGGATCCTGTCGACCCTTCGGGATTTAGCACTCTTTATCCCCGAGTGCTAAACTTATTCTAATCACTTGGTCAATAAAAGTCAATAGGTATTTCCAGAAATTTTCACTTTTAACACTTTGGTCATATTTTTATCGCCTTCACCGACGTTGGGCTTCGCTTTCCTGCTTGACGCGGCTCGCCGCACATATTATAATAGAGACAAGCCGGCCGCCAAAGCCTTCCCTGCGGCGCGCCGGAAAACAAAACCTTTCGTTCTGTACACAAGGCTGTGCCGCGTGGAAGCCGAAATCCCATGAAACCTGTCGGCAGGCATTCGCCTGTCCGCTTTGGCCTCCCGCGTTTTCGGCAGGAGGCTTTTTTGCTGGCCTGCGTTTAAAATCACACGGAAAAGGAGCTGTTGTCCATGCAGACGCGCGTGGCAGTCATGAGCATCATCCTCGAGGACAGCACCTGCGCCGAACCGGTCAACGCCGTGCTGCACCAGTACGGCCGGTACATCATCGGGCGTATGGGCATCCCCTACCGGCAGAAAAACATCCACATCATCAGCGTGGCCGTAGACGCCCCGCAGGACGCCATCAGCGCGATGGCAGGTAAGCTCGGGCGTATCGACGGCGTCAACATCAAAACGGCCTATTCCAATTTCACAAGTCAATCTGAGGAGGAACCGCCAAAAATATAACGGCGATCCAATAGAAAAACACTAACGGGAAAGCTGCGGCTGCCCCGAAAGAAAGGAACATTTTTATGTATGATCCAAAATCCATGAAAGCCGAGGAGTTTATCTCCCACGAAGAAATCGAGGATACCCTGCGGTATGCCGATGAAAACTGCAACAATCTGCCCTTGATCCGCGAAATTCTCGATAAAGCCAAGCTGTGCAAGGGCCTTTCTCACCGGGAAGCCTCCGTGCTGCTCGCGTGCGACATTCCCGAGGTCATCGAGGAAATCTACGCGCTGGCCGGCGAGATCAAGCAGAAGTTTTACGGCAACCGCATCGTCATGTTCGCACCGCTGTACCTGTCGAACTACTGCGTAAACGGCTGCGTTTACTGTCCGTATCATCGCCAGAACGGTCATATTCCGCGTCGCAAGCTGACGCAGGAGGAGGTCGCGAAGGAAGTCATCGCGCTGCAGGACATGGGTCACAAGCGACTCGCGATTGAGGCGGGCGAGGACCCGGTCAACAACCCGATCGAATACATTCTCGACTGCATCAAGACCATCTACAGCATCCAGCATAAAAACGGCGCCATCCGCCGCGTCAACGTCAACATTGCCGCGACGACTGTAGAAAACTACAGAAAACTCAAGGAAGCCGGCATCGGCACCTACATCCTGTTTCAGGAAACCTACCACAAAGAGAGCTACGAAAAGCTGCATCCCACGGGCCCGAAGCACAACTACGCCTACCACACCGAGGCGATGGACCGTGCGATGGAAGGCGGCATCGACGACGTAGGCCTCGGCGTGCTGTACGGCCTCGAGCTGTACCGCTATGAATTCGCCGGCCAGTTGATGCACGCCGAACATCTGGAAGCCGTGCACGGCGTCGGTCCGCACACGATCAGCGTGCCGCGCCTCAAGAAAGCCGACGACATCGACCCCACGAAATTTGACAACGGCATCAGCGACGAAACCTTCGCGAAAATCTGCGCGCTGATCCGCATCGCCGTGCCGTACACCGGCATGATCATCTCCACGCGCGAGAGCCAGAAGGTGCGCGAACAGGTCATCAATCTCGGCGTTTCGCAGATCAGCGGCGCTTCGAGAACCAGCGTCGGCGGCTATGCAGAGGAAGAGCGCCCCACCGATACCGAGCAGTTTGACGTTTCCGACCAGCGCTCGCTTGACGAGGTGGTCCGCTGGCTGATGGAAACCGGGCATATCCCGTCGTTCTGCACGGCGTGCTACCGCGAGGGCCGTACAGGCGACCGCTTCATGAGTTTGTGCAAGAGCGGGCAAATCCAGAACTGTTGCCACCCGAACGCGCTCATCACGCTGAAGGAATTCCTCGAAGACTACGCAAGCGAGGAAACCAAGCGCATCGGTGAAGCGATGATCGAAAAGGAGCTTCAGAATATTCCGAATGAGAAGACCCGCCGGATCACCGCGGAATACATCGGCAAGATCGCCGGCGGCGAGCGCGACTTCCGCTTCTAACGCCCGCTTTGGCCGCACATAAACAAATTAGAAGGGAAAGGATGAAAAATACCATGGCAGGATTAAACGAAACCGTTTCGGCCAACCGCGTGCACATCGCATTTTTTGGCCGGCGCAACGCAGGAAAATCGAGCGTCGTCAACGCCGTGACCGGGCAGCCGCTCTCGATCGTCTCCGACGTGAAGGGCACGACAACCGATCCCGTCCAGAAATCGATGGAGCTGCTACCACTCGGGCCAGTTGTGATCATTGACACCCCTGGCATCGACGACGAGGGTACGGTCGGCGCGCTGCGCGTACAGCGTGCGCGGCAGGTGCTGAACAAAACGGATGTCGCTGTGCTGGTTGTGGACGGCACAACGGGAAAAACCGAGGACGACGAATCGCTCTGCGCGCTGTTCCGCAAAAAAGGCGTTCCATTCCTCACGGTCTACAACAAGGCGGATTTGAAAACACCAGCGCCGACCGGCGAAAACGAAATGGCCGTCAGCGCATTGACCGGTGAAAACATCGGGGCACTGAAGGAACGCATCGCGGCGCTCGCACTGGACGGCGCGGTGCAGAAGACCATTCTCGGCGATCTGCTTGAGCCGGGCGACCATGTTGTGCTCGTCACGCCCATCGACGAATCCGCGCCGAAAGGCCGCATGATCCTGCCGCAGGTGCAGGCGATTCGCGACATTCTTGACGCGGGCGCAACCTGCTCGGTGACGCAGGTGGAAGCGCTCGCCGGCGTGCTCGATGGCCTGAAAAAGCCGCCGCGGCTTGTCGTCACCGACAGCCAGGCATTCGGCAAAGTCAAGACCATTGTGCCGGAAACGGTGCCGCTCACTTCGTTTTCCATCCTGTTTGCGCGCTACAAGGGCGTTCTGGAAACGGCAGCGCGCGGCGCAGCCGCCCTCGAGACACTGCAAGACGGTGACTGCGTGCTGATTTCTGAGGGCTGCACGCACCACCGGCAGTGCGCGGACATCGGCACCGTCAAGCTGCCGGCCTGGATTCAGAAGCACACGGGCAAAACGCTGCAGTTCGCCTTCACATCGGGCGGCGGCTTCCCCGAGGACCTCTCCCCCTATGCGCTTGTGGTTCACTGCGGCGGCTGCATGCTCAACGAGCGCGAAATGCAGTACCGGCAGAATTTTGCCGAGGAAAGCCATGTGCCCTACACGAACTACGGCATTCTGATCGCTTACATGAACGGCATCCTGCAGCGCAGCCTCGCGCCATTCGAGGAATACGCGGGCTTGGTCTGATTTTTAAAGGGGCGATCAACAAGCAAATACGCAAAAAGCTGTACCGGCTACGGAAACCGGTACAGCTTTTTTGTTGGACAGATGTTGGACGGAGATCAGACCTCCAGCAGCGTGATGACGTGCCGCGGGCAGGCTTCGACGCATTTGCCGCAGCCGACACATTTGGCCGGATCGACCTTCGCGCAGAAATTCTCGACTTTTACAGCCTCGTAGTCACACGATTTCACGCACTTCATGCAGCCGATACAGCCGATCTTACAAACCTTCATCGTCTGCGGCCCTTTGTCACAGTTCGAACAGCGCACGACGGCCTGCTTCTTGAGCGGTACGAAGCTGATCAGGCCCTTCGGACAAGCCGCGACGCACTGAGAACATCCGCGGCACTTTTTCGGGTCAATCGACGCCACGCCATTGCAGACACTGATCGCCCCGTAGGCACAGGCCGCTGCGCAGTCGCCCATACCCATGCAGCCGAACCGGCAGCTCGTGATGCCGCCAGCCAGGAACGTGGAGGCCGAACAGCTTTCAATGCCGTCGTATTGCATCTTATCGCTTGTCATATCGTAGCTGCCCATGCAGTGGACGAGCGCCGTTTTCTTTTCCACCGCCACGTCGCCGACGCCGAGCAGCTCTGCACAGGCCTTGGCGCACGCCTCACCGCCCGGCGAGCAGAGACCCACCTTCGCCTCGCCCTTCGAAAGCGCCGCCGCATAGCCGGAGCAGCCCGAAAAGCCGCACGCACCGCAGTTTGCGCCGGGCAGTACCTCCAGCAGCGCCTCGGCTTTTTCATCCTTTGGCACGGCCATGACGACGGAAGCGATCGCCAGGATGATACCGGCCAGAAGGCCGATGCCCGCCACGATCAATACCGGAATCAGAATTTCCATACTCTATGATCCTTTCCTAACTCAGATGCGCGTCAGGCCGTCAGACGATCAACGATGCCGTTGAACCCGAGGAACGAAACCGCCACAAGCGACGCGGCGATCAGGGTAATCGGCAGCCCACGCAGGAACTTCGGGATATCGCACAGCTCAAGCCGCTCGCGCACGCCGGCAAACAGCACCATGGCAACCAAAAAGCCGATGCCCGCACCAAACGCGTTGACCAGCGACGCCACATAACCGAAATTCGGATCCGCCGCGCCTTTTTCAAGCACAAGCATCGTGACACCGAGCACCGCGCAGTTCGTCGTAATCAGCGGCAAATAAATGCCCAGCGCGTTGTAGAGCGGCGGCATATACTTGCGCAGGATAATTTCCAGCAGCTGTACGAGCGCCGCGATAATGAGGATGAAGACGATCGTTTGCAAATAACTCAGATCGTTGGGCACCAGCACATACGTGTAAACCGGCCACGTCACCGCCGTCGCGATGACCATGACAGCGGTCACGGCACAGCTCATGCCGACCGCCGTATTGAGCTTTTTCGACACGCCGAGGAATGGGCAGATGCCGAGAAACTTATTCAGAATGTAGTTTTCGGTGAGAATGGCGGCAAGAAATATACCGACCAGAAATTTCAGATCCATTAGGACTCGACCCCCTCCTTTTTACGCGCCTCCTGCAGCTTGGAGCAGGAGGATGCCAGCGGGCAGGAAGCACAGCCCATGGTTTCGGGCGCCTTACCCTCTTCGGAAAGCTTGCCTGCGATGGCCACCAGGATGCCGAAAACGAAGAACCCACCCGGCGGAAGCAGGAAGATGATGATGGGGTCCATAAAGCCGGAAAGTACCGGCAGGCCGAACACCGTGCCCGCGCCGAGCAGCTCGCGGATGATGCCCATTGCGAGCAGCGCCGCCGTAAAGCCGACGCCCATGCCGAGGCCGTCCACAATACTCGGAAGCACGCGGTTCTTACTCGCGTACATTTCGGCGCGGCCGAGAATGATACAGTTGACGACGATCAGCGGCAAAAACACGCCGAGCGCCTTGTCGAGCGAAGGCTGGAACGCCTTCACAAGCAGCTGCACGATCGTGACGAAGCCTGCAATAATCGTGATGTACGCCGGAATGCGCACCTTGTCGGGAATCACCTTTTTAAGCAGGGAAATCGCCGCGTTGGAGCAGACAAGCACGAACGTCGTTGCAAGGCCCATGCCGATCGCGTTCGACGCCGCCGTCGTAACGGCCAGCGTGGCGCATGTGCCGAGCATCAGGCGCAACACGGGGTTTTCCTTGATGATGCCCTTTGTGAACTCGTGTACGAGATTCTTTGCCACCTTACGCGCCTCCCTTCATGGCGTTGTACTGTGTAATCGCCGCGTTCACGGCGTCCGTCACTGCGCGGCTCGTGATGGTCGCGCCAGTCAGCGCTTCCACCTCGCCCGCTGCAGGCGCCTTATTCTTCACAAGCGTGATGCCGTTTTCCGGCACCGTCTGCTTGTACTGATCCGTAAACGACGCGCGTTCGGCGTTTGCGCCGAGACCCGGCGTCTCCGAATGGCTCAGAATCACGACGCCCGTGATGCTGCCTTGCGTATCGATGCCGGTCATGACCTGCACCGTACCACCGTAGCCTTTGGCTTCGGTTTCAAACACGTAGCCGACGGTTTCACCGCCGCTTGTACCGATGTAGCAGCCATCCGATTCCTCAAAGCTTTCGGCTTCGGAAAGGACGACCCGGCGCGATTCCTCCGCGGTAATCTGCGCCTGTTTGGCGATCTGGTCCTTCGTGAGCAGATTGGTTCCGGCGAGCAGCGCCGTAACGACAAGGCAAATCACGAAGAGCGTGAGCGCCGGTTTCACAACCGCGCTTGCCTGCAGTTTCATTTCGCACCCGCCTTTCTGCGCCGGACGCTGCCAAACGCCCGCGGTTTAAACGCACGCTCGAGCAGCGGCACCGTAATATTCATCAATACAATGGAATAGGAGACGCCCTCCGGCAAAGAACCGAATTCGCGGATCAGAATGGTGAGAACGCCGCAACCGACCGCAAACGCGATGCGCGCGCCGAAATTGATCGGGCTCGTCGTATAATCGGTCGCCATGAAGATCGCACCGAGCATCAGACCGCCGGAAAGCAGGTCAAAAAGCGGGTCGCGCCCGAGCACGAGCGAAAGCACCGCCGCCGTTGCGAGATACGTGACGGGAATCACCGGACTGATGACGCGCCGTACAACGAGATAGACGCCGCCGAGCAGCAGCGCCAGCGCACACGTCTCACCCAAGCAGCCGCCCGTGTTGCCGAGAAACAGGTCGAGATACGAGGGCAGCGCCTCGCCTGTGCCCTCCGAAAGGATGCCGAGCGGCGTCGCCGTCGTCATCGCGTCGAAATAGCTGTGGTCCATCGGCGCGGTCCACGCGGTCATCTTGGCCGGGAACGAATTCATCAGAATAATGCGCGCCGTCAGCGCCGGGTTTACAAAATTCTGCCCGATGCCGCCGAACATCTGCTTGACCACGACGATGGCGATGACGCCACCGAACGCGGCGATGAGCGGACTGATCGAAACGGGCAGGTTCATTGCGAGCAAAACGCCGGTGACAACGCAGGAAAGGTCGCCGACCGTCTGCCGCCGCTTCATAACGATGCGGGAAACATACTCGCTGAGGACACACGATGCGACCGTTGTCAGGATGATGACCGCCGCGCGAAAGCCAAAGAGAATGACAGAAGCGATCATGGCCGGCGTCAGCGCTATGATCACATCCAACATAATGGACGACGTCGTATCCTTCGCGTGAAAATGCGGTGAGGACGAAACAACCAGCTTATTCATTTCTTTGCACCGTCCTTTCTGACATAGAATTTCCCGAGGCGGATGGCCTGCACCAGCCGTCTGCCCGCCGGGCAGGAATAGGCGCAGCAACCGCACTCCATACAATTCATGACGTCGAGGGATTTCAGCGCCTCCACATCCTTGCGCTCCGCATATTTTTCAAGCCGTGTCGGCAGCAGGTGCATCGGACATGCCGCGACGCAGCGGCCGCAGCGGATGCAGTCCGTGGGTTCCATACTCTGCGCTTCCTGCTCGCCGAACGCGAGAATACCGTTGTTCTGCTTGAGCACCGGAAGCTCGTCCGACGTTACGGCGACGCCCATCATCGGCCCACCCATGATAATCTTTTTCGGCTCTTCCTTATAGCCGCCACAGAATTCCATCAGCTCCGAAATTTTGGTGCCAATGGGGACAATGACGTTCTGCGGGTTCTGCACCGCGCTGCCGTCCACCGTGACGCGCTTGAGCGTCAGCGGCATACCGGTTTTCATGTAGCTTGCAAAGAAGGACACCGAAGCGATGTTCATCACGAGACAACCAATATCCGCCGGTAACCGGCCGATCGGCACGCGTCGCCCCGTACAAGCCTGCACAAGCACCTTCTCCGCACCCTGCGGATAACGGGCATGCAGCGGCAACACGCGCACCTCGTCATTCGGGTCCATCTCCGGATTATCGGCGATTTTCCGCAGTGCTTCAATCGCATCGGGCTTATTGTCCTCGATGGCGATCAACACGCGGTGTACATCGAGAATCTCCTTGATTTTATAGATGCCGTACAGCACGTTTTTGCCGTTCTCAAGCGCCTCGCGGTGGTCGGACGTGATATACGGCTCGCATTCGGCCACGTTGACAATCAGCGTATCGATGTTCTTATCCTCGGGCACATTGAGCTTTACGTGCGCGGGAAAGCCCGCACCACCGAGGCCCACAAGCCCGGACTCCCGCGCCGCCTCATACAGCTGCCGCTTGGTCCGGATCTCCTCTGGCGGCTGAATCGCGGGATCGCGCTCCATCCGACCGTCCGAGGCAATCACCACGGCGTCCACCACCTGGCCGCCCGGCATCATGACCTTCGCGATTTCCTTGACCGTGCCGGACACCGATGCGTGAATCGGCGCGGAAACGTACGCGCTGCTGTCCGCGACCTTCGTACCCACGTACACATGGTCGCCCTTTTGCACAACAGGCTTACAGGGCACGCCGATATGCTGCGTCATCGGCAGCGTAACTTCGGCGGGTGGCGGCATCACGCGCGTTTCCATATGCGCCGTGTTCTTGTGGTGCGGCACATGCGCGCCGCCGTGCGTATGGTACGGGCGCTTCGGAAAAGTTAATTCCATCTTCCTTCGTCCATCCTTTCTGAAAAACAGACTGTGCGTCCGTGTGCGGCCGGCCTATTCAGCACACTGCCGCCCACGGCTTCCGGCGCCGGTATTGCCCGCAACGCACGGAATTCTTTATCATTTTACCACGGTGCTTTTGCCTTGGCAAGAGGGCAGCGCGTCAAAAACGGCACGCATTATGAAAACCGCCGCCGCAGAGAAACCGCACCGGACTCGTATTCCTCGCGCAAAATTGAATAATTGGCCTCGTCGAAAACGCGGCCGTCAAAACGTTTGAACGCATAGGGCGTCACACCGTCAAACAGGAAACCTGCCCGCTCGATCACGCGGCGGGAACGCTCGTTGCCCGTAAAATGCCCGATCGTCACAAGCTCCACCTGCATGACGTCAAACGCGTGGCGCACCATGCCCCGCAGCGCCTCCGTCATGTATCCGTTGCCCCAGTAACGCTGGGCCAGCTCGTATCCGATGGAAACGCTGTGCACGTTGTAGCGGGCGCCGTCGCGCTGGAACTTGATTTTCCCCACGATCTCCCCCGTATCCCGCAGGGTAATCGCGTAAGCGTAGGGGTCATCCGCCGTGCGGCGCAGCTCCGCGCGCGCTTCCTCCTGCGAAAGCACGGGCTTGGAACCCGCCGCCATCATCACCTCGGGATCGGCCGCAAAGAGCAGAAACCCCTGCATATCCTGCATCGTCCACGCGCGCAGGCGCAGCCGTTCCGTCTCAATCTCCGCGCGGCGCATCCAAAAGCCATTCAAAGCGTCACCCCCTCGGGCAGCACGAACCGCAGCGCGCCGGGCAACACGCTGTATGTTTCCCGGCTGGCGCGCACGCAGTTGCCGTCCATATTGCTGACGAGTTCGACGTCGCTCTCCACCTCGATGCGGGTTCCGCGGCGGTAGATGAGCAGGTCGGCAAAGCGTCCGTTATCGATATGCTCGCCGCGCTTGTATTTGCCCACAAGTCCCGGAATGCGGTGGTATGCCGGGCGGCGAATCAGGACAAAATCGAGCAGACCGTCCGCAAGCTGCGCCTTCGGCGCTCCACAGTACCCGCCGCCGTACCAGCGGCCGTTGCCGGCAAGCGCAAACATAAAATCACCCGCAAAGCGTTCCGTTTCCCCCTGCGCGTCTGTGATCGTCACGGTCATGGGATCGGCAAGCCTGCCGAAAAAACACTTGACGAGGGAAATCGTGTAGGCCATTTCCCCGTTTACTCCCGGCAAATGCTTGTAGCGCGTCATTTCGTCGGCCACCTTCGCGTCAAAGCCGAGGGAACATATGTTGACGGCATCGCCGTGCTCGGTGTGAATCATATCGATCGGCACAGCCGCGCCGCGCATCTGCCGCCCGAAGTCCATAAAAATTTCCCTATTCCCGAGCGTGCGCACAAAATCGTTTCCGCTGCCACAGGGAAACACGCCGACCGCGACATTTTCCCGATGCGCCGCGCCGCGCACCACCTCGAGCAGCGTGCCGTCTCCGCCGACGGCCCAGATGCGCACGGCATCCCCCTGCGCCGCAGCCTCCCGCGCGAGAATTTCCCCATGCCCCGCGCGCTGCGTCAGACGGAACACATAGTCCCCGCCGTGCGCCTCGTGAAATGCCCTGGCCTGCGCCATGAATAGCGCCGCCATATTCTGTTTGCCCGCTTTCGGGTTGATGATGTAGATGTTCCGCATATCCACCCCTCTTTTCCGACGACGGCAAAGCCGCCGCACACTCAAACGGTTTTGTAATACATGTAGTACTGACACCGAATCATGCCATTGTACAGCTTGCGGCGACGATCTGCTCTACGGCCAAACACCGTTTCAAACCGCTCGTCCGGGCTGATTACCCCGTAACTCCAGCCGCGCTTCGGCCCGAAAACGCGCCCCATGGTTTTGTAGATGGCCTCCGCGGCGCGCGCGTCGAGCAGACGCTCCCCGTAGGGTGGATTGCAGATCACGCAGCCATAAGGTCCGCTGCTGTCAAAGTCGGCGATGTCTCGCACGGCCGCTGTCACAACCTCGGCAACGCCGGCCTTTTTGGCATTTTCGAGTGTCAGCGCAACGGCCTCGGGGTCGATGTCGTAGCCGAACGCGCGGAATCCCTCGTCCCGGCGTTCCAGCGCCTTCGCTGCGCGGCGTTCCGCTTCCCAAACGGCGCCGGGCACCGCGCGCCATTTCTCCGCCGCAAAGTGCCGGCGCAGGCCGGGCGCGATGTGCATCGCGAGCAGCGCGCCTTCAATCAAAACCGTACCCGAGCCGCAAAACGGGTCGATCAGCGTGCCGTCGGTGCGCACGCGGGAAAGCTTCGCCAGCACAGCGGCCAGCGTCTCCTTGATCGGCGCTTCGTTCGAATGCTTGCGGTACCCGCGCTTGTGCAGGCCGGCACCGCTCGTGTCGAGCATCAGGCTGACCTGATCCTTCATAATCAGAAACTGAATCTGATACAGTGGCCCCGTTTCGGGAAAGCGTTCTACGGGATACGTTCCCCGGAGGCTTTCAACAACCGCCTTCTTGATGATGGCCTGGCAATCCGGCACGCTCATCAGTGTACTGGACAGGCAGCGTCCCTTGACTGGAAACGTGTCATCGCGCCCAATCCAATCGCTCCACGGCAGCGCCTTCACCGCGTTGAACAGCGCCTCGAAGCTTTTCGCTTCGAATGTACCGAGCAGCACAAGCACGCGCTCCGCAAAGCGCGCGCGGATGTTTGCCCGTGCGATCATCTCCGCCGAACCGTCGAACACGACGCGGCCGTTTTCCGGCGCGACGTTCTCCGCGCCCATTTCCCGAAGCTCCTCCGCCACAAGCCCCTCAACGCCCAACAGGCAGGGGCACACCAATCGATACGCTTTCACTTGCTTTCTGTTTCCTCGCAGTCCTGAAAATTTTCTTATTTTTTCAGTATAGCATACTCGCGTCGGGCCCACAACCGGAAAAGCAAAAAAGTATCCGGCGCGCCTCCCACAGGCGCATCGGATACTTCCCGCTGCTCGTAAGCTCAATAGAATGTCGCGACAGGCTGCTCGGGTGCGTCGGCCGGCTTCGATTCCAGCAGCGTCAGCACGGGGCCTTTCTGGCCGTACAGCTTGTGCCATTTGTATTCGATTTTCAGCCGCATCGTGTACCACTTGCCGTTTTCCGGCATCGCGTCCGCTGTGCACTGCGTCAGCAGCCCGGCAAACTGAATGT
Organism: Ruminococcaceae bacterium UBA1417; assembly: GCA_002305575.1. Lineage (GTDB taxonomy): Bacteria > Bacillota > Clostridia > Oscillospirales > Acutalibacteraceae > Hominenteromicrobium. The sequence continues at coordinate 30,043 of DBPP01000023.1, forward strand.
CCTCCACGCAGCAGGTCATCAGCTGGCGTCCGAAGAAAAACAGTCCCGGCTTCATCCGCGGATTTACCGCGGCAAGCCCCTTAAACACAACGGTTTTCCCGTCGTACTTCTGCGGCTCTTCGGAAAGGTCGCGGTACCAAAGCGCATAATCGCCGTCTTCAATGGTGATCACCGGCGCGTCGATGTCAAACGGCAGCGGATCCTCGATCTCGTCGTATTCGACATCGCCCCCGACGTACTCGTAAGCGATATCCGGCCGGCGGGACACGCCGCGGACAATTTTGTGAAACGCCATCTTGTCCATGCTCCGCGTGAAGCGGTTGAACACGACAAGCTCGCAGCCCGTGAGCTTATCGACGACAAGACCGCGCATGTTTGCGTTGTAGGCAAGAAATGTCCCCGCATCGACGAACAGGAACTCCTGATAGACAATCCAGCTTGCGGGCAAATTGTCATACAGGCTCTTGAGCTGCCACATGCCATTGTACTCGATCAGCACGCGGGCCGCCTTATGCTTTTTGGCAAGCAGCAAAAGCATTTCGGCGTTCAGCTCGTCCTCTTCCTCTATCGTTTCAATGAACACGTTTTTCATATACGGCTCGTCCGTATCGTATTCCGTTTCGCCTTCTTCGCAGAGCAGAAGAAGCGTGCGCTGACCGCTGTGAAAGCGCTTGTCTGCGAGCGTCTCCTTGATAAAACTCGTTTTGCCTGATTCCAGAAAACCGGTGAACAGGTAAACCGGCATCTCCTGCATAGAGAAAACCTGCCTTTCGTCTGTTTACGCGAAGCGCGCCGCAAGCGCTGCCTCGTTGAGCTGTGCGCCGATTACGCACAGACGGCCTGTGACCATTGCGCTGCCCGTACGGACGCCCGATTCCTCCGGCACGAAGTCAAAATGGATCCACTGCCCGTCCGTCCCTTCGACAATGCCCTTTGCACGCAGAATCGTACCGTACGTTTCACGGTCGGATAACGCCTTGAGCGCGTTTTCAATTTCCTCCTGCGTGAACTTGCGGGTCGTCTCCACGCCCCAGCTCGTGAACACCTCGTCGGCGTGATGGCCATGATGATGATGGTGTTCGCAGCCGCAATCCGCGTCGTGATCGTGGTGGTGATGGCCGCAGCCACAATCCTCATCGTGGTCGTGGTGGTGATGACCGCAGCCACAATCCTCGTCGTGGTGGTGATGACCGCAGCCGCAATCCTCGTCGTGATCGTGGTGATGGTGGCCGCAGCCGCAATCCTCGTCGTGGTCGTGGTGATGGTGGCCGCAGCCGCAATCCTCGTCGTGGTTATGGTCGTGGTGGTGATGACCGCAGCCACAATCCTCGTCGTGGTCATGGTCGTGGTGGCCGCAGCCACAATCCTCGTCGTGGTCGTGGTGGTGCTCGTGCGTCTCCGCTTCCAGCCGCTTCAATTCATCGTCCAGCGTATCCCGGTGCTCCATCGCCTCGAGGATCTGTGCGCCGGACAGCACGTCCCACGGCGTCGTAATGATCGTAGCCGCCGCATTATGCTCGCGCAACCGTGCGACGCACTCGTCGAGCTTTTTCTGCGCAATTCCGGCTGTGCGGCTCAAAATGATCGAATTCGCGTGCTCGATCTGATCGTTGTAAAACTCGCCGAAGTTTTTCATATACANNTGCAGGTCCTGCACGGCGCGGATCACGTCGCTGAGTTTTCCGACGCCGGACGGCTCGATCAGAATGCGATCCGGGTGATATGTTTCGAGCACCTTGCGCAGCGCCTTACCGAAATCGCCGACAAGGCTGCAGCAGATACAGCCGGAGTTCATTTCCGTGATCTCAATGCCGGCGTCCTGCAGAAAGCCGCCGTCAATCGCGATCTCACCGAATTCATTTTCGATCAGAACGAGTTTCTCGCCCTGAAACGCCTCGGCAATCAGCTTTTTAATCAGCGTGGTCTTGCCGGCGCCGAGAAAACCGGAAAAAATATCAATCTTTGTCATATGCGTAAACGTCCTTTCCATTGCACAAATCGTCTACAGAAGCGAACGGAATCAACGGCACGGTTGCTTCCAATCTTTTATTGTACGGCTTTCCGGGCAAACTTGCAAGTGCTGTCCAAAAAATGTTTACACTTTTTCCTGCGTCCCCTTTTCGCGACAGCGCCAGCGGATTTCCCGCGGCGAAGCACCGTAGCGCGTGCGGAACAGCTTTTCCACATGCTTTTCGTTGCCGCAGCCGTGTCGCTCAAAAATCACGCGGATTGGGTCGTCCGTCTCACAGAGCTCCCGGTATACATAATTCAGTCGCAACCGATAAAGATACTCGACCAGACCAACACCCATATGGTTCTTAAAAAATCGCGAGAGATAATCCGCATTATAGCCCATTTCCGCCGCCAGAGCGGGAACGCGCAACTTCTGTGCATGGTGTGCATCAAGATACTGCAAAATCTGTCGCAGACGGCTGAGATACGGCGCGTTGCGCACATAGGCACTGGGAGCCTCGCGGGTTGCAAAGCCCTGTACAAGCTCGTAGAGCAGCGCGTACACGAGGCTGTGAAAGCGCAACAGGTAGCCGTCCTCCTGCGCGGTATACACGCGGTGCAGGCTTTGGAACAGCGCGCGCAGCCGCGCAAGCCGCGCGCGTTCCGCCTCCGTTTCCGGCTGCATGCTCACGCGGAACGTCACGAGCTCATACTGCTCGATCGTGCGCAGCAGCAGCCCGAAGGGCACCTGCAGCACGAGGGCCTCATTCGCTTCGCTCAGCACGGCATGCACTGCGCCGGAATTGACGACCACAAATTCCTCCGGCCCAATGCGCACCTGCCCGCGGGGAAATTCAATCGTCATGTGACCGCGCAGCATGTAGACGATTTCCAGGCTGTTGTGCCAGTGCGGCGTGACATAGCCACCTGCATCCGACGAGCAGAAGAACCGCACGTCCGCCTCCGGATTCCGCTCCACAATTTCATGCCGCATACCCAGACCACCTTTCAAAACACGACCAGTATACCAGAAAACCCATGTGTGCGAAAGGGTAAAAACGCCGAAAACCGGGCGAAAAACCGCCCGGTTTCCTCTATTTCACGCAGGATTCAGCGTGCCGAAATGTAAAGCGTTTGAAATCCGCCGCGCCTGCACCGGTAAAGGTGAAATACAGCGCATGGACGCCGTTCGCAACGGTAAGGGGCAGCTCAACCGTCTGCCAATCCGCCGTGAGCGCCAGCGAAACCTTGCCCACAACCTGCGTCTGCGCCTCGTCGAGTGAAGCGGTGACCGTACCGTGCAGCGTACCGCGCAGCTCCAGCGCTGCAGCTATAACGCCCGTATAGTCGAAGTATTTGTAGCCAACGCGCGTGCCGTCCTCGATTTGCGTAATATACTGCTCGCCGTCCGCCTCCGTAATCCGCGTCTGTTCGCGCATGACCGGATCCCGATAATCGATGTGGCGCAGGGTCTTGCGGCTTGTCAGGTGGCAGGCAATTGAAGCCGGATAGCTGCCCTGTCCTGCAAGCGGGCCGCCGTTGAGGCCGCAGCTCGTGATCTCCACCTGCGGGATGCTGCCATCTGGCAACATCGCAAGCTTTTCCGCGCAGCCCTGCCGCGAGAACTCCGTGCCGTTTGTCTGGCGGTGGTAGAAAATATACCAGTCTGCGCCGATCTGTACCATGCCGCCGTGGTTGTTGCCGATTGTGTTGACCGGTTCTGTCCGTCCGTTCAGGCCGATGTCCCCGTTCGATACGAGCGGCCCGCCGTAGGTGTAGCCCTCGAGCGGGCGATCGCTGACCGCGTAGCTCAACTCGTGGCTCAGTTCGCTGGAATAGACGAAGTAGTATCGGTTTCCGACCTTGCGGATGGAGGAAGCCTCATAGAAGCCGTGACCTTCGAAGCCTGTACCGGCGCTATTTTTGGCGCTCGGAAAACACATGTGCGGCTCCGCCTTCATCGTGACCATATCCGGCTCCAGCTCCACCGCCATGCCGCCCGGGCTCATCTCTACGCCGATCTGCTCCAGAACCTCCGGCGTAATTTTCTCGATGCCGAGCTCGCGCATCTTTTTAAAATCCGGCAGCTTCATCCCCGGCTTACCTGCAAAGCCGTAATAGAGGTAGACGCGGCCGTCATCGTCCGTGAGAACGGCCGGGTCGAAGGGCAGGTATTCGTTGAGCTCCTTGCCGCCGTACAGATGCGCCGGGTATTTCACATGGCCGTAAAAGGAGAACGGGCCCGCGGGGCTGTCGGCCACCGCAACGCCGATCTCCGGGTAAAAGGAAAAACAATAGTACAGGTAGTACCGGCCGTCCGGCCCCCGCGTCACGTCCGGGGCCCAAAGCTGGAAGCGGTCGTCGGCGTTCGACGGGTCCTGCGTGCGGCGGTAAATCACGCCCTCACAGCGCCAGTCCCGCAGATCGTCCACCGGTGCGGACCATGTGACGTAATCGCCCTCACAGTATTTGACGCCATGCGCGCGATCATGAGAACCATAAATGTACACTCTGCCCTCAAATACGTGCGGCTCACCGTCCGGCACATACTCCCAAAGCGGCAGGTAGGGATTGAAAACCTGTTGCATCTGCAAATCCTCCTCGTAAATTTCCTGAATGGATGGTATAATCAGAATACCATATTCCTGGTGGGCGGAACAGGTGGAAAGCAGACGTAGACTGCGGCAATTCCGACTTTTTTGCAGTCCGCCCTGTCCCGGTCGTATCCGTTCCGTGCATCTGCTCGGAGCCGGGCACCCACGGTTTTCGCGGTTTTTGGCAAATTTTTTTCCGGGTTGTCAGCTTTTTTCGGTTGGCAGCGCGTCTATAAGGGTGAAAGCGCTTTTCAAGGGCGGCCAACGCCCGGTTTGAAAAAGAAGATTTCGGTCGGCAGCCGCCGGCCGAAACGAAAGGAGATGGAGGAGCTTGGAGGACAAAGCACTGCTCCGCCTGCTGCAAAAGGACGCGGAGCGCGGCCTCGAAGCGGCGCTTGACCAGTACGGCAGACTGGTCAAAACAATTGTATCCCGCGTTCTGTACCAGTTCCCACAGGACGCCGAGGAATGCGTTTCCGACGTATTCCTGAAACTGTGGAAGGATCGGCGGCGCCTGCACGGCGCACCGGTACGCGCGTGGCTGATCGTCACGGCGCGCAATGCGGCCATCGACCGTTGGCGCAAGCTGAGCCGCAACATGGACGTGGAGCTGCCCGACGACTGCGCCGCAGCTTACACCGCGCCGACGGAAAAGATCGGCGATCTGATCGACAGCATGCAGCCGCCGGACCGTGAAATTTTCATCCGCAAGTATTATTTTCTCGAAACTTCTGCGGAAATTGCCGCGGCCATGGGCCGCACCACAGACGATATCAACCAGCGGCTTTCCCGCGGGCGCAGACGTTTGCGGGATCAGTTGACGAAAGGAGGAGCCACGCTTTATGCGCAAGAATCTGTACAGGGAAATCGCTGAAATTCAGACGCAGGAGCTCGAGCTGTTCGAGACGGAAAAGGAGCGTATCCTACAAAATCTGCACAAGGAAAAGCGCGCCGGATTCCGCATCCATCCCGCTTTTAAAGCCATCGGTGCGCTGGCCGCCTGCTTTGTGCTGCTCGTGACCGCCAGCGTATACAGTCCCGTGCTCGCGGAAAACATCCCGTTTATGGAAAACATCGTCGCCTTCTTGAAGCAGACCGGTCTTGCACGCGGCAGCGTCATCACGGACGGCGCCGTGGAGGACTACGTGACGCCCGTCGCGGAGCAGGCGGACGCGAACTTCCGCGTCACCGAGGTGTACTGCGACGGCACGGCGCTGGTGCTGGGCTATACGGCGGACTTTCCGGATGCGGACGATAGCATCCTGGAGATCGAGCCGACCTTCACGTTTGATCTGGACGGCGAGCGCCTGCAGATCACGGAAGAATCCGGCACCTACGACACCTTCGGCGGCACAAACGCCAAGCTGTACCGCGTGGAGGGCGACACCTTCGCCGGCACCATTGCGCTCGACGTCAGTAAACTAGACGTTGCAGACCAATTCGCCTTGACCGTAACCCCCAAAAGTCTGCTCGGCGTCAATCCGAAACGCATGGTACTCGACCAGCGCGGCCTTTATACGGCGGAAACCAGCGCATTGGACTGCACTCTGGAACCGTTCACGTTCGACGTGACGGTCAATGCCGGCGCCCGCAGCGTTTACACGGTCGACGAATCCTGCGAAGACTTCACACTGCACAGCATCGTGACCTCGCCGGGCTTCACCTGCATCGACTGCACGATGCCCGACGGCAAGGTTTATCTGTACACCGTAGAGGACCAGGATGGCCATGCGCTGCAGCGCATTCGTTTTGAAAACGAGGAGAGCGGCGCCATCTACTACGCGCCGATCGCCGAGGACGTGGAGAGCCTCACCGTAACGCTCTACGACTGGGACGACGTCCGGACGCCGCTTGCCACCTTCACCGTGCCGATGACCGAGGGCGGCTATGCACAGCATCCCGCCGCCTCCGTCGAAATCGACCCGGAGGAGATCGTGTACGATCCGCCGGTCTCGGTGGAAAAGATCCTGGCGCCGCGCGAGGGCGAATCGACGGTCGCGCTCGGTGAAACCATTGTCAGTCAGGCCATGCGCGAACTGGTCCCTGACGGTTCGGGCTATGTCAACGCGGACGCTACGGCCGAAATCACCTATTCCAACATGCAGGTGTATGATTCCCCGGCAGAGGCCGGCATCGCTGCGGAAGATATGGTGGACCCCACCGCGCCATTGGAGCGTGAAGGCTATTCGTTTGTCACCTTCGACGTCGACATCGAAACGAAGGGGCTGTACGGCTGGCGCTACGACGATTTGCAGTCCGAATGCGACGCTTATGAGAATAACGACGGCACGACAGGCATCCTCTGGATCACAAGCTTTTATTATCCCACCAAGCGCTTCGTGGATGACAGCGATTTCCCGTTCATCGATGCCGATTACTTCTCCGGTCACATGAACGGCGCGACGAATTACTTCCACTTCGCTACAAACGCCTACGACACGCACCACTTTGTGGTGGGCTCGTACGTGCGCACGGAGGTTCTGGAAAGCGGCAACCTCCTCGTCGGCGTGGAAACCGGCACCCACACAGCTCGCGACCCGCAGCTGCTCAACGCGTCGGATGCGGACTGCACGTATTACGAAATTCCCGCCATAGACGTGGATTAAGTAAAAAGCCAACAACGTAAAGCGAGGAGCGGACGCCGCCGGGCGTTCGCTCCTCTTCCTTTTTTTGCGGCGCAAAGCCGCGTTATGCTTTCGGATCCAGATCAAAATCCTCGGGCAGCAGTGTTTCCAAATGCTTCTGCGTCAGGGCGGAAACATCGCCCGCGGTGAGGCGGCGCGACTGATTCAGGATCGCGTCCTCCACGAGGTTGCGCGCCATGCGTCCGTTTCCGGCCGTGCGCGCGTCCTGTGCCTGCCGCGCTGCAAAATAGGCTGTGAGGGGTGCGTCGCAGGCCGCGTCGAGTACATAGCCCTTGTTCTCCACCGTAATGCGCGTGATGCGCAGCAGCTCCTCCGCCGTGTAGTCCGGAAATTCAATGATGTTCGGAAACCGCGATTTCAGGCCGGAATTCGCCGTGAGAAATTCCGCCATCTCTTTCGAATATCCGGCGAGGATGACGATCAGATTCTGGCGGTTGTCCTCCATGCCCTTGACAATCGTGTCGATCGCCTCAAGGCCGAAGCTGTCGTCGGCACCGCGGTACAACGCATACGCTTCGTCGATGAACAGCACGCCGCCGATCGCCGAACGGATCACCTGCTGCGTCAGCGGCGCCGTATGGCCGACGTACTTGCCGACGAGATCGGCGCGCGTCACCTCGATCAGCTGGCCGCCCGTCAGCACACCCATCGCCTTCAGGTACCGCGAAACAAGCCGCGCGATCGTCGTTTTGCCGGTACCGGGGTTGCCGGTAAAAATCATGTGCATTGTGGGCACATCGGCCTTCATGCCGCGGCTTTCGCGCAGCCGCTGGATCACGTAGTTTTGCTCGAGCGAGAGCACATAGTCCTTGACCGCCTGCAGCCCGACGATGCGGTCCATCTCCCCTTTGACGGCCTCCACGGCCGCTTGGTTCACCGCCTGCTTTTCCTCGCCTACTGAAACGGTGAATTCCGGGAATGCAAAGACGAGCGCGCCGTCCTCCACGCGAACGGCACCCGAAAGCGCGCCCGCACTGCGCCGGAGCTTCTCCTCGCTCAAAAGGCGGAAGCAACGCTCGGTGATGCGGTCGATGCTCTCCACACCGTCCTTGCGGCTGAACTGCGCTGCGAGATATCCGGCAGCGTCTTCGCCAAACGTCACCGTAAACTGCAATTTTTCTGCGGCACGCGCGGCCAGCTCTTCCATGGCGAGACGGCCAATTTTCTGCAAGCTCTCCGGCGTAAAATCCTCGGTGCGGCAGAAATCCGTGACCGCCGCAAGGAACGGCGCGCCGAATGCGTCGGCAAACGCCGCTTCATCCCGGTCGGTGATGAAAACGAAGAACTGCCCGGCGGCGTTGATCTCGCCGACCGCGTTCGGCACAAGCGCCGTACCCACGTCGATCAGCATTCCCTTTTGCAGCGCGTAACGCGTCGAGAGCTTCAATGTGCCGGTTTCGCACAGCGCGGCAAGCATCGGCAGCAGCGACTTGTGACACCGCTCGAAGTTTTCAAACAGGATCACATCGTCGCCCGATTGCAGCGCCGCAAAAAGGTCCTGCGTCAACAGACGGCTGTCCTCGGCGTTCGCGTACAAAGCGAGATCGATGCGGGCGATCTTCCCATTTTTCAACACGCCGCCCTGTGCGAGCGATGACGCTGCCACGGAAAGCGCGCTGTGCCGCCCCGTGCCCTCCTTGCCGGAAATCACCAGCACCGCAGCGGGCTTTCCAGCCGGCGTACCGGTGATACCCGGACGTTTAAACGCCGTAAACAGGCTGTTCAGGAACGCATCCTGACCGATCACCGCGCTACCGGCCGCCTCGCGCGCCGAGCGGAACAGCGCTGCTGTGTCCTGCGGTGGCTCCTCCGCCGCGCCCTTTGCCACGGGCTTTTTCTCCTCCGGCACCGCCTGTGGTGCGGACGCTGCCGGCGCGGGCACACTGTCCCGCTCAAGCAGGCGGCGCATTTCGTCCATGCTGCGCTGCGCCTCCCGGTTGATGCGCTCCAAGTCGTTGATCTGCCGGTCCAGTCCGCGGTTGACTCCTTTTTTCGTCTCCTCCAGCTGCTGGAGAAATTCCTCGGCCTCCTGCGCCGCGCGGCTTTTTGTCTCGCCGCCCACGTGCAACCGGCCGCCGGAAAACAGGGAATTCAAAATGCTATCCATATCGTTTTTCATGCGTTATCCCTCAATAGCGCGGAGCACTGCGGCGACGAGCGCGCTGTCCGTCACCTTATATTCGTCCTCCGGCACACCTTTGCCGTCGATCTGACCGCCAAAAAAAATCTCCGGGTTGCCGCAGACGCTCGTGTCGTGCCGCAGGGACCGCGCCGAGGCGTGCACGCTGTGCACGCCGGTCTGCGCGATAAACGCATGCACGTTTCCGGCGTTGATGCCACCGCCAGGCAGGATATCGATGCGTCCCGCCGCATATTCGAGCATCTGCCGGATCGTCTCCGCACCGGCCGGCGCGCTCGCCCGCTGGCCGCTTGTGAGCACACGCGTGACACCGAGCGCGATCAGCGCATCAAGCGCCCGAAACACATTCGGCACGACATCAATCGCCCGGTGGAAAACTGTTTCAAGATTCGGATTTTCCGCGCGGACGCGTGCGAGGAAATCGGCGCAGCGCGCCTCGTCCACCGTACCGTCCGAATTTAAAAAGCCGAACACGATGCCGTCCGCCCCGGCACGGACCAACTGTACGGCATCGCGGCAGATCGTGTCATAGTCATAGTCTGTGTAGCAGAAACCGCCCTCACGCGGGCGCACCATGCACATCACAGGGATGTTCACCCGCGCCTTGACGGCCTCCAGCGTGCCGATACTCGGCGTAAGGCCGCCGAGGAACAACGCGTTATTCAATTCGATGCGGCCTGCGCCGCCGGCTTCTGCCTGTACGGCATCCTCGGCACAACCGCAGCAGACTTCAAACAGAATGTTTTCCATACTCCGTTCCCTTTCTCTCCGATTTTGCGGAACACCTTTCCGGTGGCTCCGCATCGTCAGCTTTTTCAGATACATCGCGGGCCGGAAATGGTCCGCGATTTGTCTATTTTGCGTCTTTACTTTCTCCTGAAAATGATTATAATAGCCTTTGGCTTTAAAATAAAGCAAAAAATCTGTGGATAGGAAAAGAATGGTGATTTTTCATGCTGGATACGGCTCTTTTGACAGAAGAATACCGCGGCGGCCTGCTCGACCTGACGCATTACGGCTACATCAGCGTCGTGGATGAGAGCGGCAAGGTCGTTTATGCGGCCGGCAATCCCGAAGCGGTCGTCTATTACCGCTCGGCCTCCAAGCCTGTGCAGGCGCTGCCGGTCATCGCACACCGGCTCGACGAAAAGTACGGTTTCACCGATGAGGAAACCGTGCTGTTTTCCGGCTCGCACCTCGGCGAAGCGTTTCACATCGAGGCGCTGAAATCGATTATGCGCAAGGCGGATCTTAACCCCGAAGACCTCATTATGAAGCCGACCGTCCCGGGCTCCACGCAGGCCAATGAAGACCGCATCCGCGCGGGCCTGCCGAAATCGAAGCTCTACCACAATTGCAGTGGCAAGCACACGGCGCTGATGCTGATCCAGCGCGAAATGGGCGGCGACGTGAAGGATTACTGGAAAATCGGCTCCGTAGGCCAGAATGAAGTGCTCCGCACGATGAGCGTGCTCTCCGAATATCCCGAAAACAAAGTTGTCATCGGCGTCGACGGCTGCGGCGTACCGGTTTTCGCCTACCCGATGAAGAACATCGCGATCGCCTACAAAAACCTCGCCTGCATCGATACGATTCAGGATGACACGCTGCGCGAGGCGGCGCGCCGCTACGTGCCCCGCATTCACCAGTACCCGCACATGATGCGCGGTACGGGCTACCTGTGCTCGCTCATCAACCACGACGCGAATATTGTCGCGAAGGGCGGCGCGAACGGCGTCTACGGCATCGGCCTGAAGAAAGAGCGTCTGGGCATCTCCTTCAAGATCAAGGACGGCACCGAGGCTGTCTGGCCGCTGATTATCCGCGAAATCTTCCGCCAGATCGGTTATTACAACGCCGAGACCGACGCGATGCTCGAGAGCCTGAACAACGGCGTCACCGTGAATGACAACGACACGCCGGTCGGCGAGGTCAAGACCGTTTTCAAACTCGAGAAACTTGCGTAATCTCGCATAATCTCAATATCACAGCATGGAAGCCAATGCCTCTGCATCGATTTGCCCCGGTGCGGAGGCTTTTCCTTTGCTCGCAAACGTCATGACGGAGCCGAACGCGCCGCCGCGCACGCGCGTTACCTTCCCCAGTTCCCCCATCGAAATGCCGATGAGCGGCCCGTATGCAGCGCTGGCTTCGGTCATTGCGGACAGCAGCACCATCACGTCGCGCTGGTTCTGCGGCATCACAGCGATTTTCGGCAGGTCGCCGCCGAGCGCCTCCATTTGCCGGTAACGCTCCAGAAGCTCGGCGCGCGGTGGGGTTTTTTCAAAATCGTGGTTGGAGAGCACGATCACAACGCCTTTCTCGTGCAGCGCGTCGATCGCCCGCTTTGCGCGCGATTGATGCGCGAGACAGCGCATCAGCTCGAGGTCGAGCATCGGCACGCCGAGCGCGCCAAGCGATTCATTGAGCGCAAAATACGCTTCGGAGTCGATCTCCCGCTCGCCGCCCTCTCCCTTTGTGCGAAACGTACACAGCACCGGCCGGCCCCCGGCCGCCTCCAGCACCGCATGCGCCGCCGCGAGGATATCCTCTTCCATATAATCGATCCGCCACTCGATGAGATCGGCGGGCGTTTTACAGATTTCCAAAACGGCCGCCACCGCCGCCGCACACGTCTTCTCACAGACGGGGACGCAGATTTTCATTTTCCCGGCGCCGAATACCAGCCCGCCGGCCTCCACATGCCGCATTGCAGCTTCCTCCAATCCCGGCCGCGCGCGTCGCGGCTGCTTTTGTTCTATTTTCAGTATAGCCAATTCTGCGAAAAAAGTCAAAGAATCCTTCCCGTCCGTTGCCTTTTGGCCGGTACGGCGCTATAATGGAAGCATCGGAAAAAGGAAAGGACGATTGTACATGCTGAAAAGTCAGGAAATCCGTAAGATCGCACCGGAAATGGACCCGCTGCGCATGGGCATGGGCTGGAAGGCCGAAGATCTCGACAAACCGCAGATTCTGATCGAAAGCACCTATGGGCAGAGCCATCCGGGTTCCGCACATCTGCTGCAGCTCGCGCAAAAGGCCCAGGCCGGTGCGGACGCGGCCGGCGGCAAAGGAGCGCTCTATTTTGCCACCGACATTTGCGACGGTATGGCGCAGGGCCATGACGGCATCAACTATTCGCTCCCCTCGCGCGACATCATCGCCGATCTCGTCGAAATCCACGCGAACGCGACGACCTTTGACGGCGGCGTATTCCTCGCAAGCTGCGACAAATCCGTCCCGGCGCTGCTGATGGCCATCGGGCGCATCAACATTCCGGCTGTATTCGTCACGGGCGGCGTTATGGATGCAGGGCCCGACCTGCTGACGCTTGAACAGATCGGCAAATACAGCGCGATGTTCCAGCGCGGCGAAATTACCGAAGAACAGTTTACCTATTATAAACACCACGCCTGCCCCTCCTGTGGCGCGTGCTCGTTCATGGGCACGGCCTCGACGATGCAGATTATGGCTGAATCCCTCGGTTTGATGCTGCCCGGCTCCGCATTGATGCCGGCCACGTGCGCCGATCTGGGCGACGTGGCGGTGAAGGCCGGCGAGACTGCCGTGGCACTCGCGCGAAAAGGTATCCGCGCATCCGACATTGTAACGCAGAAGTCTTTTGAAAATGCGATCATGGTGCACGCCGCGATTTCAGGCTCCACCAACACGCTGATGCACCTGCCCGCCATCGCACACGAATTCGGCATCGAGCTCGACGCCGACGCCTTCGACCGCCTGCACCGCGGCGCGCATTACCTGCTGAACATCCGCCCAGCCGGCGAATGGCCCGCCCAGTACTTCTACTATGCAGGCGGCGTACCGCGCGTTATGGAGGAGATTCGCAGTCAGCTGCACCTCGACGTGCTCACCGTGACCGGCAAAACGCTCGGGGAAAACCTCGACGAGCTGAAAGCAAGCGGCTACTACGAAAAGTGCGACGCGTACCTGCGGAAAACCGGTCTGCAGCGCACCGACGTCATCCGCCGCTTTGACGACCCGATCGGCACAAACGGCGCGATCGCGATTCTGCGCGGCAACATTGCGCCGGACGGTGCGGTCGTCAAGCACACCGCCGTACCCAAAGAAATGCACAAAGCGCTGCTGAAAGCGCGGCCGTTCAATTCCGAGGAAGCGGCAATCGACGCCATTCTCACTCGAAAAATCAATCCGGGCGACGCAGTCATCATCCGCTATGAGGGTCCGCGCGGCAGCGGTATGCCCGAGATGTTCTACACCACCGAGGCCATCTCGAGCGACCCGGATCTCGCGGCCAGCATCGCGCTGCTGACAGACGGCCGTTTCTCCGGCGCAAGCCGCGGTCCGGCCATCGGCCACATTTCACCTGAAGCGGCGGAAGGCGGACCGATTGCACTTGTCGAAGAGGGTGATCTGATTGAAATTGACATTGAAAAGCGCGTGCTGCGCGTCTGCGGCATTCACGGCAAGCCCGCGGATGAAGCGGAAATTGCGCGCGTTTTCGCCGAACGCCGCAAAGCGCTGCCGCCGTTTAAGAGCCGCTACACGCGCGGCGTGCTCAAGCGTTTTACCGAATCCGCACAGTCCCCAATGAAGGGCGGCTATATGGCCTAATCACCCCCCAACCGCGCGAATGCAGGATACGCTACCCCTTCCTGCATTCGCGCTTTTTGTGTATTTTGACAAACCCGCTATGTATATATGAATATTTATACAATTCTTTGGCCGATTCAACAATTGACCTTTTACAAAAAACAGAGTAAAATACAGACATTCCTAAAATTCACCGATAGAATTTTGGGTGAGAAGCATGAGGAAGGGTGAATAAAAATGAAAATGAAGAAAATTTTGGCCGTTCTTTTTGCCGGTATTCTTACCGTCTCTATGACGGCGTGCAGCAATGGTGCCGCCAAAAAGATTGAAAGTCCGGACGATTTTGAAGGCTCGAAAATTTCCGTGCAGACCGCGACCACCGCGCACGAAAACATTCAGGACATGCTCGACGAAGGCAAGAACATCGAAGTGCTCCCGTACGAAAAAGTCACGCAGTGCTTTGACGATCTCGAGCTCGGGCGTGTCGACGCCGTTTACGTGGACAGCGTTGTCGCCGGCTACTATCTGACCGGCAGCGATAAATTCCAGAAGGTATGGACCAGCGATGAAGGCGAACCGATCGGCATCTGCCTCAAAAAGGGCAATACGGACCTGAAAGCAATTCTTGAAGCTGCGATCGACACGCTGTACTATAACGGCACCATGGCGGAGCTTTCCGAAAAGCACTTCGGCTCTGCTGCGGATGTGGAAGGCGTGCGCACAGTAACCGAAGAGCCGGTGCTCGATCTTTCGAAGCTCTCCACCATCTCGGACGGCACGCTGACCGTCGGCATGGAAATCGGCTACCCGCCGATGGAGTACATGGACGAAAGCGGCCTCAACCCGATGGGCTTTGACGTAGATCTCTCCTACGCGCTCGGCGAACTGCTCGATCTCGACGTGGAGCTCGTCAATACCGCTTGGGATGGCATTTTCGCCGGCCTCGATAAGGAGCAGTACGATGTGGTGATCTCCTCTGTTTCGATTACGCCGGAGCGCCAGGAAGCTTACGAGCTGACAGAGCCTTACGTTTCGAACCAGCTCGTCATCGTCACCAAGAAATAATGCACAACCGCCAATGAGACCGTCTGGGGAGGGGCCAAATGCTCCTCCCTTTTTTCTTTTGCAGCCCCGTATCGACCCAATCCCCCCGTCCCCTCGGAAATAGCTATGTATATATGTATAAATATGCGTTTATTTGTCAGATTTATCAATTGACCCCCCGCGAAATTCGGAGTAAAATGTAAATACTGTGAACAAATGATGAAGGAAGGGCTTTGTACAATGAACGCAAAGAGAATGGGCACCGCTGTTCTGGCGGGTCTGCTGGCGCTTTCCATGACGGCCTGCAGTGGCGGGGAAACCAAAAAGGTGGAGAGCCCTGCGGATTTTGAGGGGGCAAAAATTTCGGTACAGACCGCGACCACCGCGCACGACAGCCTGCAGGAAATGCAGGAGAACGGCGTAAACGTGGAGATTCTGCCATACGAAAAGGTGACGCAGTGCTTTGATGACCTCGAGCTCGGCCGCTGCGACGCCGTCTATGTCGACAGCGTGGTTGCCGCGTATTACCTCACCGGCGAAGAGGACAAGTTCCAGAGCGTATGGAGAAGCGAGGAAGGCGAACCGATGGGTATCTGCCTGAAGAAAGGCAACACCGGTATGCTGGAGCTCGTGGAATCTGCCATCGACACGCTGTACTACAACGGTAAGATGGGCGAAATTGCGACCAAGCACTTCGGCTCCAACGTGACCGAGGGCGTGCGCACCGTGACCGAAGAGCCGACGCTCGACCTCTCCAAGCTTTCGACCGTTGAGGAGGGCAAACTGATCATCGGCTTTGAAGCCGGCTACCCGCCGATGGAGTACACGGACGATTCCGGCCTTGAATACATCGGCTTCGATGTGGACCTGGCCAAGGAGCTTGCCTCCATGTTCGGCCTCGAGGTAGAATTCGTCAACACGACGTTTGACGGCGTGTTTGCCGGCCTCGATAAGGGCCAGTACGACATGATCATTGCGGCCGTCTCCATTACGCCCGAGCGTCAGGAAGCCTATGAAATGACGGAACCGTACATTTCGAACCAGCTTGTTATCGTCACCAAGAAGTAAGCCTGAAACCGTATTCAGAGACTCTGCGCGCAGGGTCTCTGAATTTGATATGAAGGAGATGAATCCGCCATGATGGATGCAATCAATAAGATTATCGGCTGGATGCCCGCACTGATCCAGTCCACAGGCACGACGCTCGCGCTCTCCGTGCTTTCCGTTGCCGCCGCGCTCATTTTCAGCGTTTTTCTCGCACTGGGCAAGATTTCGCGCAACGCGGTGCTCAGCTCGATCTGCCGCGCCTACATATTCTTCTTTCGCGGCACGCCGCTTCTGATGCAGCTCTTTTTCATTTATTACACGCTGCCGCAGCTTATCCCTGCGCTCAACATCCAGAGCCGTTTCTTTGCGGCCTGGCTGGCCTTCACGCTGAATGTCGCGGCTTACCTTGCCGAAATTATCCGCGCCGCGATTGAATCGATCGACAAAGGCCAGATGGAAGCTTCCCGTGCGCTTGGCCTCACTCGCGGTCAGGCCATGCGCCTCGTCGTGATCCCGCAGGCGTACCGCCGCATGATCCCGCCGATCTGCAACGAATTTGTCATGGTGCTCAAGGATACCTCGCTTGTTTCGATTATCGCACTGACCGATCTGACCTACCAGACCAAGATCATCGCCTCAAACAAGGCGAGCGCGCTCGTCTACATCCCGGCCATGATCATCTACCTGGTCATCACGGGCGTTTTTACCTTTATCTTCAACCGCCTCGAAAAGCGCCTTTCCATTTACGAATAAGGGAGGACCCGACATGTCGATCATTAAAACCGAAAACATCTGCAAATCCTTTGGCTCCGTTGAGGTTCTGAAAAACGTGAGCCTTACGGTGGAGCCCGGCGAAGTCGTCGTCATCATCGGTCCATCCGGCGCCGGAAAATCGACTTTCCTGCGCTCCCTGAACCGCTTGGAAAAAAGTACGAGCGGCAAAATCTGGATTGACGATAAGCTGATCGAGGACCGCGTCAACGGCCACAACCAGGTGCACATGCACCAGAAAGAACGCGCCGCCATTCTGCTCGAAATGGGCATGGTGTTCCAGCGCTTCAATCTCTTCCCGCACAAAACGGCCCTGCAGAACGTCATGCTCGCACCGATGACCGTTAAAGGTGTGCCGGAAAAGGAGGCCCGCGCCAAAGCTGTCAAGCTGCTTGAGCAGGTTGGCCTCGGCGACAAACTGGACGCCTATCCCGCAAAGCTTTCGGGCGGCCAGCAGCAACGCGTCGCCATTGCCCGGGCGCTCGCCATGGAACCGAAGATCATGCTGTTCGACGAGCCGACCAGCGCGCTTGACCCCGAGCTTGTCGGCGACGTGCTCGCCGTCATGAAAAAGCTCGCCGAGGACGGCATGACGATGCTGGTTGTCACACACGAAATGGGGTTTGCCCGTGAGGTAGCGGACCGCGTCGTCTTCATGTACGACGGCGTCGTACTCGAGGAAGGCACGCCGAAGGAAATCTTCACCGCGCCGAAACACGACCGTACGCGCCAGTTCCTGCAGAGCGTTCTGTGAGGCGCGCCATGGCCGTGAATTCCACCAAGTGCGAGGACTGCATGTACTACGAATACGACCCGGAATACGGCTTTTACGTATGCGACATGGACCTTGACGAGGATGAAACCGCACGGTTCATCAGCGGCGCTTTTACCGAGTGTCCGTACTACCGCCCGGGGGACGAATACACGATCGTACGCAAGCAAATGTGAAACCCAAGGCCTTTCCTGCAGAGGAAAGGCCTTTTTGTTTTAAAAGTGCCTTGTCCAAAAGGTTTTTCCGTCGCAACCGGTCGCCACGCCGCTTTTTCCCCTGAAACGCTTGACTTACGCCGCGCGGTATGATAAGATTACAGAGTAAAATTGTATTTTGATCGGAGGATAATCGATATGGAACACATCAAGACTCTTGAGACCCGGAATCTGTGCGAAAGTGCGAAAAACGGCGGCTGCGGCGAGTGCCAG